>NZ_FNSQ01000005.1:2815179-3518974 GCF_900105205.1 Microbacterium hydrocarbonoxydans | reverse complement strand
GCGCGGACGCTCACAGCCCTCGGCCGGTGGGAGGATTTGGCCTCAACCGTACGGCATCCTCCTTCTCACAAAGATCGGCGCGCTTTTGGTCATGGGCGTCCTGGGTGCCGCCTACCGCCGCCGACTCATCGCAAAGACCAGCGAGGGCCGTGGCGCCTTCTGGATGATCGTGTGCGTCGAACTCGGTTTCATGGGTGTCGCGAGCGGGGTCGCCGCCGCCCTCGCCCGCACCGCCGCCCCCGCCGATGCGATCACCCTGCCGCAGACCACCGCCGCGGAGATCCTCACCGACGCACCCGTCCCGGTCGCACTCACCCTGCAGAGATGGTTCACGGCGTGGAGTCCCGACCTCCTTTGGGTGCTCGTCGCGGGTTTCGGAATCGTCTTCTACCTCGTCGGCGTCCGACGCGCACGGCGCCGCGGGTATCCGTGGCCAGCCAGGCGCACGATCAGCTGGATTGCGGGGATGGGGGCGCTTTCTGTGGACGACCAGTGGGCCGATCGCAGCCTATGACGATTCGCTCATCAGTATGCGATTCCTCGCCTTCGCTCTCCTCAGTCTCGCGATCCCTTGCTCCTTGTCTTCGCGGCGCCGATCACCCTCGCAACCTTGGTCATCCACCCACGGGACGATGGAAGCCGAGGACCGCGCGAATGGCTTCTCTGGCCGCCACAGCCCCCTGGCCCGGTTTACTCGTCGCCCCGTCGTCGCCGCGTCCCTGTTCGCCACGTCGCTGTGGTTGTTCCACTACTCCGACCTGTTCCGATGGTCGCTCTACGACCAGCTCGGAGCGGAATGGATGATCAGCCAGCTCCTCGTCACCGGTGCCTCTTCGTACGATCGCTTTCCCCGAACGCGTCCACGACTCCCGAGGGGCGGTGGCGTGTGGCCTCACTCACTGCGCTCACAGGCGTGGCCACTTTCTTCGGCATCGCCACTATCGCTCGCTCCGACCTCATCGTCGCGGAGTGGTTTGGCGCCATGGGCGGACGTGGGGACCCACCCCCCTGCAGGACCAGGCCCTCGCCGGAGCCGCCACCTTGATGATCGCGGGAATGCTCGCAATCCTCACCGGCTTCTCCGTCCTCCACACGAAACGCAACAACAGACCTACCGACAGCACCCCGTGCCCGCCGGACGAAAGGACCCACGCCCGTGACCTCCACCCACCGCACCGCTGGCTCGCCAGCACACTTCTTGCCCTCATCGCACTGGGAATCGTGGCCGCACCGGCCCCCGCAGCTCTCGCGCACGACAACCTCCTGGACACCGTGCCCGGGGCAGACGAAACCGTCACCCAACTCGACGACGTCGCTCTCACGTTCAGCGGGGAACTCATTGACTTCAGCCAGGCAAGCTTCGCCCAAGTGCAAGGACCCGACGGCCTCTTCTACGAATCCAGCTGCTCCACCATCGACCGCAACATCCTCACCACCCCGGTCGCACTCGGAGAACCCGGCGTCTACACCGTGCTTTGGAACGCCGTCTCCAGCGACGGTCACCCCATATCCGAGAGCTTCACGTTCACGTACGCTCCCACCGGCATCGAGCCAGGGCTGGGATGGGACCAACCAGCATGCGGGAACGAACAATCACGGATGCAACCGGCAAAGGCGTCGCCCTCTGCTGTGGCCAACTACCGAACCTCCCGCAGCGGACACCCCTGCCCCGGCGGCATCCGCAGGCGAGAACGAGGTGGCTTCGATCGCGATCCCGCTCATCATCGCCGTGGCTGTCATAGGTGCCGCGGTGATCGCCACCACCGTTGTCGTACGGCAAGTGAAAAAGAACAAACACAACAAGGTGAGCCCGACATCCACACGGACCCGAAAGCGTGAACTTCGTGTCAGGACAGTCGAACTCGAATTCGATGCGACAGATATGGGCCACTGATCAGAGATCACGAGCGAGTCGGCGCGACTTCGGCGGCCACGTACGGCCGATGGACCAGACGGCGGGCAATGCAAGCGTGGCCAATCTGCGCGCCCATGGCAGCAGAATCCACGAAGCCGAGCTCGAGGAGAGGGCACAGTGAACGGACGACTCGTCTCTGCGGCTACGGAGGCGGCTGAAGAATGCGGTTGTGCACCCACGCCCGCCGAACGCGACTCGTTCTGGAAGCTGAGTGTTACTCGACGTGGCGCTTTCGGGCTCGGCGCGCTCGGTGTCGCTGCATTCGCTGCACTCGGCATCGGCTCCGGCGACTCAGCGGCGTACGCTGCGTCGTACCCGAGTTGGGACGATGTGCAACGCGCCAAGAACAACGAAGCTGCCAAGGCTGCCGAGATCACCCGAATCGAAGGGCTGATCCAGTCCTTGACGCGGAAGGTCGCTGAGACTCAGGTTGCTGCCGATACAGCCTCCGACGAGTTCTATGCAGCGCAGCAGGAGTACTTCGCTGCGATCACGGAAGCTCAGAGCCTGCAGGCGCAGGCGGACGAACAATCAGCGATTGCCGAAACCTCTGCGCGCAGGGCCGGTCAAGTTGCGGCACAGCTGTATCGCAACGGTGGAGATGATTCAGCACTGCAACTGTTCTTCTCCGGTTCCGCGGCCAACGCCGATGAGCTCCTGTCACGCCTGGGCACCATGGACAAGCTTCTCGAGTACAACCGGTCGGTCTACGATGGCGCAATCTCGGCGCGCAACACCGCCCAATCGCTGACCGATCAGGCGAAGGTTGCCCGCGACGAACGAGACCGCCCTGCAGCAGGTCGCAGAGCAGAAGATGATTGCGGCACAAGAAGCGGCCGACGCCGCACAGGCCGCGCTCGACGAGCAAGCCGCGAACCTCGAGACGAATGCAGGCGCAGCTCGCCGCGCTGAAAGACACCACCACGCAGACTGTCGCTGGTTACCAGTCGGGTGTGGCCGCGCGCGAGGCCGAAGAGCGCGCCCGTCGCGAACGCGAAAGCCGCGGAAGCGGCAGCCAACGGTGGCGGCAACGGCGGCGGCGGAGGCTCTGCCGGTAGCGGCGGTTGGGTCCGGCCCCACGGGGGCGGCCGAAGTTCAAGCTACGGCCCGCGGACCCCGATCTGCGGTTCGCAGGGCTGCTCCTCGAAGCTACCACTACGGCGCGGACATGGCCAATGGCTGCGGAGCGGCGATCTACGCCGCCAACTCCGGAACAGTGGACTACGCCGGCGCGAACGGCAACTACGGCAATTACGTCCGCATCCAACACGGCGGGGGCGTCAGCACCGGGTACGCGCACATCAAACCCAGTGGCATCCTCGTTGGCAGGGGGCAATGGGTCAATTCGGGCCAGGTCATCGCTTACGCGGGTGACACTGGACGCTCCTTCGGTTGCCATCTGCATTTCGAGGTCTACATCAATGGTGGTTACACCAACCCCGTCCGATTCATGGAAGACCGCGGCGTCTATATCTAAGGCTCCGACATGGGAGCACGAAGTGGCGCCACCCACAATGACCAGTTGGGTAGAGAGGGCTGCTCCAGTCGTCACTCGCGACATCCTTGCTAGGGATCTCAGAGAGGGAGAATGACGCTACCCATCACCGCCGTCAGCCGCGACATGATGTCGGTCCACAGCCCTGTCACCATCAGGATTCCGAGGACGATCAGCAGTATGCCTCCGCATACGTTCACCACCCGGATGTGACGACGGAGGAACTCGACCGTCTTCGCCGCCCAACCGAACCCGAATGCGACCAACAGGAACGGGATGCCGAGGCCGAGCGAATACGCGAGGCCGAGGAAGCCGGCACGGACAGGGTCGCCAGCATTGAACGAAAGCGCGATGATCGCGGCAAGCGTCGGACCCATGCACGGTGCCCAGCCGATACCAAGTGCCACTCCAAGTAGCGGCGCCCTGCGATTCCGGCCCGGGAGCCGACGTGGAAGCGGACCTCCCGCTGGGCGAAATTGAACAACCCGAGAAAGACGAGCCCCATCAGGATGATGACGACTCCGAGGATGCGTGTGACCAGGTCGCCCCAGCGTAGGAAGAACACGCCGGCCGTGCCGCCCAGCGCGGTGATGAGAACGAAGACGACGCTGAAGCCGAGGATGAACAGCGGTACGCCGACTACGAGCTGACGGCGCTGGGGCGCGACTGCGTTCGTCGCGCGACCCTTCGAGTCCGGCGCGACCACCCCGCCAAGGAAGCCGAGGTAGCCGGGGACCAGCGGAGCACGCAGGGCGACAAGAACGACACGAGGCCAGCGAGCATCGCGACGGGGACTGCGAGCCAGAGCGCACCGGACCCGATGATGGTGTCGGCGTTCACGGTGTCTCCGCCAGAGCGTCCTTGACGAGCGTCGAGGATCGAGGTGCCGTCGATGGGTCCGATGATGCGGGCGGCGACACGGCCCTGCCTGTCGAGCACGAGAGTCGTCGGTGTCGCCTGGATCGGCACGACCTCGGAGAAAGCGAGTTTCGCCTCGGCCGTGTTCACGTCGATCAGGCTCGGGTAGGTGATGCCGAACTCGTGAGAGAAAGCCTGGGCAGTGTCGGCCTGGTCGCGGGTATTGATGCCGATGAAAGCTACATCCTCGCCGCCGTATTCTTGCCAGACGCTTTCGAGATCCTTCGCCTCGATGCGGCACGGCGCGCACCCGGCGTACCAGAAGTTCACCACCGTGACCTTGCCGGCGTTGTCTGCGCTGTCGAAATCATCACCAGTTTCAGTGATGCCGCTGAAGTCGACCGGTTCGCTCCGCTCGTCGATCGGGATCTCGACGATCGCGCCGCCAGCGGCCACATACCCGGTGTTCTCACCCTTGAGGAAGGAATCGCTGACCGGATCCGGCGCACACCCGCTCAGACCGATGGCGAACACCGCGGCGAGCATGGCTCCGATCGCACCACGAATGGTGCGAAAGCGAGGATTTCGAGGCACATCTCGCACTCTACGCAGATCCCCTATGCGTCCGCCGAACCGGGCCACCGTCCTGCGGGCCTCTTACCGCTTCCGACGTCCGCCAGGGCAAGTCGCCGCGTCGGCAACTTCGGTCTGCTGACACACAGAGCACCTCCGGGAGGATGACGTGTCAGCTGAAGGCCAACTGCGTCATTCCAACGCAATTCCGACGACGACCGCCTGCACACCGTCTCAGCGTTGCAGATTGCTCGGCGGTGGCATCAGTGTTCTCGTTCGGTCGTTGCCGGACATCAGATCGAACTCTAATCCGAGCCATACCGGTGTGTCGGGAGCCAGGCAAAGCCGACCCGGCGGATCCTGGGCGCAGGCGACAACGATGTGCCTACTCAGGTACTCCGCCTTCCTTGGAGTGGTGATGAAGCCAGCTGAGATTGCACGGTTGATCGCACGGCGACGATTCTCGAAGGGCTCGGAGCTGCACTGGGTGCCGCGCGATCATCGTTCCGCATCCGGCTACGCGGATAGCGTCTCGTTCGCACCGGTCAACCGAAGTCTCGGCCGTTTGGATTGGTCGGTCATCGACCCGATGAAGGTTCGAGTATCGAAGGGCGCAAGCCACTTTTTCACGGGGTCTGAGTACTTCTGGAGTCGCACCCGTAGCCACGTATGGTGTGAGTCTCAGTTCGAGCGCGACGAGTTGATGTGGCTCGATTTCGGCGGGCAAGTAGCAAAGGTGTGGTCGCAGCCATTTGGCGTGGTGTTCGGCGTTCGCTCGCCGATGGCGGGTCACTGGCACGTGCCGGATTTCCTATTGCAGATGTCGGACGACTCCTACGCCGTTCGAGACGTGAGGCCAAAGGAACGCATCGACAAGTCTGCGCAACTGCAGTTCGATGAAACCGCGGTTGTGTCGGCAACGCTCGGCTGGCACTATCAGGTACTTTCCGGCCACAGCATCCATGCGACCCGCGTGGTCGAATGGTTGTCGGCGTCGCGTCATGACCGTTGCAGGCCGCCTGCTGACGTCGAGGACAGGATCCTCGACGCGGCAACTGACAGCAAGACTCGCCGGGAGTTGTGCGAGCTGGCATCACCAGATTGCCCACCTCTTGCCTGCGCATGGGTTGACAACCTCGCCTGGCGCAGACTTCTCGCGCTCGATCTGTCTGCGGTCTTCAATAGCAACGCGCTACTGACTACCGCACGTCGGGAGAGAACGGATGCGATCAGTGTCTGACGAGAGCAAGCTGAAACTCGGGGACTCTTTCGACATTGACGGCGAGATCTGGGTCTGGGCCCACATCATCCCCGCCTAGAGGTGAAGCTCCGGTCCGAGAACGCACCCGATCGACACCTCATCATGTCCGTAGACGAGTTCCTGCGCCATGCCGGCACGGCTCAACGCGAGCGCGCGGTATCGCTTCGTCCGGACGGGGACGCGTGGCCGACCAACGTGTGCGATATGGAGGCCCATCTCCTTGAGGCGTTCACCGGGAGACCAATGGATCCGTTGGCTTCCACTCCTCGGGCGCAGTATGACCCTGCGCTGACGACTCAGAACGCACGCGTTGACGCGAAGCTGCTGGAGTTGAAAGGCACGTCACTGGGGCGAGCGCGCAGTACCTTTCACCTCCTATGGAAGACCTACCAGCAAGACGGTGCAGCGGGGCTGAATGCCCGCATGCACCGGAAGGGCGAGCAGCGACTCGCCATCAGCCGGGCAGATCCGCGGCTGGTGACGATCATCGATCGATTCCTCGATCGCCAGACGGACAAGGCCACGAGTAGCAAAAAGCGTTGCGCTGTCTTGGTGAGGCGAGCGCTCGAGACAACCTACCCGGGCGACCCCATTTGTGAGATCAAGGCTCGCACCCTCCAGGGCTACATCAACGAGCGGGCTGCAGGCCGTTACAGCTTCGACAAAGCGACCACCCGGAGAAACACCGACAACAGCCCAAAGCGTCAGTACCACTCCGGAGCTGCCTATCAACTTGGAGAGCGATGCGAGATCGATTCAACGGACCTCGACGTTCTCGTTTGGGATGAGACCAGTGAGTTCCGTCCGAAACTCACCGTGCTTCTCGACGTCGCCAGCCGAGTGCCGCTCGCTTGGGCGATCCACGCGGATAGCCCTGGCGGATTCGATCATGCGCTCCTGCTCGCCGAGCCATCATCGGGCGCAAAGCCGTGCCTGGTTCGGGCGCTGCCACTCTCTCGGGGTCAGCCGCCTTGCCTTCCGCGCTGATGAAGCAGGTGAACCCCTACCTCAGCGACGAGTCTCTGGCTCTCCCATGGATCTTTCCGCGATCAATCACCATCGACGGCGGAGCTGATTTTCGGTCCCGCACGTTCAGAGATGCCTGCCGTGCGTACGGAATCCACAGGGAGCTCGCGCCCTCCGGAACGCCGACGGTGAAGCCACATGTTGAACGCAACTTCGGCACCCTCTCATCAGATTTCGCCGCATGGTTGGCCGGTTTCGTGGGGAACTCCGTGGCGCATCGAGGCGCCCGCGACAACCCCACGCTCACCTTGGACTCGCTCCGGCTCATCCTGGACAGTTGGATATCCAACATCTACCTGAACAAACCGCACCAGGGCCTGAAGTCGACGAGCTCCCCGGACGGATCTTCACCCCGAATCAGATGTACACCGAACTCTTCAGCGTCGGGCCTGGCGTCCCAGTGCCTTTCGGAGTCGAGGAGTACCTCGCCCTGTTGCCGACCGAACGTCGCATGATCGGTCGTGCAGGGATCGATCTCCACAATCGCCGCTACGACTCGCCGACCTGGAGGACCTCCGCAGTCGCTCCCTCACGGGCGCTGAACCGGGATCCGCGAGAGCGAGGAAGTTCCCGGTGAGCTTCGACCCCTACAACGCGAATGCCGTCTGGGTACGTCACCCGGAAAACCGGCTTGTGGATCGAGTGTTGGGACGTCGCTCTGCGAGAGAAGACGGCACCGATGGTCGCCGAGATCGACATGAAACTCCTTACCCGATACCCCGACGCCGCTATCGACGATCCCGATCGCCGCCGGGAGTGGATCGATCATGTCGAAAGCCGCGAGCGAGGAGACAAGCGCAAGCGCACCCAACACAAGCGAGAGCAACAGCGCCTCAAGGTCGAAGCTCAACGCGAGTCAGGCCCCTCGACAACGACACCGATCCCATTACGGCAATGGGCCAAACCCGTCGACATCAGCACCATCGATTGGACGTCCCCGACATAACATCTCGCTCAAGCAGAGGAGCTTGATCCATGAAGACACCTTCAATGCCGCCACTCGTCCTCACCACCATGGACCGCAAGGAACCCAGCCTTGCAGGGGCTTCGAGAAGCATCTTCGACTGCCGATGCCCCGCATCGCGCGCCGACAGCTCACCTCGTCCCCGTCGCCACGCTGCCCCGCGTCTTCACCCTCAACGTCAGCCGGAGAAGTCTTCGCGAGCTTGGTCGTATAGCTCTCGGCTTCACTATCCAGATCTGTGTACTGCCGGAAGGTGATCTTCGGCGGCGATGCGGGCTCGGCGTCGAATGCTTCTCGAAGCCCTGCAAGGCTGGTCTTGCGGTCATGGTGGAGGACGAGTGGGGTGATCTTCATGGATCAAGCTCCTCTGCTTGAGCGAGATGTATGTCGGGGGACGTCCAATCGATGGTGCTGATGTCGACGGGTTTGGCCCATTGCCGTAATGGGATCGGTGTCGTTGTCGAGGGGCCTGACTCGCGTTGAGCTTCGACCTTGAGGCGCTGTTGCTCTCGCTTGTGTTGGGTGCGCTTGCGCTTGTCTCCTCGCTCGCGGCTTTCGACATGATCGATCCACTCCCGGCGGCGATCGGGATCGTCGATAGCGGCGTCGGGGTATCGGGTAAGGAGTTTCATGTCGATCTCGGCGACCATCGGTGCCGTCTTCTCTCGCAGAGCGACGTCCCAACACTCGATCCACAAGCCGGTTTCCGGGTGACGTACCCAGACGGCATTCGCGTTGTAGGGGTCGAAGCTCACCGGGAACTTCCTCGCTCTCGCGGATCCCGGTTCAGCGCCCGTGAGGGAGCGACTGCGGAGGTCCTCCAGGTCGGGCGAGTCGTAGCGGCGATTGTGGAGATCGATCCCTGCACGACCGATCATGCGACGTTCGGTCGGCAACAGGGCGAGGTACTCCTCGACTCCGAAAGGCACTGGGACGCCAGGCCCGACGCTGAAGAGTTCGGTGTACATCTGATTCGGGGTGAAGATCCGTCCGGGGGAGCTCGTCGACTTCAGGCCCTGGTGCGGTTTGTTCAGGTAGATGTTGGATATCCAACTGTCCAGGATGAGCCGGAGCGAGTCCAAGGTGAGCGTGGGGTTGTCGCGGGCGCCTCGATGCGCCACGGAGTTCCCCACGAAACCGGCCAACCATGCGGCGAAATCTGATGAGAGGGTGCCGAAGTTGCGTTCAACATGTGGCTTCACCGTCGGCGTTCCGGAGGGCGCGAGCTCCCTGTGGATTCCGTACGCACGGCAGGCATCTCTGAACGTGCGGGACCGAAAATCAGCTCCGCCGTCGATGGTGATTGATCGCGGAAAGATCCATGGGAGAGCCAGAGACTCGTCGCTGAGGTAGGGGTTCACCTGCTTCATCAGCGCGGAAGGCAAGGCGGCTGACCCCGAGAGAGTGGCAGCGCCCGAACCAGGCACGGCTTTGCGCCCGATGATGGCTCGGGCGAGCAGGAGCGCATGATCGAATCCGCCAGGGCTATCCGCGTGGATCGCCCAAGCGAGCGGCACTCGGCTGGCGACGTCGAGAAGCACGGTGAGTTTCGGACGGAACTCACTGGTCTCATCCCAAACGAGAACGTCGAGGTCCGTTGAATCGATCTCGCATCGCTCTCCAAGTTGATAGGCAGCTCCGGAGTGGTACTGACGCTTTGGGCTGTTGTCGGTGTTTCTCCGGGTGGTCGCTTTGTCGAAGCTGTAACGGCCTGCAGCCCGCTCGTTGATGTAGCCCTGGAGGGTGCGAGCCTTGATCTCACAAATGGGGTCGCCCGGGTAGGTTGTCTCGAGCGCTCGCCTCACCAAGACAGCGCAACGCTTTTTGCTACTCGTGGCCTTGTCCGTCTGGCGATCGAGGAATCGATCGATGATCGTCACCAGCCGCGGATCTGCCCGGCTGATGGCGAGTCGCTGCTCGCCCTTCCGGTGCATGCGGGCATTCAGCCCCGCTGCACCGTCTTGCTGGTAGGTCTTCCATAGGAGGTGAAAGGTACTGCGCGCTCGCCCCAGTGACGTGCCTTTCAACTCCAGCAGCTTCGCGTCAACGCGTGCGTTCTGAGTCGTCAGCGCAGGGTCATACTGCGCCCGAGGAGTGGAAGCCAACGGATCCATTGGTCTCCCGGTGAACGCCTCAAGGAGATGGGCCTCCATATCGCACACGTTGGTCGGCCACGCGTCCCCGTCCGGACGAAGCGATACCGCGCGCTCGCGTTGAGCCGTGCCGGCATGGCGCAGGAACTCGTCTACGGACATGATGAGGTGTCGATCGGGTGCGTTCTCGGACCGGAGCTTCACCTCTAGGCCGGGGATGATGTGGGCCCAGACCCAGATCTCGCCGTCAATGTCGAAAGAGTCCCCGAGTTTCAGCTTGCTCTCGTCAGACACTGATCGCATCCGTTCTCTCCCGACGTGCGGTAGTCAGTAGCGCGTTGCTATTGAAGACCGCAGACAGATCGAGCGCGAGAAGTCTGCGCCAGGCGAGGTTGTCAACCCATGCGCAGGCAAGAGGTGGGCAATCTGGTGATGCCAGCTCGCACAACTCCCGGCGAGTCTTGCTGTCAGTTGCCGCGTCGAGGATCCTGTCCTCGACGTCAGCAGGCGGCCTGCAACGGTCATGACGCGACGCCGACAACCATTCGACCACGCGGGTCGCATGGATGCTGTGGCCGGAAAGTACCTGATAGTGCCAGCCGAGCGTTGCCGACACAACCGCGGTTTCATCGAACTGCAGTTGCGCAGACTTGTCGATGCGTTCCTTTGGCCTCACGTCTCGAACGGCGTAGGAGTCGTCCGACATCTGCAATAGGAAATCCGGCACGTGCCAGTGACCCGCCATCGGCGAGCGAACGCCGAACACCACGCCAAATGGCTGCGACCACACCTTTGCTACTTGCCCGCCGAAATCGAGCCACATCAACTCGTCGCGCTCGAACTGAGACTCACACCATACGTGGCTACGGGTGCGACTCCAGAAGTACTCAGACCCCGTGAAAAAGTGGCTTGCGCCCTTCGATACTCGAACCTTCATCGGGTCGATGACCGACCAATCCAAACGGCCGAGACTTCGGTTGACCGGTGCGAACGAGACGCTATCCGCGTAGCCGGATGCGGAACGATGATCGCGCGGCACCCAGTGCAGCTCCGAGCCCTTCGAGAATCGTCGCCGTGCGATCAACCGTGCAATCTCAGCTGGCTTCATCACCACTCCAAGGAAGGCGGAGTACCTGAGTAGGCACATCGTTGTCGCCTGCGCCCAGGATCCGCCGGGTCGGCTTTGCCTGGCTCCCGACACACCGGTATGGCTCGGATTAGAGTTCGATCTGATGTCCGGCAACGACCGAACGAGAACACTGATGCCACCGCCGAGCAATCTGCAACGCTGAGACGGTGTGCAGGCGGTCGTCGTCGGAATTGCGTTGGAATGACGCAGTTGGCCTTCAGCTGACACGTCATCCTCCCGGAGGTGCTCTGTGTGTCAGCAGACCGAAGTTGCCGACGCGGCGACTTGCCCTGGCGGACGTCGGAAGCGGTAAGAGGCCCGCAGGACGGTGGCCCGGTTCGGCGGACGCATAGGGGATCTGCGTAGAGTGCGAGATGTGCCTCGAAATCCTCGCTTTCGCACCATTCGTGGTGCGATCGGAGCCATGCTCGCCGCGGTGTTCGCCATCGGTCTGAGCGGGTGTGCGCCGGATCCGGTCAGCGATTCCTTCCTCAAGGGTGAGAACACCGGGTATGTGGCCGCTGGCGGCGCGATCGTCGAGATCCCGATCGACGAGCGGAGCGAACCGGTCGACTTCAGCGGCATCACTGAAACTGGTGATGATTTCGACAGCGCAGACAACGCCGGCAAGGTCACGGTGGTGAACTTCTGGTACGCCGGGTGCGCGCCGTGCCGCATCGAGGCGAAGGATCTCGAAAGCGTCTGGCAAGAATACGGCGGCGAGGATGTAGCTTTCATCGGCATCAATACCCGCGACCAGGCCGACACTGCCCAGGCTTTCTCTCACGAGTTCGGCATCACCTACCCGAGCCTGATCGACGTGAACACGGCCGAGGCGAAACTCGCTTTCTCCGAGGTCGTGCCGATCCAGGCGACACCGACGACTCTCGTGCTCGACAGGCAGGGCCGTGTCGCCGCCCGCATCATCGGACCCATCGACGGCACCTCGATCCTCTCGACGCTCGTCAAGGACGCTCTGGCGGAGACACCGTGAACGCCGACACCATCATCGGGTCCGGTGCGCTCTGGCTCGCAGTCCCCGTCGCGATGCTCGCTGGCCTCGTGTCGTTCTTGTCGCCCTGCGTGCTCCCGCTGGTCCCCGGCTACCTCGGCTTCCTTGGCGGGGTGGTCGCGCCGGACTCGAAGGGTCGCGCGACGAACGCAGTCGCGCCCCAGCGCCGTCAGCTCGTAGTCGGCGTACCGCTGTTCATCCTCGGCTTCAGCGTCGTCTTCGTTCTCATCACCGCGCTGGGCGGCACGGCCGGCGTGTTCTTCCTACGCTGGGGCGACCTGGTCACACGCATCCTCGGAGTCGTCATCATCCTGATGGGGCTCGTCTTTCTCGGGTTGTTCAATTTCGCCCAGCGGGAGGTCCGCTTCCACGTCGGCTCCCGGGCCGGAATCGCAGGGGCGCCGCTACTTGGAGTGGCACTTGGTATCGGCTGGGCACCGTGCATGGGTCCGACGCTTGCCGCGATCATCGCGCTTTCGTTCAATGCTGGCGACCCTGTCCGTGCCGGCTTCCTCGGCCTCGCGTATTCGCTCGGCCTCGGCATCCCGTTCCTGTTGGTCGCATTCGGGTTCGGTTGGGCGGCGAAGACGGTCGAGTTCCTCCGTCGTCACATCCGGGTGGTGAACGTATGCGGAGGCATACTGCTGATCGTCCTCGGAATCCTGATGGTGACAGGGCTGTGGACCGACATCATGTCGCGGCTGACGGCGGTGATGGGTAGCGTCATTCTCCCTCTCTGAGATCCCTAGCAAGGATGTCGCGAGTGACGACTGGAGCAGCCCTCTCTACCCAACTGGTCATTGTGGGTGGCGCCACTTCGTGCTCCCATGTCGGAGCCTTAGATATAGACGCCGCGGTCTTCCATGAATCGGACGGGGTTGGTGTAACCACCATTGATGTAGACCTCGAAATGCAGATGGCAACCGAAGGAGCGTCCAGTGTCACCCGCGTAAGCGATGACCTGGCCCGAATTGACCCATTGCCCCCTGCCAACGAGGATGCCACTGGGTTTGATGTGCGCGTACCCGGTGCTGACGCCCCCGCCGTGTTGGATGCGGACGTAATTGCCGTAGTTGCCGTTCGCGCCGGCGTAGTCCACTGTTCCGGAGTTGGCGGCGTAGATCGCCGCTCCGCAGCCATTGGCCATGTCCGCGCCGTAGTGGTAGCTCGAGGAGCAGCCCTGCGAACCGCAGATCGGGGTCCGCGGGCCGTAGCTTGAACTTCGGCCGCCCCCGTGGGGCCGGACCCAACCGCCGCTACCGGCAGAGCCTCCGCCGCCGCCGTTGCCGCCACCGTTGGCTGCCGCTTCCGCGGCTTCGCGTTCGCGACGGGCGCGCTCTTCGGCCTCGCGCGCGGCCACACCCGACTGGTAACCAGCGACAGTCTGCGTGGTGGTGTCTTTCAGCGCGGCGAGCTGCGCCTGCATCGTCTCGAGGTTCGCGGCTTGCTCGTCGAGCGCGGCCTGTGCGGCGTCGGCCGCTTCTTGTGCCGCAATCATCTTCTGCTCTGCGACCTGCTGCAGGCGGTCTCGTTCGTCGCGGGCAACCTTCGCCTGATCGGTCAGCGATTGGGCGGTGTTGCGCGCCGAGATTGCGCCATCGTAGACCGACCGGTTGTACTCGAGAAGCTTGTCCATGGTGCCCAGGCGTGACAGGAGCTCATCGGCGTTGGCCGCGGAACCGGAGAAGAACAGTTGCAGTGCTGAATCATCTCCACCGTTGCGATACAGCTGTGCCGCAACTTGACCGGCCCTGCGCGCAGAGGTTTCGGCAATCGCTGATTGTTCGTCCGCCTGCGCCTGCAGGCTCTGAGCTTCCGTGATCGCAGCGAAGTACTCCTGCTGCGCTGCATAGAACTCGTCGGAGGCTGTATCGGCAGCAACCTGAGTCTCAGCGACCTTCCGCGTCAAGGACTGGATCAGCCCTTCGATTCGGGTGATCTCGGCAGCCTTGGCAGCTTCGTTGTTCTTGGCGCGTTGCACATCGTCCCAACTCGGGTACGACGCAGCGTACGCCGCTGAGTCGCCGGAGCCGATGCCGAGTGCAGCGAATGCAGCGACACCGAGCGCGCCGAGCCCGAAAGCGCCACGTCGAGTAACACTCAGCTTCCAGAACGAGTCGCGTTCGGCGGGCGTGGGTGCACAACCGCATTCTTCAGCCGCCTCCGTAGCCGCAGAGACGAGTCGTCCGTTCACTGTGCCCTCTCCTCGAGCTCGGCTTCGTGGATTCTGCTGCCATGGGCGCGCAGATTGGCCACGCTTGCATTGCCCGCCGTCTGGTCCATCGGCCGTACGTGGCCGCCGAAGTCGCGCCGACTCGCTCGTGATCTCTGATCAGTGGCCCATATCTGTCGCATCGAATTCGAGTTCGACTGTCCTGACACGAAGTTCACGCTTTCGGGTCCGTGTGGATGTCGGGGCTCACCTTGTTGTGTTTGTTCTTTTTCACTTGCCGTACGACAACGGTGGTGGCGATCACCGCGGCACCTATGACAGCCACGGCGATGATGAGCGGGATCGCGATCGAAGCCACCTCGTTCTCGCCTGCGGATGCCGCCGGGGCAGGGGTGTCCGCTGCGGGAGGTTCGGTAGTTGGCACAGCAGAGGGCGACGCCTTTGCCGGTTGCATCCGTGATTGTTCGTTCCCGCATGCTGGTTGGTCCCATCCCAGCCCTGGCTCGATGCCGGTGGGAGCGTACGTGAACGTGAAGCTCTCGGATATGGGGTGACCGTCGCTGGAGACGGCGTTCCAAAGCACGGTGTAGACGCCGGGTTCTCCGAGTGCGACCGGGGTGGTGAGGATGTTGCGGTCGATGGTGGAGCAGCTGGATTCGTAGAAGAGGCCGTCGGGTCCTTGCACTTGGGCGAAGCTTGCCTGGCTGAAGTCAATGAGTTCCCCGCTGAACGTGAGAGCGACGTCGTCGAGTTGGGTGACGGTTTCGTCTGCCCCGGGCACGGTGTCCAGGAGGTTGTCGTGCGCGAGAGCTGCGGGGGCCGGTGCGGCCACGATTCCCAGTGCGATGAGGGCAAGAAGTGTGCTGGCGAGCCAGCGGGTGCGGTGGGTGGAGGTCACGGGCGTGGGTCCTTTCGTCCGGCGGGCACGGGGGTGCTGTCGGTAGGTCTGTTGTTGCGTTTCGTGTGGAGGACGGAGAAGCCGGTGAGGATTGCGAGCATTCCCGCGATCATCAAGGTGGCGGCTCCGGCGAGGGCCTGGTCCTGCAGGGGGGTGGGTCCCCACGTCCGCCCCATGGCGCCAAACCACTCCGCGACGATGAGGTCGGAGCGAGCGATAGTGGCGATGCCGAAGAAAGTGGCCACGCCTGTGAGCGCAGTGAGTGAGGCCACACGCCACCGCCCCTCGGGAGTCGTGGACGCGTTCGGGGAAAGCGATCGTACGAAGAGGCACCCGGTGACGAGGAGCTGGCTGATCATCCATTCCGCTCCGAGCTGGTCGTAGAGCGACCATCGGAACAGGTCGGAGTAGTGGAACAACCACAGCGACGTGGCGAACAGGGACGCGGCGACGACGGGGCGACGAGTAAACCGGGCCAGGGGGCTGTGGGCGGCCCAGAGAAGCCATTCGCGCGGTCCTCGGCTTCCATCGTCCCGTGGGTGGATGACCAAGGTTGCGAGGGTGATCGGCGCCGCGAAGACAAGGAGCAAGGGGATCGCGAGACTGAGGAGAGCGAAGGCGAGGAATCGCATACTGATGAGCGAATCGTCATAGGCTGCGATCGGCCCACTGGTCGTCCACAGAAGCGCCCCCATCCCCGCAATCCAGCTGATCGTGCGCCTGGCTGGCCACGGATACCCGCGGCGCCGTGCGCGTCGGACGCCGACGAGGTAGAAGACGATTCCGAAACCCGCGACGAGCACCCAAAGGAGGTCGGGACTCCACGCCGTGAACCATCTCTGCAGGGTGAGTGCGACCGGGACGGGTGCGTCGGTGAGGATCTCCGCGGCGGTGGTCTGCGGCAGGGTGATCGCATCGGCGGGGGCGGCGGTGCGGGCGAGGGCGGCGGCGACCCCGCTCGCGACACCCATGAAACCGAGTTCGACGCACACGATCATCCAGAAGGCGCCACGGCCCTCGCTGGTCTTTGCGATGAGTCGGCGGCGGTAGGCGGCACCCAGGACGCCCATGACCAAAAGCGCGCCGATCTTTGTGAGAAGGAGGATGCCGTACGGTGAGGCCAAATCCTCCCACCGGCCGAGGGCTGTGAGCGTCCGCGCGTATCCCGAGACGGCGACGCCGATGAACGCGATGAGCGCCACCGTCGAGTACCGGCGGAGCAGGTTCTCGAGTTCGCGCGGCGAGCTGATCGGTCGCGCGACGACGAGCAGGATGAGCCCCCGAGCCATACTGCTGCTGAAATGACATGCAGGACGAGGGACATGACAGCGGGATCGTGATTGGCGAGCTCACCCGAATGACCTTGGGTGGCCATGGGAATCAGACTGATGATCGCAAGCACGGTTGTGATCATGACCGCACCATAGCTGCGAACAGCGAATGCGAGGACTGTCACGACCGAAGCGAGGATCGCGGTGATGAGCCATGATCGTCCCAGCTCCGTGTCGAGGAGGAAGCGACCGAGCTGCGTGCCGAACTCGGCACTCAGGTTAACTTGCGGATTGAATGAGGACAGGAAGGTGAGGTAAGCCACCACCCCGCTTGTGAGGGTGAGGGTCGCGGCGCCGGCGGAGGCAATATCGAGCGCGACGGTGAAGGGCTTCCCTGCCGAGGGGAGAGCGAACACCGCCAGCACCAGGGGCCCGAGCATCGCCGCACCGGACAGATTGACGAACAGTTTCGCGGCCGGGAGTCCCCATCGCACGAGCGCTCCAGGGTCACTCGCGAGTCTTGGTGCAGCTCCTCCACCAATCACGAGCCCGATGACCACAGCGATGAGTGCGGCGGCAACGAGAATCGTCGGTCCAACGATCCGGAGAACAACGGGATTCATGGAGTGGTATCCCCTGTCTGAGCGCCAGCAGCGTCCGGGTCTTCCGTCACAGGTGCCGTGCATTCACCGGTCTTGGGGAGCTGCTGGATCGCCCCGGCAAGAGATTCGAGAACCGCGTCCGCCGACAGGGTGGTCGTGTCCACGTACACCTGGGCAGCTGGATCTCGGCCGTAGGTTGTGAGCCGCAGATTCGGGGTCTCCTCCTCGTCGACGATCCAATCGACGCCCCCCAAGCTGACACATTGCAGCGTGGTGGGGGCCGGGGGCTCCAACCCGCAGGTGAGGAGCACGCTACTGGGGGTGCCCCATCCTGCGGTGGCCTGAGCGTCCGTCCAGACGCGAGCCTGGTCGCCAATCGAGTCCGGTAATCGTACGGTGACCTCTGCGCACAGCGGGTCATTCGCGTTCGCTGCGGGCTCGAGGTGGACGGTGGGTGCGCAGCTGGTGAGCACAAGCAGTGCGCACAGCGCCGCGCCAGAGGTCAGAATCTTGAGCTTCACAACGTCATCCATCCGTCTTCCTGGGAGTCAGCATGCGTCCGTCGCTGTCGGATCGACATGACGAGCAGCGCTAGTACCGTTCCGATACTGAGCATCCAGCCGAGCCACGGCATCAGCACGACAGCGAGAGTCGTGCCGGCGCGGAGGGGGACCTCGGTGATCTTCGCCGCGGTCGTGTCCACCGCAACCTGAGCCAACACTTTTCCATCGCGGCCGATGACTTGACTGGTCCCGGTGGTGGAGACGTTCACCGCAGTTCTCCCTGTTTCGAGCGCGCGTATGCGGGCGATGGTCAGCTGTTGGAGGTTCTCGTCCGTGCCTCTGAAATCCGCATTGTTGGTTTGAAACACGAACATCTGCGCGCCAGAGGACGCGCTCTGGTGGATGACGTCGTCGTAGATGACGTCGAAACAGATCGCCAGACCGATGGGCACATCGCCAACGTTCATGAGGGGCGTGTTGGAGCCGGGCGTGTACTCGCGTTGTATCAACCCGATGAGATCGGGGGCGATGGCTTCGTAGAACCAACGGTCCGGCACGTATTCGCCGAAAGGGACGGGGTTGGCCTTGTCGTGGAGCTGCTGCGGCCCGGCGCTGGTCCACAGCATCGAGGTGTTGAACGTGTCAGCTCCGCGGGTGGTTGCCGCATTCACCAGTGCCGGAGCGCCAGCACCCTGCACGAGTCGATCAAGGCGGCCTGCGACGGCGGCATCGCGCAGGGGATCGGCGTCGACGGCCCCTTCTGGCCAGACGAGAAGGTCCATTTCACGCCCCAGGAGCGGAGCGGTCGCTTCTTCCTGTGCGCGCAGGATGTCACCTGTTGTCCTGGTGTCGAAGTAGCCGCTGGGACCGTTGCCCTGCACCCATCCGACGCGCATCATTCCCGCTTGCTCAGTCGGGAACAGAGGGACGGCCATCGCGGCAACGACGATGACCGCCGCTGCTGCTCCCGGCTCCCACCGGCGGAGGGTGAGGGCTTCCACGACGCTTGCGCAGACGAGGATTGTCAGGAAGGTCAGCCCGGTTGTCCCCACCCAGGAAGCGGCTTCCGCGAGCGGGCTCTCGGCAAGAGTGAAGCCGATTCGCGCCCACGGGAACCCGGTGTACGGCGCATTCCCCATCAGCGTTTCCCGCAGCACCCACACCCCGGCGACGAGCACAGGAGTGATCGCGTGATACCCGAATCCCGCCCGCGTGGTGGCGACACGATAGGCGAGTGCGATCAGCGCACCGCCGGCACCGAACAGCAGGGATTCCAAGCCAGCCAGCGCGACCCATGGGATGGGCCCCAGAAACCGGGTCACCCATACCAAGTGAGTGAAGTAGAAGGCCGTCCCGTAGACGAGGGAGATCAGGAACGCCCCGGGAACAGAGCGTCCGCGAAGCGTCCACAGCCCGATGGTTGCGCTCACGAACGTCGCGGGCCACCACCCGGACGCGGGGTAGGCGAGATCCAGCATGCCTCCTGCGATGGCGGACGCGACGATCGCTACGGGAAATGGCACCGCAGCTGCCAGGAGCGCATCGTGCGCACTGGCGTTGCCGCGCCGTGGTCGAACGGAGAGGGCGTGTCCCACCAACGGGTCAGCGGTCACGGTCATGAGTGCCCAGGTTTTTCAGGTAAGCGTTGTACGAGTCGAGGTCGGCGTTCCCGTGCACGTCGGCATACCGATCCGCCGCGGCAGCACGAGCGGTGTCGCTTCGGAACCAACGATGCATCACGTAGATCAACATCAGTACGGTCGGGGCTTCACCGTAGGACCATGCCAGAGCGCCGGCTAGCTGCTGATCGGCGAGGGGATCGATGCCCAGTGCTTCGGTGGGCGCGACGAACGAGCCGACCAGGATCGTACTGGCCATCATGAGAAACACCCCGAAGAATGCGTGGAGCGCGGCTTCGGCAAAGACGTCCAGTGCACGGGCACCATGACCCAACCTGACCGGCAGCGGATCGGAGGACAGGATGGGGATGGTGAAGAGCACGCCGGCGAGGAGGAATCCGACCTCGAGTGCGACGTGACCCCCGGGGAGAGCGAGGATGGCATCGGCAGCACCCGCAAGGTAGATGCCGTAGAACGCGAACAGGTAGAGCGGGACAGTGGCCCACGGACTGAGTATCCATTTCGCGGCCGGGCTTCGAAGAGCACCGTGGGCCGCTGTGAGGACTAACCGTCCCGCTCCATGATGCGGTGTCGCTCGCAGAAGAAGGGTGCCGGGAGAGCCCAGGACGAGGAGCGGCGGCACCATCATCATCAGAGTGAGCTGCTGGAACATGAAAACGGACACCAGCGCCTGGCCGTAGGTTTCAACGCCTAGACCAGTGACCGCCGCGAGGAGAACACACCCGAGAAGGAAGCTGACCGTTCGCCACACGGGCCACCGACGCCCGCGCGTCCACAACCGGATCGCTCCGACCAGATACAGCACAGCGAGGATCCCCGCGACTATCGGTAACACCGGAAGCGGGATGTCCGCCGGTGCGAGGAACGCCTGCAAAGACGGGGGACTTTCGAGGATCTGGCCGCTCACACGCATGGTCGTGACAAGAAGATCGCGCTGTTCACTTCCGGATCACCTTGATCGTCGCCCCCGCTGCCAGGAACGCCACGGCCGCGATGGGCTGTGCTGTGGTCCACACGACACCGGAGAAGGGGAAGGGCATTACCGGGTTCCAGAGCACGGCGATCGCGAGGAAGACCGGGATCCACCACCAGTGGCGTGCCTGCAGCGCAAACCACGCGACGATCAGCCCGAAAATTGAGGCGATGAAGAGGACGAGGGGCGCCCAATTCGCCTGGAAGAGCGCCGGGGCGAGGAACAGGATCGCGGCGGCGACGAGGCTGGGGGCCAGGGCGTTCCGCTGGTAAGTGGAGGGGACACGTTCTTTGGGACTCATGGGTGAACCGTTTCTTCGGCGGGTACAGGGTCGACGGGATCGGGGCGGGACGAGGGGTCTGGCCGGCGACGGCTTATGCGCAGACCCGCGACGATGAGGAACACGGCACCGATGCCGAGAGCGACATCGGCGAGGTTGCCGATGAACAGGTTCCCGTAGGCAAGGAAATCGGTGACGTGCCCGATCCCGAACGCGGGCGGCGAGAATAAGCGATCGATGAGGTTCCCGATCGCACCGCCCACGATGAAACCGAAACCAACCGCCGACCACACGTTGCGGGCTCGGGTAGCGGCACCGATGAGGGCCGCGGTGACAGCGAGCCCGACGACGGTGATGACCCATGTGGAGCCTTCCCCGAGCGAGAAGATCGCCCCGGGGTTGAAGGCCAGTTGAAGACCGAGCCAGTCACCGATCAGCGGTATACGCGCATCCTGTCGCAACGTGTTCAGAGCAAGAGTCTTGGTGCCTTGATCGATCAGGATAACGATGGCGGCGACGATGAGCACCACGGCCGACCGGCGGACTCGATCACGCATCGGCGTCTTCCCCCGCGGCCGCGGCATCCTCAGCAACTTCGGCGCGATCCCGCTGGTGACGGCGGCGCCCGGCCATCATCACGCCCACAACCCCGACCCCCAGGATGATAGCCAAACCGGAGAGGAAGAATAGGGGCAGCATTTCGAAGGCACCGCCTCCGGATGGTGTGCCGCCGTACGTTTGTGCCGGCGATGCGGTTTCCGTTTCTTCGCTGCTCTGTGGTGAGGCTTCAGGGGTGGGGCTTGCGGTGGTTGTGCCGGATCCCGTGTCCGTCGCGGGTCTGACGGTGTACACGTACTCTCCGCTGATCGGATGCCCATCGGCGGAGACGGTCTTCCATCGGACAGTGAAGACACCGGTCGCGGCGTCCGGGGAGAGGTGCTGCGTGATAACGTCATCGGTCGCCTGGGGGGCGTCGACTGCGACGTTTGCTCCGGTTTCATCGACCACGTCGATGACTGTTGCGCCGTCACCATCCGGAAGCAGCCCGGTGAACATCAGAGAGATCTCGTCGGGAGAGCCGTCGACGGCCGAGTCGGCGTCGGGGTACGCCGAGACGAACTCGTCGTGAGCGGCGGCCGGGGCTGTGGTCCCCAGCACGACGGATGCCGACACCATCAGGGCGGCGGCGGCGAGGGCTGTGATACGTGCCGAGAGGCGTTTATGCATGGGTGTCGTGCTCTCCGGGGTGGGATTCGGGTTCGATCTGGAAGGTGGAGTGTTCGATGCTCACGGCGAAGTGCTCGTTGACGCATTGCTGAAGTGATGTCAGCAATGCGGCGGAAGCTTCCATCGTGACGGTGTCATCGACCACGACATGGGCGGTGAGCGTGGGGAGGTCGGTCGAGACTTGGGTCGCGTGAAGGTCGTGCACCGCGACCACGTGCGGAAGGGCAAGGATGTGGCGGCGGACATCCTCGAGGTCGAGGCCGGCGGGTGTGGACTCCAACAGCACCCGACCGGATGCTCGCAACAGGATAAGAGTGCGGGGAATGATGAGCAGCGCGATCAAGACGCCCGCGACGGCGTCCGCCTGATACCAACCGAAAACGGCGATGAGGATGGCGCTGGCGATGACGCCGACGGAACCGAGGGCATCGTTGACGACCTCGAGGAACGCGGCGCGCATGTTGAGATTGCGTCCGCGGCCGCTGAACAATACGAGCATGGAGGCGATGTTGGCGACGAGACCGACGATGCCGAAGAACAGCAGACTCCCCGATGCGATCTCAGGGGGCTCGAACAGCCGCCGTACGCCTTCCACGAGCGCGAAGATGCCCACCCCGAGCAGCAAAGTTGCTTGAGCGAGCGCACCGAGAACCTCCGTGCGTCGAAGACCGAAGGTGTACTTGGGAGTCGGGGGACGATTCATCAGATGCGCAGCGGTGACGGCCATCGCCAACCCGACGACATCGGTGAGCATGTGCGCCGCATCAACAAGCAGTGCGAGGCTGCCTGTGATGATTGCGCCGATCACTTCGACGATGAAGACCGAAGAGGTGATCGCGAACGCGATGACCAGGCGATTGCGGGGAGTGGCGTCACCGATACCGTGACTGTGCCCTGTGTCTGTCATGGTGCTCCTTTACGGCCGTCCAACGATGTGCCGGGCGACGATCGCCGCATCACGACCCGCCCCAGCGAGGGTGCCCGCATCTGCCCGGGAGTAACGCGGCATGCCAACAGTGAACAGTCCCGGGATGCGTGCATTGACGTGCAAAGGCTGCCCGGGCGGCTCCGAATCGGGCAGCCATGCGTCCGCCGGCCTGTACCCGGTCGCAAGGATCACGGAATGCGGCTTCACGGACGCCCCATCGGCGAACATCACGGTGTCTCCGTGTACCTCCGTCACGGCGGCGGCATGAGTGACGTCTGTCGAAGCTACGCGGGGGCGTGACTCAGACATCGGACCCCGACGTCGCAGCCTCGACCAGATGGGCCGCTCCGACACCTCTGAGGATTCCGCTCGAGTGGAGAGGGTGACGTCGTGGGAGGAAGCGAGCTCTTCTGCAATCTCCACTCCGCTGAATCCACCGCCAACGATCAACACGCGGCCGGGAGGTATCTGGGCGGGATAGAGGTACTGGCTGGAATGCAGCACAACACCGGGTACTGCCAGTTCCAGGCGCCAGCCCGGCACGCGCGGCACCGCGGCAGCTCCCGTTGCACAGACCACATTTCGGGTTTGCACTTCCCCGGCGGAGGTCGACAGATGCAGTGTGGATCCGTCGCCCAACCGGGTGATTCCAAGAGCACGAGTGCCCCACACGGTCTTCACACCGAGGGCGTTCTCCACCGAAGACAGGTAATCGGACATCTCATCCTTACTCGGATAACGGTCTCCATCGCCCGGGAAAGGAAACCCGCGGACGACACTGTGGCGGGCCGCGCTGCGTAGCTTCATCGACTGCCACCGTGTGGCCCAGCTTCGTCGACCGGGAGGTGCAGAATCGATGATCACGAAGTCCTTCTGCGGCTCAAGCCCGGAGGACCTGAGTGCGGCGGCTGTCGCCAACCCGGAGTGCCCGGCGCCGACGATGATGACGCGACGGTGCGATAGCGAACGCGCCATCATTCAGCACCGTTCACCGCGGCTTCAATGGTGTCCTCCAGGTCATTCCACGTCTCCAGCACGACAGGCTCCCCATCGATGAAGAACGAGGGGGTACTGCTGACACCGAGCTGCTCACCCTCGTCTAGATCGAACTGGACCCGTTCTGCAGTCGCCGGATCAGCGACCGCATCATCGAACGCGGCCATATCCAATCCGAGTTCCTCCGCAAATCCCCGGAACAGGTCCGCACGAGACTCTTGAGCCTCACCCCATTGAGACTGCGTCTCGAACAGGCGGTGATACATCTCTTCCAGCCGTCCCTGCTGCGCTGCGGCTTCGGCAGCGATCGCGGCATTCTTCGAGTTGAGATGACCCGGCAACGGGAAGTAGCGGATCACGTACGTGATCTCGCCATCGAACTTGCCACGGAGATCCTCGACGAGGGGATAAAAAGCACCGCAGGCCTCGCACTCGAAATCGAGGAACTCGACCACCGTCACCGCCCCATCTCCTCCGTCATCGAGGACATGCGAGTTCTCACGGACGACCTGTGGACCATCAGCGGCCCCCGTCTCGGGTGCGGCAGCTCGACTCTGATTGACAAGGACGAACACCAGCGCAACGATCAGCAACACCACGGCGAGAGCCACGGTGACAAGTACCGCTTTCATAGAAGATTTCATAGACACTCCAGACACACACAACGAACGAGGACGACCAGGGGAGCGCCATCGAAGAGATGGCGCCGCCAGATCAGGTTCGCGACAGAGAAAGCTGTGTGAGAGAAGGAGGCAATACGAACAGGCGCCCCGTCATGGCCGCCAGTGATGGTGCGCGCGGCAAACGTTCACGAACGCGAGAAGAGGGGACGTGACGGCGGAAGATCCGCGTGACGATGAGCACCAAGAAGCAGCAGAGGATACCCAAGAGGCACCCGGCGACGCCGATCATGATGTCGTTCGCAGTATCCCCAGCCACGACATGTTCCGCAGTTGCGCCGACACCGCTTTCACCCGAACCCGCCGCGACAGGGCCAGCAGAAGACGTACCTAGTGACGACGAGGATGTCGTGCTCAGATACGCAGTCGCATCCGTCGCGTCACGATGGCCGCCCGGCCACGCTCCGACGATGAGAAGAAGTGCCAATCCGAGGGCCGTAATGATCTTCGTTATCATGAACTCGTCGGCGCGGCTGTCGCTATTGCGAATGCGACCTTGGACGACCATGACCTCAGGATGGTACCAGCCCCACCAATCAAGATCTGTTGCGAACCCGAGAGCCACGCGCCCGAAGGTCAAACTGAAGTTACTGTCAGCGTCCGCGTCCCACAACCGAGCAACCCAGTTGATTTCGGGGCCTTCGAAAGTGGCTCCGTGGGAGCGGGGTAGTGCCGTCGAAGCGGGATGGTTCAGACCTGGGCGGGTACGGAGGTTGCGGCAGGTGACCGCAGGGCAGCAGGGCGCCGCGCCGCGCGCACCCCGTTGAGGATGACGAACACTTCCGCGATCTCGTGCACGAGAACTACACCGGCAAGCCCGAGCACGCCGAAGAGGGCGAGCGGGAACAACACGAGGATGATCGCCAAGGCGAGCACGATGTTGGCGGTCATGATCCGGCGACCGCGACGAGCGTGCGCGAGCGCGCCGGGGATCAATCGGAGATCGTTCCCGGTAAAGGCGACGTCGGCAGACTCGATGGCAGCAGCCGAGCCCTTCAGCCCCATGGCGATACCGACGGTGGCGGTCGCGAGGGCGGGGGCGTCGTTGATGCCGTCACCGACCATGGCTGTCGGGCGCGCGGCGGCGAGTTGTTCGATGACCGTGGCCTTGTCCGCAGGGAGCTGCTCTGCGCGGACGTCGGTGATGCCCGCCTGTGCCGCAATCGCGCGGGCGGTGCGTTCGTTGTCCCCGGTGAGCATCGTGATCCCGATACCGGCATCCTGCAGCAGTCGCACGGTTGCGGCGGATTCAGGGCGCAGCTCGTCGCGGATGCCGATGAGCCCGGCAATCTCGCCCTCGGCTTCAACGACGACCACGGTCATGCCGTCTTCGGCCATCTCATCAGCGGCCGAGTGGAGGACTCCGGGGGCGAGCCACCGGACGTTGCCGACGCGGACCAGGGTGCCGTTGACGCGGCCGGTGATGCCGTGGCCGGCGTCTTCGACGACGTCCACGGCTCCAGCTGCGCCGGGGGCGGCCGTGGTGATCGCGGCGGCGAGCGGGTGGCTGCTTGTCTCTTCGACTGCTCCCGCCCAGGTCAACAGCTCGTCCCGTGAGATGCCGGCTGCGGGGCGCACGTCGACGACGGCCGGCTCGTTGCGGGTGAGGGTACCGGTCTTGTCCAGCGCCACCGCCTGGATGGTGCCGAGCTGCTCGAACGCTTCCCCGGACTTGATCACGACGCCGAACTTCGACGCGGACCCGATGGCGCTGATCACCGTGACCGGCACCGCGATCGCAAGAGCACAAGGAGACGCGGCGACGAGGACGACGAGTGCACGCTCGATCCAGGTCGACGGATCTCCGACGATGAATCCGAACACGGCGACAAGGGCCGCGGCGATCAGCACCACGGGGACGAGGGGGCGGGCGATCCGGTCAGCAAGCCGCGCGCGGTCGCCCTTGCGGGCGTGGGCCTGCTCCACGAGGGACACGATCTGGGTGAGCGAGTTGTCGCGCCCGTCCGCGGTCGCCTCGATCCGCAGCGTCGATGCACCGTTCACCGAGCCCGCCGCGACCGCAGTGCCGGGATGCACGTCGACCGGGATGGACTCACCGGTGATCGCGGATGTGTCCAGGCTCGAACGCCCTTCGACAACAACACCATCGGTGGCAACACGCTCGCCTGCTCCAACGATGAGGATATCGAGCTCACGGACATCCGCGGCCGGGATCGTCGTGTCGCCGGCGAGACGAGAGACACGCACGGTCTCCGGGATCAGGGACAGCAGGGCACGCAGACCCTCTTTCGCCCGATCCATCGCACGGTCCTCGAGAGCCTCCGCCAGCGAAAACAGGAACGCCAAGGTCGCAGCCTCACCGACATGGCCGAGCAGAACCGCACCGATCGCGGCAATCGTCATCAGCAGCCCGACGCCAAGTCGACCCCGGATCAACCGGCGGATCGCACCAGGAACGAAGGTGTAGGCGCCGGTCAGCAGAGCAGCCCATTGCAGCACAAGCGCGGGGATTTCGATACCCGCCCACTCGAACGCGTACCCGGCGACCAGGAAAAGGCCCGACAGCGCGGACGGCAGTAGCGCGATGTCGCGCCACCACGGCGGACGCACCTCGATCTCATCGTCATCCACGCCTGCCTTGGACGGCAGCGCCGGTCCGCAGCAAGCATCGCCTTCCTCATGGGCCTCGGAGGACGTGGCATTTCGCACCGGGTCGGGCTCGCAACATGCGTCTCCCGTCCTGTGGGAACGCGTCAACTCAACGCGCTGAATCGTGCGAGCCTTCCGGGGCTCGTCTGGGCCGCAGCACTCTTCACTCATGCGCAGCACTCACACTTCTCGTCCGTGCACGGAAAACCCTCGTCAACGGCGACGACCGCTTCCAGCATGTGTCGTAGGCCCACTGCGAGATGCGGGTCCGCGATCTCGTAACGCGTGCGCCGGCCTTCCGGGGTCGCAACAACCAGACCGCACCCGCGCAGGCACGTCAGATGATTGGAGACATTCGTACGTGTGAGATCCAGTTCGCGAGCGAGCTCAGCTGGATAGCCAGGCACATTCAAGAGCGCAAGAAGGATCCGCGAGCGCGACGGGTCTGCCATCGCGCGACCGAGACGGTTCATCACATCAAGACGAGAAGCAATAGTCAGCACACGATGACTATACAGGCCAAGCTGACCAATCATGCGGCCTGGGCTGACCGTCGGGGAACCGCCTCTGCTTCGCGTCTGTGAACTTTCTAGCGCTTGCCGGTCGAGAATAGACTCACCCATAGTGCGGTTGATACCCCCCCGGGAGTGCCGTGAAAGCTCCGATGAGGTGGAAGCTCGATATGGCGAGGACCGTGGCGCAGGCGATGAAGACCGGCATGCGTCCGGAGAGGTTGCAGCGCTGATCATGGCGACCGTTCTGGTGTGAGCCACCTACCGGACGGGGGCGAGGACGGTCGTGTCATCGGGTGCGATCTGGACGATGCCGCGGTCATCGACCACAACGAAGCTGTCGTCACCGATCGCGGTGAAGGCCTGGGCGGCCCCTTGGAGGGGGTCGAGGCGCTGCCATGTTCCTTCGGTGTTCTGAGACCAGAGGGCGCCGTCCGTTCCGACTCCTGCGAGCGTGCCGTCGGGTCGGACGTCGAGGGCGTAGAGCAGTGGGGCGTCCGCGACGGGGGCGAAGCTGGCGCCGTTATCGGTGCTGAGAAGTAGTCCTTCTTCTGCCGCCGCGTAGAGACCGTCGTTGGTGGCTGCGAGGTCTGCCGCGGCAAGTGTGGCGCCGCGGTTCCATTCGCGACCGTTGTCAGTGCTGATGAGCAGGTCGACCCCGTCAGAAGCGATCCCGTAGAGAGTGCCGTCCGGTCCAGCGGTGAGGGTATGGAAGTCCGTAGTGCCGGTGAGAGCGATCGGTGACCAGGTTTCGCCGAAGTCGTCACTGCGAATGACGCCCAGGTTTGGGGAGCCGAGCTCTGCGGGTGTCTGCGTGCCCGGGTGTCCGGATGCTAAGAGGGCATCGTCGAGGACGGTGAATCCCATCGCATCGAAGTCGTAGCCTCCGATGGGACCGGCGAGCGCACCTTCGGGTGTGAGGGTGAAGATTCCCCCGTGGGTGGCTACGAAGAGGTTCTCACTGTTTGGGTCAGCGGCGACACCGTGAATGTGTTCGATGACGGGGGGAACCGCATCGGTGCCGGAGGTTTGTGGTGCGGCGCATCCGGTGGCGGTGACGGCTATAAGAGCGATCGCAAAAGCGGGTAGGGGTGAGTAGCGGTTCATATGGCTCCGACTTGAAGAAGTGCGTGCGGGTACGCACCCGGGGTGCGCGAATGAGACACGCAGCGTGGCGTCACCGGTGTGATGGCGAGAGCTGCGGGGAAGAGCCAGCCGAGGGGTGCGGGAGGAATCCCGCACCCCAGGCGTGAATCAGAGCGTGGCGAGGAGGTCTTCCATCGTGGCGATCTCCGTGGTCTGCGCCTCGATGATCGTTTCGGCCAGAGCGACCGCGTCGCTGTTCTGACCGTTGTCGACCTCTTCCTGGGCCATCTCGACGGCACCCTCGTGGTGCTGGATCATCTGCTCGAGGAACAGGCGGCTGGCGTCCGCACCGGTGGCATCTTCGAGAGCCTGCATGTCCTCGTCGGACATCATGCCGCCGCTGTGATCCATGCCCTCCATGTCGGCGGTGTCAGCGCCCCACTCTTCGAGCCACTGATCCATCTTCTGGATCTCGGGTTCCTGCGCGGCCTTGATCTCTTCAGCGAGAGCGACGACACGTGCGTCGACGCCGTTCTTGCTGAGGAGCATGTCAGACATGTCGATGGCCTGAGCGTGGTGTTCTTTCATCATGCTGGCGAACATGATGTCGGCATCGTTGGCGTCCGCGGATGCCGGGGCGGAGCTGCTGCTCTCGTGGTCCATGCCGGGCATATCGCCGCCGCCGGACGTGGTTCCGGCGCAGCCGGCGAGTCCAAGCAACGCAACGAGGGTGAGCGCGGCAGTCGCCGCAAAACGGGTCTTCATGATGAGTTCTCTCCAAGAGTCGATGATGGCACCCAGCGAGACAGGCTGGGCGAAGGGCGTTACCCGCAGAATGCGGGTAGCGCGTCCATCACGTGCGACTGATGCAGAGAACGGTGAGGGATGGGGGCCGCAGTGGATGCAACGAATCTCGGAGGCTCAGGAGCGATACGGGCGCTCCCGGGGAGCGTCCAAGGGCTCGCGACCAGGCGGACGGTCGCGCAAGCAGCACGACGGCGATGAGGAGCGCGAGTACGCAGGCCATCCACGCCATACCTGGATCGTCAGAACACGTGGCACATCCCGCCCCGTCGATCGCTGCGTCTTCCCCAGGCATGGGTGCAGGGTGAACGTCGGCAGAAGCGGGCGTGACGGTGATGGTCTCACTGTGCCCGGAGGGCATCGAGTGCGTGTTCATCGAATGCATCGCTAAGAGTCCGAAGATGACGGAGAGAGCGACGGCGACGACGGTGAGGAGAGTGCGGGTGAGCGTGCGCTGGTCATGCACGCGCCGTGCAATCGTGATCAACACCGTCCCACCTCTCTTTCCTCCAGGGTACGTCGCCGCCGCCCATGCGCCTACTCGTTGACGACGGCGTCCGGGCTCAGGTTCAGCCGGCGCAGCAGCTGCGCGTTCAAAGCGACAACGATCGTGGACAGCGACATCAACACCGCCCCCACGGACATCGGAAGCACAAACCCGATGGGTGCGAGCACGCCAGCCGCGAGCGGGACGGAGAGGAGGTTGTACCCGGCGGCCCACCAGAGGTTCTGCTTCATCTTCTGGTAGCTGGCCCGCGACAGCTCGATTACGGAGATCACGGACCGGGGGTCGTCGCTGGCGAGGATCACGCCCGCCGAAGCGATCGCGACGTCCGTACCCGCACCGATCGCAATCCCGACATCCGCCTGCGCGAGCGCAGGGGCGTCGTTCACGCCGTCACCGACCATTGCGACCTTGCGGCCTTCGCTCTGCAGCTCTTTCACCTTCGAGGCCTTGTCCTCCGGCCGCACTCCCGCGAAGTACCGGTCGATACCCAGATCGCCCGCCACCGATGCGGCGACCGCGTCAGCGTCACCGGTGATCATGACCACCTGCACACCACGCTCATGGAGAGCATCGACCGCGTGACGCGACTCCGACCGGATCTCATCCGCGAGGCGCAGTGCGCCCGCGACCTGCCCGTCGACGAGCACGTGGAGGATGATCGCACCCTCGTGACGCCACTCGTCGGCAACAGGCAGCTCATGGGCGTTCTCCTGCTCGAGCATATACGGGCCACCGACCTGCACGACGTGTCCATCGACACGCGCACGCACCCCGACCGCCGGGGACGACTCGAAGTCCGACGAGGACGGGACACGGAGAGTCTTGTCCTTCGCCGCGTTTACGATCGCGCGAGCGAGGGGGTGCTCGGAATCCGCCTCTGCCGCGGCGGCCCATGCCAGCAGCTGGTCAGGGTCAGTCTCCAGGACAGGATCGATTGCAGTAACGGCGGGGGTGCCCTTGGTGAGGGTGCCGGTCTTGTCGAACAGGACGGTGTCGACCGTGCGCATGCTCTCCAGCGCGAGACGATCCTTGATCAGGACGCCACCGCGAGCGGCCCGCTCGGTTGCGATCGACACGACGAGTGGGATCGCCAGGCCCAGAGCATGCGGGCAGGCGATCACCAGCACGGTGATCGTGCGGATGACGGCCGCGTCAGGCTGACCGACGATCGTCCAGACAACGGCGGTGATCGCGGCAGCGCCCAGTGCGAACCAGAACAACCACCCCGCAGCCTTATCCGCGAGCCGCTGCGCGCGCGACGACGAACTCTGCGCTTCGGTGACGAGTTTCTGGATTCCCGCGAGAGCAGTGTCCTCACCGATCGCGGTGATCTCCACCCGCACACCAGAATCGGTCGCGACCGTGCCGGCGATGACCTGGTCGCCGTCGCTGCGGCGCACGGGCCGGGACTCTCCGGTGATCATCGACTCGTCCATGCTGGCCGAGCCCTGCACGATCCGCCCGTCCGCGGGGACCCGGCCGCCGGGGCGAACCACCACAACATCCCCCACCAACAGGTCGGCCGGGGCGACCGTGACCGTCGTGTCGCCTTCCACCTTCTCCGCCTCGTCGGGGAGCAGCGCGGCCAAAGAATCCAACGCTGACGTCGTCTGGGCGAGGGAGCGCATCTCGATCCAGTGACCGAGCAGCATGATCACGATGAGCAGCGCGAGTTCCCACCAGAAGTCGAGCTCGTGATGCAGCACACCCAGGCTCGCACCCCACGACGCCAAGAATGCCACCGTGATCGCGAGCGCGATCAGCAGCATCATCCCGGGCTTACGCGCACGGAGTTCACTCACCGCGCCGGTGAGGAACGGCGCCCCACCCCACACATACATGACCGTTCCGAGAACCGGAGACACCCACCCGACCCACGGGGCGTCTGGCAGCGGGTATCCGAGCAGCATCGAGAACATCATCGAGAACCCGACAACCGGGACCGCGAGGACCAGCATGATCCAGAACAACCGCCGGAACTGGCCCACATGATCGGCATGGCCAGCGTGCCCACCGTGGCCCTCCTGACCGGCGTGCTCTTGAGAAGCACCGTGCTCGTGGCTCATCGCCGCGTGGTCGTGCTCCGTGGTAGGGAACCCGCCGTGATTGGGGTGCGCGGCCTGATTGGTGTGCTCGTCGTGCTGGCTCATCGGAACTCCTTGCTCGGATGCGCCCGGGTCAAGCCGGGCGCAGACAGATAGCCGCTCAGGCCTGGCCGGTCGCGAGCGTGTAGCCGGCCTCTTCGACCGCAGCCTTCACGGCGGCGTGATCGACGGGTGCGGCACTGTGGATGGTCACCCGGGAGGTGGCGCCAGCGTTCAGGTCGATGGTGACGGATTCGACACCATCGACAGTGCTCAGCTCGTCGCTGACGCTGGATACGCAATGCGAGCACGTCATCCCGGCAACCAGAATCTCCTCCGACACCAGAGACACACCCGAAACGGATACCTCGGTGGTCGATGGGACAGCGCAGCAGGCGCAACCGTCGGCGGATGCGTCCTTGAGTCCGAGTTCGATGCGATCAGTCATGGTGCGCTCCTTCAATTCAGCAGACGTGGTGGTCATGAACGGACAAGACGGGCGATTGCTTCGTTGGCCTCGCGGACCTTCTCTGCCGCAACCTCGCCGCCCTCGGTACTCGCCTGGGCGACGCAATGACTGAGATGGTCCCCCAAGAGCGACAATGCGACCGTTTCGAGAGCCTTCGTCGCCGCAGAGACCTGCGTGAGGATGTCGATGCAGCACTTGTCGTCGTCGACCATCCGCGCGATACCCCGCACCTGACCCTCGACACGGTTCAACCGCTTACGCAGATCAGCCTTGTTGTTCTCGTAGCCGTTCATACTTCCAAGATACCCCCTGGGGGTATCCAACACAATGGCACGCAGATCATTCCCGCGGGTCGGACCGACCTCAGGCGTGAGCTTCGTCACCCCTGTGCGGACTCTGGATCAGGTGTTGCTTGTGGCCATCGAGCTGCGGGTGCTGACAAGAAACTCATCCAGGTTGGGGAGGTGGGAGTGGACACTTCGGCGTGCGCGCTCAGTGACTTCATCTACCCGTTCACGGGTGGCGTGCGCGTCGACAGCGAGGATCGCGTCGCCTTCCAGGCGATGTCCGTTCCAGCGGAGTCTGATGCGGTCGACAGCGGTGATGCCGTCGACATGATCGAGGGCGTGCGCAACCTTGTCGACGAGTTCTGGTTCGACGCCGTCCAGCAGGCGCCGTCCGACGCTGCGGACCGTTCCGATGAGGAGGACGAAGATCGCGACCGAGATGACCAGGCCGACGATGGGATCTGCCAGAGGGAAGCCGAGGAGCACGCCGATCCCGCCGGCCACGACGGCGAGTGAGGTGAATCCGTCTGTGCGGGCATGGATGCCGTCGGCAACAAGGGCGGCGGAGCCGATTCGCTGCCCGACTCGGATGCGGTAGACGGCGACGATCTCGTTGCCGAGGAATCCGATGATGCCCGCGGCGATGACCCAGCCGATGTTTGTGAGGGGCTGCGGGTTCAGGATGCGGTGGATGGATTGCCAGGCGGCGGCGATTGCGGAGAGGGCGACCACGAAAACGATGAACAGCCCCGCGAGATCTTCGGCACGGCCGAGCCCGTAGGTGTAGCGGCGCGAGGCTGCACGCCGGCCGAGGATGAAGGCAACCCACAAAGGAACAGCGGTGAGCGCGTCGGAGAAATTATGGACGGTATCAGCCAAGAGCGCGACGGAACCGCTGAAGATGACCACGACAGCCTGAAGGACGGTTGTGACCAGCAGGATCAGAAGGCTGATCTTCAGAGCACGGATGCCTGACCGGTTCGCCTCCAACGCATCATCGATGGAATCTGCCGCGTCATGGGAGTGGGGCACGAAGAGTCCGTAGAAGAACCCCTTGATGCCGGTCGGGTGGTCATGGTGTGCGTGCGGGGCGCCGTGGTCGTGGTGCCCGCCGTGCGAGTGATCGTGGGTCGGACTCATTCGCTCGCCCGATCCGCATGATGGTGTCGGGGTGTGCCACCCAGGGAGTGTTCGGCTTGGAAGATGGCGTCCGCGACCAGTCGGGATGCGTGCTCGTTGTCTAGCCGGTAGAAGACCCTTTGCCCGTCCTGACGGGTGGAGACGATGCGAGCCAGACGAAGTTTCGCCAGGTGCTGCGATACCGCGGCTGGTGACTTGCCAACCGCGTCGGCGAGGCTGTTCACCGACAGTTCCGAGGCTTCCTGAAGAGCGAGAATGATCCGCACCCGTGTTGCATCCGCGAGCATCCCAAACACTTCCACCGCCAGCTCAACGAAGGAACTATCCGGCCGATACCCACATCCTTGCGTATCTGCACTCATACGCAGATACTACGACATCTCTGCATCAGCGCTGGCAGCAGCTCGAGATCGCCTTCGGGGACCGATTCTCGATGTGGCCCGCGGCTTGTCCGATGCCCGTCAGGCAGGATGTCTCTCGCACATCCCTCAATACGCTTGCTTTTCAGGACGGGTCGCCGTTGATCGCCCTTGCCACGGTCTCGGCGCACCAGTCGGGATCACTCAGTGGAAGCTGGTGTCCACCCCGATGAGTCGAGACGGTGAGGTTCGGATAGGAGCGTGCGAGCCGATCGGCCAGTCCGGGCACCGGCACGGGGTCATCGGTGCCGTTGACAAGGAGGACGGCGATGTTGCGCCGCCCCAGGGCCTCCAGTGCGGGTAACCAGTCATCCGACATCACGATCGAGTTCAGGGCGCCGGAGTACGACAGCCATGTGTGCCTGACACCGTCTCTGGCCACGGTTATGGGCAGTGATGGGTTCACCGCGATGGCGGCATAGGAGGCGAATCGCCGATGGCGGCACATCCATGAGCAGACCAGATGGGCGATCGGACCGCTGGCCAGCAGGGTTTCGAACCAGCCCATGCCCGAGATTCGTTGCCGGGCTTCCTGCTCTGACACGAACAGGGGGGCGTCGAAGGCGATCACCCCTGCAATGGTGATCGCGGTGTCGGCGGCGGCGGCGGCGGTGATGATCGCGAGGGAGGCGCCCATCGAGTGGCCGACCAGGGTCACCGGGCGAGATGCTAAAGGGGAAGAAGACAGCACATCGATGATCGCGTTCTGATGATCGGAGATTCCGAATAGAGCATCGCCGTCGGGTTCGACCATCGATTGGCCGAACCCGAGCGGGTCGATCACGAGGACGGTGGCGATGTCACCGAGCTGATCGAAGGCGGCACCGTAGAACGATCCGCTTGCGGCGATTCCGGGCAGCAAGACCACGATCGGGTCACCGTCGCCGAATGTTCGGATGCTGAGTGGACCGTGCCGCGACACCACTCCCGCGCCGGGACGCCAGCGCGCCCGTCGGCGGGAGAGCAGGTGAGTCCCTCCCCACAATGCGACCGCTGCGCCCAGAGCGGTCCCGACAACGCACCGTGCTGCCGTCGTCTTCGATCTCGATGCCATCCCATTTACCTCTCTATCGATCGGACGCGGAAGGTCTACTGAATGGATAGCGACATTTCGGCTAAGCCGAGGGGCGGGCGGGTTGTGGTTCATGATGGTCTCGAACTCGAACGGGTGTCAAACGTCCCAGGCAAGCCCGTCGACGACGCCGATGGCAGGGGCGGTCGGACCTACCTGAAGATCGCTTTGCGGAGGTCTGGTGGGTGTGCCGGAAGCGCCTGTTGACTGGTACGGCTACTGCCTCTGTTCAACCCACCGAAAACGATCGTTTCCGGCGCGGTATCACTTGGTTGCCGGGGCGGTCGCCGCTAACGGGAGCCGGAACCCCGTTCTGGCATGGGCCTTCGGTTGGTGCCGCGACCGGACTTGCTAGCGGTCGAGCTGCGGAGGGCGCGTTTGTGGCGGGCGTACTCTTGTCCGATGACTCGACCTCTCACGAAGTGGCATTCCGCGCACGCAGAGCTCGACCTACGTCGGGATGTGCCTTCCATAGCCGCGCCGGGAGAAAGAACGGGGCGATGATGTTGGCGACGCATCCGGGTGAACCCCACCGCGGCGATCTCGCTGGGCGGCTCAACTGGCTCAGAGCCGGAGTGCTCGGCGCGAACGACGGCATCGTGTCGGTCGCGTCGCTCGTCGTCGGTGTCGCGGGGGCGACGACCGATTCCGCGACGCTGCTCGCCGCGGGTGTCGCCGGTCTCGTCGGCGGTGCGATCTCGATGGCGCTCGGGGAGTACGTGTCGGTGAGCAGCCAGCGAGACAGCCAACGGGCTCTGATCGAGAAGGAACGAGGAGAGCTGGCCGATAATCCTGCGACCGAGCTCGAGGAGCTGGCGGGCATCTATGAGGCGAAAGGTCTTAGCCCGGCGACCGCACGCCTCGTTGCGGAGGAGCTCACCGCGCACGACCCGCTGACCGCGCACCTCGAAGCGGAACTAGGCATCACGGAGAATCAGGTGGTCAGTCCGTGGGCGGCGGCGGGGGCCTCCGCACTTGCCTTCGCACTCGGAGCGCTGCTTCCGCTCTTGGCGATACTGCTCCCGCCTCCCGAGATCCGGGTGCCGGTCGCTTTCGCGGTGGTGCTGCTGGCGCTCGCGCTGACCGGATTCCTGAGCGCGAGGATCGGCGGGAACCCCGCGCTGAGGCCCACGATCAGGGTGGTGCTCGGTGGGGCGATCGCGCTGGTGGTCACGTTCGCGATCGGTACGCTGCTCGGGACGAGTGGCGTTGCCTGAGAGACAGATATGAGTTGCCTATCGGGAGCCGTTCCTTAGACCTGTCTCAGAGTCGGCGCAGCACGATTCCCCTATGACCACTCTGACGACGAGACCGCGTGCTTCCGTCCCCGCCGCTTCCCCTGAGCCACGGCGGGCAGCCCATGGCCGCGCGCGGGTCTGGCGTGCAGCGGCGATCACGGTGATCTGGGCGACCAGCCTGTTCGTCGTCGCTTTGTGGATCGCCTGTGGTGGAGTGACCGCAGTCCTGGGAGTCAACGCCGAGACCGTCACGACGCTCGGACGCCTCACCGGGTTGGTCGCGGCGAATCTGCTGCTCTATCAGGTGCTGCTGATGGCGCGCGTCCCGCTGTTCGAGCGCGGATTCGGTCGCGACGGGATCACGCGGCTGCATCGCTTCGTCGGATTCTGGTCGTTCTGGTTGATGGGCGCGCACATCGCACTGCTCGCGGTGGGCTACGCGATGGCTGCCGGCATCAACCCGCTCGTCCAGCTGTGGAGCTTCATCTGGGAATACCCCGGCATGCTCCTGGCGACTGCCGGCACTCTGCTGATCCTGCTCGTGGTCGTCACCTCGATCCGGCGTGCTCGTCGGCACCTGCGGTACGAGTCCTGGCACCTCCTGCACCTGTACGCGTACCTGGGCGTCGGGCTCGCGCTGCCGCACCAGCTGTGGACGGGCGCCGACTTCCTGTCCTCACCGATCGCGACCGTCTACTGGTGGTCGATCTGGGCGCTCTCCGCAGGATCGGTACTGCTCTTCCGCATCGGGATGCCGCTGCTGCGGTCCACTCGTCGGGCCCTGCGGGTGGCGGGGGTCGAGGCGGACGGTGCTCGGGGCGTCACCATCCGGGTCACCGGTCGCGACCTCGCGACGCTCGGTGCCAGGGCTGGTCAGTTCTTCGTCTGGCGGTTCCTCGATGGACCAGGCTGGACTCGCGCGCACCCGTTCTCGCTCTCCGCTGCGCCGGGAAGCGAGCTGACGTTGACTGCCCGTGTGCTGGGCGACGGCACGCGACGCCTCACCGCGCTGCTCCCTGGCACCAGGGTCATCGTGGAAGGACCATACGGGGAGATGACCGGTGAGCGCAGGACCGGGACGAAGCTGCTTATGATCGGCGCAGGCGCCGGGGTCGCACCGCTCGTCTCGCTGCTCGAGACGGAAGGCTACGGACCGGGAGAAGCGATGCTTATCACCCGGGAGTCCGCGGCCGAGGACGCTCTTCGGCAGGAGGCCATCGCTCACCTCATCAGTACCCGTGGCCTGAGCTACCTGCCGTTCATCGGCCCGCGATCTTCCGGCGCGTCGAGCTGGATCCCTGCCACGCACGAGGCGTGGTCGGGCGCAGATCTCCTCCGCCATCTCGTGCCGGAGCCGAAGGACCACGACGTGTTCATCTGTGGCGGTGAGGCCTGGATGAAAGACCTCAGGCGCGACCTGGTTGGCGCCGGGTTCCCCGCCCATCGCATCCATTCCGAATCGTTCACGATCTGAGCAGGGAGACGGCCATGAAGAAGATCCTCTACACGCTGCTCGCGACCGTCAGCGGACTCGTGCTGCTGTTCAGCTACCGAACGTCTCTGGAGGCGGTCACCCCGACCGACGCCAGTGCGGCGACAGCGGGCAGTTCATTGACGACCGCCGAGACCGGCGCGAGCGGCTCGGGAACCACATCGACGAACTCGGGAACCATGTCTGGCACCGGCCTCGCCGACGGAACCTACACCGGCGCATCATCGCAGACCCGCTACGGGCCGGTGCAGGTGCAGATAACCGTCTCCGGTGGACAGATCACGGACGCACAGGCGGTCGATTACCCGAACAGCAACGGTCGGGACCGGCAGATCAACGGCACCGCGATCCCGAGGCTCGTCTCGGAGACGATCCAGGCGCAGAGCTCGAAGATCCAGATGGTGTCCGGTGCCACATACACGAGCGGTGGCTACCTCTCGTCGCTGCAGAGCGCGATCGACCAGGCGCAGAGCTGATGCGTACCGCGAATGAGGTGACGCGGGTCTGGGTCGAGGAGATCATGGGCATTCCGATGAGCATCCATCTGATTGCTCCGGGGGAAATGACCGACGAGGGCGCCGACCGGGCAGTGCGAGCATGCTTCGACGAACTGCGTGACATCGACCGGGTCTTCTCGACATATCGCACTGATTCCGACATCAGCCGCATCCGTCGCGGTGAACTCTCCATCGCCGACGCTGACAGCAGGGTGGCGCTGGTCGCGGATGCCTGCGAACGCGCCGAAGAGGAGACTGGCGGCCTGGTCTCCGCCCGGTGGCGGGGAAGGTTCGACCCGACGGGATACGTCAAGGGCTGGGCGGTGGAAGCTGCGGGCCGTCGGCACCTCGAGCCGCTGCTGGCTGCCGCGACCGCGGTCGGCATCAACGCCGGAGGAGACCTGCAGCTGTTCACAGCCGAGGGAGCCGACTGGCGATGGCCGGTGGGAATCGCCGACCCGCACGACCGCGGTCAGTTGATCGCGGTGGTCGACGTGGTGAACGGTGCGGTGGCGACCTCAGGGACGGCGGAGCGCGGGCATCATATCCTCGATCCGCGCACCGGTAGGCCCGCGACAGGCACCGCGTCGGCCACGATCGTGACCGACGGTCTCACGCAAGCGGACGTCTGGGCGACCGCTGCCGTGGTGGCCGGCCCGGCGAACCGCTCGTGGATCGCGGCTGCGGGGTCGCGCACCGGCATCGTCGTCGATGCTGATCGTCGCGTGACCCGCTGGCTCGGCACGACGATGGTGGACGTGCAGACGACGACGGTCGGTTCGCATCCGATCGGAGGAGACGCACTCGTTCAGGGATGAGCCGGCAGTGTGAGCAGGAAAGTCGTGCCGGATGCTGTCGACCGTTCGACCTCGATGGACCCTCCGGCACGGCGAGCGACATCTCGCACGAGTGAGAGTCCGAGACCGAAGCTGCGAGGGCGCCCACTCTCGCGCGGACGCGCGAAGCGCTCGAAGACCTGCTCGGGCGAGATGCCTTCGATCCCGGAGCCCTCGTCGATGACGCGCACCGTCACGTTGCGGGCGTCCCGCGCGATGCGGATCGAGACGGTACCTCGCGCCGGGGAGTGCTGCACGGCGTTGTCGAGCAGCGCGACCAGGATGCGGACGAGCGTGACTTCCGGCAGCTGCGCCTTCACCTCCTGATCCACGGTGATCGCGAGCGAGACCTCGGAGCGCTTCTCGCTCGTCGTCATCGCTGCGACCGCTGTCGCCGCCGCTGTCGCGACGTCCGCGTTCCCGTCGGCGAACGATTCTCCTTCCGCGGCGATGAGCAGGTCGTTGAGCACGTCGGCCATCATGTCCGCATCGCGCCGGAGGTTGGTGAGACCCGCTCCGAGGTCCTCGCCTCGGTCATGACGGCGTTGCAACACCTGGATACGGCTCGTCAGCGCCGTCAGCGGCGTACGCAGTTCGTGGCTCGCGTCGGCCACGAAGTTTCGCTGCCGACGCAGCGCCTCCCCGAGCGGGCGGACCGATCGTCGAGCGGCGACCGCGGCGACAACCCCGAGCAGCACCACGCCGATCACTCCGATGATGATCACGGCCGGAACGATCACGTCGATGTCGACGATGAAGTCGTCCCGCGTTCCGGCGGGACCGCCGAACCAGCCGCCGCCGTGCTCCTCGCCTTCGCGGCGCGACGTTGAGAGCACCACCGCGATCAGCACGCCGATGCCGATCGCGACGATCACACCCGACGAGACTCCGACCCAGAGTCCGATGGATAGCGCTGCGCGACGCACGCGTCGATTATCGGCGTCGCTCATGACGGTGTTCCCGCGCGGTAGCCGCGTGCGCGGACGGTCTCGATCATGTCGGGGGACGTCTTGCGCCGCACATAGTGCACGTACGTGTCCACCGAACTCGTCGTATCTCCTTCATGGAACACGGCGCGGAGGATCTCGTCCCGACTGAACACGTGCTCGGGGCTGGTGCTCAACAGCTCCAGGAGCGCGCTCTCCGTCGCCGTCAGCGCCACTCGGATTCCAGATGGATCGTACGCGGCCTGGGCGTCCGGCGTGAACACCCACTCGCCGAGGCGTCGACGTACCCCATCAGCCCTGAACGCGCGTCGCAGCGCCCGAAGGCGCGCCAGCAGCTCGTCGTAATCGAACGGCTTCACCAGGTAGTCGTTCGCTCCGCCGTCGAGACCGGTGACACGATCGTCCACGGTGCCGAGCGCGGTCAGCATCAGGACCGGCGTCGTGATGTGCGCGGTACGCACGGCACAGATGAAATCGACGCCGTCCATGCCGGGGAGGCGTCGATCGACCACCATGGCGTCGTATCGCCTGCTCAGCGCGAGCCGGAGCGCGGTCTCGCCGTCCGCGGCATGCTCGACGTCGTACACCTCTTCCAGCACTTCGACGGTCAGCGCAGCGATCTCCGCATCATCTTCAACATAGAGCAGCGAACCGCGTGGCCCCTGTGCCGAGTCGCCCATGGTCGTCGTCCCGTCTTCCGCGATCGAGACCATCAGCGTACGCCCGGCGCAAACCGGGTCGGGTAACCCGGATGATCTTCCGCATGCCGTCGTCCGTCACACCAGAAACGATCGTTTTGGCGTCACTGGCCCGGTGGCTCCTTATGAGGCGCCACAAACGATCTTCGGAAACCCCTCTCGGCAGGGATTTTCGGCGCACCACGTCAAGAGGCGTTGTGTCCGTGATCGCTTAGACAGAACTAGCTGACAGCTGGAGGTGTGGGTGGCGTTCAGCTCTCGTCTGCGCTGCTGGGCTGATGTTCCACCGCTGGCGCGCGTCCTTCTTGGTACACGGAGGGTTCGGGTTCGGGGTGTCGTCGCCCCTGGACGACGAATAGCGCGATGCCGAGGGCGACGACGACGACGGATGCCCAGACGTTCGCGGGGATGCCGAACAGGGCGTCGCTGGTGGGGTCGATCCTGATGGCCTCGAGCCAGCTGCGTCCGAGGCCGTACCAGATCATATAGAGGGCGAAGGTTCGTCCCCACCGGAACCGGTATCTGCGCTCGAGGAGGAGGATGATCGCCACGCCGATCAGGTTCCAGATGATCTCGTACAGGAACAGCGGGTGGAACAGCGTTCCGGCCGGGAGGCCGTCCGGGAACATGGTGTCCGTCGGCAGGATCTCGAGCCCCCACGGCAGCGTGGTGGGCAGCCCGAAGAGTTCGTGGTTGAAGTAGTTGCCGATCCGACCCATGGACTGCGCGATGAGCATCGCGGGCGCGAGAGCGTCGGCGAAGGACCACAGCCGGATACCGGTTCGTCGGCAGCCGATGTACGCACCGACAGCGCCGCCCAGGAGGGACCCGTAGAGGGCGTTGCCGCCGTCCCAGATGGCGAAGATGTTCCCGAGGTTCGCGCCCGGATAGAAGTAGTCCCCGACGTGGGTGAACACGTGATAGAACCGGGCTCCGATGATGCCGATCGGGACAGCCCAGATGACGATGTCGACAACCACGCCGTCCTCCGCGCCTCGTGCCGACAGGCGTCGTTGGGTGATGATCACGGCGGCGATGATCCCGGCGATGATGCACAGCGCGTAGGTGTGGATTGTGAGCGGCCCGAGGGTGAACTGTGCCCACGACGGTGGGGGGCTGGGAAGACTCGTCAAAAGCACGAAGCACCGCTCCTCATCTGGCATCACTGTGAATGCTTCAACACATCATTGTTCAGCGCCGGTCCCATGCGAACAGCGCCCTGGGAAGACTAACGGTGTTCGACACGGGAATCGTCGAACTCCTCCCAGGTCACCAGGCGAGGGCCCCGAGGAGCGGGCCTGACCGGTTCAGGCCAGGGAGAGGAAGAGCTTCTCCAACTCGGCGGGGGAGGTGACGTCGTCGGCGTCCGGATCGGTGAGGCATTCCCGCAGCGCGGTCGAGATCACGAGGAATCCGGCCCGGTCGAGGGCCTTCGAGACGGCGGAGAGCTGCTGCACGACGTCGCGGCAGTGCGCGTCGTCCTCGACGGCCGTAATGACCGCCGCCAGCTGGCCCTGAGCTCGCTTGAGGCGGTTGACGACTTTGCGCTTGGCTTCGGGGTCGTGGACGAGCGGGTCGCCGGTGACGAGGGTGTCGGTCATGGGTGGTCCTTCCGTCGAGTTGACAACCACTATACCCCCTGGGGTATCGTATTCACATGAACTGATACTCCCCGGGGTATCGCCGAGCAAGGAGATCAGCGTATGTGCAGAGCAACGAAGTGCCACACCTGTGGAAAGACGACCTGGACCGGGTGCGGTCAGCACGTCGCATCCGTGCGGAAATCCGTGCCCGCATCCGACTGGTGCAATGGCAGCCATACCCGTGCCGAAGTCCAGGCCGCCCAGTCTCAGCGGGGTGGCTTCTTCGCCCGCCTGTTCGGACGGTGATCGGCGATGGCAACTGTTGAACTGACCACCGGGAACTTCGAACAGCTCACCCACGCCGAGGGCATCGCGCTGATCGACTTCTGGGCTGAGTGGTGTGGACCCTGCCGGGCCTTCGCCCCGGTATTCGATGCAGCATCCGACAGGCACCCCGACATCCTCTTCGGGAAGGTCGACACCGAGGCCGAGACCGCTCTGGCCTCCGCCCACCGCATCACCTCGATTCCGACCCTGATGGTCGTCCGCGACGGCGTCCTGGTCTACCGGCAGCCGGGAGCTCTTGCCGAACCGCAGCTCGAGCTGCTCATCGAGAAGGCCCGCGAACTGGACATGGACGACGTCCGCCGCCAGCTCGCCAACACCGCTACCCCCTGAAAGGACCTGGCACCATGTGCGCACGAATCACCTGCTCCTCCTGCGGCAAGCCCACCTGGGACGGCTGCGGCCAGCACATCGAACAAGCCCTCGCGGGCGTCCCCGTATCCCAGCGCTGCACTTGCACGCACTGACCCAGAAGAAAGCGACGGAGACCCTTATGCTCCTCGAACGCCTCTACGACGACGACCTCGCCCACGCCAGCTACATCATCGGCTGCCAGCGCACCGGTGAAGCGATCGTCGTCGACCCGCGCCGCGACATCCAGGTCTACCTCGACCTCGCCGCGAAGAACAGCATGACCATCACCGCGGTCACCGAGACCCACATCCACGCCGACTACCTCTCCGGCACCCGCGAGCTCGCAGCCCGTACCGGGGCGACGATGTATGTCTCCGGCGAGGGCGGCCCGGACTGGCAGTACGGTGTCGGGTTCCAAGACGCCACCCGGATAATGCACGGTCACCGCATCACGGTCGGCAACATCACGGTCGAGGCGGTCCACACTCCCGGGCACACCCCCGAGCACCTGTCCTTCCTCGTCATCGACGGCGCCACGACCTCCGAGCCGGGCTATGTCCTCACCGGTGACTTCGTGTTCGTCGGGGACGTCGGACGCCCGGACCTGCTGGACGAGGCCGCAGGCGGCATCGACACCCGCTTCGACGGCGCACGGGATCTATTCGCGAGCCTCCGCGACCACTTCCTCACCCTGCCCGACTACGTGCAGGTGCTCCCCGCGCACGGGTCGGGGTCCGCCTGCGGCAAGGCGCTCGGCGCCGTCCCAAGCTCGACAGTCGGATACGAGCGGCGTTTCGCCTGGTGGGCTCCCTACCTCGAGGCCGGCGATGAGCAGGGATTCATCGACACGCTGTTGAACGATCAGCCCGACGCACACGCCTACTTCGCACGAATGAAGCGGCAGAACCGCGTCGGACCGGCCGTGCTGGGCGAACTTCCTCCGCTCCTCGAGCGCAGCGTCTTCGATCTTGACGCCGACATCGACGCCGACCGGGTCATCATGGTCGACACCCGCCACCACTCCCTCGTGCACGAGGGCACTGTTCAGGGCGCGCTGAACGTGCCCGGAGTCGCGAAAGCAGCCAGCTACGGCGCCTGGGTCTACGACCCCGACACCGAGACGCGGCCGCTCGTCCTCATCATCGACTCGGGGGACGCCGCGGCCCGGTTCCGGGATCATCTGCTGCGGGTCGGCATCGATCAGGTCGACGGGTTCATCACCACACTCGATGGCCTCCCCACGGTGCAGCCCAAGACGATCGCCCCCACCGACCTGGACCAGGTCGACGCGGCGCTCCTCCTCGACGTGCGAAACCGTACCGAGTACAACGCCGGGCACATCCCCGGCGCCGCGCAGCTCTCCGGTGGTCGGGCCCTCTGGCACACCGACGAACTGCCCGCCGGCAAGATCCTCACCTACTGCCAGAGCGGCGTCCGCAACAGCGTCGCCGCCAGCGCCCTGCGCCGGGCCGGCCTCGACGTCATCGAGATCGAAGGCAGCTACAACGCCTGGCTCGCCGCGACGCCGTCTCGGCCGACGGCCGCCTGAGCGGCCGAGGAGCTCGAGTGGACACCTCCATCATCCTCGCGATGACTCTCGCGGCCCTTGTCGGTGTCGCACTCGGGCTCCTCGGCGGCGGGGGCTCCATCCTCACTTTCCCCATCTTCTCCCTCGTCCTGGGCATCGGAACGAGGGAGACGATCGTCTCCTCTCTCTTCGTCGTCGCTATCACCAGCGCCGTCTCCGCCGCCTTCCGTGTGCGCCGACGCGAGGTGCGCTGGAAAGTCGCCGGCGTCTTCGCGGCGACCGGCTTGATCGGGGGAATCGGTGGCGGGATGGTTGGTCAGCTGCTACCAGAAACCGTGCTCACCGTTCTGTTCGCGGCGATCATGATCGTCACAGCGATCGCCATGATGCGGCCGCGACGAGAACGCGCGGCGCGCCCTCCGACGCGGCCGGTCGTCCGTGGAATCCGAACGACAGGTACGGGACTCGGCGTGGGAGTCCTCACAGGGGCACTGGGAGCAGGCGGCGGGTTCCTCATCGTCCCCGCCCTCACCTTCCTCGGCCAGCCCATCGCCGCTGCAGTGGGGACATCGCTACTAGTCATCGCCGTGAACTCGTCCGCCGGCTTCCTCACCCAGATCACGACCGTGGCCATCCACTGGCCCATCGTCCTCACCTTCACCGCGCTCGCCGTCGCCGGATCCTTCATCGGTCTGGCACTGTCGCATCGCCTCCCGGCTGCCGGCATCCGCACCGGGTTCGGGGTTCTGGTGCTGGCCGTGGGGCTGACCATGCTCGCCACCCTCATCATTCAGACGCTCTCCGCCTGACCACCACCAGAAAGAAGCCCATGCCTCACGCGACCGACACCGCGCCCCGCACCGGGGAACACGTCGACGGATACGAGGTGCCCGTCCTCGACGAGCACGCCGTCCGCATCGCCGCCGGCATCCTCCTCGCCATAGGCATCACCGCCCTTACCATCACGCTCGCCTCCGACAGCATCAGGCCGCTGCAGATGTTCGGCATGTTCTTCCTCCTCGACATGACGACGCGCGTACTCATCAGCGACCGGCTGTCCCTCACTCTCGCCCTCGGCCGTGCTCTGACACGCCGCCGCCGTCGGCACTGGGTGGGCGCGCCGCAGAAGGTCTTCGCCTGGTGGCTCGCCCTCGGTCTCGCTGCTATCTCGTGCGTGACGATGAGCGCTGGAATGGTCCCGCTACCCGTGACTCTCGGGCTCTGCGGAGTCTGCTTCACAGTCCTGCTCCTAGAAGCCACCCTCGGGTGGTGCGCGGGATGTGCCCTGCACCAACGCTTCAGTAGGCAGCCCACCCGCCACTGCGCCAACGGCGCCTGCGACCGCTGACACTCTCGCTCCCTCACAACGAAAGGACGCACATGGGCCGCCTAACCCTCACCACCCTCGCCGTCATCACCGCACTCACGCTCACCTCCTGCGCCAGCACACCCACACCACAGGCTGACCTCGGCCCCGACGCGGTCATCATCGACGTGCGCACCCCCGCCGAGCGCGCCACCGGCCACCTCGACGGCGCCCTCCTGCTCGACGTCACGGGCGGCGACCTCCAAGCTGCGCTGCCGGACCTTGACCCCGAAGCCACCTACCTCGTCTACTGCCGTTCAGGTAACCGGGCAGGAGTCGCCATCGACCTGATGAAGCAGGCCGGCTTCACCGACCTCCTCAACCTCGGCTCCCTGGAAGACGCCGCCGCCACGACAGGCCTCCCCGTCGTGCAGCCCTGAGACGTACGTGCTCGCCCCCACGAGCACGTACCTGCGTGCACAGCACGCCACCGCATCGCTCGAGCACTGCCTCGCGATGCACAGTCGGGGCGGGGTCGCCAGATGCCCGCCCCGACTGTTCAAACCTGCTCGCCTTAGCCCACCGAAAACGATCGTTTACGGTGAGGTCAGGTGTCGTGCGCTTTCGAGGGTGCCACTAACGTTCGCCGGAAGCGCGTTTCGGCAGGCGCTTTCGGCAGCTCCCGTTGATCGCCGGCGGACGGAAAAAGTCGATGCCTACCCGTCGAACACCTCACCACTAGCAAATGCGGCATCCTCGGCTAAGAGTTCCACGAGGGGTGTTGGACACTTCGTGAGGATGTCTCGTTCTGCTGACGGCATTGGCTGCGAGCGAAAATCGGCCCTCACGTCGTAGCAGGTGTAAACCTCGCTTGGCCCGTTGTAGGCATAGCCATCATCGGTCGGGATGGCCGGTCGTGGTCCTGAGGCGATGAACACCGAGACGTGAGCGAAGGCATCCGTCGAAGAGATGTTGTAGAGGACGATGCCACCCTGCTCGATCTCGAACTCAGCCGCTGAGAGGGCGTCGCCATCCCACCGTGCGCCAGGAAGGGTGTCGAGGTAAGCCGTCGGACCATCAACTGGGGGACTGTAGAGACGCTGGGATAGAGGATCTTCGAAGGATGCGACTTGTCGCCAGAGCACACCATCTATTCCGCTGGGATAGCCATGGTATTCGACAGCGCATCCTGTGAATGTTGTCGTCGCCACGATTGCGCAGAGGAACATCGCGCCCGCTCTGCCCTTCCGCCTCATCTCCACGCTCTCACTCTCTCACTCCGAAGCTCGAGAAATGTCGGAGATGTGGTTCAACGGGATCCCCCGGAGAATAGCCGCGATCGCAGCCGAAATCGATCGTTTACGGCGCGATCCTGGCGTGTGCAACGGAAGGCCTGCCGAAAACGCGCGGCGTAACCACCAAGCGGCAGAGGTTTTCGGCTGAGCGTGCGGGTGACAGCGACGCTAGGAGCTCGCCACTAGTCAGCGTCGGGAGCTACGTTAACGTCCCAACCGCCTAACGAGTCAGGCAGCGAGCTCGTCCAGCGCAGCATGTCTTGCCAGGGAAGAGGGGTCGCATGTACGACGCTGGGCTTTCCCGCGCATAGGTCGTACCCCCATTGGAACGCTGCAATCGGCGTGATCACTCGCGGTTCGTAAACAGAGAACCGGACAAGATATGAATGGGCGCGCCATTGAAGGTCTGGCGCGTTGGGATTCGCGGGGGCGTCAAACAGCGTCGGCAGAAACCCAAGCGAACTGAAAGGACCCTGCTGGTTCAGGCTCGGCATATTGTCCAAGAACGCTGTCGAGGGCGATTCATCTGCGGGGGTCATCTCCACGAACTGAACCCAGGCGAACACAGCGTTGTAGCCGGAGCCGGCATGCTCAACGGTTGCCGTCATGATCGGGTAGCCGATGAGCCGTTCGTGTGGCACATCGTTCAGAAGGGCGTTCAGCCCAGTCTGCGAAATGTTCGTGCTCGTCACCGTGTCTACAGTGACGACGCCTGCAAACCCCTTCGACTCGAACGGGATGCGCAACACCTGACCCGTGCTCATCCTCTGAGCCTACGGTGGGTCTCATCTGACGAAGGGCATACTCCGTAGTTGTGGAGTGCCGAAAACGATCGTTTACGGCGTGATTTCGTATTCTGCTCTGCGAGGGGTGCCGCAAACGTGCACCGGAAGCCGGTTTCGGCAGACTATTTCGGCGCGCTGGAGGGCCGAGCCTCGCGCTCGATGCCGAGCTTGAGGGTCGAGGAGCGGCGGCGTCGGTGGATGACGAAGAAGGGGCGACCCGAGGCCGCCCCTTCTTCTTGCGTGAATCGTGACTCAGTGCCCGGCGCCGAGGTTTCCGGTGAGGCGGCCGTGGAACGCTGCTGCGGTGTCGTTCAGGCCTTGGATGGTGACGGTCTTCCCGTGGTTTTCGTACTTGGTGACGATGGCGTCGAGGGCGGCCACGGTGGAAGCGTCCCAGACGTGGGAGTGACTCATGTCGATGACTACCGTGTCGGGGTCGTCGCCGTACTCGAACTGGGTGGTGAGGTCGTTGCTGGAGGCGAAGAAGAGTTCTCCATCGACGGCGTAATGCGCTGTGTCGCCGTCGTCACTGAGGGTGCGGGTGACGCTGACGAAGTGTGCGACGCGTCGGGCGAACATGATCATCGCGGCCACGACTCCGAGGATGACGCCAACGGCGAGGTTGTGGGTCCAGACGGTGGCGATGACGGTGATGAGCATGACGGCGGTCTCGCTCTTCGGCATGCGCTTGAGCGTGCTCAGGCGGATGCTGTGCCAGTCGAAAGTCGCAATCGAGACGAGGATCATGACGGCGACGAGCGCTGCCATGGGAATGATCGCCACCACGTCGCCGAGCGCGAGCACGAGGACCAGCAGGAAGACGCCGGCGAGGAAGGTCGAGATCCGGGTGCGTGCGCCGGAGGCTTTGACGTTGATCATGGTCTGGCCGATCATCGCGCAGCCACCCATGCCGCCGAACGCGCCGGAGAGAACGTTCGCGGCGCCCTGTCCAAGTGCCTCGCGGGTCTTGCGGGAGTGGGTGTCGGTGATGTCGTCAACGAGCTTCGCGGTCATGAGCGACTCGAGCAGGCCGACCACGGCCATAGCCAGCGCGTAGGGAGCGATGATCTGCAGCGTCTCGAAGGTGAGCGGCACATTCGGAATGAACAGCGCCGGCAAGCTCTCGGGAAGTTCTCCCTGATCGCCCACGTTCGGCACGTTCCACGCGAAGACCACGACTGCCGCGGTGAGCAGCACGATCGCGACGAGTGGCGCCGGGATCACCTTCGTGATCCGCGGCATGAGATACATCACCAGCAGGCCGACCGCGACGAGCGGGTAGACCAGCCAGGGAACGCCGATGAGCTGCGGAAACTGCGAAGTGAAGATCAAGATCGCCAGAGCGTTCACGAACCCGACCATCACCGAGCGCGGGATGAACCGCATCAGCTTGGCGACCCCGAGCAACGCGAGGACGATCTGGATGAGTCCACCGAGCAGGACCGTGGCGATGAAGTAGTCCATGCCGTACTCACGAGCGACGGGCGCGATGACGAGCGCGATTGCTCCGGTGGCCGCGGTGATCATGGCAGGGCGTCCGCCGAGGAACGCGATCGCGACGGCCATGATGAAGGACGAGAACAGGCCGACTCGGGGGTCGACGCCCGCGATGATCGAGAACGCGATCGCCTCCGGGATCAGGGCAAGGGCGACGACGAGGCCCGCGAGGACTTCACGGGTCAAAAGGCGCGGGCTGCGCAGCGCCTGCATGACGGTGGGTTCGATGCGGTAACGCGACGCGGAGTCGCGGGTGGGGGTGACGGCAGTCATGTGCCCTCCGGGTGCTGGGCTCTCTCGTGAGAGCGCGGGAAACGAATGGGAGCGCAGCGGTGCGCAGGCGTCGGTCAGGCCGACACGGAAAGATAAGGGGAGCGGGCGCGAGAGCCGCGCCGATCTAGACTCTAACGTAACGTGAGTGTTGTGGGGAAATCAGTGGAAGACGAACACAGGACCGTCGAGACGATGCGGATCGGCGAAGTGGCCGAGCGCACGGCGCTCTCGTTCCGCTCGCTTCGACACTGGGACGACGTGGGGCTCGTGCAGCCGTCCGCGCGCACGGAGGGCGGGTTCCGGCTTTACACCGAGAAAGATGTCGATCGCATCCTCATCATCCGCAGAATGAAACCGTTGGGATACACCCTCGACGAGATGCGCGAACTCCTCGACGTCGTCGACGCCCTCACCGTCGACCCGAGCGACGTGGCGTTGCGCGCCCGGATCGATGACATCCGCGACGGCGCCGACCAGCGTCGCCAGAAACTCACGGAGCAGCTCGCCATGGCCGACGAGTTCGTGCAACTGCTCGGTCAGCTCTAAAGAGAGACGGATGCACCGCGTTGGAGGCCTCGGCCCATAGTCGATCGGTCTGCCGAAAACGATCGTTTGCGGCCGGGGATCCTCGGTGCTGGTGGGAAGCGCGACACGCCGTGCCTCGCTCCGCCGTAACCCCCTGCCGAAACCGTAGGGCACCGAAACAGGTGATGTGTGGGTTTCGGCGCAGGCTCTGTCAGCAAGAAAGCACCCGTAATCGAGGTCTAGAGGTTCACTCGTCAAACCGTCGTCGCTCATGGGCCAGTCTGAAGATCTGACTCGTCTGCGTGACCTCAGCTGGCTGCATTGCCATCCCGAGGGCGGAGCGTCAGGTTCGTCACGCGTTGTGGCTTGCCCGCAGGATCAGCGCCGCACACCGCTGTCAATCTCCCGACACTTGCTTTAGCCCGGACTAAGTCCGATCGAGCGGCGGGTAATCCGATGTAAAGCGGTTAGTCCGATCTAAAGACGTAACTCACAACCACCCCTTGACCTCCGCCTCGCTCGCGCGTAACGTACAACCAAATGGTTGCACAACGAGAACTGAGCGAAGCGGAGGTCGACCGTGTGTTCCACGCATTGGCGACGTCGACCCGGCGCGACATCCTGCGCCGGACGATCGAGCGGGAGCAGTCCGTCTCGACCCTCGCCTCCGAATACGAGATGTCGTTCGCTGCGGTGCAGAAGCACGTCGCCGTGCTCGAGGCCGCGAGCCTCATCGTCAAGCGCGCCGAGGGACGCGAGCGGCTCGTCCGCGCGAACCCCGAGATGATCGCCCGCGCCAGGGCGCTTCTCGCCCGATACGAAGAGCTGTGGCGGTCGCGCATCGCCCGACTCGACGACCTGCTGGCCGAGACGCCGACTCGTCGTACCGATACCCCCGACACCACCGATGATTCACGAACCGAAGAAGGAGACTGACATGCCCGTCACGGATGTCACCACCGATGCCGACAACCTCACCATGACGGTCGTCGCTGATTTCGCGGCGCCGATCGAGCGCGTCTGGGCCGCTTACAGCGATCCGCGTCAGCTCGAGCGGTTCTGGGGCCCTCCCGGATGGCCGGCGACCTTCACCGCCTGGGACCACACCGTCGGAGGCCGCGCGGTCTACACGATGAACGGACCTCGAGGTGAGCGGTCGTCGGGGTCGTGGGAGTTCCTCTCCATCGACGCACCGCACGCCTTCGAAGTGCTCGACTCATTCGTCGACGAGAACGGTGCGCCGCTCGAGGGCTTCCCCGCGCAGCGGATGTCGTTCGCCTTCGAGTCGACCGCCGGCGGCACCCGCATGGTCACCACCAGCCACTTCGACTCGGTCGAGGCGATCGAGCAGGTCGTGTCGATGGGCCAGATCGAGGGCCTGAAGCTCGCGATGAGCCAGCTCGATGCCGTGCTGCAGGACCTGCGCGACTACGCGCAGGGCAAGGGCACCAGGGTCGAACTGCTCGACGACACCCATGTGCGCATCACGCGTCTGGTCGAGGGACCGCGCGAACTGGTCTGGCGGGCGCACAACGACCCGGAGCTGATGAAGCAGTGGCTGCTCGGACCCGACGGCTGGGAGATGACGGAGTGCGTCGTCGCGACCGAGGTGGGGCAGACCTACCGCACCTCCTGGGCGCCAGTGGGCGAGACCGAGGGGCAGCCGTTCGGCTTCGAAGGGGAGGCGCTGCTGATCGACGCACCCCGCCGGTCGGTGCAGACCGAGCGGATGATCGGGATGCCGGTCGAGACGCTCAACGATCTGAACCTCTACGAGGAGGACGGGGCGACGCTCATCACCCTCCACATCGAGTATCCCGACAAGGAGACGCGCGACATGATCCTCGCCACCGGCATGGCCGACGGCATGGAGACCTCGTATGCACGCCTCGAGCGGGAACTGCTCGCGGTCTGACGTTCACAACTCAGCATGAGGAGGCGGTTCTCGCGAGAACCGCCTCCTCTTCTGCTGTCTTGCGCGCGTTCATGCTGAGTCGTGAACGAGCGCCCCCTGTCACGAGTCGGCAGCGCCCGGCTGGCGGCGCGGAGAACGCGTCGACCAGAGCGCCAGGGCGATGAGCACCGGCTGGAAGAACAGCCGGACGAAGCGCTTCATGTCCGTGTCGAGGCCGAAGGCGTCACGGTGCTCGACCCACTGCGCGATGTTGCCGGGGAAGACCGCGACGAAGAACAGGGCGGCGATGATGCCGACGAGTCCGCGGCGCTTGCGGGCGACCAGCAGCGCGGCGCCGAGGCCGATCTCGACGACGCCAGACGCGAGCACGGTGACATCCGGGTCGAGGGGGACGAAGTCCGGCACCTGTGCCTGGAACTCTTCGCGGGCGAATGTCAGGTGCGAGACGCCGGCGAAGACGAGGGCGGATCCGAGGAAGATCCGGCCGATGGTGCGGGGGACGGTCGACATGGTGCGAGTGTACGCGGCTACTCAGCGCAGCATCGAGGCGAGCAGCCGACCGGCCTCCTCCCGTGAGAGGCGGGCGAAGATCGGCAGTGCGATGACGTACCGGCCGAACACGAACCCGATGATGGCGGTGGCCATCCGTCGGGCGTGCGCGCGGCCGAGATCGTCGACCAGCGGTTCGTAGACCGAGGTCTCGATATAGTCGCCGATCGTGGACGCCTCCGCGGACGCCGACGCGAGCCGCCGGGCGAGGGCTGCAAGTCGGTCGCCGTGTTCGGGATGCTCCCATACCGCGAGGATGCCGTGCGCGAGCCGGTCGACATCGATGCGCCCCCGATCGTCGCGCGACAGCGCGATCACGTCGTGCGGCGCCGCGTGCAGCGCGATCGTGGCCGCCACCAAGGCTTCGCGGGAGCCGAAATGATAATTGACCAGTGTGTGGCTGACGCCGACCTCCGCAGCCAGCGCCCGCGATGAGAGCGCGGCGAGATCACCCTGTTCCGCATGCGTCTGCGCGGCGGCCAGGAGCCTCTGTCGCGCTGTCGAATCGCCGCGCGGACGCCCCGATCGTTTATTGACCACTGTCGTATCGTCGCACTCCACAGGCGGATGCTCTACCCATGGACAATCGAATCGACACCACCTGCGTCATCGTCGGCGGCGGCCCCGCCGGCCTCATGCTCGGTCTGCTGCTCGCCCGGCAGGGGCACGACGTCACGGTGGTCGAGAAGCACGCCGACTTCCTCCGCGACTTCCGCGGCGACACGATCCATCCGTCGACCCAGCAACTGCTCGCCGAGCTGGGGCTGCTCGACGAGTTCCTCGCCACGCCCCACTCCGACATGAGCAGGGTGACGCTCAGCTGGCACGGCGCGGAACTCACGCTCGCGGACTTCTCCCGCTTGCCCACCGCTCGCCGGGTGATGTCGTTCATGCCGCAGTGGGACTTCCTCGACCTGCTCGCGGCAGCCGCGGCGCGGTATCCGGGGTTCCATCTGCTCCGCTCGACGCGGATCGACGAGGTCGTTCGCGACCAGGATCGCCGGATCGCCGGAGTCACCGGATCCGGTCCCGAGGGTGTGGTCGAGATCCGAGCTGCGCTCGTGATCGATGCCTCGGGTCGCGACTCCGTGCTCGGCGCGTCTGCGGGGCTCATGCCCGTCGGTGTCGCCGCAGCCATGGACGTGCTCTGGTTCCGACTGCCGAAGGCCGCCTCCGAGACCTATCCCTTCGTGCAGGCCGGGGCGGGGATGATCATCACCATCGACCGCGGGGATTTCTTCCAGATCGCGCACGTCATCCCGGCCGGATCGTGGACGGGGTCCGATGACGACGTCGCCCGGATGAAGGAGCGCATCCGATCGATCTCCCCTCGGCTGGGAGAGGCCGCGACCGGACTGGAGGTCGACGACGTGCACCTCCTGCGCGTGCGGCTGGAGCGACTGCGCCGGTGGTACACGGACGGGATGCTCTGCATCGGCGACTCAGCTCATGCGATGTCGCCGGCGGGCGGCGTCGGGATCAACCTGGCCATTCAGGATGCAGTGGCGACCGCGCGGATCCTGGGCCCGATCCTCGGCAGGCGCGCGCCCCGCCCTCGTGATCTGCGGCGGGTGGAGCGGCGGCGCGCCTGGCCGGTGCGGGTGACACAGGCCGTGCAGCGCGGGCTGCAGGGGCCGCTGCTGTCGACGACCGAACCGGGGGCTCCGGTGCCGTTGCCGCTGCGGATGCTCCGCGACCATGCGGCGCTCGCCCGCGTGACCGGACGCTTCGTCGGCCTCGGCGTGCGGCCGGAGCGAGTGGAGTGACCCGGTCGCTCGAGGGTGCTTCCGGGCCAGATGGCGTCGCTCGGGTCAGATGAGGCGGCGGAGCGCTTCCTCGAGTGGGATGCCCTGGGCGTCGGCGCGGTCGGCGAGGCGAGCGTGCTCATCGCCGGTCAGCATGATGCGCAGCTCGATCGGGGTCGCGGTCGGCTCATCGTCGAGGCCCTCGAACAGGTCGGAGGCCTCGGCCCAGAGCGGCTCGGCGAGGGACGAGCCGGCGTGGGCGGCGTCGGCCTCGACAGCCTCGGCCCAGGCGGCGTGATCGTCGGTGGCGGTGTGGTCTGCGGACGTGGCGTGGTCTGCGGACGTGGCGTGGTCTGCGGACGCGGTGTGGTCTGCGGTGTCGTCGGATGCCGGAGTTTCACCGGCGCGACCGGCGGCCGCGGCGATCGGAGCGGATGCGGCCGCGGCCGCCCCGGCATCCGTGGCCATCGTGAAGCCGGGACCGCGGCGCGGCTCCTGCTTCTGCTGATACGCCTTCGCCGCCGCGTTCGCGCGCTCGTCGGCCGCCTCATTGAGGGGGTGCCCCGCGTGGCCCTTGACCCACGAGAACTCGACATCACGGCCTCGGATCGCCTCGTCGATGCCCTCGAGCAGGTCGCGGTTGAGCACCGGGCCGCCGTCGGATTTGCGCCAGCCCTTGCGCTTCCAGCCCGGCATCCATTTCGTCACCGAGTCGATCACGTAGCGACTGTCGCACTCGATCAGCAGCTTCTCGGAGATGCCCGCCGTCGCCCGCAGCAGCTCGAGCACGGCGCGGAGCTCACCCTGGTTGTTCGTTCCGTGCGGGGAGCCGCCGGCCGCCCAGTTCGCGTCGTCGATGTACCAGGCCCAGCCGTTCGGGCCGGGGTTGCCCAGGGCGGAGCCGTCTGCGGCGGCGGTGATCGTCATGCCTCCACCGTAGCCGCGCGGGCCGACACCGCCGTGCGCGGGGCGCGTCAGAGCAGACGCGCGTTATGGGCCAGGTGCGGTTCGTCGTCCCGGCGGCGTGCGTGTGATTCGTCGTCCCGATGGCGTGCGTGCGGTTCGTCGTCCCGGCGGCGTGCGTGCGGTTCGTGGTCCCGATGAGGGAGTTCGCCACAAGGACGGGCGTTCGCCACGAGGACGGGCGTTCGCCACCAGCCCGACGCACAGCCCGACGGCAGCCAGGCGTCAGTTGTCGTCGGAGTCCGTGCCCGACGCGTTGCCCGCGTCGCCCGACTCGTCGTCGGGTTCCCGGTTCTCGATCGAGAAGGCATCCGGTGCAGGGGGAGCGACCGGGAAGACGATCGAGCTGACCGACGCACCTGCGCCGAGGCCCAGGCCGATCGTCAGCGGATCGATGGCCGGAGCGGTGTCGAGGACCTCCGACTCGGAGCGTTCGATCGGCTCGGAGGGCAGCGCCCACTCGTTCTCTTGTTCTTCGGGTCGCTGCTGGAAGAGTCCCATGCGCCCATTCTCGCCCCCCGACCGTGGCGGGGGCGTGGATTCACACCGGATCGATCGATACGCGCAGACGGGTCAGTCGACGCGACGGAACGTGAAGTATCCCGAGACGGCGCCGTGGTTGACCACGCCGGTTCCGGTGCTCAGCATCCGTGCGGAGGTCGTGGCACCCGATTCCACGAACGTGTAGCCGGTCTGCTCGAGTCTCCAGCCGACCCGTTCGACGTCGCTGAGGAAGTACCCGACGCTGTCGTCGCTCACGAATGCGTTGTCGGCGGACCCCCACGACGACGCCTCGCCGGTGAGGCGACTGACTTCCAATTGCAGGTGCAGCAGGAAGTCGCCTCGTCGGTGCGCATCTCGCGCGAGCTGCAGCAGGCGGGCGGCCTCTTCTGTCGTCATCGGGGCGACTCCTCATCGTCGGTGTCTCTGGTGGCGGATGCTGCCCGCACGGCTTCGACGAGATCTCGCCAGGGGCCGTCGAGGGCGGAATCGGGCAGTTCGCGCTCGCGCTCCTCGGAAGAAGTGCGGACCCGGATCACCCAGACGAAGCGGTCGGCGCCGGCGTCGGCATCCGTCTCGTCGTCCCACGGGCAGCTTTCGATCATCGCGATCCAGCGGTGAGTCTGTGCGGCATCGGGTTCGACGCGCCATTTGCGACGGATGCCGGCGATGCCGCCCGTGCGCACCACCGCGATGACGACCTGCTGCGGCTCAGTCGGTGGAGGGGACTCGCTCATCTCCATAGACTCCCACGGTCGTCCACGCGCGTCGAGCGGCCGCGGCCGTCGCGTCGTCGATCGCCGCTGCCGCCGCGACGGTGGCATCGGCGAATTCGGTGAAGGTCGCGGTGCTCGAGAGGCCGCCGGTGAGGGCGCGGTACCAGACCGTGCCCGCCGCCTCCCAGGCGTTGCCGCCGAGGTCGATGGCGAAGAGGGCGAAGGCGCGGTTCGGGATGCCGGAGTTGATGTGCACGCCCCCGTTGTCTTCCGTGGTGCGTACGAATCCGCTCATGTGGGCGGGCTGCGGGTCTTTGCCGAGCTCGTCGTCGTCATAGGCGGTGCCCGGTTCGATCATCGACCGGAGCGCGCGGCCCTCGACGGCATCCGTGAAGATCTCCGCCCCGATGAGCCAGGTCGCATCCGCTGCCGGCTGACCCAGCAGGTACTGCTCCGTGAGCGTTCCGAACACGTCGGCGATCGACTCGTTCAGCGCCCCGGGCTGACCCTGGTACTCGAGGTTCGCGGTGTACTGCACGACGCCGTGGGCGAGCTCGTGTCCGATGACGGTGGTCGACGAGGTGAATCCGACGAACACCTCGCCGTCGCCGTCGCCGAACACCATGCGCTCGCCGTCCCAGAAGGCGTTGTCGTAGTCGATGCCGTAGTGCACCGTGGCGTCGAGAGGCGCGCCGGCGTCGTTGAGCGAGTTGCGGCCGAAGGCGGCGAGCAGCATCTCGAACGTCGCGCCGAGCCCGTCGTAGGCCTCGTTGACAGACGCATCGTCGACCGGCGCCTCGTCTTCACTGCGGACGATCGCGCCGGGCAGGTTCTGCGTATTGCCGGCGTCGCTGATCGTGCGATTGGGGGCGTCGGAGAGCTGGGCGACCAGGTCGCCGTTCTCGTCGATCGAGAGGTCGAGCCGTGCACGGAACGGCGGTCTGCCCGCCGTCAGCGTCTGCCGGGCGGCGGCGGCCGCACGAGGGTAGCGACCCGACTCGGCCAGGCGCGCGAGCAGGTAGGAAGGGACGACTCCTGGGGCTTCGGTGTGGCTGCTCATGTTCAGACCCTACGCCGGGGGTCGGACGTTCTCGCAAGGGCGGGGCCGATCGGATGCCGTCGCGGAGGGTGCGCCACGCACGGCGAAGTACACCCCGGAAGGCCGAATTTCCGGCATCCGGACTTTCGAAGCGCGATCGGACTTCGCAGGCGGACGCGGACGCGGCGAGAGACGGATCGCCGACGAACAGAAGCATCCCAACTTGAGATTGAGAATCGTTCTCAATAAGGTGAGATCTCGTGACCCCCATTCCCCGCACCGGCCGCACCCTGCTGCTCGCCTCGCTGCTCACGGCTTCGCTTCTCGCGACGGCGTGCGCGGCATCCGACGCTCCGGCCCCCGCGTCGAGCGTGCCGATTCCGCAGAACGACGGCATCGACGGCGGGGGAGCCGCAGAGGTCGCATCGCCGGCCCGCGCGCTGATCGCGGCCGACGAGCACGGCAGACTCCTGCTGCTCGACCTAGACACCGAACAGCGCTCGGAGCTCGCGACGGACGAGACGGCGACCGAGGATGCCGACGCGGCAGCCGTTCCGGGCTCAGGGCGCTTCGCCCACCTGGTCCGCGTCGAGGGAGACCGCACGGTCGTCGATGTGCTCGACTCGGGCCGCTGGACGGTTCCGCACGGCGACCACTCGCACTCGTTCCTCGGCGAACCCGGGCTGCTCGGCACGGTCGAGGGAACCGGCGAAGCAGACATCCGCGTCGGCGACACCGCCACGGCCATCCGCTTCGGCCGAGAGGTCGTGCTCCTCTACCACGAACGGCTCGCCAAGATCGACGATGCCCCGCGCCTCGATCTCGCCATCGACCCGGCGGGCCCCGTCATCCCGTTCGCCGGGCATCTCCTCGCGGCCACCGGCGAGACGGTCGACGTGCTCGCCGGCACCGGCACGGCCACGGGGGTCGCCGCGCCCTGCTCGAACGCGAGCGATGTCGATCTCACCCGCGTCGGCGCCGTCTTCGCATGCGACGCCGGAGCCGTGCTCGTCACTCGCGAAGTCGGCGGAGCGCTCGCCGCCGAGGCCATCCCCTACCCCGCAGACGCCCCCGCGGCACCGGATCTCGCCGGTCGCGCGGACCGCCCCGACCTCGCAGGAGTCGCCGGATCGGCGGGGGCGTGGCTGCTCGACGTCCGCGCCCGGAGCTGGACGCTGCTCGCCACCGACACCCCACTGATCCGTGCCGCCGCGATCGGCGACGACGAGAGTCGCACCGTCGTGATCGGGGCAGACGGCACTGTGCGAGTCCTCGCCGCCGACGGTGCGGAACTCGCCCGGACCGCCCCCCTGCTGCAGGCATCCGTCTCCGATCCCATACTGCGCGATCAGGTGCAGCTCATCGTCGACGCCCGGCACGCCTACGTCTCCGACCCGGCCACCGGCGCCGTGCACGAGATCGACCACGGCGACGGAACCGTCGCCCGAACGTTCGACGACCTCGACGCCCAGTACATCCAGCCCGTCGGCTGAACTCCGGCCACCTCATCGGCGGCATCCGTCGCCTCGCGCATCCCGCGCACCCACCCAGAAGAAGGAGAACCCCATGCATCGACCAGCCCGCAGCCGCCTCGCGGCCGGCGCAATCGCCGCGCTCGCCGCGATCGCGCTCGCCGGATGTGCGACCGCCGCTCCGTCGGCCTCCGGCGAGAACGACGCCTCGGAGCCCTCGCACGACGGCGACACCCGCGTCGCCATCGCGTACGACGGCGGCATCGTCGTGCTCGACGGCGACACCCTCGACACCGTCGCCTCCGCCGAGCTCGACGGGTTCCTGCGCGTCAACCCGGCCGGCGACCACGACGGCCACGTGTTCGTCACCGCAGCCGACGGCTTCCATCTTCTCGACAGCGGCCTCGCCTCGGGGTCTGTCGAATTCACGGGCGAGGTGTTCGGTGCCGAAGCCCCCGGCCACGTCACCCCGCACGCCGGTCGCACCGCCCTGTTCGACGACGGCACGGGCCGGATCACGCTCTTCGACACCGACTCGGTCGGCACCGGCGCCCTGCCCGATTCGGAGACGGTCGAGTCGGAGGAGGCCCACCACGGGGTCGCGATCGAGCTCTCGGACGGGACGGTCCTGTCGACGATCGGCACCGCAGAGTCCCGCAGCGGGGTCCGCCTGCTCGACGCCGGAACCGAGGTCGCTCGCTCCGAGGACTGCCCCGGCGTGCACGGAGAGGGTGCGCTGAAGGGCGAGACCATCGTGTTCGGCTGCGAGGACGGGGTGCTCGTGTTCGCGGACGGGGAGTTCACCAAGCTCGAAGCGCCCGATGCGTTCGGTCGATCGGGCAACGCCTATGTCACCGACACGAGCGCGATCGCCGCACTCGACTACAACGCCGACCCTGACACGGAGGGCTACCTGCTCTCGCAGCTCGCCCTCGTCGACACGGAGGCGCAGACCCTGTCGGTGGTCGATCTGCCCGACGGCGTCGAGTACACCTGGCGCGGGGTCGGCCGCGACGGCCATGACAACATCGTCGTCCTGGCATCGGACGGCACGCTGAACGTGCTCGATGAGGCCGGCGCGGTCGTCGACTCGTGGAGTGTCATCGAGCCGTGGGAGAGCCCCGCGGAATGGCAGGACCCGCACCCCGGGCTCCGCGTCGTGGGGGACATCGCCTACGTCACGGAACCGGCGGAGAACCGCATCCTCGCCGTCGATCTGCACACCGGGGAGGTCTCGGCCGAGGCGACTCTCGACGTCGTGCCCGGCGAGTTCGTGGTGGTCGGCGCCGCCGGGCACTGACCGGCGCGAGGGGCGGGCTCGCGCGGCCTGCCCCTCTTCTCCGCCGGTCGGCGTTCACGACTCAGCATGAACGCGTGGTCGACGTGCGACGGCCCGCGTCTTTCCGGCGGCGGTGCCATCGCCCCTGAACGCCCATGCTGAGTTGTGAACGTCGGACCCCGCTGCCCCGCCCGCGTTCCCAGGAAGACACCCCGAGAAGTCGCGTAAAATCAGCACAATGACCGATGCGCCCGACTCCTCCTCCGACCTGGGTGCCGGTATCGACCCCGACGATCTCGCCACCACCCTGCGCGTCCTGTCGGAGCTGCACCAGATCGACAACGAGCATCCGGACTTCGTGGCCGTCCGCCACGCGACCGCCGCGATGTTCAAGGCCGTCAAGCGCGTGCGCCGCAAAGAGATCCGCGACGCGATCGCCGAGGCCGACAAGGCCGTCGTCGCCCGCACCGCCACCGGTGCCCCCGACCGCATCGACGATGAGACTCGCGGCCACGATCTCGCGACGAGCGTCGTCGACGCCCCCATCGCCGGCGAGCTGCTCAAGCCCCGCAACTGCTACATCTGCAAGCAGCCCTACACCGTGGTCGACGCGTTCTACCACCAGCTCTGCCCGGACTGCGCGCGGTTCAGCCACGGCAAGCGCAACGCGCGCACCGACCTCACCGGCAAGCGCGCGCTGCTCACCGGCGGCCGCGCGAAGATCGGCATGCACATCGCCCTGCGACTGCTGCGCGACGGCGCGCACACGACGATCACGACGCGATTCCCCCGCGATGCGGTGCGCCGCTTCTCCGCGCTGCCGGATTCCGCCGACTGGCTGCACCGCCTGCGGGTCGTCGGCATCGACCTCCGCGACCCCGCCCAGGTGATCGGCCTCGCCGATTCGGTCGCGGCGCAGGGTCCGCTCGACATCCTCATCAACAACGCGGCGCAGACCGTGCGCCGCTCGCCCGGCTCGTACTCCCTGCTGGCGGATGCCGAGCTGCAGCCGCTTCCCGATGGGCCGCTGCCGGAGATGGAGACGTTCGGCCACACCGCCGACCCGCATCCTCAGGCGCTGCAGGCCTCGGTCGACGCGCATCCGCTGCTCTCGGTCGCAGCCCTCGGCGGCACCGTCGCCGAGCAGGGCGGCCAGGCGCTGACCGCCGAGGACCTCGCGCGCCTCGGGATGGCTCCCGGGTCGTCGTCGCTCGAGAAGCACGCCGACGGCACCGCGATCGATGCCGGCGGTCTCGTGCCCGACGTCAACCGCACGAACAGCTGGGTGCAGTCGATCGACCAGGTTGATCCGCTCGAGATGCTCGAGGTGCAGCTGGCCAACACGACCGCGCCGTTCCTTCTCATCAGCCGGCTGCGTGCGTCGATGGCGTCGTCGTCATCGCACCGCAAGTACGTGGTGAACGTCTCCGCCATGGAGGGGCAGTTCTCGCGCCGCTACAAGGGGCCAGGACACCCGCACACGAACATGGCCAAGGCGGCGCTGAACATGCTGACGCGCACGAGCGCCGGCGAGATGCTCGAGACCGACGGCATCCTGATGACCGCCGTCGACACCGGATGGATCACCGACGAGCGCCCGCACTACACGAAGGTGCGTCTGGCCGAGGAGGGCTTCCACGCTCCGCTCGATCTCGTCGACGGCGCCGCCCGGGTGTACGACCCGATCGTGCGCGGCGAGGCCGGCGAGGACATCCACGGCGTCTTCCTCAAGGACTACGAGCCCAGCCCCTGGTGAGGGGAGCGCGCGACGGTCAGTGCGCGCGGATCTCGAGGTTCTCGGACGCCCAGGTGCCGAGCTGATCGAGGATGGGCAGCAGGCCCCGGCCGCCCTCGGTGAGCGAGTAGGAGACGGTCACGGGCGGGCCGGCGTCGACTGCGCGGGCGACGAGTCCCGCATCCGCGAGCTCGGCGAGACGGTCGGACAGCACGGTGTCGCTGATCCCGGACACGCCGCGGCGCAGCGCGACGAAGGTCGAGGGGCCGCCACCGAGGGACGAGATGATCATTCCGTTCCAGCGCTTGCCGAGCACGCTGAAGGCCAGTGTGACGGCGGCGTCGCACACATGACTCTCGTCGTCGATCTCGGCCATGCGCCCATCATACCTGTGCTACGTTAACGCAAGTCGCTAAGAAAAACAGAGTGACTACGAAAAGCGAAAGGCAGCCTTATGTCCCTGTTCCGCCTGGATGCCAGCATCCTTCCCGCGTCGTCCGCCAGCCGTTCGCTCGCCGACCTCGTCGAAGCCGAATGGACGGCATCGCACCCCGACTCCACGGTCACCCGCCGAGACCTCGCCGCCGATCCGGTGCCCGCGACGGCCTGGGCGGATGCCGTGACCGGAGGCTTCGTCGACGAGGCGCAGCGCACTCCCGCTCAGAACGAGGCTCGCGCCCTCGCCACCACCTTCGCAGACGAGCTGATCGGCGCCGACGCGCTGCTGTTCGCCGTGCCCCTCTACAACTACGGCGTCTCGCAGCACTTCAAGACCTGGTTCGACGTCGCCTACACCGACCCGCGCATCGATCCGCAGGGCACGGCGCTGCGCGGCAAGCCCGCGACCCTCGTCACCGTGCTCGGCGGCAACTACGCCCCCGGGACGCCGAAGGAAGGCTGGGACCACTCCACCGGATGGCTGCGCCGCGTGCTCGAGGACGTCTGGGGCCTCGACCTGCGGGTCGTCGAGCGGCCGTTCACCCTCGTGGGAGTGAACCCGGCACTCGACGCCTTCGCCGACACCGCGCGCGAGCTCAAGGAGAACGCCGAGCAGTCGGCTCGCACCTATGGCCGTGAGCTGGCCGCTCTGCGGGGCGAGGTCGCCTGACCTCCCGCGTTCGGGGCCAGAGGTGCAGCCAGGTCGGTACCGTCGTCGAAGCCAGGCCCGTGCCAACCGGTCACTGCGGCTGCACCGAGTACAGATGCATGCCCAGATCACAGATGCATGCCAGAACCGGCGAAATCAGCATGCATCCGTGATCCGAGCATGCAGATGTGCAGCCACACTGTGCAGCCGAACAAACCAGACGGACGCGCCGCCTCACCTCGGCTGGGGGAACGGATGCGGCAGCCACACCGTCACGTTCAGCCCGCCGCCGTGCCTGGCGGTGAGCACGAGCGATCCGTCGTGCGCCTGCGCGATGCGCTGCACGATCGCGAGCCCCAGGCCGACGCCCACGTGATCGTCGCTGCGCGCTCGTTCGGCCCCGCGCTGGAAGGGCTCGGCCAGCGTCGCCACCAGGTGTGGGGGCAGCACGTCGCCCGTGTTCTCCACCACGAGCGCCACCGCATGCGGCAGCACGTGCGTGCGGACGACCACCGTTCCCGCGGACGGCCGATTGTGCACGATGGCGTTGTGCACCAGGTTGGTGATCAGCTGCTGCAGCAGTGCCGATGACCCGAACACGTGGGCGCTGTCTCCCCCCACATCGATCGTCACGTCGCGGCGCTCCGCGAGCGGCAGCAGCGTCTCGGTCGACTCCTCGGCGAGCAGCGACAGGTCGACCGGCTCGCGGGTGAACGTGCGGCGCTCGGCACGGCTCAGCACCAGCAGCGCCTCGGTCAGCTCGATCGCCCTGGCGTTGACCTCCTGCAGCCGGTCGATCAGCGCATCCGTGTCGCGCGCGGGATCGTTGCGGGCGACCTCCAGCATCGTCTGCGAGATCGCGAGCGGGGTGCGCAGCTCGTGCGAGGCGTTGGCGGCGAACCGCTGCTGCTCGCTCATGTGCGCCTCGAGCTGCTCGAGCATCGCGTCGAACACGTCAGCCAGGTCGCGGAATTCGTCGCGCGGTCCCTCGAGAGCCACCCGGTGCGACAGCGACCCCTGCGCAGCGAGCTGCGCTGCCCGTCCGATGCGGTCGAGCGGGGCCAGCATCCGTCCGGCGATGATCCACCCGCCGCCGAGGCCGATCGCGAGCAGCACGAGCATCATCACCACCGCCGCGGGGATGAACGCGCGGATCAGGTCGGAGCGGTTCGGGACGAATCGGTCGGCGATGATCGCCGCGTCCGGCACATAGCGCAGGAGATACACGGCCACGGCCGCGAGCAGACCGATCCCCGACACGACGACGACGCCCGCGTAGCTCAGGGTGAGTTTCCAGCGGGCGCTCATGCCGCGGCGGCGGGGCACGCGCACCGGGTCAGCCATCGGCATCCGTCCCGATGCGATATCCGACGCCGGGAACGGTGAGGATCAGCCAGGGCTCGCCCAGTCGTTTGCGCAGCGAGGACACCGTGATCCGCACGGCGTTCGTGAACGGATCGGCGTTCTCGTCCCACGCGCGCTCGAGCAGCTGCTCGGCGCTGACGACTCCGCCCGCCGCCTCGACGAGCACCTCCAGTACCGCGAACTGCTTGCGGGTGAGCGCCACGTACCGTCCGTCGCGGAAGACCTCGCGCCGGAACGGGTCGAGACGGAGTCCCGCGACTTCCAGCACCGGCGGCCTGGCACGGTGGCGCCGACGGTCGAGCGCCCGCAGGCGCAGCACTAGCTCGCGCAGCTCGAAGGGCTTGGTGAGATAGTCGTCGGCGCCGATCTCGAAACCCGACTCCTTGTCGTCGAGACGGTCGGCCGCCGTGAGCATGAGGATCGGGATGCCGCTGCCCGAGGCCACGATCGACTTCGCCACATCGTCTCCCGACGGACCGGGGATGTCACGGTCGAGCACCGCCAGGTCGTAGGAGTTGACGCTGAGCAGTTCGAGCGCCGTGTCGCCGTCGCCGGCGATGTCGGCGGCGATCGCCTCGAGCCGCAGCCCGTCTCGCACGGCCTCCGCGAGGTACGGCTCATCCTCGACGATCAGTACGCGCACGACACAGCTCCCATGTGCTCAGAGCTTACGCACCCCCGCATATCGGGAGCATATGAAAAAACGCATACGTCGTCGCAACAGCCGCCCTCCTTGACTGAGGACATGAACACACGCACTGCCCTCGGGCGTCGCCGCCTCACCGCACTGATCGGTGTCGGGCTGCTCGCCGCCGCCATCACCGGCTCGGTCGTGCTGATCGGCCAGCAGTCGCTCGCCTCAGCATCCGTTCCTCCGTCCGTGCCGCCGTCGTCGATCACCGAGGCCGACGGCCTGATCCGCGACGAGGGTGCGGTGTCGGTGTTCGACGAGACCCCGGCCGTCACGAACCTCGACTCCGACCTGCTGGCCGCGGTGCGGGCAGCGGCGACCGCCGCGGAGGACGACGGCGTCCGCGTGCACGTGAACAGCGGATGGCGGTCGGCGGACTATCAGCAGGTGCTGCGTCAGGAGGCGATCGCCGAGTACGGATCGGAACAGGAGGCGGCGCGCTGGGTCGCGACGCCGGAGAACTCCGAGCACGTCTCGGGGGAGGCCGTGGATCTCGGGCCAGTGGCCGCCCAGGACTGGCTGTCGCGGCACGGCTCGGACTTCGGTCTCTGCCAGATCTACGAGAACGAGCGCTGGCACTTCGAGCTGCGCCCCGCTGCTGTCGCCAACGGCTGCCCGTTGATGTACGCCGACCCGACCGCCGACCCGAGGACCCAGCGATGACGACCGTGCTGCACCCCGCGCTCGAGACCACCGGAGCCGACATCACCACCGGAGCCGACACCAGCGCGTCGGCCACGTCGCCGACGACACCGGCTCACCCGCCGACCCTCTCGCGGCTGCACGCGCCCACCCTGACTACGCTGACCGACGCGGTGGCCGCGAACGTCGAGCGTATGCGCCTCGCCACGGACGCCACGATCATGGCGGTTGTAAAGGCGGACGGCTACGGGCTCGGGGCCGTCCCGGTCGCCCTGGCTGCGGTCGGGGCCGGGGCGGAGTGGCTCGGCATCACCGACGTCGACGACGCGGCGGAGCTGCGCGCGGCGGGCGTCGACGTCCCGATCCTCGCTTGGCTGAACCCCTCGGGAGTGGATGCCGCACGAGCCCTCGCGCATTGCGTGGACGTCGCCGCGGGCTCGGTCGACGAGCTGCGGCAGCTGATCGCCGACGTCTCGGCTGCGGACGCAGGGCGCCTGCGCGTGCACCTGCACCTCGACACGGGCATGGCGAGAGGCGGGGCGCCGGTGGAGGACTGGGCCGAGCTCCTGCGCGTCGCTCGCGCGGGGAGTGCGCAGATCGACGTGGTCGGTGTCATGGGGCACCTGCCGGGAGCGGATGCGGCGGATCCCTCCGTCAACGCGCCGGCGGTGCTGCGCATGAGACAGGGGAGGGATGCCGTGCTGCGGGCCGGATTCGGACCGCTCATCGTGCACCTGGCGGCCACGTCCGGCACGCTCACGGATCCGGCGACGCACTTCGACCTGGTCAGGGTCGGCGCGGGGCTCGTCGGCATCGACCCGTCCGAGACCGTGGCGCTGCAGGGGGCTGCGCGGCTGACGGCGTCGGTCGTGCACAGCAGCGTCGTTCCGGCGGGGACGTCGATCGGCTACTGCGGCACTCATGTGACGCAGCGGCAGACGGGGATCGCCGTCATCGGGGTCGGGTATGCCGACGGCATCCCGCGGGAACTCCTGCCGGGGGCCGCCGTCGAGATCGACGGGGTGCGCTGCGAGATCGTCGGACGGGTGTCGATGGATCAGATCGTCGTCGACACCGGGGAGCGGCGGATGCCGCGCGGCTCGACGGCCGTGGTGTTCGGCCCGGACGGCGGCGCGGTGCCGAGAATCCAGGAGTGGGCGCGCTGGGCGGGGAGCATCCCGCACACGATCGTCACGGGGATCGGGCCCCGCGTCGAGAGGAGGACCGCGTGAGGGTGCTGGTGATCGGCGGGGGGCAGAACGCCGAGCACGAGGTCTCGCTCGCGTCCGCCGCGGCTGTGTCGACCGCGCTGCGGTCGGCGGGGCACGACGTGAGCGGCGTGACCATCTCGCGCGAGGGCGTCTGGGAGGTGGCGGGCGTCTCGGAGGGTGCCACCGCCGCCGACTCCCTCGCCCTCGCGGTGCCGTCGATCGCCCGGGCCGACGTCGTATTCCCCGCAGTGCATGGAGCGCTCGGGGAAGACGGCGTGCTCGCGGCGCTGTGCGCGCTGGCCGGGGTGCGGGTGGTCGGCTCCGGCACTCGAGCCGGCGCGATCGGGATGGACAAGTGGGCGACGAAGCTCGTCGCGGAGGCAGCCGGGCTGCGCACGGCGCGAGGGCGGCTGGTCGGAGCGGCCGACTCCGGGGATGCCGAGTTCGACGGGCCCGTCGTGGTGAAGCCCGTCTCGGCGGGGTCGAGCTACGGGGTGTCGCTCGTGCGGGAGGAGCGCCTGCTCGGGGCGGCGCTGCGGGAGGCCGCGCGATTCGATTCGCGCATCCTCGTGGAGGAGGTCGTCGAGGGGCGCGAGATAGACGTCGCCGTCCTGCGTGAGGCCGGGGGCGTGCGGTGGGCCGCGCCTCCGCTGGAGATCCATGCGTCAGGGCTCTTCGACACGGCCATGAAGTACGACGGCAGCGCCCGGTTCACGGTTCCGGCCGAGTTGTCGTCCGCCGAGACGAACGTGTTGACACGGGCGGCGCTGACGATGTTCGATGCGCTCGGCTGCGCCGGGGTCGCCAGGATGGACTTCTTCCTCACCGCCGACGGCCCCGTCCTGAACGAGGTCAACACGATGCCCGGCCTCACCGCGGCATCCCAGGTCCCTCGGATGTTCGCGGCAGCCGACGTCTCCTACGTCGAACTGGTGTCGCGCCTGGTGCGCGCCGCCGAGGTGCCGGGGCGGTGACGGCGCGCGTCGGCTGGCCCGATGTCGCGAAGGGCGTCTGCATCATCCTGGTGGTGCTCTGGCATGTGGTGACCAAGCACGCGATCGGGCTCGACGGCGCCGGCGCGATCACCGAGGGGTGGGCGAGGCTCAACGCGCAACTCCTGCCGCTGCGGATGCCACTGTTCTTCCTCATCTCCGGGATGTTCGCCGGCGGTGCGGTCTCGGCTCCCTCCGGCTCGTCCTGGCGCCGTCGCGCCGGTCGACTCGCTCTGGTCTACGTCGTCTGGGTCCTCATCCAGACGATCGCGCTCGCGATCACGCCGGAGTTCGACACGGCGAGGGCGACGGACGGATGGCAGCTGCTCGCCCAGCTCACGATCAGCCCGACGAACCTCTGGTATCTGCTCGCGCTCGCCGTCTACCTGGTCGTGGCCCGGCTCGTGCGGCAGGTGCCGACCGGGATCGTGCTGCCCCTCACCTTCGCACTGGCCGCGGTCGCCGCGTCCGGCATCCTGCCCGACCTCGGCAACCTGTGGCAGGTGCTGCAGAACCTCTTCTTCTTCCTCGCGGGCCTGCGACTGCGCTCCGTGGTGGAGAGGTTCGCTGCGGCATCCGGCGTGCTGAGCACTGTCATGCTCGGACTGGCATATGTCGTGGCAGTCGGCGCGGTCGGCGTTCTCGGCATGCGGCAGTGGCCGGGCATCTGGCCGCTGCTCGCGATCGTGGCGGTCGCGTTCGGCGTGGCGGCGTGCGCACTGCTCGACCGGCACGTCGACGTGATCGCCCGCCCCCTGCGGTGGGTGGGACGACGGACGCTCCCGATCTACGTGATGCACATGGTGCCGCTCGCCCTGATCGACGGCGCGCTGCGCGGGTCGGGTCTGGTGGCGACGCCCCTCGTAGAGGCTGTCTGGCCCCCGCTGCTGACGGCGCTGGTGATCGCGATCTGCCTCGCAGCGCACGCCCTGATCGTTCGGCTCGGGCTCGGGATGCTGTTCGACCCGCTGCTGGTGACCGACCGCCTCACGGCGCGCGTCAGAGAACGGCGACGGCTCAGAGTCGGTCGACGCTCGTGACCGTGAGCACCGCCGCCCCCTCCTCGTCGGAGGCGGCGAGGTCGACCGTGGCGGAGATGCCCCAGTCGTGGTCGCCGGCGGGGTCGTCGAGGATCTGGCGGACCGTCCACTCCGTGGCGCCCTCCGTGATCAGGAGCAGCTGAGCGCTGCGCGCGTTGCCGCCGGTGAGGATCTCGTCGTGGTCGGCGAAGTACCCGTCCAGCGCATCGGACCAGGCGTCGGCGCCGAAGGCGGGATCGATCTCGCCGAGGGTCGTGACGTCCTCGCGTGCCGCGAGCTGCACGCGGCGGAACAGCTCGTTGCGCACCAGCGTGCGGAAGGCCCGGACGTTCGACGTCAGACGCTTCGGCGCCGGCGGGACGATCGGCTCCTCGTCCGGGTCCTGGAGCACGCCGTTCACGAGCTCCTCCCATTCGTCGAGCAGGCTCGAGTCGACCTGGCGCACGAGCTCGCCGAGCCACTCGATCAGGTCGCGCAGGTCCTCGTCCTTCAGCTCTTCGGGGATCGTCTGAGACGCCGCGCGATAGGCGTCGGAGAGGTAGCGCAGCACGACGCCCTCGGAGCGCGCGATCTTGTAGTACGCGACATATTCCCCGAACGACATGGCTCGCTCGTACATGTCGCGTACGACGGACTTCGGATGCAGTTCGAAGTCGCGGATCCACGGCTGCGCCGCGCTGAACGTCTCGAAGGCGGCGGTCAGCAGTTCGTCGAGCGGCCGCGGATACGTGATCTCCTCGAGCAGCTCCATGCGCTCGTCGTACTCGATGCCCTCGCGCTTCATGACGGCCACGGCCTCACCGCGAGCGAGGAACTCCTGCTGCCCGAGGATCGCGCGCGGGTCGTCGAGCGTCGACTCCACGATCGAGATCATGTCGAGGGCATACGACCCGGTGCCGGTGCCGGCCGCGGGGTCGGGATCGAGCAGCTCGAAGGCGGCGAGGGCGAACGGCGACAGCGGCTGATTCAGGGCGAAGTTCGGCTGCAGGTCGACGGTGAGGCGGATCTCCCCGGCATCCGTCTGCTCCACCACGCCGGACTCGAGCAGGGTGCGGTAGATGCCGATGGCGCGCAGGGCCAATTCGCGCTGGCGCTTGCGCGGTTCGTGGTTGTCGTAGACCAGTGCACGCATGTTGCCGAAGACATCGCCGCCGCGGCCGATCACGTTGAGCATCATCGCGCTCGTGATCTGCATGTGCGAGGTGAGGGTCTCGGGCTCCGCGTCGATCAGCTTGCGGAACGACGGCTCGCCCCATGAGACGAAGCCGTCCGGCGCCTTCTTGCGGATGATCTTGCGCTTCTTCTTCGGGTCGTCGCCCGCCTTCTTGATCGCGGCGATGTTCTCGGTCTCGTGCTCCGGAGCTTGAGCGACGACCGTGCCGGCGGTATCGAAGCCGGCGCGACCGGCGCGACCGGCGATCTGGTGGAACTCGCGGGCGCTGAGCTGGCGCATCCGGGTGCCGTCGAACTTGGTCAGCGCCGTGAGCAGCACGGTGCGGATCGGCACGTTGATGCCGACGCCCAGTGTGTCGGTGCCGCAGATCACCCGCAGCAGGCCGCGCTGCGCGAGCTGTTCGACGAGGCGGCGGTACTTCGGCAGCATCCCGGCATGGTGCACACCGATGCCCGCCCGCAGGAAGCGGGACAGCGTCTTGCCGAACGCGGTCGTGAAGCGGAACCCGCCGATCAGGGCCGCGATCTCATCGCGCTGCTCGCGGGTGGCGACCTTGGTGCTCGAGAGTGCTTGCGCGCGCTCCATGGCGGCCGCCTGCGAGAAGTGCACGACGTAGATCGGAGCCTGGCCGGTGCCCAGCAGGTCGTCGATCGTCTCGTGGATCGGCGTCGTCTCGTAGAAGTAGTGCAGGGGAACGGGACGTTCGACGCCGGTGACGGATGCCGTGTCGCGGCCGGTCCGGCGGGTGAGGTCGCTGGACAGCTGCGACACGTCGCCGAGCGTGGCCGACATGAGGATGAACTGCGCCTGCGGAAGCTCCAGCAGCGGCACCTGCCACGCCCACCCGCGGTCGGGGTCGGCGTAGAAGTGGAACTCGTCCATGACGACCTGATGCACCGCGGCATCCGTGCCCTGGCGCAGCGCGAGGTTCGCAAGGATCTCGGCCGTGCAGCAGATGATCGGGGCGTCGGGGTTGACCGAGGAGTCACCGGTGATCATGCCCACGTTCGAGGCGCCGAACATATCGACGAGGGCGAAGAACTTCTCGCTCACGAGCGCTTTGATCGGGGCCGTGTAGAACGAGCGGCGGCCCTCGACGAGCGCGGCGAAGTGCGCGCCCACGGCGACGAGCGACTTTCCGGTGCCGGTGGGTGTCGACAGGATCAGGTTGTTGCCCGAGACGATCTCGATGACCGCCTCGTCCTGGGCGGGGTAGAGGGTGATCCCGGTGGACTCCGCCCACTCGACGAACGCCGTGTAGACGGCATCCGCATCGGATCCGTCGGTCAGCGTCGTATGGTCGAGGATCGCAGGCATGGTCTGTCGATCATCCCACCTCCGGTCACGCACCAACCGCGTTCAGTACTCAGCATGGAATCGTCGGGGGCGGTCGGCACCCGGCCGAACGAGGTGATCAGCTCATGTCCATGCTGAATAGTGAACGGCTCAGGCCGATGTCGCGGCGCGCAGCGCGATGCGGATCATGTCGCCGAACGTCTGCTCCCGCTCCTGCGCCGTCGTCTGCTCGCCCGTGACGATGTGATCAGACACCGTGCAGATACTCAGCGCCCTACGCCCGTGGAAGGCGGCGAGCGTGTAGAGCCCGCTGGTCTCCATCTCGACGCCGAGCGCACCGTGCTGCACGAACGGCTCCGTCAGCTCGGGGCGGGTGCTGTAGAACTGGTCGCTCGAGAACAGCAGACCGACGTGCACCGCGGAGTCCAGCGGCTCGGCCTCGCTCGCCTCGACGGCGGCGCGGAGCAGCCCGAAGTCCGCCACCGGGGCATAGTCGAGGCCGTGGAATCGCACCCGGTTGATGCCGGAATCGGTGCACGCGCCGTTCGCGATGATGATGTCGCGCACCGCCAGCCTCTCGGTCAGCGCTCCGCACGAGCCGACGCGCACGATGGTCTGCACGTCGTACTCCTCGAACAGCTCGGTCGCGTAGATCGCCATCGACGGCTGACCCATACCCGACCCCTGCACCGAGACGCGGTGACCCTCCCAGGTGCCGGTGAAGCCCAGCATCCCGCGGGTATCGGTGTACAACTCCGCGTCGTCGAGGAAGGTCTCAGCGATCCACTTCGCGCGCAGCGGATCGCCGGGGAACAGGACGACGGGGGCGATCCGACCGGGCTCTGCGGCGATGTGAGTGCTCATGGGCTCAGCGTAACGAGCAGTATGACGGTGTCTCTGTGCGTGGCACCTGCGGCGACGGCATCCGCCTGGCATCATCGGAGCACGAGAGGGGTGATCGACACCGCTCAGGAGGGACGATGATGTCCGACCAGATCTTCCTGTACGGGGCGCTCGCCTTGTACTTCGCCGGAATGCTGCTCATCGGGTACTTCGCGTACAAGCGCACGTCCGACCACGAGGACTACATGCTCGGCGGACGCAACCTGCCGTCGTGGGTGGCGGCCATCAGCGCCGGCGCCGCCGACATGTCCGGCTGGCTCGTGATGGGCCTGCCAGGAGCCATCTACGCCGCGGGTCTCATCGAGGCCTGGATCGCGATCGGTCTGACGATCGGCGCGTACCTCAACTGGCTGCTGGTCGCTCCGCGCCTGCGTGCCTACACCGAGGTGTCGCGCAACTCGATCACGATCCCGAGCTACTTCGAGAACCGACTGCGCGACACGAGCCGGTCGCTGCGCATCGTCTCGGGGCTCATCATCCTGGTCTTCTTCACCCTTTACATCTCGTCGGGCATGGTCGCCGCCGGCGTCTTCTTCGAGAGCTCCTTCAACGGCGACTACCTGTTCGGGATGCTGCTGGTGGGCGGCATCACGCTGCTGTACACGCTGTTCGGCGGATTCCTCGGAGCCTCCCTCACCGACGTCGTGCAGGGGCTGATGATGGTGATCGCGCTGATCGTCGTGCCCGTCGCCGCGATCATCGCGATCGGTGGCCTCGAGACGACGTCGACGCTGATCACGGAGAACGGCGGAGAGGGCTTCCTGTCGCTGCTCGGCGGCGGTGCCGTCACCGGCGGCACCTTCCTCGCCATCGTCTCGGCCCTCGCCTGGGGCCTCGGGTACTTCGGGCAGCCGCACATCATCGTGCGGTTCATGGCGTTGCGCTCGCCGCAGGAGGCCAAGAGCGCCCGCCGGATCGGGATCTCCTGGATGGTCCTCTCCATGGGCGGAGCAGTGGTCTCGGGTCTCGTCGGCATCGCCTACATGGCGCAGCGCGGGATCACCCTCGACAACCCCGAGACGGTGGTGCTGCTGATGTCGCAGACGCTGCTGCATCCGTTCGTCGCAGGCCTCGTGCTCGCCGCGGTGCTGGCGGCGATCATGAGCACGGTGTCCAGCCAGCTGGTGGTCTGCTCGTCGGCGCTGGTCGAGGACCTCTACAAGGTGGTGCGCAAGACGCCGCCGTCGGACAAGCGCCTGGTGCTGATGGGACGCATGGCGGTGCTGGTCGTCGCGATCATCGCCATCCTGCTCGCGATCACGCCGAACGACTCGATCCTCGGCCTGGTCTCCTTCGCCTGGGCAGGGTTCGGCGCCGCATTCGGGCCGATCATCCTGCTGAGCCTGTTCTGGCGCAAGCTCACCAACTGGGGCGCACTGGCCGGCATGTTCGTCGGCGCTGCGACGGTGTTCATCTGGAAGGCGCTGAACACCGAGCTCTACGAGCTGCTTCCCGCGTTCGTCCTCGCTTTCATCGCCGCGGTCGTGGTGAGCCTCGTCACCTACAAGCACAACGATGAGATCCAGCAGGAGTTCACCGACACCGGCACGATGCTGGCGCTGCCACGTCCGCACGCGGTGGGCGACACCCCCTGACGTTGACGTTGACGTTCGGGAGGGCTGGGCGCGCGGATGCCGTCGCTCAGCCCTCGCGGCGCCGTACGATCTCGCCGATCCACGCCGGGGCGAACGGCGAGGTGCAGCCGGGCGCCGTCGGGTAGTCGGCGAGCACCTGCAGGCGCTCGCCGATCTCGAGGGCGCGGGGCCGCAGGGGCGGGTGGAAGATGCCGATGTTCGCGAGGGTCTCGTTCATCGACCACTGCAATCGGCCGGGGGCATCGCGGAGGTCGCGCTCGATCAGGTCGAGCAAGTGCGGGAGGTCGAGCCCCACGGGGTCCTTGGCGACGCGCACCGTCGTGAGCGACCACGCGGCGGCGGCGACCGTCGGATCGGGGTCGTCGAACCAGCGCAGGCGCAGCTCCTCGGCGAGAGGCGTCTTCTTCGCGACGTAGTTGACGAACCAGTCGTTGACCTTGGGCGGGTCGGTCTCGCGCAGCATCCCGTCGAGCTCGTCGGCCGTGAAGGCGCGCGGCGTGCAGATGAGCAACGCCAGCAGACGGGCAGCGGTGTCGCCGGTTCTCCAGAGCTCCTTCGCGAGCGGCTGATCGGTCTTGATGCGCTTCGCGAGGGCGCGCATCCTGCTGAGGTTGATGCCGTGGTCGTCGCCGCGCTTCTCGTTCGCGGCGCGCATCTTCGGATCCTCGAGCGCGGCGAGCTCGGACAGGGCTTCGGCGACGGTCGTCTCGGACATGCACCCAGAGTAGGCCTCAGGGGCTTGTCAAGGCCCGCGCGGGCGTGCGGATCCGGCCGTAACGTCGCTCACGAACGAAAGCACGCCGAGGAAGGGAACGTCATGAGCCACGACAACGACGGCATCAGCACCGACCGGAACGACATCAGCAGCGAGCCGTCCCCCGGGGCTGAGGAGAACGACAACCTCGGCACGGAGGACAACAAGGGCGAGCCGCCGACGGTCGTCCCGTCCGATCCGGCTTCGGACGACGGCGGCGACGTGCTCGCCGACGACCCCGAGCAGGACTGACCGGCGGGCGGCACCGCGCTCTCGGCGCCTCCGCGCTCTCGGCGCCTCCGCGTTCACATCTCAGCATGAGCCTCGCCGCGCGGCGGAGAATCGCACCGCAACGGCCCGGAAGCCGACATACGTGCTGAGTTGCGAACGCGACGCGCCGCCGCCGCCGTTGTGGAGTCCCACCGGGTGGCTCCAGAACTCCAAAAGAACCGCGTCGGATCGGCTGATATCGCGCCGATCGGGCTGAAACCGCCCGGATCTCCGGAGTTGTGGAGCCGCGCCGCGGGTCACTCCTCCTCGACGAGCACGCCGCGGATGCGCCGCAAGTCCTCCATCAGCGATCCGATCAGGATCCAGTGCGCCGATGACGGCGGGCGGATCACGAGGGGCGCCGTGAGGGCGGGGATCGCCGAGGTCAGGGCCTCTGGCTCCGGCGAAACGTCGGCGATCTGCACCGCCAGACGCACGTCGTGGCCAGCTCGTCGCAGCTGCTCGGCGATCGCCGCCACGGCCGGTTCGTCGCCGATCGAGTCGTCGTAGTGGTCGAAGTACGCCCTCGTCATGCCGATGGTCTGCGTCACGATCGGCGACAGCCGCTCGAGCAGGGCGCGCATCTCGGTGAGCTCCGCGCGGTGCGTCGAGCGGCGCGGATTCAGGGTGAGCGACTCCTCGCCGGCCGCGATCGACGCCTCAGCGGCATCCTTCATCGGACGCAGCAGACGCGCCTCGAGCAGGAGCTCCTGCAGCTGGGCGGGCGTCTGCGCATCGGGCAGGGCGTCGGCCAGTCGGTCGAGGCTCGCCGCGAGCTCGCTGCCGAGGAGTCCGAGGTCGCGTCGCGCGGGAGCGACGAGCACCGGCGGCACGATCAGCGCGTTGACGACTATGCCGATCACCACCCCGATCAGGGTCTCGCCGATGCGGGCCAGCGCATAGTCGGGGGTGGACCCCAGAGCCAGCACGAGCATCGCCGAGATCGCGACCTGGTTGCCGGTGCCCGGCGTCGCACGGAGTGCCCAGGCGACCAGCATCGCCACGACGATGGCGAGCAGCACGATCCAGCTCGGGGAACCCAGCAGCAGTCCGAGCGCCACGGCGATGACGACCCCGACGATCACGCCGATGCTGCGTTCGAGCGCCTTGGACAGCGACTGGTTCACACTCGGCTGCACCACGAGCAGCGCGGCGATCGCCGCGAACACGGGCAGCTGTCCCGGCACGATCCAGCCGGCCAGCATCCAGGCCGCGATCGTCGCGGCCGCGGATTTCACCACCTGCAGCAGGGGTGCGCGCTTCGAGGCGCGGATCGCGGCGTGGATGCGCATGAGTCCCACGCTACTCGGCTAGCGACTGTCGTCCGCCGAGATGTCAACCCCGTCGCGAAGACGCGCCGACTGCCGCTGAATGGGACCACACGAACGACGACACAAGTGAGGAGCATCCCATGGTGCAGATCATCGAGACCATCGACGTACACGTTCCCATCGACATCGCCTACAACCAGTGGACCCAGTTCGAGAGCTTCCCGCAGTTCCTCGACGAGGTGGAGTCCATCGTCCAGCTCGACGACACCCACACGCGCTGGAAGGTCAACGTGGGTGGTGCCACGCGCGAGTTCGACGCGGAGATCACCGAGCAGCACCCCGACGAGCGCGTCGCGTGGAACAGCATCGGCGGCGAGACCGAGCACGCGGGCGTCGTGACCTTCCACAAGTTGGAGGACCTCACCACGCGAGTGACCGTGCAGATCGACTGGGAGCCCGAGGGGCTGCTCGAGAAGGTCGGCTCCCTCGTGGGTGCGGGATCGCACGCAGTGAAGAAGGACCTGCAGAACTTCAAGGAGTTCATCGAGAAGCGGGGCACCGAGACCGGTGCCTGGCGCGGCGACGTCGACGCCTGACCTCTCGACCACAGACCCGGGGTCCGGGCGGTGATGCCCCCATCACCGCCCGGGCCTCGTTGCGTGCACGGCGCGCCTTCTAGGGTGCGGGGATGCGGAAGATAGGACATCCTCCCGATGTCGACGGGGTGCCTCAGAGCGGAGTCTGAGGACATCACACACCGAGGAGATGTCATGTACGAGCACCCGTACCTCGCCTACAGGGTCACCGGATTCGAGCAGGAGCAGGTCGCACAGGCCGCGGAACGGCGGCGGTTCCTGATCGAGCATGCCGATCAGATCGTCCCGCGCGCCGCCGGTCCGATGCGGCGGCTGGTCGACCGGATGCTCGGCCGCACCGGCGACCGCGCTGGCTCCGCATCGCGCAGTGCGTCCGCGTCGCGCAGTGCGTCCGCGTCGCGCAGCGCGTCCACATCACGCAGTCCGTCCGCGTCGGGCAGTGCGCTGCCGGATGCCGTGGCAGACCGCCGCGTGCCCGCACGGTGCGAAGCGGCGCCCGCCCGGTGATCTTCGCTCCGCTCCGGGCAGACGCGACGACCACCCCGGATGTCGGTGGTCGGTGGCACGATGAATCCATGCCCCCGTCCGCTCCCAGCGCCGCGATGGTCGGCCGTGACGCCGAACTCGCGATCGTCCGCGAGCTCTTCGGCCGCGCGGTCGAGGGCGTGCCGGTCGCCGCGCTGATCGAGGGAGAGGCCGGCATCGGCAAGTCGCGGCTGCTGCGCGAGTTCGGCTCAGAGGTGTCGGCGCGGGCGGACGTGCATGTCGGCTGGTGCCTCGACCTGGGGGCGTCGCGCACGCCGTTCGGGCCGCTCACCGGCATCCTGCGATCCATTGTCGCGACCATGGGCGCCGATCGCGTGAGAGACGAGATCGGCGTCGGCGTCGAGGCGCTGGGGATGCTCCTGCCCGAGCTCAATCCGACGGAGCGGTCGCAGACGAGCCCCGACCGCCTGCGCGACGCGATCGCCTCGCTCATCGAGGCCGCGGCCGAGCATGCGCCGCAGGTGCTCGTGGTCGAAGATCTGCACTGGGCGGACGAGTCGACTCTCGCGTTGCTGTCCTTCCTGCTGCGCACCCTCGGTCACGGGCGCATCCTGCTCCTGCTCACCTGCCGCTCCGATGATGTGCGCCGCGGCGATGCGGTGAGCCGCTTCATCGGCGAGTCCACTCGTGCTCGCCTGCTCGAACGCGTCACGGTCGAACGCCTCGAGACCGTGGCGGTGCGCCGTCTCGTCGAGTCGATCACCGGGCAGCCGGTCACCGACGCGGCGCTCGAGCGCATCCACGAGCGCGCCGAGGGCGTCCCGTTCTTCGTCGAGGAGATCGCCGGATGCTCCGCCGGCCCGCTGCCCGGGTCGCTGCGCGACCTCCTGCTGGCGCGATTCGACCGACTCGGCGACGACGCGAGGCGGGTCGTGCAGGTCGTCTCCGGGGCCGAGCGCCCGCTGACGCATCCCCTGGTCACACGGCTCGCCGGCCTGCCGGAGGTCCGACTGGACGAGGCGATCCGCGAGGCGACGCTCAGCGGCATCCTCGTCGTGGTCGACGACGACTACCGTTTCCGGCACGCGCTGCTGCGCGAAGCCGTGCACGACGACCTCCTTCCCGGCGAGAGGGCGCGCCTGCACAGGGCCTACGCGGAGGCGCTGGACGACGACGGCGGCGATACGGAGGTCGCAGACCCGGCCGCTCTCGCGTACCACTGGCAGCTCGCGCAAGACGACCGTCGCGCGCTCGCCGCGGCCGTCGCCGCGATGCTCGATGCGAAGTCCCGTTTCGCCTTCGCGAGTGCCGCGCGTTTCGGCGAGCTCGCCCTCGACCTGTGGATCCAGGTGCCGGATGCCGAGAGCGTCGCTGGGATCGAGCGTCTCGAGATGCTCCGCGCCCTTGGGTCTGTGCTGCGCAACGGAGGCGACGGGGAGCGGGCGCTCTCCGTGGTGAACCTCGCGCTCGAGGAGCTCGATCCGGCTGCCGTCGATCCGCGCATGCACGCGCGACTGCTGCGCGACAAGGCGTACTACACGATGAACCTCGCGCGGCGCGGTGCGATCCCGCTGCTCCAGGAGTCCCTGGCGATCCTCGAGGGTCGCGTCGACGACGACCGCCTGCGTGCGTCCATCCAGAATCAGCTCGGCAGTCGGTACATGGTCGCCGGGCGGTTCGAGGAGGCCATCGTGCTGGCGACCGAGTCCGGGGCGCGGGCGGCGCGCGCCGGCTCCGACGACGAGGCCTCGATCGCCGCGAACGTGCGAGGCGGATCCCGGGCCCAGCTCGGAGATCTCGCCGAGGCCCATCGCGAGTACGAAGCCGCGCTCCGTCTGGCGAAGAGCGCCAACGCCGAGCTGCGCTACCGGGTCAACTACTCAGACCTGCTCGGGCTGCTCGGCCGCTATCGAGACGCGGTGACCGTCGCCGAAGAGGGGATGGCGAGGGCGCGGGCCTTCGGGGTCGAGCGCACGACCGGCGCCGTGATCATCCAGAACATGGCGGTGCCGCTGCTCGAACTCGGTGAGATCGAACGCGTCGAGGGGATGCTCGAACGCGAGCTCGCCCAGGGGACTCTGCGCATCTTCCACCTGTATTCGACCATGACGAGGGTGCGCGTGCTCGCCTGGCGAGGTCGGCACGACGAAGCGGCGGAGAATCTGAGCGTGTGGCATTCGGCCTTCGTCGAGGCGAGCGCGGATGAGCGCCAGATCTGGTACGACGAGGTGATGATGCGCGTCTCCGTGGCGCAGAGTCGGGGCGATCTCGCCGAGGCGCTCGACGAGATCGTGCGAATGCTCGACGATGCAGGTCCGGTCTGTCTGCACCAGCGGCGTCTGCTCCTCGAAGGCGGATGGATGATCGCCGAGCTTCGTGCCTCCGGCGCTGACGTCGATGCCGCGGCGGAGGTGGTGCGTCGAGCCTGGCTGTCGCAGCCCGAACAGCTGCGGGGCGGTTCGTGGGAGGCGATCCTCGAGGCTCTGCTGTCGCGGTCGATCCCCACGCTGCGCGGCGCGCTCGCTCTCGTCGACGGCGACGACGTGCCCGTCATCTTCCGCGTGGTGGTCCGGCTCGAGCTCGCCCGACTGCTGGTCCACGAGGGGGAACGTGCCGAGGCGGCATCCTTGCTCGAGGATGCTCTGAGCGAGACCGCGCGACTCGGACACGTGCCGCTGCAGAGGATTGTCGGTGCGTTCGCAGCGGCGGCGGGACTGGCGACTGCGTCTGCCGGATCGGACGCGGGCGGATCGGCCGAGGTCGAGTCCCTGACAGCGCGCGAGAGGCAGGTCCTCGAGTTGATCTCCGAGGGTTTGAGCAACCGCCAGATCGGTGAGCGACTGTTCATCAGCGTCAAGACGGTGAGCGTGCATGTGTCCGCCGTGCTGCGCAAACTCGGGGTCAGCACGCGCACCGAAGCAGCTGTTCTGCAGCAGAATCCACCGTTCACGGCTCAACGTCAGCCTGCCGTGGTACGTTGATCAGGCGCGTGTGTCGGACGTTCCGTCACGGCGCAGGCCGCGCAAGCGGCCGTTGAAAACAGAAAGTAGAAAACACATGGCCACTGGCACTGTGAAATGGTTCAACGCGGAAAAGGGCTTCGGCTTCATCGCTCCCGATGACGGCACGGACGACCTTTTCGCCCACTACTCGGCAATCGCCGGCTCCGGTTTCAAGGAGCTCCGCGAGAACCAGAAGGTCGAATTCGACGCTGAGCGTGGCCCCAAGGGCATGCAGGCGGCGAACATCCGCGCTCTCTGAGCGCGCGCTGACTTCCTGAAGCCGGTCGGATCCTCACGGATCCGGCCGGCTTTCTGTATGCCCGGGGCGACTGCCGGCTGCACGGGATGGCGTGCGGGGTCGATTGTGCATCGGAACGCGGCGTTTGCGGTGTGTAACTGGCCCCGCATCGCGGGGCGGGCGGGGATGCCGTGCGGGATGGCGTGCGGGGATGCCGGGCGGGGATGCCATGCGGGGTCGATTGTGCATCGGAACGTGGCGTTTGCGGTGCGCAACTGGCCCCGCATCGCGGGGCGGGCGGCGGGCCGCGGGGCGGGCCGCGGGCGGGGGCGCGGGGAGGGGCAAGGCGAGGGATGCCGGGCCGGGATGCCGGGCGGGGTCAGTACGGCAGCCGAACGAGGTGGATGCGGTGCACAACTGGCCCCGCACGAGGGACGATCATGCCGCTCGCTCGGGCACTCCCGAGATGAGGCTCGCCTAACTTTCTGTTAGATTAGGGCAGGCTTACCAAAGCCGGGCGCTCTCTGCGCCGCACCCCCATCCCAACCCGAAGGGAACGCCTGTGCGCACTTCTCGTCTTCTCGCCGTCGGCGTCGCCGCGGCCCTCGCCGTCGGCCTCACCGCCTGCGCGACTCCGTCGACCGGCTCCGACTCCGACTCTGCCGGGGGCAACCCGGCCGACGACAGCGCGTTCCCCGTCACGATCGAGCACGCGTACGGCGAGACCACGATCGAGGAGAAGCCCGAGCGCGTCGCGACCATCGCGTGGGCCAACCACGAGGTGCCGCTGGCACTGGGCATCGTGCCCGTCGGCATGAGCAAGGCCACCTGGGGCGACGACGATGACAACGGCATCCTGCCCTGGGTCGAGGAGAAGCTCGACGAGCTGGGCGGCGACGAGCCGGTGCTGTTCGACGAGTCCGACGGGATCGACTACGAGGCCGTCGCCGATACCCGCCCGGATGTCATCCTGGCGGCATACTCCGGCCTGTCGCAGGAGGAGTACGACCAGCTCTCGAAGATCGCTCCGGTCGTCGCCTACCCCGAGGTCAAGTGGGGCACCCCCGTCGACGACATGATCGAGATGAACTCCAAGGCGCTCGGACTCGAGGAGGAGGGCGACGCCCTCATCGAAGATCTGCACGCCGACGCCGAAGCCGCGCTCGAGGAGAACAGCGCGCTCAAGGACAAGAAGGTCCTGTTCGCCTACGTCGACCCGAGCGACCTCAGCCAGGTCGGCTACTACACCGCGATCGACACGCGCCCCGGCTACCTGCACGATGACCTCGGGCTGCCGTTGCCCTCGATCGTCGAGGAGAACGCCGACAGCCAGGAGTTCTACCTCTCTGTCAGCGCGGAAGAGGCCGATACGTTCGACGACGTCGACGTCTTCGTGACCTACGGCGACGAGTCGCTCATCGCCACCATGCAGGCCGATCCGCTGCTGTCGAAGATCCCCGCGATCGCCGAGGGCAACATCGTGATCCTTCCCGACTCCACGCCGATCGCCGCTTCGGCGAACCCGTCGCCGCTGTCGATCCAGTGGGGCCTGTCCGACTACCTCGGCCTGCTGGCGGCACCGCTCGCCGCGAAGTGACCGTCAGCGTCACCCTCGCGCACTGAGTCCTCGTGACCGCTGTCACCATCCCCACGCCGGGCACCGCAGACCTGCGGCGCCCGGCGTGGGCGCGCACCCTCTGGCTGCTCGTCGGACTCGGCGTGCTCCTCGGACTCTGCATCCTGTCGATCTGCTTCGGCGTGCGCGCGGTGAGCATCGACGACATCTTCGCTGCCCTCGCGGGGCAGGATGACACACTCGCGCAGGCGGCCATCGTGAAGCGCCTGCCGCGCACACTGCTCGCGATTCTCGTGGGTGCAGCCCTCGCGCTCTCCGGCGCGACGATGCAGGCGGTGACCCGCAACCCGATCGCCGACCCCGGCATCCTCGGTGTCTCGAACGGCGCATCGCTCGCCGTCGTCATCGGCCTCGCCTTCGTCGGACTCAGCGACCCGTACAGCCAGATGACCCTCGCGATCGTCGGCGCGGCGATCGCCGCCACCTTCGTCTACACGGTCGGCTCGCTCGGACGCGGCGGCGCGACGCCGCTCAAGCTCGCCCTCGCCGGAGCCGCGACCTCCGCCGCATTCGCCTCATTGATCAGCGCGATCATGCTCCCCCGCGTCGACCTGCTGCAGGCCTTCCAGTCGTGGCAGATCGGCGGCGTCGGCGGGGCCGAATGGCCGCGTATCGCGATCACCGCCCCGGTGCTCGCGCTCGGTGCGCTCATCTGCTTCCTGAGCGCCCGCGGCATGAACTCCCTCGCCCTCGGCGACGACATGGCCAAGGGTCTGGGGGAGCACGTCTTCCGCACCCGGCTGATGTCGGCGCTCGGTGCGGTGATCCTCGCTGGGGCCGCGACCGCCATCGCCGGACCCATCGGCTTCGTCGGACTCGTCATCCCGCACGTCTGCCGGATGCTGATCGGCACCGACCACCGGTGGCTGCTGCCGTTCTCGGCCATGGCCGGGGCCGCGCTCCTGCTCGCGAGCGACGTCATCGGACGGGTGATCGCCCCCACCTCGGAGGAGATCCAGGTCGGCATCATCACCGCGATCATCGGCGCCCCGTTCTTCATCTGGATCGTCCGCCGACAGAAGGTGCGTGAACTGTGACCACCATGCATCCGACGTCCGCATCGCCGACCCCGGCGGCGCCGGATCGCGCGCCCGACGGGATCGCCGCGATCGTGGCCGGTCGCCGTGCGCGTCACCGCCGCCACGCCGTCGCGACCATCGTGCTCGGCATCCTGCTCGTCGCCCTGTTCGCGGTGGCGCTGATGATCGGCAACACGTTCTATCCGCTCGACGAGGTCGTCCGTGTCATCCTCGGCCAGACGGTGCCTGGCGCATCGTTCACGGTGGGCGAGCTGCGGCTGCCCCGTGCCGTGCTCGCGGTCCTGTCGGGCATCGCGTTCGGCATCGCGGGCGTCTCGTTCCAGACGCTCCTGCGCAACCCGCTCGCATCCCCCGACATCATCGGCATCTCCAACGGGGCCGGCGCCGCCGCGGTCCTCGCCATCGTCGTCCTCTCCCTGAACGGCCCGCTGGTCTCGCTGTTCGCGCTGGGCGGCGCCATCCTCACCGCCGGCGTCATCTACCTGCTGTCCCTCAAGAACGGCTTCGCCGGGACCCGGCTCATCCTGATCGGCATCGGGGTGGCGGCGATGCTGCAGAGCGTGATCTCGTACGTGCTCTCGCGCGCGGCGAGCTGGGACATCCAGACCGCGATGCAGTGGCTCACGGGCAGCCTCAACAACGCATCCTGGGAGCGGGTGGTGCCCCTCGCGATCGCCGCCGTCATCATCCTCCCGCTGATGTTCTCGCAGGGCAGGGCGCTGGGCGCGCTGCAGCTCGGCGACGACTCGGCATCCGGTCTCGGAGTGCGCGTGAACGTCACCCGGCTGCTGTTCATCCTGGGCGCTGTGGCGATGCTCGCGTTCGCGACGGCCGCGACCGGACCCATCGCGTTCGTGGCCTTCATGGCGGGGCCCATCGCCGCGCGCATCACCGGACCCGGCGCGAACCTGCTGCTGCCGAGCGCCTTCGTGGGTGCGGTGCTGGTGCTGGGCAGCGATCTGCTCGGTCAGTTCGCGTTCGGCGAGCGCTACCCGGTGGGCGTCATCACCGGTGTGCTCGGTGCCCCGTACCTCATCTACCTGCTCGTCCGCTCCAACCGCTCGGGAGGCTCACTGTGACCGAGGCGCACACCCTGACGGCGGAGGCCGTCACCCTCGCCTACGGCGACCGCACGATCATCGAGGGTCTCGACCTCGCGATCGCCCCCGGCAAGATCACGACGATCGTCGGCGCGAACGGATGCGGCAAGTCGACCCTGCTGCGCTCGCTCGCCCGTCTGCTCTCCCCGACCGCCGGGCAGATCGTGCTCGACGGCAAGTCGGTGCACGCGCGCCCCACCAAGGAGGTCGCACGCATCCTGGGGCTGCTTCCGCAGTCGCCCGTCGCCCCCGAGGGGATCGCCGTCGCCGACCTCGTCGGCCGCGGCCGGCATCCGCATCAGAAGATGCTCGCGCGGTGGAGTGCCCACGACTACGAGGTCGTGGCGGATGCTCTCGCCGCCACCGGCACCACCGACCTCGCCGACCGCAGCGTCGACGAGCTCTCGGGTGGCCAGCGTCAGCGCGTGTGGATCGCGATGGCACTCGCGCAGGAGACCGACATCCTGCTGCTGGACGAGCCGACGACGTTCCTCGACGTCGCCCACCAGGTCGAGGTCCTCGACCTGCTCACCGACCTGAGCGTCTCGCGCGGCACCACCATCGTGATGGTGCTGCACGACCTCAACCTCGCCGCGCGGTACTCCGACGAGCTCGTCGCGATGAAGGAGGGCAGGGTGCACGCCACCGGCGCTCCGCAGGATGTCGTGACCGCCCAGCTCGTCGAAGAGGTCTTCGACCTCGCGAACCAGATCACCATCGACCCGGTCTCCGGGAAGCCGATGGTCACCCCGATCGGAAGGCATCATGTCCGCTGAGACCACCACCGAACGCCCGACCTACGTGCTGGCACGCGCCGAGGTGCGCGCGGTCGACCGTGTCTCGCCGAACTTCGTGCGGGTCACACTCGGCGGCGACGAGCTGTTCGAGTTCGGCACGCCGGGCGACGTCTTCGACTCGCGCATCAAGATCGTCTTCCCGCCGGCATCCGGCATCCTTCCCACCCTCGATCGCGAGACCGGGGACTGGTGGGGGTCGTATCTCGCCGTGCCGGAGGAGGATCGCGGATCGATGCGCACCTACTCGGTGCGCGACCTGCGGGTGACCGAGGCGGGCACGGAACTGGATGTCGACTTCGTGCTGCACCTGGCCCCGGGGCTTTCCGGCCCGGCCTCGCGCTGGGCGGATGCGGCCGCCGTCGGACAGGAGCTGTTCATCGTCGGACCCCGGCGCGGGGTTCCGGCCGCCGCGCACGGCGGCGCCGAGTACGAGCCTGGCACCGCGTCATCCGTGCTGCTCGCCGGTGACGAGACTGCCGCTCCCGCCATCGCGCGCATCCTCGAAGACGCCCCGAGCGACCTGCGGGGCTGCGCATTCATCGAGGTGCCATCGCCCGCCGACATCCTGCGCATCGACGTGCCTGCCGGGGTCGAGGTGCACTGGCTGCCGCGTGATGTCGGCGAGCCGCACGGCGTGCGCCTGATCCCGGCCGTGCTCGAGTACCTCGGCGATGCCGATGCTGCGGACGAGATCGACGTGAAGGACATCGACACCGAGGACCTGCTCTGGGAGACGCCGGACTACTCCGGCCTGGGGGAGGAGATCGCGGCGGCGGATGCTCCCGCCGAGCGCTACTTCTGGATCGCGGGGGAGAGCGGCGTCGTCACGACGCTGCGTCGTCACCTGGTCAAGGACCTCGGCATCGACCGCTCGCAGGTCGCCTTCATGGGCTACTGGCGGCGCGGCGTCGCGATGCGCGGCTGAACCCGCCCGCTTCGGCGCTCGGATCGAAGGAGGGCTCTCGGATCGAAGGAGATCTCTCGTGTCGAAGGAGCGGATGCCGGATGCGGTCCTTCGGAGCGCGAGATCTCCTTCGGAGCGCGAGGGTCAGCCGACGCCGAGGCTACTCGGCGTACACGTTCTCGGAGACCCGCGTCATGCCCTCGGGAGCAGGCGAGCCGTCCGGGGTGAGCTCGAACGTGTGACCGAAGCTGCTGAGCCGGGTCGGCAGGCCCCCGCACGCGATGCCCCATTCCTCGTCCGGGTCGGCGATCGCGATGAGACAGGCCGGGGATTCGGTGCCCTTCGCGACCCACAGGGAGACGCCGTCGTGCTCGCCGACGTAGCGGCTCGTCGCCGTGTCGACCGGGTCGTACGAGTCGGCTTCGAGCGGCGGCAGCTCGTCCTCGGCCTCCCGCTCGGTCTCGAGGACCGCGAGGTTCGGCGATGAGAAGCTGCATCCCGTCAGCATCACGGCGGCGATGAGGGCGAGTGCGGATGCTGTCAGACGAGTGCGGCGGCTCATCGCCCCATCCTGTCGCACGAGATCGGTCCGTAGGGGCGCCGCGCGCAGCATCCGCCGTTGCCGACAGCCCGGAACAGGACGACAGCCCCGTCCGCCGCCCGCCCCAGAACAGGACGACCGCGCCGGATCAGGACGACAGCCCCGGACGCCGGCAGTCCCAGAACAGGACGACCGCCCCGGATCAGGAGGATCTGCGTGATCCAGTCCTGATGCGGAGCGGTCGTCCTGTTTACGGCGGTGACTAGTTGCTGAGGAAGTCCTTCAGCGCGGCGTTGACCTCGTCGGCGTGCGTCCAGAGCAGACCGTGCGGCGCGCCCTCGACCTCGACGTACGTCGCCGCGGGAACGGCCTGGTGGAACCGCCGGGCCGTGGCGTCGATCGGCAGGATGTTGTCCTTCGTGCCGTGCAGGATGAGGGTGGGCTTGCCGGCGTCGCGAACCGCGTCGACGTCGCTGCGGAAGTCCTCGATCCAGCTCGGCACGACCGCGTACGCGGCTACCGGGGCGCTCGTGACCGAGAGGTTCCAGTTCGCGTCGACCACCTGCTGGCTGATGCGGGTGCCGAGGTTCTCGTCGAGGTTGTAGAAGTTCTTGTAGAAGTCGGTGAACCAGGCGTAGCGGTCGCCCTTGGCTGCGGCCTCGATGCCGTCGAAGACATCCTGCGGCACGCCTTCGGGGTTGTCGTCGCGCTGCACGAGGAACGGCTCGAGCGAGGCGAGGAAGGCGAGCTTGGCGACCCGGTCGTGGCCGTAGGTGCCGACGTAGCGGGCGAGTTCGCCGGTGCCCATCGAGAAGCCGACGAGCACGACGTCGCGCAGGTCGAGGGTCTCGAGCACCGTGTTGAGGTCGGCGGCGAAGGTGTCATAGTCGTATCCGGTGCCGACCTTCGAGGACTGACCGAAGCCGCGGCGGTCGTAGGTGATGACCCGGTAGCCCTGTGCGAGGAGCTCGCGCGTCTGGCGCTCCCAGCTGTGGCCGTTCAGCGGGTACCCGTGGATCAGGACGACGGGCTGGCCCGAACCCTGGTCTTCGTAGTAGAGCTCGATCGGTGTGCTGTTCTCGTTTCCGACGGTGATGTAGCCCATGGTCCTGATCCTTTCGGTGCGGTGAGAACGATCGTTCTCGCTCAATGTCTTCACTGTAGAGAACGCTCGTTCTCATGTCAAGTACACTGGGAGGATGACCGAGGAAACGGTGCGTGAACAGATCCTTGCGGCAGCAGATGACCTCTACTACCGCAAGGGATACGCGGCGGTCGGTATGGACGAGCTGCGTGCGGCGGCCGGCGTGTCGCTGCGTCGGCTCTATGCCCTCTTCCCGTCGAAGACCGACATCGTCACCGCCGTCCTCGCGCGCAAGCATGCGGAATGGGAGTCGGGACTGACGGGGGCCGTGGCGGATGCCGGAGCGGACCCCCGTGATCGCCTGCTCGCCGTGTACGGATACCTCGAGAACTGGTTCTGCACCGACGACTTCCGCGGCTGCGCCTTCATCAACGCGTTCGGCGAGCTCGGGGGCACGAACCCCGAGGTGGCGACCATCGTGCGCGACCACAAAGCGTCGTTCCAGGCGTACATGGCCAGCCTCGTCGTCGCCGCCGGCGCACCCGCATCCCTTGCGGCGCAGCTGTCGATCCTCGCCGAGGGCGCACAGAGCACGGCGGCGATCGCGGCCGATCCGCAGGTCGCCGTGCAGGCGCGCAACGCGGCCGAGGTGCTGATCGACGCGGCCGTCGCCGCCTGACCCGCGGCAAGCCAGCTCTGCGTTGAGCCCCACGGGACGACCTTCCGTCCGTCCCTGCTGCCCGCACTGCTGTTGTCTCCATAACTCCGGAGATCGGCGCGAGGTGACGGAGAAAGCCCACGTGGCACCGATCTGCACGCGAATCTCCGGAGTTGCGGAGCTGCGTCGCGCCAGCCCTCAGCGTCGACGGCTGGGATTTTGCTAGCTTGGCTAGTCTTTTGGCACCGCCCTGTCAAGGCTGGTGCGTTTCAGCGCTCGCGCGCGTATGTTGCGGAACATGGAATCCCGGACGCAGGACATCGCACGCCAGACGATCATCATCGCCTCGGCCGTTTTCATGCTGATCGCGGCCGCCGTCGGTTCCGGCGCCTTCGGCGGCACGTCGGTCAGCGAGCTGCAGGACGGAGCGCTGTCGGCGCAGGGTTCCTATCTCGCTCCGGCAGGGCCGGCCTTCTCGATCTGGTCGCTGATCTACCTCGGCCTGATCGCCTACACGGTGTGGCAGGCCCTGCCGGCACAGCGTGCCGACGAACGGCAGCGCGCGGTCGGCGGGTGGACCGCGGCATCCATGATCCTCAACGGCCTCTGGCTTGTGACCGCGCAGTTCTGGTCGCTCCCGATGACGGTCCTCGTGATCGCCCTGCTGCTCGCAACCCTCGCCCGCGTGATCGTGATCCTCGGACGCAGCCGCGCCCGCACCTGGCCCGAGCGGATCGTCGTGGACGGCGCGAACGGTCTGCACTTCGGCTGGGTCACCATCGCGGCGGTGGCCAACACCGCCGCCTGGCTGACACAGATCGCTCCTGCTGACTGGGCGGAGCAGGCCGAGATCTGGGCCGTCGCCGTGCTCGTGGTCGTTCTCGTGATCGGCGTCGCCAGCGCCCTGGTGACCAAGCGCATCGCCCCGGCGCTCGCGACGGCCTGGGGACTCGGATGGCTGGCTGTCGGCCGATTCACGGGCGAACCTGAGAGCACCGTCACGGGAATCACCGCGATCGTGGTGGCCGTCGCGCTGGTCGCCGCGGGCGGGTGGGGACTGCTGCGGAAGCCGCGGGCCGACATCGCGCTCTGATCCCGTCGTCTTCAGGTTCACGACTCAGCATGGATGCGAGTCAGACGCCCGAGACCTGCCCTTTTCGGACCCCGACCCGGGTTTCGTGCTGAGTTGTGAACGGCGCCGGTCGGCCACGCCGGATACCCGCAGGCGGAGTGGACCGTGGCACCCCCAGCGCGAGAACAGGACGACCGGCCGAGATCAGGAGCATCCGGCGAGATCAGTCCTGATCTCAGCCGGTTCCCCTGTCCTCGCGCGCGGGGCGGACGGGCTCAGAGCACCAGCCGGGCCTCCTGTCCTCGCGCGCCGGGCGCACGGGCTCAGAGCACCGGCCGGTTCCCCTGTCCTCGCGCGCCGAGCGCACGGGCTCAGAGCACCAGCCGGTAGCCCATTCCCGACTCGGTCAGCAGATGCGCGGGGGCGCTGGGCTCGGCCTCGAGCTTCTTGCGCAGTTGCGACATGTACAGTCGCAGATACCCGGAGTCCGACACCTGCTCGCTGCCCCAGATCTCCTTGAGCAGATCCTGCCGCGTGACCAGGGCGCCGGGATGCCGGGCGAGATGCTCGAGCATGCGCCACTCCGTCGGCGTGAGGTGCACACGGGCGCCCGCCCGCGTGACGGTCTTCGTCGCCAGGTCGACGACCACATCGCCGAAGCCGACGGTCGATTCCCCGCCAGCGGGCACCGCCCGACGAGACAGCGCCCGCAGCCGCGCGAGCAGCTCGTCGACCTGGAACGGCTTGGTGACGAAGTCGTCGGCTCCGGCATCCAGTGCCTCGACCTTGTCGGCAGACCCGGTGCGGCCGGAGACCACGATGATCGGGACTGTGGTCCAGCCGCGCAGTGCCTGGATGACCTCGATACCGTCGAGACGCGGCATGCCGAGGTCGAGCATGATCAGGTCGGGATGCGTCTGCGCGGCGGCGGCCACAGCGGCGGCGCCGTCGGGCGCGACGACGACTTCGTATCCGTGGGCGGCGAGCGTGATGCGCAGCGCGCGCACCATCTGCGGGTCGTCGTCGGCGATGAGGAGCTTCACTCCGCCTCCTCCTGCGTGAGATCGGGGTCTCCCGCGAGGGGCAGGGAGATGACCATGGTGAGTCCACCGCCCGGGGTGTCCTCGGGTGTCAGGGTACCGCCCATGCCTTCGGCGAATCCGCGCGACAGAGCGAGACCGAGCCCCAGCCCCGTCGTGTTGTCGGTGTCGCCGAGCCGCTGGAAGGGCTGGAAGATCTGATCGCGTTTCTCGGCGGGAACGCCGGCACCGCGGTCGATGATGCGGATCTCGGCGTGGTCGCCGATCGTGCTCGTCGACACGATCACCCTGCTGTCGGCGGGCGCGTGTCGGTGCGCATTCGCGATGACGTTCACGAGCACGCGCTGCAGCAGCACCGGATCGGCCGACACGGCGGGCAGCTCGGCGTCGAGCGCCAGCTCGACATCCGACGGGCCGAGGCCGAGCTCGTCGACCGCCGCGAGCACGGGGCCTGCGATGTCGAGGCGCATGGTCGAGACCGCGAGAACTCCGGCCTGCACCCGGCTGACGTCGAGCAGGTCGGTCACGAGCGACGACAGCGTGGCGAGGCTCTCGTCGGCGGTCGCGAGCAGTTCCTCCCGATCGGATGCCGACAGCGAGTGCGCCCCTCGGAGACCGCCGATCGCGGCGACGGCCGAGGCGAGCGGGCGACGCAGGTCGTGGCTGACGGCGGAGAGCAGGGCGCTGCGCACCTGGTCGGTCTCGGCGAGCGCGGCGACCTCGCGCGCCGTGGCACGCAGGTCGGTGTGCTCGATCGCCGCCGCCAGCTGCGCGACGATCGCGTCGAGCAGGCGCCGGGCGGGGGTGTCGAGGGGTTCGCCGTGCAGTTCGAGCACGGCGGGCGCCGAGCCGCCGGCCCCGCCGGCCGCGCCACCGGCCCCGACCGGGATCGACGTGGCCCGCCCGTCGGGAACGGGTTCTCCGTCGCTGGCCAGCACCTCGCCGTCGGCGCTGAGGAGCCGCACGCCGGTGAGCCCGAACGCCTCGCGCGTGCGGCTGACGAGAGCGAGCACGGCGTTGTCTCCGCGCAGGACGTTGCCGGCCACGGCGGCGAGCAGCTCGGCCTCGGCCGCAGCGCGCTGAGCTGTGCGCGCGCGTCGGGCCGCCTGGTCGACGATGATACTCACGAGCACCGCGATCACGACGTACAGGGCGAGCGCGAGCACGTGCAGCGGATGTGCGATCGTGATCGTGAACTGCGGCGCGACGAACAGGAAGTCCAGGGTGATGCCCGAGAGCACCGCAGCGAAGACGGCGGGTCGTACCCCGCCGATGAGCGCGACGACCACGACGAGCAGCTGATACGCGAGCACCTCGGCGGTGATCGACTCGGGGCTGCGGAAGGTGAACAGCAGCCACGAGAGCAGCGGTCCGAACACCAGGGCGATGACGAAGCCGAGCACCTGCCGTCGCCACCCCAGGGCGCCGCCGGTGATTCGGGGCAGCGCCACCCTCCCTCCGGCGGCGGCGTGCGTCACGATGTGCACGTCGATGTCGCCGGATCGGCGGATGACTTCCGAGCCGATGCCCGGCCCGGTCAGTGCTGCCGCGAGTCGGCCGCGCCGGCTGACGCCGATGACGAGCTGGGTGGCATCCGCCCCCTGCGCGAACTCAACGAGCGTGCCAGGGATGTCGTCGCCGACGATCTGGTGGAAGCTGCCGCCGAGCGACTCGACCAGGGACCGCTGGGCGGCGAGCGCACCAGGGGTCTCGTCGCGGAGGCCGTCCTGAGTGGCCACGTGCACGGCCAGCAGCTCGCCGCCGGCCGATCGTGCGGCGATCCGCGCGCCTCGTCGCAGCAGCGTCTCGCCCTCGGGTCCGCCGGTGAGGGCGACGACCACGCGCTCGCGGGCCTGCCAGGTGCCCTCGATGCCGTGGTCGGCGCGGTAGCTGCGCAGGGCGCTGTCGACCTCGTCGGCGAGCCAGAGAAGGGCGAGCTCGCGCAGCGCCGTCAGGTTGCCGAGGCGGAAGTAGTTCGACAGCGCGGCGTCGATCCGCTCGGCCGGGTAGACGAGACCGGCGGACAGGCGGTCGCGCAGCGACTGCGGTGCGAGGTCGACGACCTCGATCTCGTCGGCCGCGCGCACCACGGCATCCGGGATCGTCTCCTGCTGCGCGATGCCGGTGATCTTCTCGACCACGGCGTTGAGCGATTCGATGTGCTGGACGTTCACCGTGGTGACGACGTCGATGCCCGCATCCAGCAGGGCGCGCACGTCCTGCCAGCGCTTCGGATGAGCGGACCCGGGGGTGTTCGTATGGGCCAGCTCGTCGACCAGCGCGATCTGGGGGCGGCGAGCGAGCACGGCATCCAGATCCATCTCGCTCAGCGGCACGCCTCGATGCAGATCGGTGCGGCGGGGGACCTCGGGGATGCCGATGGTCTGCGCCGCGGTCGCCGCGCGATCATGCGTCTCGACGATCGCGATCACGACGTCGCGGCCCTCATCGAGAAGGCGGCGGCCCTCGACGAGCATCTCGAACGTCTTGCCCACGCCGGGGGCTGCGCCGAGCAGCACGCGGAGTCGGCCGCGCCGCGGCATCCGCTCTGCCGTCATCAGCCCTCCTGCTCATCGAGCGCGAGATTGAGTTCGGCGACGTTGATGCGCTCAGTGCCGAGGAATCCCAGATCCCGCCCTTGAATCCTAGACTCCACCAAATCTCGCACCTGCTGCTCGGGCAGGTCGCGCTCGGCGGCCACCCGCGGCACCTGCAGCAGCGCGTACGCGACGCTGACGTGCGGGTCGAGGCCGGATGCGGATGCCGTCACGGCGTCCGCCGGCACGGCATCCGTGCTCACGCCCTCGCGCTCGGCGATGGCCGCCCGGCGCTCGCCGATCGACGCGACGAGGTCGGGGTTCTCCGGGCCCAGGTTGCTGCCGCTGGACGCGGCTCCGTCGTAGCCCTCGCCGGCGGCGGACGGGCGCGACTGGAAGTACTCGGGCAGCGCCTCGCCGTCGGCATCCGTGAAGGACTGACCGATCAGCGCGCTGCCCTTGTCGTCGCCCAGCGGCGAGCCGTTCGCCTGGAACGGCAGCAGCAGCTGGCCGATGCCGGTGACGACGAGCGTGTAGCCGACGCCGAGCACGAGGGTGAACACGAGCATCGCGCGGATGGCGACGCCGGCCGTGCGGACGGCGGTGCGGGAGGAGGACATGGGAGGCCTTTCGATGCGAGAAGGACGAGGACGGATGCCGGTCAGAAGCCGGGGATGAGGGTGATGAGGAGATCGATCAGCTTGATGCCGATGAACGGCGCGATCACTCCGCCGAGGCCGTAGACGAGCAGGTTGCGCTGCAGGATCTGCGAGGCGCTCGCCGGCCGGTACTTGACGCCGCGCAGGGCGAGCGGGATGAGGAAGACGATCACGATGGCGTTGAAGATGATCGCGCTGGTCACGGCGGATGCCGGCGAATGCAGCTGCATGATGTTGAGCACCGCGAGCCCGGGGAAGACGCCCATGAACATCGCCGGGATGATGGCGAAGTACTTGGCGATGTCGTTCGCGAGGGAGAACGTCGTGAGGGCGCCGCGGGTGATGAGGAGCTGCTTGCCGATGCGCACGATGTCGATGAGCTTGGTCGGGTCGGAGTCGAGGTCGACCATGTTGCCGGCCTCCTTCGCGGCCGACGTGCCGGTGTTCATCGCGACGCCGACGTCGGCCTGAGCCAGCGCCGGAGCGTCATTCGTGCCGTCGCCGGTCATGGCGACGAGTCGGCCGCCCTCCTGCTCGCGCTTGATCAGCTCAAGTTTCTGCTCGGGCGTCGCCTCCGCGAGGAAGTCGTCGACTCCGGCCTCCTTCGCGATCGCGGCGGCCGTCAGCGGGTTGTCGCCCGTGATCATGACCGTGCGGATGCCCATGCTGCGCAGTTCCTCGAACCGCTCGCGCAGGCCGTCCTTGACGATGTCCTTGAGATGCACGACGCCGAGCACCTCGCCGGTTCCCGCCGCACGCTTCACGGCGACCACGAGCGGGGTGCCGCCGCTCGAGGCGACGCCGTCGGTCAGGCCCGTGAGCTCGGCATCCGCTCCGAGCCCGAGCCAGGCGCTGACCGCCGACCCCGCGCCCTTCCGGATCTGCGTGCCGCTCGGCAGGTCGAGGCCCGACATGCGGGTCTGCGCGGTGAACGGCACGATGACCGCATCCGCCGGTTCCTCGACGCGGATGCCGTGCACGGTCGCCAGCTCGACGATCGAGGCGCCCTCGGGCGTGGGGTCGGCGAGCGACGACAGAGCGGCGACGCGCAGCAGCTCGTCGGGGTCGACCCCTGCGAGGGGCAGCACCTCGTGGGCGCGGCGGTTGCCGTAGGTGATGGTGCCGGTCTTGTCGAGCAGCAGGGTCGTGACGTCACCTGCGGCCTCGACCGCGCGGCCCGACATCGCGAGCACGTTGCGCTGCACGAGACGGTCCATCCCGGCGATGCCGATCGCCGAGAGCAGGGCGCCGATCGTCGTCGGGATCAGGCAGACCAGCAGGGCGATGAGCACCGGGATGCTGACGGGCGAGGCCGCGTACGAGGCGATCGGGTTGAGGGCGAGCACGACCACGACGAACACGATCGACAGGCTCGCGAGCAGGATGTTCAGCGCGATCTCGTTGGGTGTGCGCTGGCGGCTGGCGCCCTCGACGAGGGCGATCATCCTGTCGACGAAGGTCTCGCCGGGCTTCGAGGTGATGCGCACCACGATGCGGTCCGACAGCACCCGGGTGCCTCCGGTGACGGCGCTGCGGTCGCCGCCGGACTCGCGGATGACCGGGGCGCTCTCGCCCGTGATCGCCGACTCGTCGACGGTCGCGATGCCCGCGATGATGTCGCCGTCGCCCGGGATCAGCTCGCCCGCGGTGACGATCACGATGTCGTCGCGCTGCAGCTCGGCCGACGAGACGTCGACCGTCTCGGTGCGGTCGGCCGCGGCATCCGCACCCGCGTCGTATCCGACGACGCGGCGGGCCATCGTGCTGGTGCGGGTCTTGCGCAGGCTCGCGGCCTGAGCTTTGCCGCGCCCCTCGGCGACCGACTCGGCGACGTTCGCGAACAGCACCGTCAGCCACAGCCAGATCGCGATGCCCCAGGTGAAGGGGGCGGGCACGGGTGTGCCGCCGGAGTCTGCCGGGCCGCCGAGGAACGGCTCGGCGATCGCGAGCACCGTGGTGAACGCGGCGCCGACCCAGACGAGGAGCATCACGGGGTTGCGCACGAGCGACGCCGGGTTGAGCTTGCGCAGGGCGCCGGGCAGTGCCTGGGTCAGCTGCGCCCAGCCGAACGAGCGGGGCGGTTCGGTGGAGGAGGGCGTGGATGCCGCGGCATCCTGCTGTTCGGAGGGGGTGGTGGTGAGGGTCATGTCAGACGAGTCCTTCAGCGAGGGGTCCCAGTGCGAGCACGGGGAAGTAGGTGAGTGCCGTGATGATGACCGTGACGGCGGCCAGGAGGCCGACGAACTGCGGTCGGTGCGTGGGCAGTGTCCCGGTGTTCTCGGGCACACGCTGCTGCGCGGCGAAGGATCCGGCGAGAGCCAGGACGAGCACGATCGGGAGGAACCGGCCGAGCAGCATCGCGACGCCCAGTGCGGTGTTGAACCAAGGGGTGTTCGCGGTCAGCCCGGCGAAAGCGGAGCCGTTGTTGTTCGCCGCCGAGGTGAAGGCGTAGAGCACCTCGCTCATGCCGTGCACCCCTGGATTGAGGATGCTGGTGGCCTCGACGTCCGCCCGGATGCCGGGGATCGCGAAGCTCAGCGCCGTGCCGATCAGCACGAGCGTCGGCGTCACGAGGATGTACAGGCTCGCGAGCGTGATCTCCTTCGGGCCGATGCGCTTGCCGAGGTACTCGGGCGTGCGACCCACGAGCAGCCCGCCGACGAACACCGCGATGATCGCGAGCACGAGCATGCCGTAGAGGCCGGAGCCGACACCGCCGGGGGCGACCTCGCCGAGCATCATGTTGAGCATCGGCATCATGCCGCCGAGCGCCGTGTACGAGTCGTGCATCGAGTTCACCGCACCGGTCGATGTCAGGGTGCTCGCGCTGCCGAACACGGTGGAGCCCAGGATGCCGAAGCGCATCTCCTTGCCCTCCATCGCCGCGCCGGCGAGCTCCGGAGCGGAGCCACGCCCCGCGAGCTCCAGGGCCGACAGGGCGAAGGTCGAGATCAGGAAGATCGTTCCCATCACCGCGGCGATCGCGTAGCCCTGACGGTCATCGCCGATCAGGCGGCCGAAGGTGCGAGGGAGCGAGAACGGGATCACGAGGATGAGCAGGATCTGCAGCAGGTTGGTCCAGCCGGTCGGGTTCTCGAACGGATGCGCCGAGTTGGCGTTGAAGAACCCGCCGCCGTTCGTGCCGAGCAGCTTGATGGCCTCCTGCGAGGCGACGGGACCGCCGGGGATGGTCTGTGTGCCGCCGGACACAGTGGTCACGTCGGTGAAGCCGGCGAAGTTCTGCACCACACCGCCCGCGATCAGCGCGATGGCGGCGATCAGGGCGATCGTCAGCAGGATGCGTCCGAGACCGCGGATCAGGTCGACCCAGAAGTTGCCGATCGTGGTCGACCCGCGGCGGGCGAGACCCCGGATCAGCGCGACGGCCACGGCCAGGCCGACGGCGGCCGAGACGAAGTTCTGCACGGTGAGTCCCGCGAGCTGGACGGTGTAGCCCATGGTCTGCTCGGGTGAGTAGGACTGCCAGTTGGTGTTGGCGACGAACGACGCCGCGGTGTTGAAGGCCAGGCCCTCGGGAACCGCGGGGAGTCCGAGCGACTCGGGCAGGAAGCCCTGCAGTCGCTGCAGCCCATAGACGAGCAGCAGGCCGACCACCGAGAACGCGAGGACGCTGCGAGCGTAGGCTCGCCAGGTCTGCTCGGATGCCGGGTCGACGCCGATCAGACGGTACAGCCCCGCTCGACTCTCAAGTCACGCGGCGTGCGGAAGACGTGCGCCATGTAGTCGCCCATCGGGCGGTACAGCAGCACGAGGGCGACGATGAGGACGGCGGCCTGCAGGATGCCGAACCACAGTTCGGTGCCGGCGCCCATCAGAACTTCTCCGGGGCGACGAGCGCCACGACCAGGTAGACGACGGCGGCCACGGCGAGGGCGGCGGCGATGATCTCGAAGACGATCATCGTCGCTCCACCCCCGCAGCGATCAGGGAGACCAGGGCGAACAGCGCGAGAGTCAGCGCGATGTAGAAGATGTCGAGCACGAGACTCGATACAACTCTCTCCCCGGGCGCAGAATATCGATCCTCACGCTTTGCCTACGGGACCGTGCGGGATGCATACGGGATGCTCACGATTGCGCTCCTGCGAAGATCTTTCCGCCCTGCTGTCGCATCCGCCCCCTGCCGTTCGTGGTGAAGGTGAAGGGCGGCCGATCGGCCGTCCTCGACCACGACGGCAGGGGGATGACGTGTACAACGATCCGATGGTGGCGAACCTGATCTACCGGCTCGAGGCGGAGGAGGCCGACGAGCAGGTCGCGCGACGGCGCGCGGCGCTCGCGCATCCGGGACTCGTCCGGCGGCCGCCCCTCAGGACACGCGTTCGCCGCCTGTGGGCCCGCATCGCTTCCCGTGGGAACGGGGAACCGGGATGATCGTCCTGGAGGCAGGGCCGGAGCAGACCCTGCGGGAGCGGGCGGAGGAGATCACGGATGCCGCGGAGACGGGACTCGACGGAGAGGCCTTCGTGAGCCTCGACGTCGACGCACGCGTCACGCAGGTGTACCGGGAGGAGTGGACGCGGATCGTGGCGGGCCTCACGCGACGGTGCGGCGACCTCGATCTCGCCGAGGAGATGACCGCCGACGCGTTCGCCGCGGCAGCGGAGCGCTGGCCGGAGGAAGGCGTGCCGCCGAACCCGGCCGGCTGGATCACCACCACCGCCTATCGCAAGGCGATCGATCGGCTCCGCCGCGAGTCGTTCCGCGACGCCAAGCACCGGGAGGCGCTGATGCTGCACGATCCCGAGCCGGCCGAGCCGACCGGAGCCATCGAGGATGACCGCCTCCGGCTGCTGTTCACGTGCTGCCACCCGACCCTGTCCCTCGAGGCGCGCGTCGCCCTGACCCTGCGGATCGTCGGCGGTCTCACGGTCGAGGAGATCGCGCGCGCCTTCCTCATCAGGGAATCCGCCGTCCGGCAGCGGATCACCCGCGCGAAGGCGAAGATCAAGAACGACCGGATCCCGTATCGGGTGCCGGCCGCCGAGGATCTGCGCGCCCGGATCGACGGCGTGCTCGCGGTGCTCTATCTCATCTTCACCGAGGGCCACTTCGCCTCGGGTCCCGATACGCCGCCGCTGCGCGACGAACTGACCACCGAGGCGATCCGACTCACGCGCCTGGTGCGCGAGCTCCTGCCCGACGACGCCGAGGTCACCGGTCTGCTGGCGCTGATGCTGCTCACGCAGTCGCGCGCCGCGGCCCGGCTCTCCGCCCACGGCGAGCTCGTGCGGTTGGACGAGCAGGACCGGACGAGGTGGGATCGGGCGCTCATCGACGAGGGCGCAACCCTCCTCGAGCGGATGCCGGACTCCGGGCGCGGACGGTACGCGCTGCTCGCCGCGATCAACGCCGTGCACGTCGGGGCGGCGCTCGTGGCCGACACCGACTGGGCACGGATCGTCGACCTGTACGAGCGGATGGAGCGCATCGACCCGAGCCCGGCCGTCACCCTCGCCAAGGCGGTCGCCCTCGCGGAGCGGGACTCGCCCGAGGAGGCGCTCGTGCTGGTGGAGTCCCTGCGCGTCTCGCTCGACGACTTCCACGGCTTCCACGTGACGCGGGCGGAGCTGCTGCGCGCCGCCGGCAGCGCAACCGAGGCGCGTACCGCGTACGAGCGGGCGATCGCCCTGGCGGACAACACCGCCGAGATCGCCCACCTGACCCGGCGTCGCGACGACATCGCGGCGCCATCCGCTCCCGGAGAGCCCGGGCGCACACCGAACGGAGAGAGCAGATGACCAGCAAGTACCTCGTGATCCACATGACCGACCCGACCGGCGGCACGATGCCCCAGGGCGAGGACCAGCGTCTGCTCGAGGACTGGGCCGACGAGGGGAGGTCGGCCGGAAGCCTCGGCGAGGGTGCCCCGGTCGCCGGCGCCGAAGAGGCGAAGTCGGTGGCCGTCCGGGACGGGAAGGTGCTCGTCACCGACGGACCGTTCCCGGAGTTCAAGGAGTGGTTCGCCGGCTATGACATCGTCACCGCGGAGTCGATCGACGAGGCAGCGAGCTTCATGGCGAAGCATCCGACCGCCGTGATGGGGCGGATCTACATCCTGCCGGTGGTGAAGCTGCCCTGGGACCAGGACTGAGCGCGCGCCCCGTCGTCGGCGTTCTTCGAGGCGCCGACGATGGGGCGGATCAGCGTGTCGGCCACTCCTCCGCGAGGATGCCGTAGCTCATCCCGTCGAGCCACTCGCCCGAGCGGTGCAGCGCCGTCTTGCGGCTGAACTCCTCCCGGCGCATGCCGAGTCGCTCCATCAGCCGCCACGACGGCTCGTTGTCCGCGAAGCATCCGGCGTGCACGCGGCGCAGGCCCAGCTGCCCGAAGCACACGTCGATCACCGCCCTGATCGCCTCCGTCGCGTAGCCGCGACCGGTGTGCGCGGGGTCCAGCACCCAGCCGAGCTCGGCCTCGACGCCCTTCGCCTCGTCAGCCACCTCGAGCTGCGCCCACGCATCGCCGAGCTTGATCATGATGTCGCCGATCGGCACCGGCGCAGTCCCGTCGTCCGGCAGCAGTTCGAGGATGTGCATCGCGGCGAGCCGCTCCGGGTCGAGGTAGCGCTCCCGGAAAGCCTCGATCGTGTCGGGGGCGAGTCCGAGCCAGCGGTTGACGTCGGGGAGCCGTCGCCACTGCCACATCGTGTCGATGTCTGACGAGGTCATCGGCCGGATCTGCAGTCGAGCGGTGCGGAGGGGCCAGACGTCGGTGTGCGGCGTATCGGTCATCGCCCCAGCCTACGAGCAGCCCGGTTGCCGGCATCCGTCTCCCGCCGCGTGGGTCACTGATCCCGTGTCTGGATCCCGTGTCTGGATCGGGTGTCTGGATCAGGTGTCTGGATCAAGGTGTCTGGTCGGGTGTCTGGATCGGGTGTCTGGATCGGGTGTCCCGATCGGGTGTCCCGATCGGGTGTCCCGATCTGCACACTATGTCCCGGACCGCACATGCTCGTGGTCGAAAGCTGTGCGATCCGGGGCACCCTGTGCAGACCGTACGGCTTGTCGGCCCCGACGGCACGGCCCCGACGGCACGGCCGCGACGGCACGGCCCCGACGGCACGGCCCCGACGGCACGGCACGGCCGGGTTCAGACGCGGCGCATCTCGTCGGCGAGCGCCGCGTTGGTCTCCTCGAACCGACTCGTGATGTGCTCGCGCACCTCGGGGGCCTTGTTCTGGCTCAGCTTGGCGCGGGCGTCGAAGCGGTCGACGCGCAGCCGCAGGCCGACCGTCCCCTTCGCGGCACGTCTGGTCCCCTCCTCGTCCTCGGAAAGGCTGCGGCCGTGCGCGTACCCGCTCTCGAAGTGGTCGGTGAGCTGCGAGAGCATCGCGTAGTTCTCCTCCTCGCTGAGGATCTCGGGCGTCCCGTACAGGTGGGCGGTGACGTGGTTCCAGGTGGGCACCAGGTCGCCCGGCGCGTACAGGCTCGGGGAGACGTAGTCGTGCGGTCCCTGGATGATGACCAGCACCTCATGCTCGCCGAGCTCGTGCAGCTGCTCGTCCGGTCGGCCGAAGTGGCTCACGATCACGATCCCGCTCTCGTCCTCGACCAGCAGGGCGGGGTAGTGCGAGGCCACGAGTCCGCTGCGGGCGGGCGAGACGAAGGTCGCCCAGGGGTTCGCGCGGATGAGGCGCTTGACCTCGAGCGGGTCGGTCATCAGATAACGGGGCGTGTGACGCATCAGGACTCCTGGTGTGAGGGGCGGGTGGTGGAACGGGAGGGAACGAGGCGGGTGCGCACCGCGAGCGCGGCGCAGAGGATGACGGCGACGCCGCCGAGGGCGGTGGCCCAGCCGATCTGCTCGCCGAGCAGCAGGGCCGCCCAGGCGATGCTCATCACCGGCTGGACGAGTTGGATCTGGCTGACCTGCGCCATGGGGCCGATCGCGAGTCCCCGGTACCAGGCGAAGAAGCCGAGGAACATGCTGACGGCGGCGAGGTAGGCGAAGGCGAGCCATTGTGCGGGCGCGGCGACCGGTGGATGCGGGATGGCGGTCGCCAGTGTCAGGGCGAGCATCAGCGGTGCCGCGAGGACGAGCGCCCACGAGACCGTCTGCCACGATCCGAGCTCGCGGGCGAGCAGCCCGCCCTCGGCATAGCCGATCGCCGCGGCCAGCACCGCGCCGAACAGCAGCAGATCGGCAGCGTGGAGCTCGCCGAGACCGCCGTTCTGCATCGAGGCGAAGGCCACCGCGCACGCGGCGCCCAGAGCGGCGAAGACCCAGAAGGCGCCGCGGGGACGCTCGCGGGTGCGCAGCACGACCATCACCGCCGTGGCTGCCGGAAGCAGACCCACCACCACGGCGCCATGGCTCGCGGGGGTCGCCGTCATGGCGAACGACGTCAGCAGCGGGAACCCGGCGACCACTCCGCCGGCGACGACGGCGAGACGCCACCACTGCCTCCTGCTGGGCGCATGCTGACGCGTCGCCGTCAACGCGATGGCCGCGAGCACCGCGGCGACGACCGCGCGGGCGGATCCGATGAACAGCGGTGACAGGCCGCCGACGGCGATGCGTGTGAACGGGAGGGTGAACGAGAAGGCCACGACCCCGAGCAGCCCCCACCACAGTCCGGCGCGTGTAGATAACACTGTGCGGGGCGAAGCGATAACGCTACTCTGTTCTTTCATGAGCAACGATAGCACCGACCGCATCGTCGCGGGAGTCCGCGAATGGATCACGACCGCACCGCCCGGTGCGAGGGTCCCGTCGAATCGCGCGCTCGTCGCGCAGTACGGTGCGAGCCCGGTGACGGTGCAGAAGGCCATGCGGCAGCTCGCGCGGCTCGGCCTCGTCGAGTCCCGGCCCGGTGCCGGCACCTTCGTCCGGATGCTCCGCACCGCTCGACCGGCCGACTACGGCTGGCAGACCTCAGCCCTCGGTGCCGCGCCCGCCCGTCTGGCCGGTCTCTCCTCGACGCAGCGCACGACCGCCCCCGATGCGATCGGCATGCACTCCGGCTACCCCGCCGTCGAGCTGCTGCCGGAGCGTCTGGTGCGGCAGGCGCTCGCGCGCGCCGCGAGGACGGATGCCGCCGTCACCCGATCGCCGGCCGCAGGCCTGCCCGAGCTGCAGGCATGGTTCGCCGGCGAGCTCGCCGCGTCGACGCCGGCCGATATCGTCCCGGCATCCGCTCGCGACGTGCTGATCGTGTCGGGCAGCCAGAGCGGCCTCAGCTCGATCTTCCGCGCGGTCGTCGGCCCGGGGCGGCCGCTGCTCATCGAGTCCCCCACGTACTGGGGAGCCCTGCTCGCGGCCGAGCAGGCGGGAGTCGTGCTCGTGCCGATCCCCTCGGGTCCGCAGGGCCCAGACCCGGACGAGGTCGAGCGCGCCCTCGTGCGCTCCGGCGCACGGGCGTTCTACGCGCAGCCGACCTTCGCCAACCCCACCGGCGCGCAATGGCCGGCGGCGACGGGCGCCGCGGTGCTCGAGACCATGCGCCGACACGGCGCCTTCCTCATCGAGGACGACTGGGCGCACGACCTCGCGATCGATGCCGAGCCGCGACCGATCGCCGCCTCGGACGACGACGGCCACGTCGTCTACCTCCGCTCCCTCACCAAGAGCGTGTCTCCGGCGCTGCGCGTCGCGGCGGTGATCGCCCGCGGACCCGCACGCGAGCGCATCCTCGCCGACCGGGCGGCGGAGTCGATGTACGTCAGCGGGATGCTGCAGGCCGCCGCGCTCGACGTCGTGACGCAGCCGGCGTGGACCTCGCATCTCCGGGCGTTCCGCGAGCAGCTGCGGATGCGCCGGGACCTGCTCGTGTCGGCTCTCGCCGCGCACGCTCCCACCGCGCTCGTGGAGACGGTGCCGCTCGGTGGGCTCAACCTGTGGGTGCGGCTGCCCGAAGGCAGCGACGTGACCGAGATCGTGCGCGAATGCGATTCGCGGGGCCTCATCATCGCGCCGGGTTCCGAGTGGTTCCCGGCCGAGGCATCCGGGTCGTACGTCCGGCTGAACTATGCCAACGCCGAGCCCGCGCGGTTCGCAGAGGCTGCCGGCATCCTGGGGGCTGTGCTCGCGCGCTGAGCGCGGGTCAGCTCTCCGGCGGCCCCTCGGGGCGATGCGCGCGGCGTCCGCTCACCACGACGGGGCGACCGGCGCGCTCCTGGCCGGGGAGGGGTCGCGACCGCCGACCGTAGATCAGCTCAGACGAGTCGAGCAGCCATGGCACGAGGGTGATCGAGACGCCGTGCACGAGCATCAGCTGGTTCGCGAGACGGCGCGAGCGCCGGTTGTGCAGGAACGTCTCCCACCAGTGCCCCACGATGTACTGCGGCAGGTAGACGGTCACGACGGACGAGCCGTGCTTCTCGCGGTACTGCTTGATGAACTGCGTGACCGGCTGGGCGAACGACCGGTACGGCGACTCGACGATCACCAGCGGGATGGGCACGAGGTGGTCTGCCCACTCCTTCTGCAGGTGAGCGGCGTCGTCGGAGGCGACGGCCACGTGCACCGCCAGTGTCTTGCCATGCTTTGCGGCGACCGCGTAGTCGATCGCCTTGATGACGGGCTTCTGCAGGCGGTTGACGAGCACGATCGCCAGGTCGCCCGTCGCGCCGAACTTGGTGGTGTCGTCGATCGCGATCTCATGCTCGACGTCGCGGTAGTACCGCTTGACGCCCATCATCAGGAAGGCGAGCACCGGGATCGCGAAGAACACCAGGTACGCGCCGTGGGTGAACTTCGTGATCGTGACGATCAGGAGCACGAGCACAGTCATGACGGCCCCGGCCGAGTTGATGACGAGTCCGATCTTGGCCGAGCGGCGATCGGATGCCGAGGCGCCGTCGATCCCCGAACCGGCGGTCGTCTCGGCGGGACCCCGCAGCACGCGTCGCCAGTGCCGGACCATGCCGATCTGCCCCAGGGAGAACGACACGAAGACGCCGATGATGTACAGCTGGATCAGCGTGGTCAGCTTCGCCTGGAACACGACGAGCACGGCGATCGCCGCGATGCCGAGCACGATCATGCCGTTCGAGAACACCAGACGGTCGCCGCGGGTGTTCAGCGACTTGGGCGCGTAGCCGTCGCGGGCGAGCACCGAGCCGAGCAGCGGGAAGCCGTTGAACGCGGTGTTCGCCGCGAGCAGTAGCACGCAGGCGGTCGCGGCCTGGATGATGAAGAACAGGATGCTACCGCCGCCGAACGTCGCCGAGGCGATCTGCGCCATCAGGCTCGGCTGCGGGTTCGAGCAGTCGAAGCCGATCAGGTCGCACGGGTTCTCGGCATAGTGCACGCCCGTGATCAGTGCGAGAGCCGTGAGACCCGCGAACAGGCACGCCGCGATCGAGCCCATCAGCACCAGGGTGGTCTGGGCGTTGCGGACCTTCGGGGTGCGGAAGGCGGGCACCCCGTTCGACACCGCCTCGACGCCGGTCAGTGCGGAGCATCCGCTCGAGAACGCCCGCAGGATCAGCAGGATCACCGCGGCCTGGCCGAGGTCTTCGGAGTGCACGGCGAACTCCGCACTGGAGGCGACCGGCGCATCACCCAGGAACGTGCGGATGAGTCCGGTGACGATCATGAAGCCGACGGACGCGATGAACACGTAGGTCGGGATCGCGAAGACGAGGGATGCCTCGCGCACGCCGCGGAGGTTCACGATGATGATGAGGATCACGAATCCGACAGCGAGCTCCACCCGGAGGGGGTCGAGTCCCGGCACGGCCGAGATGATGTTGTCGACGCCGGAGGCCACCGAGACCGCGACTGTCAGGACGTAGTCGACCAGCAGGGCTGCCGCGACGATGACTCCGGGGATCTCGCCGAGGTTCTTCGACGCCACCTCGTAGTCACCACCGCCCGAGGGGTACGCCTTGATGAGCTGGCGGTAGCTCAGCACGACGACGATCAGCAGCACGACGACCGCGATCGCGACGAGAGGAGTGAACGACAGGAAGGTGAGTCCGCCGATGAGCAGGATCATCACGAGCTCCTGCGGCGCGTAGGCGACCGAGCTCAGAGCGTCGGACGCGAAGATCGGCAGCGCCATCTTCTTCGGGAGCAGCTGGTCGTCGACCTGCGCACTCGTCAGAGGGTCGCCGATCAGGATGCGCTTCACGCGAGGGGGAGCGTCTGTGTTGTCCCTGGTTTCATCTGACACGTCCGGCGACGTTACGCGCGCGCACGCTTCTCTCACGGTTTCCTCACGGAATCCCTACGGCCGCTCGGGCGTCCCTAACGGAATCCTCACGCCGCGCGGCTACAGTGGCACGTTGTGGAAGATCAGGTGCTGCTCGGGTTCATCGCGATCGCGATCGGAGTGGCCTTCGGCGTCGTGCTGTTCGTGCCCTTCGTGGCGATCAGCTACCGCCGACGAGGACGCCTCGGTCTCGGCCGGACGCTGCTGTGGCTGTCGGCGCTCATCTACTTCTGGGCGATCTGGACGTACACGCTGCTTCCGCTTCCCGACCCCGACGCGATCCGCTGCGTCGGTGCGATCGTCGACCCGATGTCCGTCGTCCGCGACGTGCAGACCGCGCTCGCCACGTCGGGCAATCCTCTTCGGCATCCGGCCCTGCTCCAGCTGGTGTTCAATGTGCTGCTGTTCCTGCCGCTCGGAGTGTTCGTCCGGGTGCTCGCGGGGCGCGGTGTCGTGGTCGCGCTCCTCGCGGGGCTCGGCCTGTCGCTGCTGGTCGAGATGACGCAGCTCACCGGTGTCGGGGGACTGTATCCCTGCGCCTACCGCTTCTTCGACGTGGGCGACCTCCTGACCAACACGCTCGGGGCGGTCCTGGGGTGCGCGCTGGCATTCGTCGTCCCCCGATCGCTGCGGGGCTCTCAGGTGAGTGCCGACGCCGACCTTGCCCGCCCGGTCACCCGGGGGCGTCGCGCCCTCGCGATGCTGTGCGACGCGCTGGCCTACGGCTTCCTGAGCGCCGGGGTCGGGGTGGGCGTGCAGGCGTGGCTGCAGTACATCGCGAACGACCGGGCCGCCGTGCTCGACGGGTCCCTCGCCTCGGCGCTGTCCGCGATCGTCCCGACGAGTGTCTTCCTCCTGGTGATCCTGGTGGGTGGACGGTCGGTCGGCGACATCGCGGTCCAACTGCGGTACACCGGGTCGCGGCTGCCGGCACCGCTCGCCCGGGTGCTGCGCTGGGCGGGCGGGATCGGCGGGCTCTCGGCGCTGTCACTGTTGGGCGGGCTGTTCGGCGTCGCCTCGTCGCTCCTGATCCTCCTCGCCATCGTGCTGCTGTTCACCACGCGTCACGGACGCGGCCTGCCAGGCGTGCTGTCGGGTCAGGACCTCGTGGACGCCAGGACGGATGCCGCAGCCCGCCCTACTCCCCGCGTCGGCCGCGCTCAGCCGTCGTGATCCCTGCGCGCCGAATTAGCGGGTGCGGCCCTTTCACGGGCTGTGCGGGCGTGGCATGTACCACTCGGTGAACTCGGTCGCCCGCCCCTCGGCATCCAGTCGGATCATCCAGAGATTGAGGTAGTCGCGTTCGGCGGGGTACTCGGTGCGGCCCTGCACGGCGACGAAGTCGTCGTGCTCATGCAGCACCGACCACTCGAACGTCCAGGTCCCGGGATCGTCGAGATCCTCGAGCCAGCCGTCGACGATCGCCTGTCGACCGACGCGCGGCTCCGAGTCTGGGCTCGTCAGGTACCTGGCGTCCTCGGTGAAGAGCGCGCCGATGCGCTCCGGATCGTTCGACCGCCACGCCTCGATGTACGCCTCGGTCCACTTCTCGCCTGCGCTGGTCATGTGCTCCGTTGTAGACCCGGCCTCCGACATCGTCAAGGATCGCCCGCCGATTTCTCATCGGCGATCCACAGCCCGTTCCGATCACGGACGCGTAACGTCGGAGGCATGACGTCCCTTCAGGTCACCGACGACGCCATCCAGCAGACTCGGGAGCTCCGCGATGAGTTCCAGCGCTTCCTGCGCGAGTACGAGTTCGGGATGCGGGAGGTCGAGACCAAGATCTCGATCCTTCGTGACGAGTTCACCCACCACCACGCGTACAACCCGATCGAGCACGTCAAGAGCCGGCTGAAGACGCCCGACAGTATCGTCGAGAAGATCGCCCGCAAGGGGATCGCCGAGCCCGACTTCGAGCGCATTCGCTCCGAGATCACCGACATCGCGGGCGTCCGCGTGACCTGCAGCTTCGTCGCCGACGTGTACCGGCTGTTCGATCTGCTCACCGCGCAGGACGACGTCACGGTGCGCACGGTCAAGGACTACATCGCGACCCCGAAGGACAACGGGTACAAGAGCCTGCACGCCATCATCGAGGTGCCCGTGTTCCTCTCCACCGGAGCGCTGTCGGTGCCGGTCGAGGTGCAGTTCCGCACGATCGCGATGGACTTCTGGGCGAGCCTGGAGCACAAGATCTACTACAAGTTCTCCAACCAGGTCCCCTCGCACCTCGTGGAGAGCCTGACCGACGCCGCCGAGGCCGCCGCCGAGCTCGACAGCCGCATGGAGCGTCTGCACCGCGAGGCGCACGGCGTCCCCCAGCGACAGCTCGCCCCGCCGCCGCCTCCGCGTATCGTCCAGGTCTGACCCGCGTTCCGTCGCGCGCCAAACTCCGGAGAATCGAGCCGACAACCCGTCTGAGTGGCTGTGCCGGTGCTGTCGCTGCCGGATCTCCGGAGTTCTGGAGCTGCAGCGCGCTGCGCCTGCCGGTTCCGGACGCCGCTCGTTCACAACTCAGCACGAACGCCGGTGCCGGGCCCGTATTCGGTGCTGAACTGTCGGTTCTCGACCGTTCGTGCTGAGTTGTGAACGGCCGGGGCGCCATAACTCCGGAGAACCGCGTCGACAACCGGGCTGAGGGGCTCTTTCTGCGCAGTCGTTGCCCGATCTCCGGAGTTCTGGAGCGGCCACGCGCGAGAGCCCCGGTGTTGCGCGCGGTCGCGCGACCCTGGAGCATGGGCAGGTGGTGAAAACACAGCTGCCCCCGGTCTCGGATCTCGAGCGAAGCCTCGTCGAGATCCCTGGCCTCGATCGCGGACGACAGCTGTGCGAGTGCGACCACGGCGACGACGAGGCCTACGCCGCGTGCGGCCGCAAGGCCAAGTGGCGGGTGACGGTCGACTGCGTGTGCGGGGAGAACCACCCTCGCCGGGTCGAGATCCTCTGCTCGCGCTGCCTGCGCACACTGCGCCAGCTACAGGATCGCGACACGATCACCGCACGTCGCCTCTAGCACCGCCTCTCAGGTCCACTTCCCGTCGCGCCGCCTCCGATGCCGCGACCATCCGTTCGCGTGTCTGCTCCGAACAACCCGAGACCACACCGTCCTCGGTGCGAAGGAGCAGACCATGGCACAGCGCAGCACCGCAGACGAGCGCGGCACAGGCACACGGCAGAGCAGGGGCAAGAGGTTCTTCTTCTGGGCTGCCCTCTCGGGTGTGATCAGCGGACTCGTCTTCCTCGCCACGGCCGAGCTCTTCGCGTTTATCTTCGCGCGCTCAGCCAGCCCGATCCTCGCCGTCGGCGGATTCGTGATCGACATCGTGCCGCAGCCGTTCAAGGAGTTCGCGATCGCCACATTCGGCGAGTACGACAAGATCGCCCTGCTGGCCGGACTCGGCCTCGCGGTGGTGATCGCGTCGGCGATCGCCGGCATCCTGCAGCTGCTGCGGCCCCCTCTCGGCGTGATCGCTCTGGTGGTCGCGGGAGCCCTCTCCACTGCGGCCATCGTCACCAGGGCAGGCGTCACCGCCCTCGCCTTCCTGCCGCCCGTGCTCGGGACGATCGCCGGGTCGATCCTCATCGTCCTCCTGATCCGTCGGCTGCAGACGTGGAAGGCGGCTGCCGCCACCAGCCAGGATGCCACCGGCCAGGACGCCACCGGCCAGGATGCCACCGGCCAAGACGCCACAGAGCAGACCCCGAAGGCGCTGGGTCGTCGGCAGTTCTTCCTCCTCGCCGGGATCGCCGGGGTGTCGGCCGTGATCGTCGGCATCGCCTCGCGCACCGTGAGCATGACCGTCGCCTCGGTCGCGAACATCCGCGATGCCCTGAAGCTCCCGTCCCCGAAGTCCACCGTGGCGGTGCCGAAGGGCGCCGAGCTCGACATCCCCGGACTCAGCACCTTGTTCACTCCCAACAAGGACTTCTACCGGGTCGACACGGCACTGACCGTGCCGACGATCGACCCGAGCACCTGGCGGCTCGTGATCGACGGCATGGTCGATCAGCGGGTGGAGATGAGCTTCCAGGACATCCTCGACATGGGACTCGACGAGTACGTCATCACGTTGACCTGCGTCTCGAACGAGGTCGGCGGGGAGCTCGTCGGCAACGCGAAGTGGCTCGGGGTTCCGCTGCGCGACGTGCTCAAGAAGGCCGGGGTGAAGTCGGGGGCCGACATGGTGCTGTCGAAGAGCGTCGACGGGTACACCGCGAGCACCCCGCTCTCGGCACTGACCGATGACAATCTCGACGCGATCCTGGCGGTCGGGATGAACGGCGAGCCGCTGCCGCTCGAACACGGCTTCCCGGTGCGCATGGTGGTGCCGGGACTCTACGGATACGTCTCCGCCACCAAGTGGCTGACCGAGCTCAAGGTGACGACGTTCGACAAGGACGAGGCCTACTGGACGCCCCGCGGGTACAGTGCCGAGGCGCCGATCAAGTTCGCGTCCCGGGTCGACACCCCGAAGGTCGGCGAGGCGGTCGAGGCCGGTCGCATCCCGATCGCCGGAGTCGCGTGGGCGCAGTCGGTCGGCATCGAGCGGGTGGAGGTCCGCATCGACGAGGGCGACTGGGTGCCGGCCACGTTGTCGGCGCCGATCAATGAGGACACCTGGGTGCAGTGGTTCCTCGAGTGGGATGCCACCCCCGGCACGCACTACGTGGCCGTGCGGGCGATCAACAAGAACGGCGACCTGCAGATCGAGGAGCGCGCGCCGATCGCGCCGAACGGCTCATCCGGGTGGCAGCGGTCGCTGATCCGCGTCTCCTGATGCCGGTGCGAGGGGCAGGGCGAGCACCTAGGGTGGAGCCATGACGTCGCTCCCCGCCTGCGTGATCACCGTCTCGGACCGCTCCTTCGCCGGAGAACGAGAGGACAGGGGCGGGCCGATCGCGGTCGGTCTGCTACGGGATGCCGGGTGGCACTGCCCGGATGCCGAGGTCATCGCCGACGGAGCGACCTCGGTCGCCGACGCCCTGCGTCGGGCCGTCGCCCGCGGCGTGCGGCTGATCGTGACGACCGGCGGCACGGGTGTCGGTCCGCGGGATGAGACACCGGAGGGAACCCGTCGGGTGATCACCCGGGAGGTTCCGGGTCTCGCCGAAGAGCTGCGCCGCAGCGGCCTCGCCGACACCCCGCTGTCGGTGCTCTCCCGCGGTCTTGCCGGGATCGTCGACCCCGCGGGTGCACTCGTGGTGAACCTGCCCGGATCGCCGCGTGCCGTGGCATCCGGGATCCCTGTCGTGCTCACCGTCGCCCGACATGTCGTCGACCAGGTCGAGGGCGGTGATCACTCGTGAACGAGGTGCGGATCGCGGCTATCTCCGAGGAGCCGCTCGACGTCGAGGCCCACCTCGCGGCGGTCGATGACCCGGCCCTGGGCGGCGTCACGACATTCATCGGCCGTGTGCGCGACAACGACCCGGATGCGACGACGGCCGTGGTCGGCCTCGAATACAGCGCGCATCCCGATGCGGAGATCGCGCTGCGTGGCCTCGCCGAGCAGGCGGGGGCGGATGCCGTCGGCGATGCCAGGGTGGTCGTCGCTGTGAGCCACCGCGTCGGTCGCCTCGACGTCGGAGATGCGGCCGTCGTGATCGCGGTCGCCGCCGAGCATCGGGCCGAGGCCTTCGAGGTGTGCCGCGCGGTGATCGAGGACATCAAGCAGTCGCTGCCGGTGTGGAAGCGACAGGTCGAGTCCGACGGGTCCACGTCGTGGAAGGGCATCGGGGGCTGAGCCGCGGTTCGAGTCAGCCGGGTGGCGGCGTGTGCGCTTTCGCAGTCCGTGTGCGCTTTTGGAGTCCGTGTGCGCTTCCGCAGTCCGTTTGCGGCGTCTGCGGACTTGTGAAGCGCAATGGGACTTGCGGGGCGCCCGCGTGCGCTTCCGAAGTCCGTATGCGCTTGCGGAGTCCGTTTGCGGCGTCCGTGGACGTGTGAAGCGCAATGTGACTTGTGAAGCGCCTGCGTGCGCTTCCGAAGTCCGCATGCGCTCCCGGAGTCCGTTTGCGGCGTCCGTGGACTTGTGAAGCGCAATCGGACTTCTGGGGTGTCCGCGAGCGCGGCTGAGTCACCCGCGGGGCGCCCGCCGAGTGGGGCGCCGGCTCAGCCCCCGGCGAACGGCGGCAGCACGTCGATCAGCTGCGCGTCATCCAGCGGCCGGTCGTCGTCGCTGCGCACGCCGTCGACCATCACCGCGCATCGCGGCAGGATGTCGGCGAGCGCCGGATGGTCGGCGACGACGGCGGCCCGCAACTCCGCCAGTGAGCGCTCGCCGCGGTCCTCGGCGTCGGTGCCCGCGGCCTCGGCGGCCGCAGCGAAATAGCGGACGCGGGTGGTCATCACGACTCTCCCTCGCGCACCCAGTCGCCCGAGCGCCCGCCCGACTTCGCGACGATGCGCACGTCTTCGATCACGACCGAGCGGTCGAGGCCCTTGATCATGTCGACGATCGCGAGGGCGCTCACCGAGACGGCCGTGAGGGCTTCCATCTCGACACCGGTGCGGTCGGCGGTGCCGACGGTCGCCTCGACGTGCACGCCGTCGTCGACGATGTCGAGTTCGACCGAGGCGCGGTGCACGCCGATCACATGGGCGAGGGGCAGCAGAGCGGGTGTCGACTTGGCGCCCTGGATGCCGGCGATGCGGGCGACCGCGAGCACGTCGCCCTTGGGCGCGGTGCCGTCACGCAGCGCCGCGATGACCTCGGGACTGCAGCGCACGAATCCGCGGGCCGTGGCGGTGCGGACGGTCGGCTGCTTGCCGGTCACGTCGACCATGTGGGCATGGCCGGCCGAATCGAGGTGCGTGAAGCTCATCCGACCAGCATGACATCGATCACGTCGCCCTCGGCGACGGCGTCGATCTCGGCGGGCACGATCGCGAAGGCCTGAGCGCGGGCCAGGCCTCCGGCGAGGTGCGACCCCGAGCCGCCCGCGGTGGCTGGACGCACCGTCCGACGCGCGAGGTCGACGACGGCGGGCAGGTACTGGCGTCGTCCGGGTGGGGTGGTCCACGCGGCATCCGCGGTGAAGGGTGCACGCGGCCGATGGATCTCGGAGCGACCCTGCAGCGCCAGCAGCGCGGGGCGCACGAACACCTCGAACGACACCGCCACACTCACGGGGTTACCGGGCAGCCCGAACACCAGAGTGCCGGTGTCGAGCACGCCGAAGGCCTGGGGCTTGCCCGGTTGCATGGCGACACTTGCGAACTCGACCTCGCCCCGTCCGTCGAACGCCCCGCGCACGGGCTCGTAGGCTCCCGCGCTGACACCGCCGGTGAACACGATCACGTCGGCGCCGCGCTCGACGGCTGTCTCGGTGACGGCTCGGACGGCATCCGCATCGTCGGCGACCCGCGCGACGAGCACGACCTCGGCGTCGGCATCCGCGACGAGGAGCTCCAGCAGAGGTCCGTTCGAATCCGGGATGCGCCCGCGTTGTGCCGCTTCGCCCGGCTCCAGCAGTTCGCTGCCGGTCGATACGACGGCCACCCGGGGTGCGCGGGTCACCGTGACGGTCTCGACCCCGGCGGCGACGGCGGCGGACAGCTGGAAGGCGCCGAGCCGCTCGCCGGCGAGCACCACCGCGTCGCCGGCGTGCAGGTCGGCACCGCGGCGGCGGACGAACGCACCGGGTTTCGCCGGCGCGTGCAGCACGCGCACCTCGCCGAGCGAGTCGGCGAGACCGCCGGCGGTGTCCTCGAAGGGCACGATCGCGTCGGCATCGGTCGGCGTGGGGGAGCCGGTCATGATGCGCGCCGCTTCGCCCGCGGCCAGTGCCGGGTCGTCGGAGACCCCGGCGGGAAGGTCGGCCACCACCCGCAGGACGACCGGGTTCTCGGGGGATGCCGCGGCGACATCCGTTGCTCGCACGGCGAAGCCGTCCATGGCCGAGTTGTCGAAGAGCGGGATGTCGTGCGCCGCCGTGGCGGGTTCGGCGAGCGTGCGGTGGGCGGCGTCCCGGATCGCGCGCGCCTCTGTCGGCAGCGGGCGGAGGGCGGCGAGCACCAGCGCGAGCTGCTCCTCGACCGACCGGCGCAGTCCGTTCGCGGCGCTCATGCCGACACCGCCGATCGGATCGCGATCTCGTGCTGTCGCGCCGCGAGAGAGTCGATGATCGCGAGGCGTCCGAGCAGCGGTTCTCCCGCCCCGGTGATGAGCTTCACGACCTCGCCGGCCAGCATCCCGCCGACCTGCACGCACATCGCCCCCAGCACTCCGACCTGCGCGCAGCTGGGTGGCTCGCCCTCGGTGCCGAGGGGGAAGAGATCGGCGAGGACGACGGGTGAGTGGCCCTCGGGGGGATTCGACCAGAACACCGTGGCTTGCGCGTGCCACTCCTGCACGGCGCCCCACACGAGTGGGATGCCGAGGGCTTCGGTCGCGGTGGCGACGTCGCGCCGGGTCGCGAAGGAGTCGCTCGTGTCGACGACGATGTCGGCGCCGGCGAACAGGCGCTCCGCGTTCTCGGAGTCGAGTCGCTCGGATGCCGTCACGACCTCGGCGCCGGGCGACAACGCGGTGATCGCCCGGGCGGCCGACGCGGTCTTGGGGCGGCCGATGTCCTCGACACGGTGGGCGAGCTGGCGCTGCAGATTGGTGAGCTCGACGATGTCGTCGTCGATCACGGTGATGCTGCCGACACCGGCAGCCGCGAGCGCGAGCAGCACCGGGGAACCGATCCCGCCTGCCCCGACGACCGCGACGTGGGCGGCGGCCAGGCGACGCTGCCCTTCTTCGCCGATGCCTGCCAGCACCGCATGCCGGGCGGTGCGCACGAGCTCAGCCGGATCGAGAGCGGGCGTGGGAGCGACGATCGGCTGCATGGCACCAGGCTATGCCCGGCGAGCGCCCGTGCGGCCTGCGAGTCGGGTTCCGACCGCTGGCGTCCGGGGTGTGCGCCGCACAGCAGGGCGGCGATCCGCGGATGAGGATTCATCGGCCATCTGCATCCGCATCTGCGGTAACCTGCCATATGCAGACTTTTCGCATCGCCCGTGCCGCCGAACTGCTCGGCGTGAGTGACGACACCGTCCGGCGCTGGATCGACCAGGGTCTCCTGCCGACCACCCACGCCGTGCCGGCCGAGATCCCCGGTGACGCGCTCGCCGCGCGCGCTGTGGAACTCGCCGAGGAGGCACAGGCGTCGGATGATGCGCTCTCGAGTGCCCGGAACCGGTTCGTCGGCATCGTGACCCGTGTGCAGATCGACGGGTTGATGGCACAGATCGATGTGCAGTCCGGGCCGCACCGGGTCGTGTCCCTCATGTCCGCCGAGGCCGCGAGGGAGCTGCGCCTGGAGGTCGGCTCGCTCGCCACCGCATCCGTCAAGGCGACGCAGGTCGTCGTCGAAGTGCCGAAGTCCTGACATGCGCACGTCCCTGCGCCGAACCCTCACCGCCGTCGCCGCCATGGCGGCGCTCATGCTGACCGGGTGCGCGTCCGAGTCGCCCGCTCCGGCCGCGCCCGGTGCGGCATCCGAGAGCACTGTGGCCGGGGAGCTCACGGTGTACGCCGCGGCCTCTCTGTCGGCGGCCTTCGACGCTCTCGGAGACGCGTTCATCGCCGAGCATCCGGACGTGCGATTCAGCCCGGTCTACGACGGATCGTCGACGCTGGTCACCCAGTTGCTGGAGGGCGCCCCGGCCGACGTCTTCGCCTCGGCCGACGAGGCGAACATGGACAAGCTCGAGGATGCCGCGGTCGATCCGACCCTGTTCGCATCCAACACCCTCGTGATCGTCGTGCCTTCGGGCAACCCGGGCCGCGTCGAGACCCTCGCCGACCTGGCGGACGTCACCACCGTGCTGTGCGCCCGTGAGGTGCCGTGCGGCGCCGCCTCGGCGACGCTGCTCTCGAATGGCGAGGTCACGGTCGATGCCGCGAGCCTCGAGCAGAACGTCACCGCGGTGCTGACCAAGGTCGCAGCCGACGAGGCGGACGCCGGGCTCGTCTACGCCACCGATGCGATCGGCCGTGACGACGTCGACGTGATCGTGCCCGACGGCGCAGACGAGGTCGTCAACCACTACCCGATCGCGACCCTGTCCGAGGCTGCGAACACCGAGGCGGCCGACGCCTTCGTCGCGTATGTGCTGTCGGATGAGGGTCAGCGGATCCTCGCCGACTTCGGTTTCGGGGCGCCGTGAGCACCGCCGGAGCGCCGGGTTACGCGCCACGGAGCCTGGCCGTTCCCGCGCTGATCGGACTCGCGTTCCTCCTCCTGCCGCTTGCAGCCCTCGTCGCTCGCGTCGAGTGGTCCACCTTCCTCGCCGACGTGACGTCGGAGGTGGCGAGGTCGGCGCTGCTGCTGTCGCTCGGCACCGGCATGGTCGCCACGCTGCTCTGCATCCTCATCGGAGTGCCGCTCGCGTTGACCATCGCCAGGTCAGGGCCGCGGACCGCCGCCCTGCTGCGAGCGGTCGTCACGGTGCCGCTCGTCCTGCCCCCGATGGTGGGCGGCGTGGCGCTGCTCTACCTGTTCGGACGTGCCGGCTGGCTCGGCGGACTCGGCATCGCCTTCAGCACCCCGGCCGTCGTCCTCGCGCAGACCTTCGTGGCGCTGCCGTTCCTCGTGCTCGCCGTGGAGGGCGCCGTGCGCACCTCGGGGGTCGACTACGAACGCACCGCTGCCGCGCTCGGCGCCGGACGCTGGACGATCCTGCGCCGCATCACGCTCCCACTCGCAGCACCGGGGATCGTCGCCGGAGTGGTGCTGTGCTTCGCCAGGGCCATCGGCGAGTTCGGGGCCACCGCCCTCTTCGCCGGCAACCGCCCGGGGGTCACCCAGACGATGCCGCTCGCGATCTACACCGCCTTCAACGGGGCCGGGGTGACGCAGGGAACCGCCGTCGCGCTCGCACTGCTCCTGCTCGCCGCGGCGATCGTCGTGCTGCTGCTGGTGCGCGGCTGGCGACCGGGGGCCGCCCGATGAGCGCTGGCCTGCACGCCCACGTCGTCGTGCAGCGGGAGCATTTCACTGTGGAGGTCGCGCTGCAGGTGGCCGTCGGTGAGACGGTCGCCGTGATGGGTCCCAGCGGCGCCGGCAAGTCGACGCTGCTGCAGGCGCTCGCAGGACTCCAATCCCTGGATGCCGGCGAGATCGCGGTCGAGGGCCGGGTCGTCGACCGGGTCTCGAAGCCGCGGGTGCGGACGCCGCCGATGGATCGGGGCGTGGTGCTGCTCGGGCAGGAGCCGCGGCTCTTCCCGCACCTGACCGTGCGGGAGAACGTCGCCTTCGGGCCGCGCGCCGCAGGCGCAGACGTCCGCGCGGCGAGGAGCGGAGCAGACGACTGGCTCGCACGCGTCGGTCTGCCCGGTGCCGGCGATCGGATGCCGCGCGACCTCTCCGGAGGGGAGCAGCAGCGGGTGGCGGTCGCCAGAGCACTCGCCGCATCCCCTCGTGTCGTGCTGCTCGACGAACCGCTCGTCGCCCTCGATCCCGAGACGGCAGGGGACATCAGGCGGATGCTGCGCGAACAGCTCGCATCGACGACCACCGTCGCGGTCACGCACGATGCCGCGGACGCCGTCGCGCTCGCCGAGCGGCTCATCGTGATCGAGTCGGGGCGCATCGCGCAGTCGGGGTCGGTGCGCGAGGTGCTCGCCGCCCCGGCATCCGGGTTCGTCGCCTCGATCGCCGGCGTGAATCGTCTGGTGGGCGTGGCGGACGGCGGAGGCTGGCGGCGCGGAGAGATGCGGCTGACCAGCGCGGACGCTGCGTCGCGTGCGCTCGCCCTTGTCGACGGTGCAGCGATCGCCGCGGTGTTCCGCCCGGGGGATGCGCGGGTCGATGGCGGTGAGCAGTCGTGGTCGGCCGTCGTGACCAGGGTCGAGCCGACCCTGGGCGGGGTGCGGGTCCACACCGACGCGGGCGCCGTCGACCTCTCGCTCGATGCGGGCGCGGGTGCGGGAGACGTCGTACGGCTGGGGATCGACCCGGCGCTGGTGCGGTTCGTCGCGGTCGGCTGACCGTCCGCCGGGCCGATAAGGCATGGCGGTAGGCCGGGCAGCTGAGATGAGCAACCATGGCCGGGGTGACCGGTATCCGATCCGCGGACGATTTGCTTGAGGTGCCGACCTGCCAGGAGATCGTCAGCTGGATGAGGCGACGAACGGCCCGGCGGCACGACACGCGGGATAGTCTCGGAACATGTCGGGGAGCGGGAGACAGCGATGACGGCCGTGCCGGTCGTGATCGGAGTGCGCGCCCCGAATCCGGTGTACGCTGCCGACGCCGCGCCCGCAACGAGCGGCCTCGTCGACACGCATGGCCGCATCCACCGCGACCTGCGCATCTCGTTGACGGACAGGTGCTCCCTGCGGTGCACGTACTGCATGCCGGAGCAGGGCAACGAGTGGCTCGCTCGCACCAGCATCCTGTCGACGGATGAGATCGTCGAGGTCGCGGAGGCTGCGGCGGGGCTCGGCATTCGCACGTTCCGGCTCACCGGTGGTGAGCCTCTGCTGCGCGCGGACATCGTCGAGGTCGTCCGACGGATCTCGCGGATCGAGGGTGAGGACGGCCCTGTCGAGGTCGCGATGACGACGAACGGCATCAGCCTCGCGCAGAAGCTGCCCGCGCTCATCGACGCCGGCCTCACGCGGCTGAACATCAGCATCGACACGGTCGACCGGCAGCGCTTCGCCGACCTCACGCGTCGTGATCGCATCGACGACGTTTTCGAGGGCATCGCGGCAGCGGCGGCATCCGAGCTCCGTCCCCTCAAGCTCAACGCCGTCGCGATGCGCGGCGTGAACGATGACGAACTGCCCGACCTGGTCGCGTTCGCGATGGAGGTCGGCGCGCAGCTGCGCTTCATCGAGCAGATGCCGCTCGACGCTGGCCACACGTGGGACCGGGCCTCGATGGTCACCCGCGAGGAGATCCTCGAGAAGCTCAGCGCGCGATGGAGCCTCGAGCCTGTTCCCGGACGCGGTGGTGCGCCGGCCGAGAAGTGGCGGATCGACGGCGGGCCGCACGAGGTGGGAGTGATCGCGTCGGTCACCGCACCGTTCTGCGGCGCCTGCGACCGGCTGCGGCTCACCGCCGACGGTCAGCTGCGCAACTGCCTCTTCTCCAATGCCGAGTACGACCTGATCGGGGTGCTCCGGGGTGCGGAGGCATCCGTTCCCGGTCAGCGCGCCGACGCGATCGGTGCGATGCTGCGCTCCTGCGTGCACGGCAAGCTGCCCGGGCACGCGATCAACGACCCGTCCTTCCTGCAGCCCGCCCGCGGCATGAACGCCATCGGCGGCTGAGTCAGCGTCCCTTCGCGTTCACGACTCAGCAGAGAACGCGCGTTCCCGGGACTCAGGCCGCGGTTCCGACCCGGTCCCGGGCGTTCGTGCTGAATTGTGAACGGGAGGCCGCTGCCACGGCGCGACCTCGCTCGCGTGACCGAGTCGTCCCTTCGCGTTCACAACTCAGCAGAGAACGTGCGTTCCCGGGACTCAGGCCGCGATTCTGGCCCGGTTCCAGTTGTTCGTGCTGAATTGTGAACGGCGAAGGAGCGGCTCAGCCCAGGAACTCCCGCGCGGCGGCCGACAGCGCCGTGACGCCGACCTCGATCGTCGGGTGGATCTCGGGGGCGAAGAACGGCGAGTGGTTGGTCGGGATGTCCTTGTCGAGCGTCCCGGCGGCGGCGGATGCCGCGAACTTCGCCGCATCGATGCCGCCCCAGAACCAGAACACGAGCGGCGCGCCCGTGTCGCGGGCGAACCAGGAGACGTCCTCGCTGCCGGTGAACATGCCGGGATCGATGACCGAGGTTTCGCCGAGCGCGCGCTGCAGCGCCGAGGTCACCCGAGCGGTGGCGTCGACGTCGTTGATCGTGGGCGGCAGAGTGTGGTCGGTGCGGATCTCTGGCTCGCGCTCGGCTCCCGATGCCGCCGCCTCAGCACGGACGATGCGCTCGACGCTCGCGAGCACCTTGTCGCGCATCTCGTCGTTCGGGTAGCGCAGGCTCAGCTCGAGCTTCGCCTCGGCCGGGATGATGTTGTTCTTCAGGCCCGCGTGGATCGAGCCGACCGTCACCACCGCGACGTCGCGCGGGTCGACCTCGCGCGAGGTGATGGTCTGCAGCCGCATGACTGTCGCGGCGGCCATGACCACGGGGTCGATCGTCGAGTGCGGGCGCGAGCCGTGGCCTCCGCGACCGTGCAGCACGACCGTCAGCCCGTCGGATGCCGCCATCTGCGTCCCCGGGCGCACGCCGATGGTGCCGGCGGGAAGCGGGGTGACGTGCTGGCCGAGCACGATGTCGGGGTGCGGCACGAGGTCGCGCAGTCCGGCGTCGAGCATGGCCCTGGATCCGGCGCCGTACTCCTCGGCGGGCTGGATCAGCACGACCACTGTCCCGGACCAGTCCGCCTTCTCGGCGACCAGCTTCTCGACGGCGCCGATCATCGCGGTGACGTGCATGTCGTGGCCGCAGGCGTGCATGACGGGCACCGTGTTGCCGGCGGGATCGATGCCGGTCGCGGTGCTCGCGTACGCCAGGCCGGTCTCCTCCGCGACGGGCAGGGCGTCCATGTCGGCGCGCGCCCAGACGACGGGGCCGTCGCCGTTGCGCAGGATGCCGACCACACCGGTCACGCCGATCCCCTCGTGCACCTCGAGGCCGAGGTCGCGCAGATGGCCGGCGGCGATGCCGGCGGTGCGCGTCTCCTGGAACGAGAGCTCCGGATGCTGGTGCAGGTCGGTGTAGAGCGCTTCGAGGTCGATCGTCATGGCCCCGAGCCTAGTCGTGGCGGTACGACTCCAGTGTGGGCCCCGGGTGCAGCACGCCGTTGACGATGGAGCGGATCGCGAACTCGCTCGCCTCGCCCAGGCCGAACACGTCGCGGTGCAGCAGCCACTGCAGCTGGAGTCCGTCCATCACGGCGAGGATGCTGGCGGCCGCGGCGGCGATGGTGTCGGGTTCGGTCACGCCCTCCTGCGCGCACAGCAGGTGGAACGCGTCGGTGACCTCGCGGCGGAGCGTCGTGTAGCGGTCTTCGAAGTAGTCGCGACCGGGGTGGTTGTCGGTCACCGATTCGGAGGAGAGCACGGTGTACGCCTGCACGATCCCTGGACGTCGCTCGTTCGCGATCGCGGTGCGCACGAGGTGCAGGAAGAGCTCTGGACCTCCGGGGATGTGCTTCTCGGCGAGCTCGGCGACATCGGCCTGGTCGCGGTAGGCGAGGACCTCGAGCAGCAGCTTCTGCTTCGAGCCGAAGTGGTGCAGCACGCCGGCGTGCGTGATGCCGACCTGCTCGGCGACGTCGGCGAGGGTGCCGTTGGTCGAGCCCTTGTTGCCGAAGATCTCGACGGCGGCCTTGAGGATCTGCTCGCGCTTCTCCCTCGTCGCCGGGCGGACGGTCGTGTTGCCGTCGGCATCCTTGGCCATGGTCCCCTCCTCTCCCTGTCGCATCCTGCACTGGATCGTACTTGCCAACTCTACTTACCAACGAGTAACCTCGCACCAGCTTACTTTCTCGCCAGTAAGCAAACTTCGCCGGATGCCCGCGCAACCGACGACCACACAGCACAACGACCCGTGCCCAAGGAGAAGCAATGAAGCTCAGAAAGTCCCTGATCGCCGTCGCAGCGGTCTCCGCCTTCAGCGTCTCGGTCCTCGCCGGCTGCGCAGCCGGCGGATCGAACGACGGCGACGCAGGCGCGGGCGACTCGCCCGCCCTGACTATCGCCAAGCCCGACGGTGCGATCACCACCGAATCCAACAACCCCTACGTCGGCGATTCCGCGGCGTCGAAGTACGGCTACGGCAAGGTCATCTTCGAGACCCTCGGTCTCGTGAACCAGACCGGCGACCGCGAGGTCACCCCCTGGCTCGCCGAGAGCATCGAGTGGAACGACGACTACACCGCAGTCACCGTGGTGCCCCGCAAGGATGTCACCTGGAGCGACGGCGAGCCCTTCACCGCCGACGACATCGTCTTCACCTACGAGCTCGTCTCGACCCCGGCGCTCGACACCGCCGGCCTCAAGTTCGAGGGTGCGACCGTCGACGGCGACGCCGTCACCCTCACCTTCGGCGAGTCGAAGTACGTGAACCAGGCGCGCGTGCTGCACGTGCCGATCGTGCCGAAGCACATCTGGGAGAACCTCGACGAGCCGGCGACCGACCCCGTCAAGGGCGACGACCTCGTCGGCACCGGTCCCTACGCGATGTCCAACTGGTCGACCGAGTCGGTCACCCTCGAGGCGCGCGACGACTACTGGGGCGGCGACCTCGCCGTGCCTGAGCTGCACTACGTCTCGTACGGCGACAACACCGCGCTGACCACCGCTCTCGCGCAGGGCGAGGCCGACTGGGCGCAGGCGTTCATCCCGCAGATCCAGGAGCAGTTCCTCGACGCCGACCCCGAGCACAACAAGTACTTCGTGGCTCCGACCACGGGTTCGGCGACGCTGTTCATGAACCTCCAGCAGAAGCCGTTCGACGATGTGGCGTTCCGCCAGGCGCTCGCGTGGGTCATCGACCGCGACGCCTACGTCGACATCGCCCGCGAGGGTGCGAGCGAGCCGGTCTGGTCGGTCACCGGTCTCTCCTCGATCCTCGAGGACGAGATCCAGCCCGAGTTCGAGGGTGAGGAGTACTCGGTCGACGCTGACAAGGCCCGCGGCATCCTCGAAGAAGCCGGCTACACCTGGGACGGCGACGCGCTCATCGATCCGGACGGCACGCCCGTCTCGTTCACCCTCTCCGTGCCCTCGGGCTGGAGCGACTGGAACACCGCACAGGAGCTGATCGCCGAGGACATCACCGAGTCGATCGGCGCCGAGGTCAAGATCGACATGCCCGACTGGGGCGGCTGGGCAGGCCCCCGCGACGACGGCTCGTTCTCGGCCATCATCCACTGGCTCGAGGACAGCGGCACGGCATACGGCCTCTACACCTCGACCATGGATCCGCGCTGGATCTCGCCCGAGGGCATCGCCGGATTCAACTTCGGACGCTTCGAGGACCCGGCCGCGACCGAGGCGCTGAACACCTACGCCAACGCATCATCCGATGAGGAGCGCACCGAGGCGATCGCGACGCTCGAGCAGATCTTCGTCGAACAGGTGCCCGCCATCCCGCTGGGCGCGCACCCGCTTCTCGGCCAGTACAACACCCGCAACTACGTCGGATGGCCGTCGGAGGACGACCCCTACGCGTCGGGCGACCCGACCCAGCAGAACATCGTGATGATCCTCACGAAGCTGAAGCCGGCCGAGTAAGCAGTCCACGGAGGGGCGGATGCGACCGCATCCGCCCCTCCCACCGACCTCCCGACCGACGAAGGACCCCTCATGTCAGAACCTCTCCTCAGCGTGCGCGACTTCTCCGTCGTGTACGACGTCGATCCGCCCGTCGAGGCGGTGAAGAACGTGACGCTCGAACTGCAGCGGGGAGAGATCCTCGGTCTCGCCGGGGAGAGCGGATGCGGCAAGACCACGCTCGCCTACGGAGTGCAGCGGCTGCTGCGGGCGCCGGCCGTCATCGCCGGCGGCAGCGTGACGTTCCACGACGCATCCGGTGTCGACGTCGACATCAACGCGCTCGACGTGGATGCCATGCAGAAGTTCCGCTGGGACAAGGTGTCGATGGTGTTCCAGGGCGCCATGAACGCGCTCAACCCGGTCGCCACGATCGGATCGCAGCTCGAGGACGTCTTCGAGATCCACCGACCGCAGATGACTCGACGCCAGCGCAGGGCTGAGGCCGAGGAACTGCTCGAGATCGTCAAGGTCGGCCGCCAGCGCACCCGCTCATTCCCGCACGAGCTGTCCGGCGGCATGCGCCAGCGCGTCATGATCGCGATGGCGCTGGCCCTTCGCCCGCAGCTCATGGTGATGGATGAGCCGACGACCGCGCTCGACGTACTGGTGCAGCGCGAGATCCTGAAGCAGATCTCCCAGCTGCGCCACGAGTTCGGGTTCTCGGTGATCTTCATCACCCACGACCTTCCGCTGCTCCTCGAGATCAGCGACCGCATCGCGATCATGCGCGAAGGCGAGATCGTCGAGCTCGCCCCGGCCGAGCAGATCTGGACGAACCCTCAGAACGACTACACGAAGACGCTGTTGTCCTCGTTCCCCCGTCTCACCGGTGCGAGAGGAGTGCTGACCCGATGACGACACTCGAGTTCGCCGACGTCACCAAGATCTACAACGTCAGAGGAGCCGGTCAGCTCAAGGCCCTCGACCGGGTCAGCTTCACCCTGGAGTCCGGCCAGACGATCGGCCTCGTCGGCCAGTCCGGCAGTGGCAAGTCCACGATCGCGAAGATCCTCACCCAGCTCGAGACGCCCACCAGCGGCGCGGTGCGCCTGGACGGCAAGCCCATCCCGCGCCGAGGCAAGGGACTGCGCGCGTATCGCCAGCAGCTGCGGATGGTGTTCCAGGACCCGTTCGCCTCACTCAACCCGTACCACTCGATCAGGTATCACCTCGAGCGCCCGCTCCGCCTCGACGACGTCGTGCCCAAGAAGGAGACCGAAGCGGAGGTGCGCAGGCTTCTCGAGCGCGTGCGCCTCGACCCGGATGCCGTGATCGACCGCCGCCCGCACGAGCTCTCGGGCGGACAGCGTCAGCGCGTGGCGATCGCCCGCGCCCTCGCCTCCCGGCCGTCGCTCCTCGTGGCCGATGAGCCGGTGTCGATGCTCGACGTCTCGATCCGCCTCGGGGTGCTGAACCTGCTCGCCGACCTGCAACGCGAAGAGGGCCTCGGAGTGCTCTACATCACCCACGACCTCGCGACCGCTCGCCACTTCAGCGACAAGATCATGGTGCTCAACCAGGGGCGCGTCGTCGAGTACGGCGATGCCGACGACGTCATCCTCACCCCGCAGGATCCCTACACCCGCGAACTGCGGGCGGCATCCCCCGACCCCGACAAGCACTTCGCCACGACCGGCTCGCACGGAGGTGCCCAGTGACCACCGCATCCCCCCGCCTCGACCAGGTCGACGACGAGCAGCGTGACGCGCTCGAGGTCGGCACGACGGCCACCACGGCGCAGAAGGGGCGCGCCCTCGTACCGTGGCGCTTCTTCGCCGGGCGGGCGGGTTTCTACCTGTTCACCCTGTGGGCCGCCATCACGATCAACTTCTTCCTGCCGCGCTTCATGAAGGGCGATGCGGTCAGCTCGTACCTCGCGCGCAACCGCAACATCAGCCCGGAGGCGGCGGACTCGCTGCGCGTGCTGCTCGGCATCGACACCGACAAGTCGATGTGGCAGCAGTACATCGACTACTGGGCGATGCTCTTCCGCGGCGACCTCGGCATCTCGACGCTGCACGGTCTGCGGCCGGTGGGGGAGGTGCTGGCATCCGCGCTGCCCTGGACTCTCGGCCTCGTCGGTCTCGCGACGATCATCTCCTTCGCGCTCGGCACGGTCGGCGGCGCGATCGTCGGCTGGAAGCGCGGCAGCAGGCTCGACGCGCTCATCCCGATCACCACGTTCTTCAACACGATCCCGTACTTCTGGCTCGGGCTGATCGCCATCGCGATCTTCTCGTCGACCCTGAAGTGGTTCCCGTCGTCGCACGCCTACGACAAAGGGCAGTCGCCGGAGTGGAGTCTCGACTTCATCGGGCAGGTGATCATGCACGGCACGCTGCCGGCGGTGACGATCATCATCGCCTCGCTCGGCGGATGGATGCTGGGCATGCGCAACATGATGCTCACAGTGCTCGACGAGGACTACATCACCGTCGCCCAGGCCAAGGGCATGCCGAACCGCCGGGTGCTCTGGGCGTACGCCGCCCGCAACGCGGTGCTGCCGCAGATCCAGAGCTTCGCGCTGTCGATCGGCTTCATCGTCGGCGGGACGATCGTCATGGAGATGGTCTTCAGCTACCCGGGTGTCGGCAAGCTGCTGCTCGACGCCACCAACGCGAAGGACTTCGCCCTGATGCAGGGTGTCTTCCTCGTGATCACGCTGTCGGTGCTCGTCGCGAACATCATCGCCGACATCGTCTACGCATACCTCGACCCGCGCACGCGCCAGACGGAGGCCTGACATGAGCGTTCCCACCTCGACCGGCACAGCGCCGGACGGCAGCACCATCCCCACCGGGATGCCGGAGACGGCGACGTTCCGCACCGCATCGGATGCCGCGCCCACCCGCAAGACGTTCTGGTCGCAGCTCGCGCAGTCGTTCGCGATGTTCCGCAACCCGAAGTCGATCGCGGGACTGATCATCCTCGGCGCGTTCGTGCTGGTGGCGATCTTCGCCCCGCTGCTCGCGCCGTACGGGCCCACGCAGAAGGACCGCACGGCGTTGCGCCAGGCTCCGTCGCTCGACCACTGGCTCGGTACCACCCACATGGGCGAGGACGTGCTCAGCCAGCTCATCTTCGGCACGCGAGGCGTGGTCGTGGTCGGGTTCCTCTCCGCCATCATCGCCACCGTCATCGCGATCACGATCGGCGTCATCGCCGGCTACGTGCGCGGCTGGAAGAGCGAGTCGCTCTCGGCCCTGACGAATGTGTTCCTGGTGATCCCCGGCATCCCGCTCATCATCATCGTCGCGTCGCAGTTCGAGAACCCGCCGCTCATCGTGATCGCCGCAGTGCTGGGCCTCACGGGCTGGGCGTGGGGAGCGCGGGTGCTGCGCGCCCAGACCATGTCGCTGCGCAATCGCGACTTCATCCAGGCGGCGCGGGCGAACGGCGAACCGCTGCATCGCATCATCACCGTCGAGATGCTGCCGAACCTGATGGCGCTCATCGCGTCGAGCTTCGTCGGCACCGTCACCGCGGCGATCCTCGGACTCACGACCCTCGCCTTCATCGGCGTGATCCCGGTGAGCAACCTCAACTGGGGCACGATCCTGTTCTGGGCGCAGCAGAACGGCGCCTTCCCACGGCTGTGGTGGTGGTACGTCCCCGCAGGTCTCTGCATCGCGATCATCGGCGTCGCCCTGTCGCTCATCAACTTCGGGATCGACGAGTACGTCAACCCGAGGCTGCGGTCGGCAGGTGAGCGCGCCCGCGCGATGAAGAAGAAGGGGCTCGACGTGAATGCGCCAGTGACGGCGGTGCGGAGCGTGCCGACAACCGAGTCGGGTACGGTGCAGAGCGCCGCGGACGACACGACGACTCCTCCGAAGACACAGCACACGAAGACACAGAACACGAAGACACAGAACACGAAGTGATGACCTCTCAGACCCTGACCGAAGCCCTGCCCTACCTCGACCCCGAACTGCCGATCGCCGCCCGCGTCGCCGACCTCCTCGACCGCATGACGGTCGAGGAGAAGATCGGTCAGATGCTGCAGCTCGACGCCCGCGACGACCTCGACGACCACGTGCTGGGCAAGCACGTCGGCTCGATCCTGCACACCTCGCCCGAGCGCATCCTGCGTGCGAACGAGCTGACGTCGCAGACCCGGCTGCGGATCCCGCTGCTCGTGGCCGAGGACTGCATCCACGGGCACTCGTTCTGGCCCGGCGCGACGATCTATCCCACCCAACTCGGGATGGCGGCGACGTGGGACGCCGCACTGGTCGAGAAGGTCGCCAGGGCGACCGCGATCGAGGTCGCGGCCACCGGCGTGCACTGGACGTTCTCGCCGGTGCTGTGCATCGCACGGGATCTGCGCTGGGGGCGCATCGACGAGACGTTCGGCGAGGACCCGTTCCTGATCGGCGAACTCGCCGCCGCGATGGTGCGCGGGTATCAGGGCGAGGGGCTGGACGACCCGACGGCGATCCTCGCGACCGCCAAGCACTTCGCCGGCTACTCCGAGACGCAGGGCGGGCGGGATGCCAGCGAGGCCGACATCTCGCGACGCAAGCTGCGGTCGTGGTTCCTGCCGCCGTTCGAGCGCGTCGCCCGTGAGGGGTGCCGCACCTTCATGCTCGGCTACCAGACCACGGACGGCGTGCCGATCACGGTGAACGACTGGCTGCTCAGCGATGTGCTGCGCGGCGAGTGGGGCTACACCGGCACCCTCATCACCGACTGGGACAACGTCGGCCGCATGGTCTGGGAGCAGCATGTGCAGCCGGACTACGCGCACGCCTCGGCCGCCGCCGTGAGCGCCGGCAACGACATGGTCATGAACACGCCAGGGTTCTTCGAGGGCGCGCTCGAGGCGGTGGCGAACGGGCTGCTCGCCGAGGACGCCTTCGACGACGCCGTCGCCCGCATCCTGACCCTGAAGTTCGAACTCGGTCTGTTCGAGAACCCGCGTCTTCCGCAGGCGGATCTGGATGCCGTGGTCGGCAGCGCCGTGCACGCCGAACTGAACCTCGAGACCGCCCGTCGTTCGATCGTGCTGCTCGAGAACGACGGCCTGCTGCCGCTGGATGCGTCCGCGCCGCTGAAGGTCGCGGTGGTCGGCCCGCTGGCGGACGACGCGCAGACGCAGCTGGGCGACTGGGCCGGTGGCTCCGGACAGGCCGGCTGGCTCGACGGACAGCCGCGCGAGATGATCACGACCGTGCTCGACGGTCTGGTCGGCGTCGACGGCTGGTCGGTCACGCATGCGCGTGGTGCCGACATCCTCACACTCGAGGAGGACCCGCGCGGGGCGAAGTTCCCCGACGGTCAGCCCCGGCCGTCGGTCGTGGTGCCGAGCGCACCCGACGAGACGATGATCGCGGAGGCCGTCGCGGCAGCCGAGGCATCCGACGTCGTGGTCGCGGTCGTGGGCGACCGGATCGAACTCATCGGAGAGGGGCGGTCGACCGCGACCCTCGAGCTGATCGGCGGACAGAACGCGCTGCTCGACGCACTGATCGCGACGGGGAAGCCCGTCGTCGTGGTGCTGCTCGCGTCGAAGCCGCTCGTGCTGCCGGCATCCGTCTCGCGTGCCGCCGCCGTGATCTGGGCGGCCAACCCCGGGATGCAGGGCGGCCGCGCGCTCGCCGAGATCATCTCGGGTGCCGTCGAACCGTCCGGGCGCCTGCCGATCTCGTTCGCCCGCCACGTCGGCCAGCAGCCGACGTACTACAACCAGATTCGCGGCCAGCACGGCGACCGCTACGCGGACCTCACGCAGTCTCCGGCGTGGGCGTTCGGCGAGGGACTGTCGTACTCGACCGTGTCGTACGCGGACCTCGCAGTCGTCTCGGATTCGCTCGGTGTCGACGACACGGTCGAGGCCGACGTGACCGTCACGAACACCGGCTCCAGGCCCGTGCGCGAGACCGTGCAGGTGTATGTGCGCGATGCCGTGACGAGCGTCAGCTGGGCGGACAGGGAGCTGAAGGCCTACCGGCAGGTCGACCTCGCTCCGGGGGAGTCGGCGCGCGTGCGTCTGGCCGTGCCGGTCGCCGAGTGCTCGATCGTGGATGCCGCGGGGGTGCGCCGAGTGGAGGCGGGAGCGTTCGAGCTGCTCGTCGGTCCGTCGTCGCGCGACGAGGTGCTGCTGAGCGCGCCCTTCACGGTGGTTTGAGTCGGCGGGCGTCTGAGGCGGGCGGGGTCTCCCGGCTCAGGCGTCTTCGTCGCGCAGGCGCTGGGGTCCAGCCCCCTGACTGCCGAGCGCGTCGTCGGGGTTGAGCAGCCCGCACGCCTTCATCGACAGGCAGCCGCAGCCGATGCATCCGGTCAGCTCGCGCTCCAGCCGTTCGATGCCCTCGCGCCGCTTCTCGAGTTCGCGCTTCCAGCGCCGCGAGGCCCGCTGCCAGTCCGCGTGGCTCGGGGTCTCGGCGAGCGGGACGTCCGCGAAGGCGTCCTGCACGTCCGAGAGCGGGATGCCGAGGCGCTTCGCCACGGTGATGAGCGACACCCGCCGCAGCATGTGCCGCGCGTAGCGGCGCTGGTTGCCGGCCGTCCGGGTCGAGGCGATGAGTCCGAGGGTCTCGTAGAAGTGCAGCGCGGAGGGGGCGACGCCGGTGCGTCGGCTCATCTCGCCGATGGTCAGCGGCTCGTCAGGGCCGTGCACGGCGCGTCCCGCGTCGGTGTCAGAGCTCATCCGGATCTCCTCGATTTGACCTCAAGTGTACTTGAGGTCATACGGTGGCTACCGAGACCCGAACGGAGACCGCCCCCCGATGACCTATGTGATCGCCCTCCCGTGCGTCGATGTCAAGGATCGTGCGTGCATCGACGAATGTCCCGTTGACTGCATCTATGAAGGCGAACGCTCGCTGTACATCCACCCCGACGAGTGCGTCGACTGCGGCGCCTGCGAGCCCGTCTGCCCGGTCGAGGCGATCTATTACGAAGACGACCTCCCCGACGAATGGCAGGACTACTACAAGGCCAACGTCGAGTTCTTCGACGACCTCGGCTCGCCAGGAGGCGCCGCGAAGCTCGGCGTCATCGAGCACGACCACCCGATCATCGCAGCCCTTCCGCCCCAGGAGACACCCGAATGAGCACTCAGCCGCATCCCGCCGCACCGGTTCCGTCCGAAGTCGGTGAAGGGCTCAAGGCCGCGTTCCGCGCGCATCCGGCGGGTGTCGCCATCATCACGGCGATGACCCCTGCCGGTCCGGTCGGCCTCACGGCGTCGAGCGTCGCATCCGTCGCGGTCGACCCGGCGGCGATCGTGTTCTCGGTGACCAGGGCCACCGGCAGCGCAGGCTCGATCCTCAACGCCGAGTCGTTCGTCGTGCACCTGATCGACGACGAGCACTCGGCTCTCGCGCAGAGCTTCGCGGTGAGCGGCGCAGACCGCTTCACCCCCGAGCAGGGGTGGAGCACGCTTCCGACCGGTGAGCCCTACCTCGCCGAGGCGCGCGCCGCGATGCGCGGTCACACGATGTCGACGGTCGCGGTCGGCTCATCGACCGTCGTGGTCGCCGAGATCGATGAGGTTCTGCTCGGGCGGCCGGGCCGCCCGCTCGTCTACCTCGACCGCCGATTCCACTCACTCCCCACCGATCAGAACGACTGAAAGGAACAGCATGCCCACTCCGTACACCCTCCCCGAGCTGCCGTACGACTACTCGGCGCTCGCCCCGCACATCTCCGGCAAGATCATGGAGCTGCACCACTCCAAGCACCACCAGGCCTACGTGACCGGAGCCAACACGGCTCTCGAGCAGCTCGGTGCCGCCCGCGAGTCCGGCGACTTCGCCGCCGTGAACAAGCTCGAGAAGGACCTCGCGTTCAACCTCGGCGGTCACATCAACCACTCGGTGTTCTGGGAGAACCTGTCGCCCGACGGCGGCGGCAACCCCGAGGGCGAGCTGGAGGCCGCGCTGACCGACGCGTTCGGTTCGATTGACGCGTTCCGCGCGCACTTCACCGCGACCGCGCTCGGCGTGCAGGGCTCCGGATGGGCCGTGCTCGCGTGGGACAGCGTCGGTGCCCGACCGGTCATCTTCCAGCTGTTCGACCAGCAGGGCAACGCCCCCCTCGGCGTGACGCCGCTGCTGCAGCTCGACGTCTGGGAGCACGCCTACTACCTCGACTACCTCAACGTGCGCGCCGACTACGTCAAGGCGTTCTGGGAACTCGTCAACTGGTCCGACGTGCAGCGCCGGTTCCAGGCTGTGCAGGAGAAGACCGCTGGACTCATCGTCGCTCGCTGACCTGTCGCATCGAAGTCCGTCCCACGCCGCGCTCGGCAGCGCCGCGTGGGGCGGACTTCTCCCTGTCGGGAGGGAGATGCCGCAGCATCCGTCCGCCCATCGCGGCGTTCTCCGCCGGGCAAGGTGGAGCGAGAGCGAGCATCGACGATCCGTGTGTGACCAGGATTCCGGCCGGTTCGTCATGAAACACCCGCGCCGACGTCTTGCCATGTGGAGATGAGTGCATTGGGCACTCGCCCAGAAGACGAAGAGGTCGATGATGAGTAGATTCCTGGTGCTGTACCGTTCCGCGGTGAGCGCCGCCGAGCAGATGGCCACGGCCGATCCGGATTCGGGCGCAGAGTCGATGAAGGCGTGGATGGAGTGGTCCGAGCGCGCGGGCGAGTCGATCGTCGATCTCGGGTCTCCCACCCAGACCGTCGCGGGCGGTGAGCCCGGTTCGTTCATCGGCGGCTACTCGGTGCTGCAGGCGGACGATCTGGATGCCGTACAGCGTGCGCTCGACGGGCACCCGCACGTCACCTGGGGCGGGACGATCGAGATTCTCGAGATGCTCGAGATCCCGGGTATGTGAGTGCGAGGGAGCGAGGTGACCGAGCAGCATTGGTCCGGAACGGGGACGGTCGAGGACCCCTGGGTCCTGAAGACGCCACCGCTGTCTTCGACGTACACGATCCACCGCGACGATGAGAGCGACCCGGCGCTGCTGATCTGTCAGGTCGGCTCGACCAGGCTCACCTACCTCGCCCGCGCAGTGGACGACCTGCACGCGGAGTTGCTGCGTCGCGGCGACTGGGTCGCACTCGGAGCCGCCGACGAGAAGAAGGAACCCGCTGCGGGGACCGTCGAGGCATGGGGGCGGGCAGCGGACAATCCCGTCGGCGGGTGGTACGGGCAGCGCAAGGGGTACCGCGGGCGGTTCGGCATGTACCTTCCCCCGCTCCTCGAGGCTCTCGGCCTCGTCGAGCTCGAGCACAACGCCCGAAACAACCGCATCCGGGCTTTGCCTGAGGCATGAGCGAGCCGAATCGAGCGCCGGAGGTCGCGCTTCCGGCGCGCAGCACCGCGTCGGGCGGACTTCTCCCTGTCGGGCGGAGGATGCCGCAGCATCCGTCCGCCCATCGCGGCGTTATCCGCCGAATGGGGTGCCGGAGCGGACGAGCGAGCCCGCGTCAGCCGAGCAGCTCGCCCGCGAGAGCCTCGATGCGCTGCCGGATGTCGTCGCGGATCGGCCGTACGGCCTCGATGCCCTGCCCTGCCGGGTCGTCGAGCTTCCAATCCTCGTAGCGCTTGCCGGGGAAGAACGGGCAGGCGTCGCCGCATCCCATCGTGATGACGACGTCGGATGCCTGCACGGCCTCGGTCGTGAGCACCTTGGGCTGCTCGGCGGTGATGTCGATGCCGAGTTCGCTCATCGCGTCGACCGCGACCGGGTTGATCTGATCGGCGGGCACGGAACCCGCCGACCGCACCTCGATGCGGTCGCCGGCGATGTCCCGGAGGAACCCGGCGGCCATCTGCGAGCGACCGGCGTTGTGCACGCACACGAACAGGACGGAGGGCTTTGCGGTGGTCATGATGTCTCCAGGGTAAGCGAGAGGGCGGGTGCCAGGGGTCGCGCAGGCGCGCTGCCGATCTGCAGAAGAGTGGGGGCGGCGCAGCATCCGCTCGAGGCGTCATCGAATTCTCCGGACCCGCCGCATACGCCGGTCTCGGGGAGAGTGAGCTCATTGCGTGCGGCTGCGTCCTGATCCCCGGCGAGGTGGGCGGCGACGCTGCGGACCTGCTCGTATCCGGTCAAGGCGAGGAAGGTCGGTGCGCGACCGTACGACTTCGCGCCGACGATGAAGAGATCCGCCTCGGGCTGGGCGAGCTGGCGGGCACCGGTCGCAGCGACGGAGCCGCAGGAGTGGACGTTCGGATCGATCTCGGAAGCGATACCGGCGACCGCCTCGAGCGCGCGGTCGAGATCGATTCTGAGTTCGCGCAGAATCCCGGTGTCGGGCCGGAAGCCCGTCAGCGCGAACACCCGCCCGACAGCCGTCACCTCGCGTCCGTCTTCAGCGACGACCGTCAAGCCGGCTTCGGTCCGATGGATCTCAGCGACACGGAACCCGGTCACGAGTTCCACCACGCCGTCGTCGATCATCGTGCGCGCACGTGAGCCGAGTGCGGCGCGTTCGGGCAGCCCGTCTCCCGCACCGCCACCGAAGACGTTCGCGGCGCTCCCTCGGCGCAGCAGCCAGGTGACGCGGGTTCCCGGCGACCGCCGGGCCAGTTCGCTCAGGCGCAACACGGTATGCGTGGCGGAATGTCCCGCTCCGACGACGACGATGTGCGCACCCGCGAGCTCCGAGACATCGGCTGGGATGCGGTACGAGATCAGGTCCGACGCCTCGGCCTCGCCGACCGCCGGGTAGCCGTCGGCACCCGCCGGGTTGGGAAGACCCCAGGTGCCGCTCGCATCGACGACCGCACGGGCGAGGAGTCGGGATTCGCGGTTCGCGGCATCGACCGTGTGCACGACGAACGGCTGGCTCCTGCGGCCTGCGTCGACGGCCTTGTCGCGGCCCTGGCGGGCGACTCCGGTGACGGTCGTCAGGTATTGGATCCGCTCGCCCAGAGCGTCGGCGAGAGGCGCCAGGTAGTCGCTCACCCACTCCGCACCGGTCGGGTATCCGGAGGTCGGTGCGCTCCACCCGGTCGGCTCGAGCAGGCGACGGGCCGCAGCGTCGGTGAGTTCGGGCCACGCCGAGAACAGGCGCACGTGACCCCATTCCGCGACGGCGGATGCAGGACCACTCCCGCGCTCCACGACGATGACCTCCTCGCCACGCTCGACGAGATGCGCCGCTGCGGCGAGGCCCTGCGGCCCTGCTCCGATGACGACGACGGGAAGCTCAGACATCAGCACTCCTCAGATCGAGAATCTTCAATATGAGAAAGCGTCGCTCACGTATCGAAGAATGTCAATACGTGAGAGGATTGGGTCATGACGCTTCCGGTGACGATCGATCAGACGGCGTGCTGCACGTCGGGCACCGCGCCCTCGCTGCCCCTCGCAGAGGCTGAGCGGATCGCGCGACTCTTCAAGGCGCTCGGGGATCCCACGAGGGTGCGGCTGCTGTCGATGATCTCGTCCGCCGAGGGTGGTGAGGCCTGCATCTGCGACCTCACCGACCCGGTCGGACTGTCGCAGGGCACGGTCTCGCACCACATGAAGCTCCTGACCGATGCGGGCCTCGTCACCCGCGAGCAGCGCGGCAAGTGGGCGTACTTCGCCCTGGCCGATGGCGCGCTGGACGCCGCCGGCGAGGCGTTGCGCGGGCTCTGATCGGTCGCGCAGCCGCGGTCGATAGGCTGGGCATCATGGCCCTCCTCTCGATCGCCGGCTCGACGCGTGCTCCGCATGAGCTGCGATCGGCGACGCCGATGAGGGAATGGATGCGTGTCGTGCTGCACCCGGGCACGAACGGCTGGACCAGCGTGTGGGGCACGCTCTCGCACGGTGAGATCGCGGGCTGCCCGCCACCACGCTGCTAGACCGCGCCTCGAAGGGTGCGGTCTTCCGCGCCGTCCACCCTTCTCCCGCGTGAGGTCTCGTCATGTCCGCTTCCCCTGTCCGTACCCGATCCCGTCTCCGTCTCGCTCCGCATGAGCTGTGGCGCGGCATCCGCTCCACCGCCCGCAGCGACGCCTTCGGCGGGGCGCTCCTGCTCGCCGCCACGGTCGCCGCGCTGATCCTCGCGAACACGCCCGCGGTGTCGTGGTACGAGTCCGTCCGCGACGCCACCGTCGGCATCCCTGCGCTGCATCTCGACCTGAGCATCGGCACCTGGGCAGCCGACGGCCTGCTCGCGATCTTCTTCTTCGTCGTGGGTCTCGAGCTGAAGGAGGAGTTCGTCACCGGCCGCCTGCGAGACCCGCGTCAGGCCGCCCTGCCGATCGCCGCGGCCGTCGGCGGCGTCATCGTGCCCGCGGTGATCTTCGCTCTCATCAACGCCGGTGATGCCGACGCCCTGCGGGGGTGGGCCATCCCGACCGCGACCGACATCGCCTTCGCCGTGGCGGTGATCGCGGTGGTCGGACGGTTCCTCCCGCCGGCGCTCCGCGTCTTCCTCCTCACCTTGGCGATCATCGACGACCTGATCGCCATCACGATCATCGCGACGTTCTACACCGACTCGATCAGCCTCCCGTGGCTGACGCTCGCTCTGCTGCCGCTCGCGGGATTCGCGCTGCTCGTTCAGAAGGGCGTGCGGGCGTGGTGGATCCTGCTGCCTCTCGCGATCGCGGTGTGGGTCTGCATCCACGCCGCCGGCATCCACGCGACCGTCGCCGGCGTGCTGCTCGGCTTCGTCGTTCCTGTCATCCCGACCGAGCGCGCTCGGGTGCCGCGAGGGACGGATGCCGACGGCGAGCCGCTCTTCGACGGCCTCGCCCCGCACTTCGCCGACCGCTGGGGTGTCGTGGCGACGCTGTTCGCCGTGCCTGTCTTCGCCTTCTTCGCGGCGGGGGTCACGATCGGCGGCGTCGACGGACTGCGGTCGGCGCTGACCGATCCGATCGCGATCGGCATCATTGTGGGACTCGTGCTGGGCAAGCCGATCGGGATCCTGACGACGACGTTCCTCCTGAGCCGCGTGCCGGCGCTGCGCCTCGACGAGTCGCTGCGATGGCCGGATCTCGCCGGGATGGCCTTCCTCGCCGGCATCGGATTCACCGTCTCGCTTCTCGTCGGAGAGCTCGCCTACGGATCGAGTTCGGTCGCCGACGAGCACGTCAAGATCGGCGTGCTCCTCGGATCTCTTATCGCCGCGATGGTGGGCGGACTCGTCCTCGCACGGCGGAGCGCGCTGGCCCGACGGGAGCGGCTCGACGTCTGAATCCACGGGGGCCGGCCGAGACGGCCCGCGTGAGCAGGGTCAGCGGCGTCGCGAGCGCTGCTCGCCCTGCACCGGGATCGGGCCGGTGACGCTCAACTCGTCCTCCCAGCACTGGATGCCGGTGACCTCGGGCATCCGCGCACGGGTGAACACCGGATCGAGGCCCGCGCGGCGCTGCTCGGAGTAGTCGCGCAGCAGCTTGAAGGCGATGCCGGACAGGAGCGCGATCGCCACGAGGTTCACGATCGCCATGAGCCCCATGATGCCGTCGGCCGTGTTCCAGATGATGTCCGCCGAGGCGATCGATCCGAGGAAGATGATCGCGACGACGAGCACGCGGTAGGCGGTGAGGATCGAGGGCCGGCTGCTGATGAACTCGATGTTGGATTCGCCGTAGTAGTAGTTGCCGAGGATCGAGCTGAACGCCAGCAGGAAGATGATGATGCTGAGGAGGATGTTCGACCACTCGCCGAGGTTGCTCACGATCGCGTTCTGCGTGAGGCCGATGCCGCGAGTCGCGTTCGCGAGATCCGGTGTGGAGACGAGGATGATGAACGCCGTGATCGAGCAGACGAGGAACGTGTCGAAGTAGACGCCGAGCGTCTGGACGAGCCCCTGCTTGACCGGATGCGTGACCGCCGCGCTCGCCCCTGCGTTCGGCGCCGATCCGAGGCCGGCCTCGTTGGAGAACATGCCGCGCTTGACGCCCGTCATGATGATCGTCCCCAGTGCGGCGCCGACCACCTCGTTGAATCCGAACGCCTGGGTGTAGATGGAGGCGAAGACCTCAGGAAGCCGCTCGAAGTTCAGGCCGACGATCACGAGGCCGAGCAGCAGGTACCCCAGGGCCATGGCGGGCACGACCGCCTGCGTGACGCTGGCGATGCGACGGATGCCCCCGAAGACGACGAGTGCGGTCAGGATGGCGAGGACGATGCCGACCACCCACGGGATCCAGGCCACTTCGCCGCCGAAGCTCGATGACACCGTGGCGCTGATCGTGTTCGCCTGCAGGGAGCTGAACGCGAAGGGGAAGCAGACGATCAGGATGACGGCGAAGAGGATGCCCATCCAGCGCGCTTTGAGTCCGTGCTGCATGTAGTACGCGGGGCCGCCGCGGAAGCCGTCCTTGTCGCGGACCTTGAACGCCTGGCCGAGCGTCGACTCGATGAAGCTCGACGCCCCGCCGATGAACGCCATCGTCCACATCCAGAAGATCGCGCCCGGACCGCCGATGGCGATCGCGGTGCCGACGCCCGCGATGTTGCCCACGCCGACCCGGGAGGCCGCTGAGATCGTGAACGCCTGGAACGCGGAGACGGACTGCGGCTCGCCGTTCTCCTTGCGGGGCGTGCGGTCCGTGAGGGTCCGGAACATCTCGGGGATGAGGCGGAACTGCACCACGCCCGATCGCAGGGTGAAGTACAGACCGAGGAGCACCAGGATCGGCAGCACCACCCACGTCCACAGCCCATCGCCGGCAGAGAGCACGAAATCGTTGAGCGCGTCCATCGCATCAGTATGGCGGCATGGCGCCCTGAGCGGGGAGAATCTCTCGCTACACGCGCCGAGCTGTCGTGCCGCGCACGTTCAATTCGTACGGCAGAGCGGCAGGGATGCCCGCGGCATCCCCGTCCGTGAGCTTGGCGAGCACGGCATCCGCAGCCCTCTCGCCCTGCCCGAGCGGGAACTGGTCGACCGTGGTCAGGCGGAAGAACTCGCCGAGCTCGTGGCCGTCGATGCCGACGATCGACAGGTCCTCCGGCACGGCGAAGCCGAGGTCGCGGGCGGCGAGGATCGCGCCGATGGCCATCTCGTCCGACGCGGCGAACACCGCCGTCGGGCGGGGGCCCGGCCTGCCGAGCAGCTGCTTCGCGGCCCGGTAGCCACCCTCGACCGTGAAGTCGGCCGGTTCGAGGAAGGCGGGATTCAACGGGATGCCGGCTTTCGCCAGCGCCTTCTCGAAGCCCTGACGACGGTTGGTCGGGATGTGGAAGTCGATGTCGAATTCGGGGTTCGCGCCGATGTGGGCGATGTCGCGATGGCCGAGGCCGATCAGGTGCTCGGTCGCCAACTGGGCGACGGCGACGTCGTCGACCGTGAGCGTGTCGAGCTTCGGGTTCGGTCCGCCGATCGCGATCACGGGAAGCCCCAGGTCGAGCAGATACTGCGTCTCGTCGTCGTCGAGCTCGATCGAGACGGCGATCACGGCATCCACCCGCTGGCGACGCAGGAAGGTGTCGAACACGTGCCGACGCACGTCCTTGTCGGCGGTGATGTTGTAGAGCGTGATGTCGTATCCCTCACGCATCAGTGCGGACGAGACCCCCGAGAGCACCGTGCTGAAGAACCAGCGATCGAGGAAGGGCACCACCACGCCGACGTTGCGGGTGCGACCGGATGCCAGGCTCGACGCCCGCGACGAGACGACGTAGCCGAGCGCTGCCGCGGCCTCCTGCACGCGCGAGCGCGCCGATTCCGAGACGTGACCGCGACCGCTCAGCGCGCGGGAGACCGTCGCGGTCGACACCCCGGCGAGCCGGGCGACCTCATCGATGCTCGCCATGGTGATCCTCTCTGCGGCGGAGGGGCCGCGACACCGGATCGGATGCCGTGGCCCCACCGCGTGCGGCTTACGCCGTGATGTACCAGACGGCCGAATCGACCGGCAGCGACGTGCCCTCGAACGGCTGGCTGCGGACCAGCACCGTCGCGTCGGCCGGCAGCTCGATCGGCTCGGTGCCCAGGTTCGCGACGACGTGCACGGCACCACGACGGAAGGCGACGGCGTGCGCGCCGGCATCCTCCCAGACCAGCGAACCGCTGCCGAAGTCGTGCTCGCGGCGCCCGGAGAGCAGCTGCTTGTAGAGCGAGAGGGTGGAGGTCTCGTCCTTCTCCTCGACCTCGCGGGAGTAGGCGGCCCAGTCCGCGGGCTGCGGGAGCCAGGAGGCGCCGGTCTCGTTGAAGCCGAATGCCGGAGCATCCGCCTCCCACGGCAGCGGGACGCGGCATCCGTCACGGCCGTAGCGCTCGCCGTTGGTGCGGAACCAGGTCGGGTCCTGACGGAACGCGTCGGGGATCTCCATCGCCTCGGGCAGACCCAGCTCCTCGCCCTGGTACAGGTAGGCGGATCCGGGCAGGGCGAGCATGACGGTCGTCGCTGCGCGAGCACGGGCCAGGCCGATCGCGGTGTCGGGCTTGTCCGGGGTGTTCGGGCCGATGCCCTCACCCTGGGGGTTCTCGGCGGTGAGCGCGAGACGCGAGGCGTGGCGGACCACGTCGTGGTTCGACAGCACCCAGGTGCTCGGTGCGCCGACCGCGCCGAACGCGTCGAGCGACTCGCGGATGACGTCGCCCAGGGCCTTCGCATCCCACTCGGTCATGAGGTACGGGAAGTTGAAGGTCTGGTGCATCTCGTCGGGGCGCACCCACAGGGCGGTCTGCTTCAGCGTCGGCATCCAGGCCTCGCCGCACAGTGCGCGGTCGCCGTCGTACTCGGCCAGCACCTTGTGCCAGTCGCGGTAGATGTCGTGCACGCCGTCCTGTCCCCAGTACGGCACGTTCGCCTCGCCGCCACCCATCGAGTCGGCGTCGGCCGGCGGGGTGTAGTCGGGCAGGCCTTCGGCCTTGATCATGCCGTGGGCCACGTCGACGCGGAAGCCGTCGACGCCGCGGTCGAGCCAGAAGCGCAGGATCGAGCGGAACTCCTCGCGGACCTCTTCGTTGTTCCAGTCGAAGTCGGGCTGGGTGGGATCGAAGATGTGCAGGTACCACTGGCCGGGCGTGCCGTCGGCCTCGGTGATGCGCTCCCACATGCCGCCGCCGAAGACGGACTCCCAGTTGTTCGGGGGCAGCTCGCCGTTCTCGCCCTTGCCGTCGCGGAAGATGTAGCGCGCGCGCTCAGGGCTTCCAGGCGCGGCCTTCAGCGCCGCCTGGAACCAGGCGTGCTGAGCGGACGAGTGGTTCGGGACCAGGTCGACCACGACACGGATGCCGCGGGTGTGCGCCTCGTTCAGCATGGTGTCGAAGTCGTCGAGCGTGCCGAACAGCGGGTCGACATCGCGGTAGTCCGCCACGTCGTAGCCGGCATCCCGCTGCGGGCTCGTCATGAACGGGCTCAGCCAGATCGCGTCGACGCCGAGCTCCTTCAGCGAGTCGAGCCGACTCGTGATGCCCGGCAGGTCGCCGATGCCGTCGCCCGAGGCGTCGGCGAACGAACGGGGGTAGATCTGGTAGATGACCGCACTGCGCCACCACTCGGAACCGGGGGCTGCGATCTGCTCAAGCTGTGCCATGGCATCAGATTAGTGCAAACGCTTACATGATTGCCATAACCGTGATCGAATCGATTCGGGGACGCGATATCCCACGTCGCGCCGCTGGCTGCTTGCAGGCCGGGAGTATGCTTCGGGCATCCGACGACTGGAGGCTGTCATGGTTCCCGAGATCAACTACTGGGCGGTGCTGCTGGCCACGGCCTCGAGCATGATCGTCGGCTCGATCTGGTACGCGCCGAAGGTGTTCGGCACGCGCTGGTCGAAGCTCGCGAACGTCGACATGGATCGGTCGGGTTCGAGCGCCACGATGGCGATCATCACCACGGTGTTCGTCAGCTTCGCGACGGCGTGGGTGCTGGCCGGAGCATCCGCCATCGCCTGGCACTTCTATGACGGATCGTTCTTCTGGGCGGCGGTCGTCACCGGCGTCCTGCTGTGGGCGGGATTCACCGCGGCCCGGTTCATCACGCACGACGCGTTCGAGGGGCGCCCGACGGCGTTGACGACGATGAACATCGCCCATGAGCTCGTCACCATCGTGGTGATGTCGCTGATCATCGGGGTGTGGCCCCCGGCGCTGGGCTAACCCGACGTCGTCTTCGTGAGGTCCTGCGCGAGCATCACCAGGATCCCGCTCGGACCGCGCAGATAGGTCAGCTTGTACACGCCCTGATAGTCGGCGACGCCGCGCAACGGGTGGCATCCGTGCCGAGCCGCGATCGCGAGGGACTCGTCGATGTCGTCGACCGCGAACGCGATCCGATGCATCCCGATCTCATTCGGCAGGGTGGGCTCGGTCTCGATCGCATCCGGATGGATGTACTCGAACAGCTCGATCTGCCCGTGGCCGTCCGGTGTCTGCAGGACGGCGATCTTCGCATGGTTGCCGTCGAGGCCGACCGCCGTGTCGGCCCATTCGCCGCTGACTTCGTCGCGACCGAGCACGCTGAGCCCGAGGTCGGTGAAGAAGGCGATCGTGGCCTCCAGGTCGCGGACGGCGATGCCGACGTTCTCCAGGGTGATGGGCATGGCTCGCATGTTACTCGCGGGGCGTGACAGGGCATGCGCGCGCACGACGAAGATGTAGACCTTTGCCACTTCCGCCCGTACTTCCTGGTATGCCAGCATTTCGGTTGTGACCTGCTGGTCGCCCGCGAGCCGCGCGCTCGGATCGCGGTTCAGACCGAGGGGGTCTTCATGTCGGGTCCGTCGCGCCGCTCAGCTCCGTGGGTCGTCGCCGCTGCGCTCGTCGCGGCCGCGCTGTTCGCGGGGGCGGCGACCGCGGCCTCCGGTGATGCCTCGACCGACGACCCGACGGCCGACGGCGCAGCCCCCGATCCGACGCTCTCCGTCTCGCTGGCGTACGAGTTCCTCGATGCCCGCGTCGACCAGTTCTGCGACGGTGCGGGGCACTGCCTGCCGCGCAGCTACGAGGGCGGCTTCTTCACCGACCTGCCGACCTGGGACTTCACCCCCTCGTTCGTCTACGACGACGCCCTCGTGGTGATCGCGTACACCGCCCGCGGGCTGCCCGACGACATCCGCCGCGCACAGGCTGTCGGCGACACTCTCCTGTTCGTGCAGGAGAACGACCCGATCGGCGATGGGCGCGTCCGGACGTCGTACGAGCCGCACGGCATCCGTCAGGGACGTGTCGAGATCACCGGCCCCGGCACGTTCACCGGCAACCAGGCCTGGGTTGGCATGGCTCTCGCGCGGCTCTTCCACGCGACCGGGGAACAGAAGTACCTCGACGGCGCGCTGCAGCTCGCGCAGTGGATCCAGACGAACACGGCGGACATGGTGCGCGCGCCCTTCGGGTACACGGGTGGACAGCTCGAGAACGGCTCGTCGCTGGAGTGGAAGTCCACCGAGCACAACAGCGACCTCGCCGGATTCTTCACCCAGCTCGCGGAACTGACCGGCGACCCGGTGTGGGGCGAGCGCGCGGCTGTCGCGAGCGGCTTCGTCGCGGCGATGCAGAGCGCAGACGGCCATGTCGACACCGGAACGCTGCTCGACGGCTCGACGGTCAACACGCGACCGATCCCCCTCGATGCGCAGACATGGAGTTCGCTCGCCACGGGCGACCCCCGGTACGACACGTCGTTGGACTGGACGCTCGACAACCTGATCGCGACGGACGGTCCGTATCAGGGGCCGTCGATCAGCGACACCGATGTGTCCAAGGTCTGGTTCGAGGGCAGCGGTCACCTGGCGCTGGCGCTCCGACTGCGGGATGCGCCCGGTGACGCCGACCGCGCCGAGGCGCTGCTGAGCAGCATCCGCCTCGGTCAGCGCGATGCCGCGAACGGCGACGGCAAGGGAATCGTCGCGACATCGACGGACGGCCTGGACTCGGGGTTCGGAGACCTCTACTACGCGAGCCTGCACACCGGTGCGACCGCCTGGTACCTGCTCGCCGCCGCGGGGGACAACCCGTTCCAGCTGCCCGCCGACTGACCGGGCGCCGAAACCTCTGCCGCCGTGAGCTCCGCCGTGTGCGCGGTGCGTGGTCAGTAACGCATCATGGGCGCGGTGCGTGGTCAGTAACGCATCGGAAGCGCCCGTTTTGGATGCGTTTTTGACCACGCCTGGCCACGCCCGCGGGCACGTACCGTCGCCGCCACGGGCGCGGGGTGGCTCATCGGTGCGGGGTCGATAGTGCACCTCGCAGGCCGTGCGGGGTCAGTTACGCACGCGGCAGGCCCGTTTCGGATGCTCTTTTGACCCCGCCAGCCGCGCACACGCCAGCCGCGCACACGAGCGCGTGCGGCGCTTACGCCGCGACGCGCGCTACTGCGGCGATCGCACTCGTGAAGAAGTCCAGCCCGTCGACGCCCGACCGCATTGCGACGGTCGTGTCCGGACCGAACCCGGCCTCGGTCGCGTGCTCCGGATGCGGCATCAGCCCCACGACGTTGCCGGCCTCGTTCGTGAGTCCGGCGATGTCGCGCAGCGAGCCGTTGGGGTTGACGCCTGCGTAGCGGAATGCCACGAGCCCCTCGCCCTCGAGGCGGTCGAGCGTCTCCTCGTCGGCGATGTACCCGCCGTCGGCGTTCTTGAGAGGGATCGTGATCTCCTGGCCGGTGCGGAACCGGTTCGTCCAGGCCGTGTCGGAGTTCTCGACCGTGAGCTTCTGGTCGCGACGGACGAAGTGCTGGTGGTCGTTGCGGATCAATCCGCCGGGCAGCAGGTGCGCTTCGACCAGCATCTGGAAGCCGTTGCAGATCCCGAGGATCGGCATGCCCTTGGCTGCGGCATCCTTGACCTCGCTCATGATCGGCGAGAGTGCGGCGATCGCGCCGGCGCGCAGGTAGTCGCCGTAGCTGAAGCCGCCGGGGAGCACGAGGGCGTCGACGCCCTCGAGGTCGTGCGAACCGTGCCACAGCGCGACCGGCTCGGCACCGGCGATGCGCACGGCGCGCTGGGCGTCGCGGTCGTCGAGCGAGCCGGGGAAGGTGACGACGCCGATGCGCACGGTCACTCGGCGACCTCGATGCCGACGACATCCTCGATCACGGAGTTGGAGAGCACCTCGTCGGCGATGCGACGGGCCTCGGCGAGCACCTCGTCGGTGACCTCGCCGTCGACCGTGAGTTCGAAACGCTTGCCGATGCGCACATCGGAGAATCCCTCGACGCCGAGACGGGTGAATGCGCCGGACACAGCCTTCCCCTGCGGGTCGAGCAGTTCGGGCTTGGGCATGACGTCGACGACGATGGTGGGCATGAACGGCTCCGGAAGTCGCGGGCGGACGGGCGTGTCCAGTCTACCGGCTCGCGTGAGTCGGACGACGCGGTGGTTCGGGCCTCAGGCGTGGAAGACCGTGTGCAGGTCGCCGATCGCATCGCGGCCGCCGAGGCCGTCGATCTCGAACAGCACCGAGATGCCGATGACGTGGCTGCCGAGGCGCTCGACCAGCTCGCGCCCGGCTGCCAACGTGCCGCCCGTGGCGAGGACGTCGTCGATCAGCAGGACCCGGGATCCGGCGGGAAGGTCGTCGTGCATCTCGATCGTGGCTGTGCCGTATTCGAGGGCGTAGTCGACGGATGCTGCGGGTCGGGGCAGCTTGCCGGCCTTGCGGATCGGGATGAGTCCGACCCCGGCGGCGATCGCCGCAGTCCCGGCGAGGATGAACCCGCGCGCCTCGATTCCGGCGACCACGTCGAACTGGCCGGCGAACGGAGCGATGATCGCCTCGGTGGTGGCCTGCAGCGCCTCGGCGTCGGCGAGGAGGGGCGTGATGTCGCGGAAGACGATGCCCGGTTCCGGATAGTCCGGGATGCTGCGGATCAGCGATGCGGCGCGGACGAGAGCGGGGGAGAGTTCGGTGTCGGGCACCGGTCAAGGGTACGCCGCGTTCACAACTCAGCAGAATCAGGCGGGAATCGCTGAAATCGGGGCCGAGCGGCCGTATCGAGCGTTCTCGTGCTGAGGTATGCACGCCAAGTCTCGGGCTTGACACCGTGGGAGCGCTCCCATAGAGTCACTCAACAGTGCGTGGGAGCGCTCCCATGAAGATTCACCGGGTTCCACGAGGGAACCACCGGGGAATCACCACAGGAGTCACCACGCACGACCCCGAGCACCACCCGCACCACCACCGCACGACCCACCACAAAGGAGTGAACTGTGAACACACGTGCCCGCAAGCGGATCCTCACGGCAGCAGCCGCGGCATCCGTCTCCGCCCTGGCTCTCGCCGGCTGCGCAGCTTCCGGCCCTGAGAGCGGCGACGGCGCCGCCAGCGACGAGAAGGTGACCCTGACGATCACCACGTTCGGCACCTTCGGATACGAAGACCTCTACAAGGAGTACGAGAAGGCGCACCCGAACGTCACGATCGAGGCGACCAACATCGACACCGGTGGCAACGCGCGCACCGACGTCTTCACCAAGATCGGCGCAGGCTCCGGCCTCAGCGACATCGTCGCCATCGAGGAGGGCTGGCTCGGAGCGATCATGGCGGACGCGCCAGACACCTTCATCGACCTGCGCGACCACGGCATCGAGGACCGCAAGGGCGACTGGCTCGAATGGAAGTACGACCAGGTCACCGACCCTGACGGGCGCGTCATCGGCTACGGCACCGACATCGGCCCCAGCGGCATCTGCTACAACGGCGCCGCATTCGAGGCCGCCGGGATGCCGAGCGACCGCGAGTCCGTCGCAGAACTGCTGAACGGCGACTGGGAGAACTACTTCGCCGTGGGCCAGGAGTACACCGACAAGACCGGCAAGGCCTGGTACGACCACTCCGGTTTCGTCTGGAACGCCATGGTCAACCAGCTCGACGAGGGCTACTACACCGCTGACGGCGAGCTCAACGTCGAGGGCAACGACGAGCTCAAGGAGCGCTTCGAGATGCTCGGGGCTGCGACCGAGGGCGGTCAGTCGGCCGCACAGAAGGCATGGGACTGGAACGGCGGCAAGTCGTTCGTCGACGGATCCTTCGCCACCTTCGTCTGCCCCGGATGGATGCTCGGCATCGTTCAGGGTCAGGTCGAGGCCGGTGGCGGCGACGCGTCGACCGGGTGGGACTTCGCCGACGTCTTCCCCGGTGGCCAGGCCAACTGGGGCGGCGCGTGGCTGTCGATCTCGGAGTCCTCGCAGCACCAGGAGGCTGCGGCCGACCTCGCCGACTGGCTGACGCAGCCTGAGCAGCAGGTGAAGCAGTCCGCCGCGGCTGGCAACTTCCCCTCGACGATCAAGGCGCAGGAGACCCTCGCGGCCGACGCGACGCCGAATGAGTTCTTCAACGGTGCGCCCACGGGTGCCATCCTCGCGGAGCGGGCCAAGGGCGTCGTCGCGCAGTTCAAGGGCGCAGACGACTCCATCATCCAGGAGAACGTCTTCGGCCCCGCCCTCAGCGGGTTGGACCGAGGCGAGACCGACACTCAGGGCGCCTGGGACGCCGCGATCGCGCTCCTGAACAAGCTGGTCGACTGAACCAGCCACCGCATCCGCTCCGGTCGCAGTTCGTGCCGCGTCGCCCTCACGGGCGGGCGACACGGATTGCGACCGGAGCACCTCAGACGCCCCGGACCAGGACCAAGGAAGAGCCATGACCCTCACCCATGAGCGCTCGGAGACGACGGTGGCGTCGTCGAAGCGCGCGAAGACCGCGACAGCGGATGCCGCATCGCGGCGTCCCTGGCGGCACCGCCTCTCGCGGTTCGACCAGAACGCTTCTCCGTACTTCTACATCTCGCCCTTCTTCCTGCTGTTCGGGTTGTTCGGTCTCTTCCCCCTGATCTACACCGTCTGGGTGGCCGTCCACGAATGGGATCTGCTCAGAGGCGAAGGCGAGTTCATCGGTCTCGGGAACTTCGCCGCGATCCTGGCCGATTCGATGTTCTGGAACTCGATCTTCAACACGCTGAGCATCTTCCTGCTGTCCGCGGTGCCGCAGCTGGCCGTCGCCCTCTTCATCGCCTACCTCCTCGACAGAGGCCTTCGCGCTCCCACGTTCTGGCGGATGAGTGTGCTGATCCCGTTCGTGGTGACCCCCGTCGCGATCGCCATCATCTTCTCGAGCATCTTCAACGAGGCTGACGGCCTCGCCAACAATCTCCTCAACCTCGTCGGCATCGCCGACCAGCAGTGGAAGGAGGACACCGCCCTGTCGCACATCGCGATCGCCGTGATGGTGAACTTCCGCTGGACCGGGTACAACGCCCTGATCCTGCTCGCCGCCATGCAGGCCGTGCCGCGCGACCTCTATGAATCGGCCGCCCTCGACGGGGCGGGAGCCGCCCGTCGCTTCTTCTCGATCACGATCCCGACGATCCGACCGACGCTCATCTTCGTGATCATCACCGCCACCATCGGCGGTCTGCAGATCTTCGCCGAGCCACGCCTGTTCGACGTGTCTTCCGCCGGCGGCATCGGCGGCAGCGACAGGCAGTTCCAGACGACGGTGCTGTTCCTGTGGGACCTCGCATTCTTCCGCCGCGATCTCGGCCAGGCATCCGCCGTCGCGATCCTGCTGTTCGTGCTGATCGTCGGGATCGGGCTGATCAACTTCCTCATCTCGCAGCGCATCTCGACAGGGGATGCTCCGAAGAGCCGCGCTGCGCGCCGACGTGCGCGCAGCGCCACCACCGGCAGCGCCACCACCGGCAGCGCCACCGACACGTCAGCCGCCGGCAGGACGATCGCCACCACGACCGAGGAGAACGCGCGATGACCGCCACCCAGGCGCTGAGCGTCCCCGAGAAGATCCGGAAGCGCCGCGCGGCCGTCGGCGGCAACGCCGGCATCGGCAGCCGCCCCGGCTTCCTCACCTACGGCCTGCTGGCCGCGTTCATCATCGGCAGCGTCTACCCGCTGTGGTGGTCGGTCGTCGTGGCGAGCGGCACGAACGCGACGAGGGGCGAGACCCTGCCCCTGTTCCCCGGCGGGAACTTCTTCGCCAACGCCGCCAAGGTGTTCGACGCGATCCCGTTCTGGCTCGCTCTGGGAAACTCGTTCCTCATCTCCGGGATCATCACGGTGTCGGTGGTGACGTTCTCGACCCTCGCCGGCTACGCGTTCGCCAAGCTGCGCTTCAAGGGTCGTGATGGACTGATGATCTTCGTGATCGCGACGATGGCGATCCCGACCCAGCTGGGCATCATCCCGCTGTTCATGCTGATGCGCGAGCTCGGCTGGACCGGATCGATCGGTGCGGTCATCGTGCCGACACTGGTGACGGCCTTCGGCGTCTTCTTCATGCGGCAGTACCTGGTCGACGTGATCCCCGACGAGCTGATCGAGGCGGCGCGGATGGACGGAGCCAACCAGTTCCGCACGTTCCTCACCGTCGGCATCCCGGCCGCTCGTCCTGCCATGGCGATCCTCGGCCTCTTCACCTTCATGACGGCGTGGACCGACTACCTCTGGCCCCTGATCGTGCTCTCCCCGCAGAACCCGACGCTGCAGACGGCGCTCAGCCAGTTGCAGTCCGGCTACTACATCGACTACTCCATCGTGCTCGCCGGCGCGGTGCTCGCGACCCTTCCGCTGCTCGTCCTGTTCGTCGTGGCGGGCCGGCAGCTGGTCAGTGGCATCATGGCGGGCGCGGTGAAAGGATGACCTCTATGACCCGCGCCTTCCCCGAGAACTTCCTGTTCGGAGCCGCGACAGCGGCGTATCAGATCGAGGGGGCGGCCTTCGAAGACGGACGCACGGCCTCGATCTGGGACGCCTTCAGCCGCGAGCCCGGCGCAGTGATCGGGGGAGACAACGGCGACGTCGCGTGCGACCACTACCACCGCTACCCGCAGGACGTCGCCCTCATGAAGGAGCTCGGGCTGCAGACGTACCGCTTCTCGACCTCGTGGTCGCGCGTCCGGCCCGACGGCGGCGCGGTGAACGCGAAGGGCGTGGACTTCTACGAGCGCCTGGTCGACGAGCTGCTCGCGAACGACATCCTGCCCTGGCTGACGCTGTATCACTGGGACATGCCGCAGGCGCTGCAGGAGACCGGCGGGTGGACCAACCGTGACACCGTCGGACGCTTCCTCGAGTACGCCGGCACGATGCACGACGCTCTGGGCGACCGCGTGAACGTGTGGACGACCCTGAACGAGCCGTGGTGCTCGTCGTTCCTCTCCTATACAGGCGGGGAGCACGCGCCAGGTCACACGAGCGTCGCCGAAGGACTTCTGTCGGCGCACCACCTGCTGCTCGCCCACGGCGAGACCGTCCGCGAGCTCCGGGGGCGCGATGAGAGCCTCAACCTCGGCATCACGCTGAACCACACGGTCGCAGACCCCGCCGATCCCGACAACCCGGCCGACGTCGACGCTGCTCGCCGCGTCGACGGACAGTTCAACCGCTGGTTCCTCGACCCGATCTACCGAGGCGTGTACCCCGACGACATCATCAGGGACATCAGAGCGGTGGATGCCGGCGCCGTGGCGCGATTCGCGGAGGCCGTGCACGACGGCGACCTCGACGTGATCTCGCAGCGCATCGACACGCAGGGCGTCAACTACTACCACGGCGACCTCGTCGCGGGGGCTGCTCCCGAGGTGGCGCCGGTCAGCGGCGGCCCGGCGACCAGCAGGCCGGGGCGCAGTCCCTACCCCTCGAGCGACGGCATCCACGCGGTCGAGCGCGGCCTGCCTCGCACCGCCCAGAACTGGGAGGTGCAGCCCGAGGGCCTCACCCGTCTGCTGCAGCGCGTGTGGACCGACTACGCCGAGCCCGCAGGGACCGTGCTCTACATGACCGAGAACGGCGCAGCCTACGACGACGTCGCCGTGATCGAGGACGGCGAGACGCGGGTGCACGACGAGGACCGCACCGAGTTCCTGCGCCTGCACCTCGGAGCGGTGCTGGATGCCGCGGATGCCGGGGTCGACGTGCGCGGCTACTTCTACTGGTCGATGTTCGACAACTTCGAGTGGGCGTGGGGCTATGACAAGCGGTTCGGCATCGTCCGCGTCGACTACGACACGCAGGAGCGGAGCCTCAAGGACTCCGGTCGGGAGTACGCTCGCATCATCGCCGCCCGGGCTCTCTGACGCCGGTCGGCGGCACGGGGCGCATCCGGCGTCGCTGCCGGACGGAGGGAGAGTCGTGTCGTCACGAGCGACCATCGAAGAGGTGGCATCCGCTGCCGGGGTATCGCGGTCGACGGTGTCGCGCGTCGTGAACGGCTCGACGGCCGTGAGCCCCGAGGCTCTCGTCGCCGTCAAGCGCGCGATCGAGGAGCTCAGCTACGTCCCCAACCGCGCAGCGCGCTCCCTCGCTTCGAGGCAGACGCACGCGATCGCGCTGATCGTCCCCGAGGACACGACGCGTTTCTTCGGCGACCCGTTCTTCGCGGCGATCGTCGCGGGCATCACCGGCGCTCTGCGCGGCTCCGACTACCTGCTGAACCTGCTCATCGCGAGCGACGACCCCGGCGACAAGATGACGAGCTTCGTGCGCAACGGCGGGGTCGACGGCGCGCTCATCGTCTCCCACCACACGAGCGATGCGTTCATCGACCGCGTCGCCGACGCCGTGCCGGTCGTCTGGGGTGGTCGTCCGGTGCGGATCCGCGAGGGCGACTACGTAGTCGACGTCGACAATGTCGCCGGCGCCCGAGCAGCCACCGCCCATCTCATCGAGACGGGCCGCACGCGGATCGCGACGATCTCGGGGCCGATGACCATGGTCTCGTCCGTCGACCGAGTGCAGGGCTTCCGTGGGGCGCTCGCCGAGGCTGGGCTCTCGCCCTTCGCCGAGGAGGCGGGCGACTACAGCGAGACGAGCGGAGCGGATGCCGCGCGCCGCATCCTCGCGGCCGGTCGCCCCGACGCGATCTTCGTGGCGAGCGACCTGATGGCTCGTGGCGCTCTGACGGCTCTGCGTGCCGCCGGCATCCGGGTGCCCGAAGACGTCGCGCTCGTCGGCTTCGACGATTCGTCCGTGGCGGTGAGCACCGATCCGCCGCTGACCACGATGCGCCAGCCCATGTACGCACAGGGCGAGGCGATGGCGGCCGTGCTGCTGTCGCGCCTGGCCGGTCGCGACCCCGCGCACACGACGATCCTGCCGACCGAGCTCGTGGTGCGCGCCTCGTCGTAGTCGCAGAACGCAGCCGCAGAAGGCAGCCGCAGGGAGGACGTCGATGCGGACCTGACGCCCCCTCCGGGTCGGCCCGCATCGACGGGTCTGTGCTCACCTCATCCGCGAGGAGGATCTGGCCTCGGTGGGAACATGCCAGGGCAGGGCCGCCCAGGGGGCTCCTCGGCGGGTCGCTGCCCGGAAGGTCTCCCACCCGTCGCCGAACCTGTCGAAGGCCGTGTCATCGACGTCGCCGTCGCTCCAGTGCATGACCCGCCCGGTGAGGTAGCTGAGGCCGAAGTCCGCCCAGGACACGAAGGACCGTCTGGCGTCGCCGTTGACGCGATGGATGATCAGTCGGGCCTCCCCGACATCGGCATATCCGAGAGCGACGCCCCAGGTCGCCATCGCGACCGCCTGTCCGAGTGCGTAGGCATCGAGCGTGCGCACGAACAGCTCCGGCGTGACGACATCCGCGCCGACGTGAGCGCGCACCTCGTGCTCGACCCGCTCGATGCCGGCGACGAACGGGCCGGCATCCCGCGCGTCCCCTCCGTCTGCGGCGATCGCGGCGAGCCATTCCCTCGCCGTCGGTGTCCGCCCCGAGGTGGTGGCGAGGTGATTTCGCACTCCCAGGTGCTGCTCCCGGGCGTGCCGCCGCCGACGAGCGGTGGCGAGGAAGTCGATCATGTTCAACCACTCGCCGCGCGTGCCGACGCCCCACTGATCCACCAGCACCTCGAGTCCGCTGCTGCTGAGGTACGGGGCGGTCGGATCGTTCCAGGCGCCGGAGGGGAGGGTGCGGATCTGCATCAGGCCGAGGGCGAGCGCGTTCGCGTCGAGGTCCGAGTCGGAGAACTGCTCGGACGGCGTCAACCCGTGAGACCGGGCGAACCATCGCGTGGGGCTCATCACTCTCCCGGGGCTGTGGCGCGGAGGCCGCTCATAGCTTGAATAGCCGTTCAGTCAGTAATATATAGCGTCCCGGGCGGAAACCGAAGTCGTCCAATGCTGGGGAGCGGACACACCATGGCACGTTCAGACGATCAGAACCGGACCGCCCGCGAGCGATCGAGGGAGGCCATCCTCGACGCTGCCACCGCGCTGTTCGCGGAGCACGGCGTCTCCGGGGCGAGCATCGCGGCGATCACGCAGCGTGCAGGCGTCGCCCAGGGCCTGGTCAGCTACCACTTCGGGGGCAAGGATCACCTCGTCTCGGCCGTCGTCGATCGGTGGTTCGAGACGCTGTTCGGCATCCCCGAGGCCGAGGGTTCGGCCGATGAGCGCCTCGCCGGCATCATCGACGGAGCGCTGCTCGCGACCGGGTACGCCCTGCCCGTGCAGCGCGCGGTCTTCTCACTGCAGCAGCAGCCGAAGACGCACCGGCTGTTCGCGGAGTCCGAGGAGCGCCACGGCGAGCAGGCGAGGATCGCGGAGGACCGGGTGCGTGCCGTGTTCGCAGCGCGAGGCGCCGCCGACCCGGCGCTCGAGGAGATCATGCTGCGCAGCACCCTGGAGGGGATCTTCATGAAGTTCGCCGTCTACGGCGGCACCTTCCCCCTCGAGGACGCTCGCCGCTGGATGCATCGGCTCTACGGGCTGCCGGAGCCCGAGAACGATCTGCCGCTGCCCCTGGCGCCTCGCGCCGCGGACGTCCGCCTCCGTGCGATGGGGGCGCTGCGCCCCGAGGAGTGAGGATGCCTCCCGCGCCTGCGGTCGGTCGGCGGGCTCAGCCCAGCTGCATCCGGGCGAAAGCCCCGAGCACGACGCGCTCCGACTGCACGAGGTAGCGCTCGAGCTCTGCGGCACCCGCCTGTGCACCGCGGGCGAGGAAGGTGTCGAGCACGGCGCGGTTCTTGCGGACGAACGGCTCGTGCAGCGATCGAGGGTCGTCGATCTTCAGGAAGGCGAGTCTCAGCTCCGCCGCCAGGTCGCGATACGTGCGCGCGAGCCGAGGACTATCGGCGAGGTCGACCAGGGCGACGTGGAACGCCATGTTGGCGCTGCCGACCGCGCGCCACGTCTCGGTGTCGTCGAGGAGTGCATCCCGAGCGGCGGCCTCTGCGGCGAGGACCGCCTCCTGCATGCGCTGGACGGCAGGGTGCTCCGGCTCCGACTGCAGGAGCGCGGTGCATTCGATGATCCGCCTCGCGCGGTAGATGTCGATGACGTCGGCGATCGACGGGGAGGCGACCGAGACGCCGCGGTGCGGGATGTGCTCGAGAAGCCCCTGCTCGGAGAGGGCCCGGAACGCCTCGCGCAGCGTGTTCCTGGCGACGCCGAAGTGCTCGGCGATCGCGGATTCCGACAGTCGCGAACCGGGGGCGAAGGCGCCGTCGATGATCTGCTGACGGAGCGCGTCGGCGAGCATGCCCTGCTGGTTCATGCCTTCATCGTAGGTCGCGGAGCGGCGGATCGTTCGAGGATCGGGCGTTCCGAACATGTGAAAGCAACGTCTCCGTAGCACAGCGGAAACAAAGTTGTTGAACAATGTTGCTCATTCCGTTCTACACTGGGGGTCACTCGACACCCACCAACGACGATGGGAAATCCCCCGCAATGTCAGAGAACACCGCAGCCCCGCTGTCCGCCGAAGACGAAGTCCGGCTCTCCGCCGCGAAGAGACGCGCCGGCCGCAGCGCCGTGATCGGCGCCATCTTCCTGATGGCTACCAGCGCCATCGGCCCCGGATTCATCACCCAGACCGCCACCTTCACCGCGACGATGGGGGCGGCGTTCGCCTTCGCGATCCTCGTCTCGATCCTCGTCGACATCGCCGTGCAGCTGAACGTGTGGCGGATGATCACCTCCTCCGGCATGCGCGCCGGGGAACTCGCGAACAGGGCCATCCCGTTCTCCGGCCACGTCATCGCCGTGCTCGTCGTCATCGGCGGTCTGGCCTTCAATATCGGCAACATCGCCGGTGGCGGACTGGGGATGAACGCGCTGCTCGGCATCGACCCCAAGCTCGGCGGTGCGCTCACCGCGGGCCTCGCGATCATCATCTTCCTCATCAAGAAGGCCGGGCCGGTCATGGACATCGTGCTCGTCGTGCTCGGTGTCGGCATGATCGTGATGACCGTGGTCGTCGCGGTGATCGCGCAGCCGCCGATCGGCGAAGCGCTGCGACAGACCTTCGTGCCCGACGAGCTCAACTTCGCCACCATCACCACGATCGTCGGCGGAACGGTCGGCGGATACATCACCTACTCCGGCGCCCACCGGTACCTCGACTCCGGTCACACCGGTCCCGAGCAGGCCGGTCCCGTGATGCGCGCCGCGGCGAACGGCATCCTCGTCACGGGTGTGATGCGGTACGTGCTGTTCCTGGCGATCCTCGGCGTGGTCGCCTCCGGAGTCTCGCTCGACCTGTCGAGCCAGGCAGCGAACCCCGCAGGGCAGGCCTTCGGCGCCGTCCTCGGCGACGCGGGGCTGCGCATCTTCGGCGCGATCTTCTGGGCCGCGGCGATCAGCTCCGTCATCGGTGCCGCCTACACCTCGGCGACCTTCCTCTCGACCTTCACGAAGAAGCTCCGGGGCGGATGGCCTCTGCAGCTCGCCACCGTCGCCTTCATCGTCGTGTCGCTGATCGTCTACCTGTCGATCGGCACCGCACCGGCCGCCATCCTCGTCTTCGTCGGCGGATTCAACGGACTCATCCTTCCGATCGGCCTCACGGTCTTCATGTACATCGGCTGGTTCCGTCGCGACCTGCTCGGCACGAAGAAGTACCCGCTGGTGCTGCTCATCGCCGGTACGCTCGTGACGCTGCTGACCTGGTACATGGGGATCGTCTCGGTCGGCCCCATCTTCGCCTTCCTCGGAATCGGAGCGTGACCCCATGACATCGATCGATCTGAACTCCGATCTCGGCGAGAACGTCCCCGACCGCATCGTCAGCGACGACGAGAGCATGCTCCGTCTCGTGACGAGCGCGAATGTGGCATGCGGGTTCCACGCGGGGAGTCCGGAGGGCATCCGCTCGACGCTCGCCAGCGCCGTGGCCGGAGGCGTCGTGATCGGCGCGCACCCCGGCTACCGCGACTACGAGAACTTCGGTCGTACGAAGGTCGACATCGACTCGGCCACTCTGCAGGCGCACGTCGAGTACCAGCTCGGAGCGCTGATGGGTCTCGCCGCGGCCGTCGGGGGCACGGTCTCGTACGTCAAGCCGCATGGGGCGCTCTACAACACCATCGCGCGCGACGAGCGGCAGTCGAAGGATGTCGTGGCGGCGATCCGCGCGATCGATCCGAACCTGGTGCTCCTGGGCCTGGCCGGAGGCGTCGTGCTCGCCGTCGCCGAGCGCGCCGGGCTCCAGACCGCGGCGGAGGCCTTCGCCGATCGCGCGTATCAGCCCGACGGCCAGCTCGTCTCGCGCACCGAGCCGGGGTCGGTGCTGCACGACCCGACCGCCGTCGCCGAGCGCATGGTGCGCCTCGCCGCAGACGGCGTGATCCAGGCGATCGACGGCACCGACGTGCCCGTCAGCGCGCAGTCGATCTGCGTGCACGGAGACAGCCCCGGATCCGTCGCGATGGCGGCGGAGACGAAGCGGCTGCTGCAGGAAGCCGGCATCACGATCGCGCCGTTCGCGGGAGTCTGACATGACCGTGCTCGCCACCCCCGACCAGCTGGCCGCCTCGCGTGCGGCCCGTGCCGCCATCCGGGCGGGGCACGCCGAGCCGACCAGCGGTGTCGCCGCCGGGCTGACGCAGGCGAACCTCATCTCGGTGCCGGCGGACTGGGCCTTCGAGACCCTGCTCTTCGCGCAGCGCAACCCGAAGCCGTGCCCCGTGCTCGAGGTCATCGAGCAGGGTCAGGTGGAGTCGGCGCTCGCGCCGGGCAGCGATATCCGCACCGACATCGGCCGGTACCGCATCTGGCGCGACGGCGAACTGGTCGAGGAGGTCTCCGACGCGACGGCGGCATGGGCGGTGCATCCGGACCTCGTCTCCTTCCTCATCGGATGCAGCTTCACCTTCGAATCCGGACTCGTGCAGGCCGGCATCCCGATCCGCCACCAGGAGCTCGGTCGCAATGTGCCGATGTACCGCACCGCCGTGGCCTGCACTCCGGCCGGCCGCCTGAGCGGCGAGATGGTCGTGTCCATGCGGCCGATCCCGGCGGACCGGGTGGCGGATGCCGTGCAGATCTCGGGGCGCACCCCCGCCGTGCACGGCGCCCCGGTGCACATCGGCGATCCTGCCTCCCTCGGTATCGCCGACCTGGCTCGTCCCGATTTCGGCGATGCTCCAGAGGTGCGCGAGGGTGAGGTGCCGGTGTTCTGGGCGTGCGGCGTCACCCCGCAGGCCGCGATCATGGCGTCGAGGCCGCCGTTCGCCATCACGCACGCTCCCGGGTACATGTTCATCACCGATGTGCCGGATGCGGAGTACCTCGTCTGATGCGCATCCTCACGGCATCCGACCGCGCACTTCTCGTCGAGGCGGCCGACCTCGACGAGGCGATGCGTCTGAACCTCGCCTGGGACGGCGTGCGCGGCGTGGTCGAGCGGATTCCCGGCGCCCGCACCGTGCTCGTGCGCTTCGATCCCCTGGTGGTGTCGGCGGCCGAGCTGGCCCACGCGCTCGCCGCGACCGAGATCGACGCCGCGCAGCTGCCGGCCACCGGCGAGGTCACCGTGCCGGTGCGGTACGACGGCGAGGACCTCGACGAGGCGGCATCCTTGCTCGGGGTTTCTGCGGACGAGCTCGTCAGCCGCCACCTCGCGGCGGACTGGAAGGTCGCCTTCTCGGGCTTCGCCCCGGGATTCGGCTATGTGGTGAGCAGCGATCCGCTGTTCGACGTGCCCCGCCGCTCGTCGCCCCGCACGCGCGTGCCGGCCGGATCCGTCGCGCTCGCCGGTCCTTTCACCGGCGTGTATCCGCGCGAGAGCCCGGGTGGATGGCAGCTCATCGGACGCACGGATGCTCTGATGTGGGACATCGACCGTGACCCGCCGGCGCTGCTGTCGCCCGGCACGACGGTCCGGTTCGAGCAGGTGCGGGCGCAGGCCGTGATGGCGGAGAGCGCAGATGACCGCGCCGACGCACGGCGCGTCACCGAGCGGCACGCCGGCGCGAGCGCGACGGACCCGGGTTCTTCGACTGCCGCTGAGGCTGCGATCGAGGTCGTGCGTCCGTCGATGCAGTTGCTGGTGCAGGATGCCGGTCGGCCGGGCTTCGCGGCGCTCGGCGTCTCGGCGTCCGGGGCGGCCGATCGACGGGCCATGCGCGACGCGAACCGCGCCGTGGGCAACGCGACGGGCGCGGCCGTGCTCGAGAGCGTCGGCGGTGCGGTGCTGCGCTTCCGCGGAGCCGGGGTCGCCGCCGTCACGGGCGCTGTCGGCTCTCTCGACCTGGTCGACGCCGACGGCGTCAGTCGGCGCATCGCGCACGGCGCGCCCTTCGCGACGGTGGACGGCGACGAACTCACTCTCGCGCATCCGGTCAGCGGGCTGCGCTACGTCATCGCCGTCCGAGGCGGCGTGGCGACGGAATCGGCGCTCGACAGCCGTGCGAGCGACACCCTCGCCGGGCTGGGACCTGCGCCGCTGGCGACCGGCGACGTGCTCCGAGTGGGGAACGTCGCGCCGCATCCGGTCGAGCCCGAGGTGTCTCCGCGCACCCTCCCGGAGCCCGGCGATCTCGTCGACCTCGAGCTCACGCTCGGCCCCCGTGACGACTGGTTCACGGCGACGGCGCTCGACACCCTCACCTCTCAGGACTGGACGGTGACGCCCCGCTCCGATCGGGTCGGCATCCGACTCGAAGGCGACGTGCCTCTGGAGCGGTCGATCAGCGGAGAACTGCCGAGCGAGGGCGCGGTCACGGGCGCCATCCAGGTGCCTCCGGACGGCCAGCCCGTGCTGTTTCTCCCCGACCACCCCCTCACCGGCGGATACCCGATCATCGGCGCCCTCACGGATCGCAGTCTCGACCTCGCGGGCCAGCTGCCGCCGGGCGCGCGCATCCGCTTCACCATCAAGGAGACCTCATGACCACGGTGCTGATCGCCAATCGCGGGGAGATCGCCGTGCGCGTCATCCGCGCCTGCGCGGAAGCCGGGTACACCTCGGTCGCGGTCTACGCCGACCAGGATGCCGATGCATTGCATGTAAGGCTCGCGGATCAGGCCGTGGGGCTCGGCGGCGACACGGCTGCGACGACATACCTCTCGATCGACGCGCTACTCGAAGCGGCTCGGACGAGCGGAGCGGATGCCGTGCACCCCGGCTACGGATTCCTCTCGGAGAGCGCCGAGTTCGCGCGTGCCGTCGAGGCCGCCGGTCTCATCTGGATCGGCCCGTCGCCCGACAGCATCGACGCGCTGGGCGACAAGATGACCGCCCGCCGCATCGCGCAGCGCGTGGGAGCGCCCTTGGCCGCCGGTACGGACGAGCCGCTGAGCGGCCCCGAGGAGGCCGTCGCGTTCGCGGAGGAGCACGGGCTCCCGATCGCCATCAAGGCCGCGTTCGGCGGAGGCGGTCGAGGCCTGAAGGTCGTGCGAGCGCTCTCCGAGGTCGCGGATGCGTTCGACGCCGCGACCCGCGAGGCCATCGCCGCCTTCGGCCGGGGCGAGTGCTTCGTCGAGCGGTTCCTCGAGAGCCCGCGCCACATCGAGGTGCAGGTGCTGGGCGACGGTCAGGGCGGCATCGTGGTCGTCGGAGACCGCGACTGCTCGATGCAGCGACGCAACCAGAAGCTCATCGAGGAGGCGCCGGCGCCGGGACTCACAGGCGATCAGCGCACGCGCTTCCATGATGCGGCCAGGGCGATCTGCGCCGAGGTGCAGTATCGCGGGGCGGGCACGGTGGAGTTCCTCCTCGCGGCCGACGGGACGATCTCCTTCCTCGAGGTGAACACCCGGCTGCAGGTGGAGCATCCCGTGACGGAGGAGGTCACCGGCATCGATCTCGTGCGCGAGCAGTTCCGCATCGCGTTCGGGGAGGGGATCTCGTTCTCGGCGACTCCGGCCCCGAAGGGGCACGCGTTCGAGTTCCGTCTCAACGCGGAGGATCCGGGCCGCGGCTTCCTGCCGAGTCCGGGCCGCGTCGACGCGCTGCGGATCCCCGGCGGACCAGGCGTGCGCTGGGACAGCGGCATCGAGGCTGGCGACGTCGTGCAGCCGGCCTTCGACTCGATGATCGCGAAGCTCATCGTGCGCGCGGACGATCGTGACGCGGCGCTCGTGCGGGCGCGGCGAGCGCTGCGCGAGCTCTCCGTCGGGGGCCCGGCCACCGTCATCCCGTTCGACCTGCTCGCACTCGACGACGAGGCGTTCGCCACCGAGACCTTCGCGGTGCACACGCAGTGGATCGAGAGCACCCTGCTGCCTCGGCTGGAACCGCAGCTGCGGCCCGCCCCCGCACCGGATGCGGCGCTGCAGCGCTTCCCGGTCGAGATCGACGGGCGTCGGGTCGTGCTCGGACTGCCGATGGCCCTGCTCGCGGGACTCGGCGGGCTGGCGGAGGGCGGTGCCGCGGCATCCGTGTCCGACCCGACCGAGCTGCGCTCTCCGACCCCGGGGACGATCGTGCGGTGGCTGGTCGACGACGGGGCGAGCGTGGCGGAGGGCGATCCGGTCGCCGCGCTCGACGCGATGAAGATGGAGACGACGGTCACAGCTCACCGCGCCGGCATCCTGTCACACCGGGCCGAGCTCTCGGCCACGATCGCGGCCGACGGGGTGCTCGCCGTCATCGTCTGAAGGCCGTCACCGTCGCGGCGCGAGGCGGTCAGCGCCGCGCGGTCAGCCCGCGGCGCGGTGCACAACTCAGCACGAACCGGACAGATCAGGCGCAGGCTGCCCCTGCGGCCGAGATCGGGTGAGTCCATGCTGAGTTGTGCACGGCTGGCGTCGGTCTCTACGCCGGGTCGCCGCCCAGCGGTCCCACGGGCTCGAGCGGGCGAGGGTCGTCGGCGCCGGTCTTGCGCGCCCGGGCGATGAGGTTGCCCAGGTGGTAGATCAGGAGAGCTGCGACCGTGCCGAGCACGATGCCGCCGAACGAGAAGTCGCCGAGCTGCATCGAGAAGCCGGCGATGCCGATCACGAGTGAGACGGCTGCGGTGTACTGGTTCACCGGACGGGAGAAGTCGACCTTGCTGTCGACCCAGATCTTGATGCCGATGATGCCGATCAGGCCGTAGAGCGCGGTGGTCGCGCCGCCCAGCACGCCGGCGGGGATCGAGTTGAAGACCTCGCCGACCTTGGGCGAGAAGGCCAGCAGGATCGCGAAGAGTCCGGCCACCCAGTAGACCGCGGTCGAGTAGACGCGGGTGGCGGCCATGACGCCGATGTTCTCGCCGTAGGTCGTCGTGCCCGAGCCGCCGAAGCCACCCGCGATCGTCGTGGCGACACCGTCCGCGATGAGCGCGCGCCCGGTGTGCTTGTTGATGGCCGGGTCCTCGGTCATCGTCGCGACGCCGCGCACGTGGCCGACGTTCTCGGCGACGAGCACCAGCACGACCGGCAGGAACATCGCGATGGTCGACCAGGTGCCGGGGGCGATGAAGTCGGGAAGCTGGAACGTCGGCAGTCCGACCCAGGGGGCGTCGGCGATGAGCTCAGCGGGAGTCTTGCCTCCGCGCAGGGCGTTGGGCACGTCGAACGAGCCGGTGAACGCGGCGTAGATGAAGCCCACCGCGACGCCGAGGAAGATCGAGATGCGTCCGAGGAATCCGCGGAACAGGACCGCGAACAGGATGATCGCGACGAGCGTGATGGTCGCCGTCACCGGGTCGATCTTGAAGTTGTTCCAGGCGGTGGGGGCCAGGTTGAAGCCGATCAGCGCGACGATCGCGCCCGCGACCACCGGGGGCATCAGCGCGTCGACCCAGCGGAGGCCGGCGAACTGCACGACCAGGCCGACGACGGTGAGCAGGAGGCCCACCGCGACGACTCCGGCCAGGGCCGAACCGGTGCCGCCCGCCGCGACGGCGGCGGTGATGGGAGCGATGAACGCGAACGACGACCCGAGGTAGCTGGGCAGCTGGTTCTTCGTGATCAGCAGGAAGATCAGCGTGCCGAGGCCGCTGAACAGCAGCGTGGTCGAGACCGGGAAGCCGGTCAGCGTCGGCACCAGGAACGTGGCTCCGAACATCGCGACGACGTGCTGCGCGCCGATCGCGATCGTGGCCGGCCAGTTCAGGCGCTCGTCGGGCGCGACGACGGCGCCGGGTGCGACGGTCCGACCGTCGCCGTGGGTCTTCCACAGGGGCATGCGGGCTCCTCAGGATCGGGGGAGTGGGAGTGCTGGAGCAACACTACCGATTCCTGAGTGTTGCCTGGGTGCTCCGGGGCGTCGCCCTCCGGGGCGGACTTCGCCGCTTTGGGCGGACGAAACCCGAGGTTCACTCCGCCCGACAGGGAGTTCTCCTCCAGTCAGGGTGACGAATCGCGCTGGTCAGGCCCCGAGGCGCTCGATCAGCTCGCGGTACCGGGCAGCGGTCCGCTCGACGACATCCTCGGGCAATGCGGGCGGCTCGCCCTGCTTGTCCCAGTTCGCGGCCAGCCAGTCGCGGACGATCTGCTTGTCGAAGCTCGCCATGCGCTCGCTCGGCGTCGAACCGGTACGCCAGTCCTCGGCATCCCAGTACCGCGAGGAGTCGCTGGTGAGCACCTCGTCGGCCAGGTGCAGGATGCCGTCGGCATCCGTCCCGAACTCGAACTTCGTGTCGGCGAGGATCAGGCCCTTCTCCTCGGCGATCGCGGCGGCGCGTGTGTAGAGCGAGAGGGAGGCGTCGCGGAGCTCGGCCGCGCGCTCGGCGCCGACGAGCTCGACGGTCTGTTCGAAGGTGATGTTCTCGTCGTGCTCGCCCATCGGCGCCTTGTAGGCCGGGGTGAACAGCGGTTCGGGCAGGCGGTCGCCGTTCTGCAATCCGGCAGGCAGCGGGATGCCGCAGACGGTGCCGCTCTCGGTGTACTCCGCCCATCCGGATCCGGTGATGTAGCCGCGCACGACGCATTCGATCGGCAGCATGTCGAGCGACTGCGCGAGCATCGCGCGGTCGGCGACGCTCACCGGCAGCTCTCCGTCAGCGAGGTGGTTGGGGACATCGCCGAGTTGGCTGAACCACCAGCGGCTGAGGCGGGTGAGCAGCGCACCCTTGTCGGGGATGCCGGGGGAGAGCACGAAATCGAACGCGCTCACGCGGTCGGAGGCGACCACGAGGATGCGGGTGTCGTCGGCGTCATCCGAGGCGTAGAGGTCGCGGACCTTGCCCGAGTAGATGTGGCGCCAGCCGGGGATGGTCTGCGCGTTGTTTTCGGAAGGTGTGCTCACCCGCCCATTATCGCGGGTCCTCGTGAGCGTCCGTGTCGATCGCCGGGAGCATCCCCCACACCCCCATCCGCCCGTGTCAAGGCCCGCCACCTTTCACCCGTCATCGACGACGCTGGACCCGATCGAGTGGAGGAGACATGGCGACGGAGCTGTCAGAAGGCGACCGTGTGAGCTGGAACACCCCGCAGGGGCGGACCAGGGGCACGGTGCAGGAGAAGCGCACGAAGGACTTCCGGTTCGCCGGGCAGAGCTTCACTGCATCCGAGGATGAGCCCGCGTACATCGTGAAGTCCGAGAAGAGTGGCGACGAGGCCGCGCACAAGGGGTCAGCCCTCCGGAAGTTGCGCCGCTGACTCGACCGTGCCGAGACGCGCAGTGTCGGCGACCCTCCCTACCCTTGACGCGTGACCGACGACACCTTCACCGACCGCCTGCGACGGCACGACCGGTGCCGACCGACCTCGACGAGGTCTTCGCGATCCAGCGCGATCCGCGGGTCTGGACGCACTATCCGAGCCTCCGCCACACGACCCGCGACGAGACGGTGCGAATGATGGAGCGCTGGGAGCGCAGCTGGAGCACCGCTGGACTCGGGTCGCGGGTCGCTCGGCTGCGGGACACCGGGGAGGTGATCGGCAACGGCGGATGCACGCTGCTCGGCGGAGAGGTCTGGAACGTGGGCTACCGGATCGCCGCCGACCACCACGGAAGCGGTTTCGCGACCGAGCTCGCCCGCGCCGGTGTCGCGCGGGCGCGCGAGATCGACCCCGACCGGCCGGTGATCGCGTACCTGGTCGAACACAACACCGGGTCGGCGCGCGTGGCCGAGAAGCTCGGACTCGAGCTCGTGCATCGGGCGCCGGACGTCGGCAATCCCGACCCGGCTGCGATGCGGCTGGTGTACGCAGACCGGCCACTCTCACCGGCGCAGCTCCAGGCCACCCTGCAGTAGCCGAATGGACACCTCGGCGGTGTTGTCGGAGCGCTCATCGCGGGCGTATAGTCCACATGGACTATTTGAGAGAGGATGCGCGTGCCGAACGACACCACCGACCGCCTGACCCCGATGGGGGTCATGGTGCTCGCGCTGCTGAGCGAGGGCGACATGCATCCCTATGAGATGGTGCGGCTGATGCGCGCCCGCCGCGACGAGCGCCTGCTCTCGATCACCAACGGCACGCTCTATCACACGGTCGGACGCCTCCAGCGGTCGGGTCTCCTCGAAGAGGTCGGCACCGATCGCGAGGGCAACCGCCCCGAGCGCACCACCTACACGCTGACGGATGCCGGCAAGGATGCGCTGCTCCGCTGGCTACGCCGCGAGCTGTCGAGCATCGATCGGCCCACGGAGTTCCGGATCGCGCTCGCCGAGGCCCACAATCTCGAACGCCGCGACGTGATCGAGAATCTGCGGGTGCGTCGCGACGCCCTCGCCGAGGCGCACGTCTCGCACCGCGACGGGCTGACCGGCGCGCGGCACAAGAACGTGCCCGAGCAGGTGCTCGTCGAGTTCGAGCGTCAGGAGGTGCTGCTCGAGGCCGAGCTGCGCTGGCTCGACTCGCTCCTCGACCGCCTCGCATCCGAGTCGTTCCCCTGGGGGCCCGACGCCTTCGAATACTCAGACCGCTACCGCGCACAGCGAAAGGCTGCACAGCAATGACCGATTCCTCTCGGACGGACGGCCGGCCCCCGGCATCCGCCTCCTCAGGTCCATCGACCGGGACCTTCGCCGCAGGGCATCGCCCGGCGAGCCCCTGGCCGGCGCTCTGGGCGCTGGTGATCGGGTTCTTCATGATCCTCGTCGACACGACGATCGTCTCGGTGGCGAACCCGGCGATCAAGGCCGCCCTCGACCCGACCACCAACAACCTCGACAACGTCGTGTGGGTTACCAGCGCGTACCTGCTCGCTTACGCGGTGCCGCTGCTGATCACCGGCCGCCTCGGCGACCGCTTCGGCCCGAAGAACATCTACCTCATCGGACTCGCGATCTTCACGCTCGCCTCCCTCTGGTGCGGTCTGTCGAACTCGCTCGAGATGCTGATCGCGGCCCGCGCCGTGCAGGGCCTCGGCGCCGCGTTCATGACCCCGCAGACGATGGCCGTGATCACCCGCACCTTCCCGCCCGAGCGTCGGGGTGCGGCGATGGGGCTCTGGGGTGCCACCGCGGGTGTCGCGACTCTGGTCGGACCGCTCGTCGGCGGTCTGCTCGTCGACGGGTTCGGCTGGGAGTGGATCTTCTTCGTCAACATCCCCGTCGGGATCGTCGCGTTCGTGCTCGCGTGGCGGCTGGTGCCGAAGCTGCAGACCAGCCCGCACCGCTTCGACATCCTGGGCGTCATCCTCAGTGCCGTCGCCCTGTTCCTGCTGGTCTTCGGACTGCAGGAGGGTGAGAAGTTCGACTGGGGCGTGATCTGGGGGCCGATCTCGGTGTGGGGCCTCATCATCACCGGACTCGTCGTGCTCGCCCTCTTCATCGTCCAGCAGGCGCGCACCCGGAGCGAGGCGCTCGTGCCGCTGGCACTCTTCCGCGACCGCAACTTCTCCGGCGCGAACGTCGCTATCGCGGCCGTCGGCTTCACGGTGACGAGCATGTCGCTGCCGATGATGTTCTTCCTGCAGACCGCGCGAGGCCTCACTCCGACCGAGGCGGCGCTGCTCCTCATCCCGATGGCCGTGCTGTCGGGCGTGCTGGCCCCTTTCGCCGGCAAGCTGCTCGACCGCGTCGACCCGCGCATCATCCTCATCCCCGGCCTCCTGTGCGTCGTCGTGGCCCTCATCTGGTACTCGGCGCTGATCAACATGGACACCCCGATCTGGATGTTCCTGCTCCCCTCGGCCCTCATGGGCATCGGAAACGCGGGGATGTGGGGGCCGCTGGCGACCACCGCCACCCGCAAGCTGCCGCCTCGCCAGGCCGGCGCCGGCGCGGGTATCTACAACACCACTCGCACGATCGGATCGGTCATCGGCTCGGCATCCATCGCGACGTTCATGCAGTCGCGCCTCGAGGCGAACCTGCCAGGGCTGTCCGACGCGCCGTCCGGCATCAGCGGAGGCTCGCTGCCGCCGGAGGTCGCGGAGGGCTTCGCCGCCGGCATGTCGCAGGCGATCCTGCTTCCCGCCTGCGTGATGGTCGTCGCGCTCGTCGCATCGCTCTTCCTCGGTCGGTACGACAAGGCGGATGCCGCGGCATCCGCCCCCGCGGAGGCTCCGGCCCCCGCGGCGTGACCCGCCGCTGACCCGCCGCCGCGTGGACCGCGACGCGAGCCGGGCCTTCCGCACGACCGTGCGGAAGGCCCGGTTTGCGACCGCGACGGTCGGTGTGATCTCATCGGGCGATGACGATCGAGCTCACCAGGCCCACGACCGACCTCTTCGACAGCTGGGCGGAGGCGGTCGCCGAGTTCGGCGAGAGTCACATCGACGGGTCGGGACTGCAGGCGCCGGTCACCCCGGATCGCGCCACACTCGACGCTCTGATCGAGAAGGCGACGCTGCTCGCCGACACGACCGCCGACCTGCCTGACGACGCCGTGCACAACGACCTCTACTGGGTCGTCGACGACGGCGAGGTCGTCGGATTCCTGTCGTTCCGCCACGACCTCAACGAGTGGCTGCGCGAAGCGGGCGGACACATCGGATACTCGGTGCGGGAATCGCGGCGACGTCGGGGGTATGCCTCGGCGGCCCTGCGGCTCGGACTCGAGCGCGCGCGCGAGATCGGACTCGACCGGGTGCTGGTCACCTGCGACGACGACAACGTCGGCTCGTACCGGACCATCGAAGGGGCCGACGGCGTGCTGCAGGATGTCAGCGATCAGTCCGCCAGGGGCCACGCGATGCTGCGCCGGTACTGGATCACCCTCTGACCCTCTGACCCTCTGACCCCTCCGGTCGCCCGGCCTGTCCGCCCGCTCGGGCCGGCCCGACCGGCCCAGCCCGAGCACGGCCGATACGCCGCCGCCGGTTAGGGTGGATGGTCGACGACCGTCCCGGTGGCAGCATCCTGCCGCCCATCCGATCCGAGGAGCATCCGTCGTGATCCCACATCCCACCTCTGCGTCTGCGCGCCTGCGCACGCTCGGACGCACCGTCGGGGCGATGGCGCTCACGGCGCTCGTCGCGGCCGGCAGCCTGCTCGGCGGCGCATCCGCCGCCACCGCGGCCGACGACAGCGAGACCTACGTCATCGGCACCGACACGACGTTCGCGCCGTTCGAGTTCACCGACGCGAACGGCGACCTCGTCGGCATCGACATGGACCTGCTGCGTGCGATCGCGAAGGACCAGGGCTTCGAGGTCGAGATCCGTCAGCTCGGGTTCGACGCCGCCGTGCAGGCGCTGCAGGCCAACCAGGTCGACGCGGTCATGGCGGGCATGTCGATCACCGAGGAGCGCCAGAAGACGTTCGACTTCAGCGACCCGTACTTCACCAGCGGCATCCAGCTCGGCGTGCTCGAGTCCAGCGACATCGAGTCGCTCGACGACCTCGACGGCGAGGCCGTCGCCGTCAAGACCGGCACCCAGGGCCAGACGTTCGCCGAAGAGAACCAGGACGAGTTCGGGTTCCGCATCACCCCGTACCAGGACACCACCGACATGGTGGATGCCGTCAAGGCCGGCCAGGCCGTCGGCTACTTCGAGGACTTCCCGGTGCTCGCCTACGGGATCCAGCAGGGCTCGGGCTTCCGTCTGATCGGCGACCCCGAGCTCGGCGGCGAGTACGGCTTCGCCGTCAACAAGGGGCAGAACCCCGAGCTGGTCGAGATGTTCAACGAGGGCCTCGCGAACCTGCAGGAGTCGGGCGAGTACGACAAGATCGTCGACAGCTATCTGTCCGGCGGCGAGGAGTCGACGCAGGCGACGGACATCTTCTCGGTCGCGGTCAAGTACTGGCCCGCACTGATGGAGGGTCTATGGCTCACCATCCTCGCGACGCTCGTCGCGATCGTCGCGGCGTTCATCCTCGGCCTCATCTTCGGGTTCGGACGCGTCTCGGCCTTCGCGCCGTTCCGCTGGGTCGCCACGGCGTACGTCTACGTCTTCCGCGGCACCCCGATCCTGGTGCAGGCCTTCTTCGTCTTCTTCGCCATCCCGCAGCTGTTCCCCGGTCTGACGTTCAACCCGTTCGTCGCCGGAGCGATCACGCTCTCGCTGAACACCGGCGCCTACATGACCGAGATCATCCGCGGTGGCATCCAGGCCGTCGACCCCGGTCAGGCGGAGGCGTCGCGCTCGCTGGGGCTCGGACACTGGAAGACCATGCGCAAGGTCGTGCTGCCGCAGGCGTTCCGCATCATGATCCCGTCGTTCGTGAACCAGGGCATCATCACCCTCAAGGACACGTCGCTGATCAGCGTCATCGGCCTCGCCGAACTCACGTTCGTGTCGCGTCAGATCATCGCCTCAACGTACCTGTCGGCTCAGGTGCTGACGATCGTCGCCATCATCTACTTCGTCGTGATCACGCTGCTGACGCTGCTCGCGAACCGCCTGGAGAGGAAGTTCAACGCATGAGCAAGATCGAGGTCAGGGACCTGCACAAGTCGTTCGGCGACAACCACGTGCTCAAGGGCATCGATCTCACGGTCGAGGACGGCGAGGTCGTCGCGGTCATCGGCCCGTCGGGTTCCGGCAAGTCGACCCTGCTGCGCTGCCTCAACAAGCTCGAGGAGCCGACGTCCGGCCATGTGATCGTCGACGGCGTCGACCTCACCGACAAGAGCGTGAAGCTCGACGAGGTGCGCCAGCGGATCGGCATGGTGTTCCAGCACTTCAACCTGTTCCCGCACATGACCGTGCTCGAGAACATCACGCTCGCCCCGGTGGAACTCGGCAAGCTGTCGAAGGCTCAGGCGAAGGAGCGCGCGCTGGCGCTGCTCGATCGCGTCGGCCTCGCCGAGAAGGCGGACGCGAAGCCGGCATCCCTCTCCGGTGGTCAGAAGCAGCGCGTCGCGATCGCCCGCGCCCTCGCCATGGATCCCGAGATCATGCTGTTCGACGAGGCCACCAGCGCCCTCGACCCCGAGATGGTGGGCGAGGTGCTGCAGGTCATCCGCGACCTCGCGTCCGGCGGCATGACGATGGTGCTCGTGACGCACGAGATGGGCTTCGCGCGCGAGGTCTCCGGGCGCACGGTGTTCATGGACGGCGGCGTCGTCGTCGAGGAGGCACCGCCCGCCGAGCTGTTCGGCGCCCCCAAGAACGAGCGCCTCAAGGACTTCCTCTCGAAGGTGCTCTGACGGGTTGTGTCGAAGGCCCCCATCCGGTGTCGGGTGGGGGCCTTCGTCGTGCCGGGATGGTGTGTTCGGCGTGGTGTGTCGGGTGTGGTGTGTCGGGTGTGGTGTCTCGGGTCTGGTGTGTCGGGTCTGGGTGTGTCGGGTCTGGGTGTGTCGGGTCTGATGTCCCGTCCGATGTGTGTCGGGTCTGAGTGTGTCGGGTCTGGGTGTGTCGGGTCTGGTGGGACAGCTTCGGAGATGCGGCGCGGCGCGCCGGGTGAGGGGCGGATGATGCGGCGCGGCGCGCCCCGCATCCGAAGCTGTGCCCGGTGAAGGGTGAAGGGTGTGGGGTGTCGGGTCTGGTGTGCCGGGTCTGATGTCCCGACCGGTGCGCGCAACTTCGGAGATGCGGCGCGGCGCGCCGGGTGAGGGGCGGATGCTGCGGCGTGGCGCGCGCGGAATCCGAAGCCGTGCCCGGTGAAGCTGTGCCCGGTGAAGGGGTGTGCGGGTGAAGGGGTGCCCGGTGAAGGGGTGTGCGGATGAAGGGTGGGGCGGTGAAGGGGTGCCCGGGAAACGGGAGACGCCGGGGGAAGGGGCGGCGGGCTATTCGGCGACGCGCGCGGCGATGTCCGTGCGGAAGTGCGACCCCTCGAGCGTGATTCGTCCGATGGCCTGATAGGCGCGCTCACGTGCGGTGCGGAAGTCGGATGCCACGGCCACGACGTTCAGCACGCGCCCGCCCGTGGCGACGAGAGAGCCCCCGGAGCATCCGGACTCGCCGTCGCCGCATGCACGAGACGGACGCCCTCGATCGCGGCCGCATCGGCGAGCCCCTCGATCGGACGACCGGTCTGCGGCGCCTCGGGGTAGCCCTCGCTGGCGAGCACGACCGTGATGGCGACGTCGTCGCTGAATACCGGGTCCGGCTGGTCCTCGAGGGTGCCGGATGCCGCGGCGAACAGCAGTTCCGACAGTGGGGTCACCAGGCGCGGCAGCACGATCTGCGTCTCGGGGTCGCCGAAGCGGGCGTTGAACTCGATCACGCGCACACCTGCGGGGGTGAGGATGAGACCCGCGTAGAGCAGGCCGATGAACGGGGTGCCCTCACCGTCGAGCTGGCGGATCACCGGCAGGGCGACGTCGCGGGTGACCTCGTCGACGAACGCCTTCTCGCTGCCGAACCGGTCGGCGAGCCACGGCAGCGGCGAGTAGGCGCCCATGCCGCCGGTGTTGGGTCCTTCGTCGCCGTCGAATGCGCGCTTGAAGTCCTGGGCGGGGCTCAGGGCGCGGACCGTGTCGCCGTCGCTCAGGAAGAACAGCGACACCTCGGGGCCGGACAGGAACTCCTCGATGAGCACCGGACCTGAGGGCAGGTACTGCTCGGCGTGCGCGAGCGCCTCGGCGCGGTCGGAGGTCACGACGACGCCCTTGCCCGCCGCGAGTCCGTCGGCCTTCACCACATGAGGGGCACCGAGCTCGTCGAACGCGGCCTCGACCTCGGCGACGGTGGTGGCGCGCACGGCGCGACCAGTGGGTACGCCCGCGGCATCCATGATGCGCTTGGCGAACGACTTGGATCCCTCGAGCTGCGCCGCCGCCTTGCCGGGGCCGAACACGGGGATGCCGTGGGCGCGCAGCACGTCGGCCACTCCGGCGACGAGGGGAGCCTCGGGCCCGACGACGACGAGGTCGACGGCATGCTCGTTCGCGAAGGCGGTGACAGCGGCCCCGTCGAGCATGTCGAGAGTGACGGGAGTGGCATCCTGCGCCATGCCGGCATTGCCGGGGGCGACGATGAGCTCGTGCTCCGCCTGCTCTGCCCGCAGGGCGAGGATGATCGCGTGCTCACGGGCACCGGAACCGAGGACGAGGATCTTCACGTGTCCAGACTACCGACGCGCGGGCGCGGGTTTCGGCGGGTTGCGAGTGGGTTCCCGGCGGGTTCTCGCCGCGCGGCGATTCATAACTCCGGAGAACTGGGCTGCTTGCGGGCAGATCGGGCGCTGCGCGTCCATCCGTGGTCAGATCTCCGGAGTTGTGGAGCAGAAGCAGGGGAGAGTCGGGTACGGGTTTCGGCGGGTTGCGGGAAGCGGGTGGGGGCGGTCGCCGGATCTCCACGGGTGGTCGCTGGGGGGTTCTGCACCCGAGCGGGTTCAGAACTCAGCACAGAACCGCGCCGGGGGGTGGTTCTGGGGCTTCTTCCGGGACGCGCGCCGCATCGGTGCTGAGTTGTGAACGGGAAACCGGGGAGGCCGGGAGGCCGGGAAGCTGACGAGGGCCGGGGGGCCGGGGGTCGGGGAGACCGGGAGGCCGGGAAGCTGACGAGGGCCGGGGGTCGGACGACTGGGTCAGAGCTCGATCGGCCGCTCGATCGACGGGTCCCACGGCAGCGTCCACCCGGTCGCATCGAACAGGGCGTCAAGCACCATCGCGGTGAATCCCCACACGATCGTGCCGTCGATGTCGAAGGCGGGGCCGCGCCAGGTGCGACCCATCCGGTGGATCGTCGACGTGAACCGGCGGTCGGGATCGAGCAGTTGCGCCACCGGCACCCGGAACACGTCGACCGTCTCGGCGTGGTCGACCGCCGCGACGCGAGACGGCGACCGCCACCAGGCGAGCACCGGAGTCACGACGTGATTGCTGGCCGCGAGAGGCAGCTCGTCGAGCGTCGCCAGGATCTCGACTCCGGCCGGATCGAGCCCGGTCTCCTCCTCGGCCTCGCGCAGGGCGGTGGCGACGGCATCCGCGTCGGCATCCTCGCGTCTGCCGCCGGGGAAGGAGACCTGTCCTGGATGCGACGACAGGGTCGCCGCGCGGCGCTGCAGCAGCACGTCGAGGTCGGCCGCGACGGTCAGCTCGTCGGTCTGAGCAGGCTTGCTGTCGAGGCGTCCGAACAGGACGAGGACGGATGCCGCATGTGCCGTCCCGACGACCGGGGGGAATGGCCGCGCCCACCTCTCGCGGCGCCCGGCGGCGGCGAGCAGTTCGGCTCGCGCTCCGTGCAGTGTCTCGGGATTCTGGCTCATCACCCTGAGCCTATGCCTGCGAACCGGGGGCGCGGCGTGCGCCTGCGCAGTCGAAATGCGCGTGCGAAGGCAGGATGCGGGGGATTCGGCCTTCGCAAGAGCACATCGCCTTCGCAGCCGCACGCCGCACCGCCCACCACACCGCCCGCCGCCGGCGACCGGCGCGCGTACCCTGGATCCCATGCCCCCGAGGAAGATCGACATCGTCGACGGCCGGGCCGCTCTCGACGTGGTGCGACGAGCGGATGCCGCCGGCGAGAAGCCACCGCGCACCGCGCTCGCCACCGCTGTGCGCTACCTGCTGCAGCTGCTCGACGAGAAGGCTCCGGGCAACAGCGTCGAGGTGCGCGTGCCGCCGTTCGGTGCCGTGCAGGTGATCCAGGGTCCCCGCCATACCCGTGGCACTCCTCCGAACGTGGTGGAGATGGATGCCGCGACCTGGATCGCCGTGGCCACCGGAACCGAGCACTGGACGGATGCCGCCACCTCCGGCCGCGTCAGCGCCTCCGGCACCCGCGCCGATCTGGCCGCCGTACTGCCGCTGCGCCCCTGACCCCGGGGGATGCTCGCGGACGACGCAGTCCCTGCATTGTCGCTTCTGGGACTTCAGCTCGCCGGCGACGACGCAGGCCGACCCGGGATCGGATCAGTCGGACGGCGCACCCTGCCCCCGAATCGGATCAATCGAGCGGTGCGAGAGCAGAGCCGCGCCGAGCCACGATGAGCGGAACCCCGGTGGACGGATGCGGGAACACGTCGACGGCCTGACCGTAGACGGCTTCGATCCGCCCGGCGGTGAGCACCTCCGACGGAGACCCCGTGGCGGCGACCCGCCCCTCCGACAGGAGTGTGACCCGATCGGCGTGGGCCAGCGCCGCGTTGAGGTCGTGCAGCACGATGGCGACGGCCATGCCGGCATCCGCCCGGCCGCGGATCAGCCGCATGACGTCCTCATGGTGCTTCAGGTCGAGCGCGGCCGTCGGCTCGTCCAACAGCAGAATGCCGGTGCTCTGCGCGATCACTCGCGCGAGCGCGCCCCTGGCCCGCTCGCCGCCGGACAGCGAGGTGACCGCACGGGAGGCCAGTGCCTGCACTTCGGTCGCCTCCATCGCCGCCGCGACGATCTCGTCGTCATCGGCCGCCGAACCGGTGCGCGCCCACGGCGCGCGCCCCATGCGCACGACCTGCTCGACGGTGAAGGGGAAGGACACCGCATTCTCCTGCAGCAGCACCGCCCGCGCGCGCGCCAGTGCCGCGGGACGGATGCCGCCGATCGGCACCCCATCCAGCACGACCTCCCCCGAGCGAGGGATCACGTCGCCGGACAAGACCCCGAACAGGGTCGACTTGCCGGCACCGTTGGGTCCGACGAGCGCATGGACCTCGCCCGCCCTGACCTCGATGGACGCGTCGTGGAGGATCGCGCGCTCGCCGCCGACGAGCACGGTCACGCCGGTCGCCTGCATCCGCGTCGCGGCGGACACGCGGCTCATGCCCATCCTCCGGACCTGCGTCGCGTGCGCACCAGCAGCCACAGGAAGAACGGGCCGCCCACCAGCGAGGTGATCATGCCGATGGGCAGGTCGGCGAGCGGCACGGCAGTGCGGGCGACGAGGTCGGCGACCGCGATCAGGAGCGCTCCGCCGAGGGCCGAGGCGATCATGAGCGGCAGGTGGGCGGGGCCGATGAGCATGCGCATGAGGTGCGGCACCACGAGCCCGGCGAATCCGATGATCCCAGCGAACGCGACGGCCGCGCAGACGAGCACCGCGACAGTGACGATCACGGCCATCCGCAGCAGCTCGACGCGAACGCCGAGGTGTCGGGCGGTGCGCTCGCCGAGGGCGAAGAGATCGAGCTGCGCGGAGACGACCACGGCGACGACGACGCCGATCGCGACGAGCGGGGCGACCAGCGCGACGTTCGACCAGAGCGCTCCGTTCAGTGATCCGAGCTGCCAGAACACGATCTGCTCGCGGGTCGACGTCGTGCCGAGGAAGGTCAGGAACGCCATGCCGGCGCCGGCGATCGCATTGATCGCGATGCCCGTCAGGAGCAGCGTGACGACCTCGGTGCGTCCACCGGATCGGCTGATGAAGTAGACAGCGAGCACGGCGGCGAGTCCGCCCAGGAATGCGAAGGCGGGTGTCGTCCACATGCCGAACGAGGCCAGGCCGAGGGTGATGCTCGCGGCCGCTCCGAGCGCCGCGCCCGAGGAGACGCCGACGACCCCGGCATCCGCCAGCGGGTTGCCGAAGATCGCCTGCATGAGCACGCCCGAGACGGCGAGAGCGACGCCGACGAGCAGGCCGAGCACCAGTCGGGGGAGGCGCAGGTTGTTGATCACGCCGTAATCGGTCGCCTCGGCGGGAGCCCAGGCGGTGTCGATGCCGATCCCGCGCAGCAGCACGCCGATCAGGTCGGTCGGGGAGAGCGAGTACTGCCCGCTCGTGATCGAGAGGATGCAGGTCGCGAGGAGCGCGACAGTCAGACCGGCCACGACGAGCGTGAAGCGGAGCCCGCGGTGCCGGGTCGGCACGCGGGTGACGACCTCGCCGCTCACGTCGCGGGCTCGGAGGGCTCGGAGGGCGCGGGGTCGGAGGCAGAGCCGGACGCCGAGCCGGATGCCGGGGCGTAGAGTGCGCGAGCGATGGCGGCGATCACGTCGGCCGAGCGCGGACCGAAGCTCAGGATCTCGCTGTCCTCCATGTCGATGACGCGACGGTGGGCGCCCGCCGGCGTCTCGGCGATCGCCGGGATGCGCTCGATGAGACCGTCGATCCCGTCGACGGACTCGAGCCCGTCGGTCATCATGACGAGCACATCGGGCTTCGCGGCGACGAGCGCCTCGGCGGTCATCGGCTTCATCCCCTCCCACCCGATCTCAGCGGCGACGTCGACTCCGCCGACCGCGTCGATGAGGGAATCAGCGCCGGAGTCCTCGCCGAACATGTAGTAGATGTTGGCGTTGCCGCGCACATAGAGGAAGAGCATCCGCGCTCGGTCGTCGACGTCGGCCGGCACGACCTCGGCGATCTCGGCCCGCGTCGCCTCGAGGTCGGTGTCGAGGCGCTCGATCAGTGCGGCACCGCGGCGGGGGACCCCCAGTGCGGCGGCGATCTCGGTCACCAGCTCATCCGTGGTGTCGAGGCGTCGGTCGCTCGAGATCACGACGATCGCGATGCCGGCGTCGCGCAGCTGCTGGCGGATCTCCTTCGGCCCGATCGTGGTGTCGGTGAGGATGACCGTGGGTGCGAGCTCGAGGATCGCCTCGGCGTTGAGGGTGTGGCCGGTCTTCGTGACCACGGGCAGGTCCTCTGTCCCGGCGAACCGGGTCGACGAATCGCGTCCGACCACCTGATCGCCGAGTCCGAGAGCGAAAACGGTCGAGGCGATGGTGCCCGAGATGTCGATGGGCAGGATGCGGTCGACGTCGCTGATCTCGACCGTCCGGCCTTCGCTGTCGGTGACGGTGACCGGCAGCTGGGGGGCGCTGTCGTCGTCGACGGGGTCGATCGCCTGGCTCGACAGGCAGGCCGTGGAGCCGCCCGTCACGGCGCGGACGTCGTCCACGAGATCGAGGTCGGAGAGGGGAACGGATGCCTGCGGGCAGCTCTCCTCTGCACTCGCTGCCGGGGGTGATCCGGTCGCGGCAGACCCCGCGCAGCCGGCCAGGGCGACCGCGAGCACGGCGGAGACGAGGACGGCGGGAAGGCGACGCATTAGGCAAGGCTATCCTAAAACTTGACGCGCTCTCGACGTCGCCCCTATGGTCGAGAGGGCGGCTTACTTAGCCAAGCCTAACCAACACTCACCCCCTCGCCCGACTGCACAGCGGCACCGCCGGCGCGCGTCTGCTCTGCGTGCCCGGTGCCTGGAGAATCGTGAACGCCACAGCCTCAGCACCCACGGAGAGTCGCCGCATACGCGTGCTGCTCGCCGCCTTCCTCTCGTTCCTCCTGATCGCGGCCGGCGCGGTGATCGTCCCGCCGGCGCACGCGGCCGACGGCTCCGTCACGGCCTCGGTGACCTCGGCGGGTAGCGCGGGTCTCACCGTGCAGGTCGAGGCGACTGGTCTCCCCGGAGTCCCGAGCGTCTACGCGGCGCTCATCGTGAAGGGCACCGAGGGCGGGCTGTCCGGTCCGGGTGGCGGATACGCCGCGTTCGCACAGCCGTTCCCGACGGTGAGCGCCGGAGCGACCTCGTTCACCCTGACTGCGCCGGCCGGCTCGCTCGACCGCGCCCAGGTGTACGAGGTGCTGATCTGGCAGCAGCACTCCATCCCGAACGCGGAGACGATCTACGCCCGCGGCGACGTCGCGGTCTCCGCCGCCCAGTGGGACTCGGTCTTGGGCGCGGCACCGACGGACCCCGGCACCGACCCCGGCACCGACCCCGGCACGGACCCAGGCACCGATCCCGGCACGGATCCCGGCACTGACCCAGGCACGAAGCAGCCGACCGAGCCGTCGATCGCGGTGTTCCTGGCCGATGGCTCGACGCCCGTGGGCACGACCCCTCTGAAGGCGGGCGACAAGGTCGTCGTGAAGGGCTCCGGCTACGACCCGACCGCGAACGTGGGCGGACGAGGGGTGCCGATCCCGGCGAACCTCCCGCAGGGCACGTACGTCGTGTTCGGCAACTTCGCCGCCACCTGGCAGCCGTCGTCAGGGGCCGCGAGCTCGACTCGTTCGATCGGGGCGCAGGCATGGGCGCTGTCCGAGACCGTGCTCAACCAGGTCCCGGCGCAGTACCAGGCCGCGATCCGCGGGCAGTGGGTCGACATCGCGGCCGACGGCACCTTCCGGGCGACGCTGACGCTGAAGGACGCCGCAGCCACCCCCGGCTCCTACGGCATCTACACGTACGGTGCCGGCGGCGTCACCAACGCCGCCCAGGAGAAGAGCGTCCCGCTCGCCTACGGCCCGACCCCGACCCTCACCGCGACCGTCACAGCGGCCACCGCAGCCGACGGCCTGACCGTCACGGCGGCGGGCTCGAAGCTCGGCAGCGTCACCGGGGCGTACGTCGCCCTGATCGAGAAGGGGACGGAGGCGGACGTCACCGCCGGGGGCGGGTTCCTCGCGATGCAGTACGTGCGCGGTATCACCGGTGGCGCCTTCAGCGTCGACCTGACGGCCCCGGCCGACACGCTCGACCGCACCAAGACCTATGAGGTCATCGCGTGGCAGCAGCACACGATGCCGAATGCCGGCACGATCTACGCGCGTTCGACGGTCGCGATCAGCGACGCCCAATGGAACGCTCTGCTGCCAGCCCCCGCACCCGCCGTCACGACGACGGTGAAGTCCGCGACCGCGGCCGAGGGGCTGACGGTCGCGGCGGCAGGCACCGATCTCGGCGCCGTCACGGGCGCCTACGTCGCCCTGATCGAGAAGGGGACGGAGGCGGACGTCACCGCCGGGGGCGGGTTCCTCGCGATGCAGTACGTGCGCGGTATCACCGGTGGCGCCTTCAGCGTCGACCTGACGGCCCCGGCCGACACGCTCGACCGCACCAAGACCTATGAGGTCATCGCGTGGCAGCAGCACACGATGCCGAATGCCGGCACCATCTACGCCCGATCGACGGTGGCCGTCACCCCCGCGCAGTGGGATGCGATCACGGGCAAGAAGCCGGAGACTCCGAAGCCTCCGACGAAGCCCACGACACCCGCCAAGCCCGCGGCCACCGTGCCCGGCGGCCTCCTGCGGTGGGGCATCTCGACGTCGTTCACGGAGTATGTGGTCGGCGACATCGCGAAGGGCGCGATCGACGTGTCCGGCGGCGCGACCCGGTCGGGCGGACGGTTCCAGTTCGGGCAGACCGTCGGCGGCGACTACGACCGCGCGAGCGGACTCGGCAGCGTCGTCTACCGCGGGGCGGTGCGCTTCACCGGCCACGGCGGCGTGCTCGACGTCACGGTCTCGAACCCGCAGATCCGCATCACCTCCGCGCAGTCGGCGACCCTCTCCGTGACGCACGCGGGTGCGACCGTCCCGTTCGCGACGCTCGATCTGTCGAAGGCCACCGTCGTGAAGTCCAACGGAGCGGTCACATACGCGGCGGCGCCGGCCAGCCTCACGGCAGCCGGTCGCGACACGGTGCTCTCGGGCTTCTCGACGAACCTCGACCCGGTCTCGTTCACGATCGGGTCGGTCGCGGCAGCGCCCTCCGGCACCACCGGCACGGTCGCGGCCGCGGTCGTGAAGGTCAAGCGGGAGATCCCCTCGACGCCTCCGGCGACCGACGGCATCGAGATCGCCGAGGGCGAGCTCGCGGCACTGCAGGCCGGGCGGTCTGCGACGTTCACGGCATCCGGGTTCGAGCCGAACGAGACCGGCATCCGGGTCGTGGTGTACTCCACGCCGGTGCTGCTCGACACCGTGACAGCGGATGCCGCAGGCGTCGCGACCTGGACGGGCACGCTGCCCGCAGGGCTCGAGGACGGCGCCCACACGCTGACCCTGCAGGGATCCGTCGACCGCGGACTGGCGTTCACTCTGACCAGGCAGACCGCGGCACTCGGCGCCTGCACGGTCGAGGGCGCGACGCTCGAGTGGGGCTACAAGGAATCGTTCCGCACCTACATCGAGGGCATCGCCGCGGGCGGCTGGACTCTCACCGACGTGACCTACGACTACCCGGACTACGTGTGGACCGGTGGCGCCGGCTCCTTCGACGACGAGACGCGCACGGGTCTCGTCACCTTCGGCGGCAGCATCCGGTTCACCGGTCACGGCGGCGCACTCGATACCACTCTCGTGAACGCGCGGCTCGAACTCGCCGGCGACACCGGGTACATCGTCTTCGACGTGCTCGGCACCACGCAGGACGGCCAGAGCGTCGACCAGAAGGGCGTGCGTCTCGCCGAGTTCGACCTGGCGGATGCCGTGGTTGTCGACGGCAGCCTCTCGCTCGACGAGGTCCCGACCTCTCTCACCGAGGCGGGAGCAGCGGCCTTCGGCACCTATGCCGCGGGCGAGGAGCTCGATCCCCTCACCGCGGTGCTCCCCGTCGATTCCGAGTGCGGCGTGACCGCGCCCGCGGACGTCCCCGATGAGTCGGAGGGTACGGCGGCCGCGGCATCCGTCACGGCAGCGACCGTGCCGGACGGCGCGCCGATCTGGCCGTGGATCGTCGGCGGACTGCTGATCGTGGCGCTGGGCGTGGGAGGCGGCGTGCTGATCGGCCGGCGCACCGCACGCGGCGCTCGGGGCGACGAGTCGAGCGAGCTCGCGACGGAGGTCTGACGCGCTGGACCGCACCGCCCTCCTCGCAACTGCGGGGAGGGCGGTGCGCTGTGCAGACGAGGGGAGCGACCTGTGGCCAACGGTGGGAGAATGGATGCATGTCCTCCCACGATTCCTCCCAGACGGTCGAGGCGACCGTCCGTCGCGTGCCGCGCTTCGGCGTGTTCATGGCCATCGGCGTCGTGCTCGGGATCATCGCCGCCGGCATCCTGACGATGGTGGGCAGCTACGAGCCGTCCGAGGCCGTCAACGTCGTCTACCCGCCCGGTCAGGTGTTCGGGTTCCTGCTGCTGTGGACCGTGCCGATCGGCTTCGCCCTCGCGAGCGTCGTCGCTCTCATCCTCGAGCGGGTCGCGCGCCGGCATGACCACGTCGTCAGGGTCGAGCACGAGACCATCATCGAGCGCGACTGACCCCGCCGACCGACGTCACGCCAGTTCGGCGATCACCGGCCGGATCGCCGCGTCGAACGACACGACATCGCGACGCAGCCCGTCGGTGACGGCGACCGTGAGGGCGCCGATCCACCAGATGCCGCGCTGCGAGAACGGCAGCACCTGCACGTTCAGCTCGAACGAGTGCGCGCGCCGGCCGATCTCCCGTTCGAACTCGGCGATGGCGCTGGCGTAGGCCCGATAGGCCTCGCCGCCGATCGTCCCCCCACCCGATCTGCTCGCCATCGAGCTGCGGATCGACGACACGTAGCGGTCGTGCGCGACACGGGCGAAGTGCATGGCGGATGCCGCGTGCGGCGCGATCGCCTGAGCCAGCTCCTCCGCTCCGGTGGCCGGCAGCGCGACCAGCGTGTCGAAGCCGTCGATCAGCTCCAGCGGAACCCCCGACGGATGCGCTCGCGGCTCGACCGTCATGTCCCAGTAGTCGCGCCACTGCTTCTCGAGCTCGGGCGTCACCTCGGCGGCATCCGGTGCTCTGACCGGCAGGTCTCGCAGGCTCGGCAGGTCCTCGGGGGCCCGGATGCCGAGCGATTGGCGCAGCGCGAGCGCGACGAGCACCGGGACGCTGGCGTCTTCGCGGATCAACCACTGCGGCTTGTCGGCCATGGCCCCATCGTAGGAGATTCGGGGAGGGGAGAGGAGGCCCGGGCGCGCGGTAGGCTGGAGGGGTGGCTGCCTCCCCCACCAATCCCTATTCCGAAGCCGGCGTCGATACCGCTGCAGGCGATCTCGCCGTCGAGCTGATGAAGTCCTCCGTGCGCGCGACGCACGGCCCTGAAGTGCTGGGCGGTGTCGGCGGATTCGCCGGACTGTTCGACGCGAGTGCGCTGCGCGACTTCCGTCGCCCACTGCTGGCGACGAGCACCGACGGCGTCGGCACGAAGGTCGCCATCGCGCAGGCCATCGACAAGCACGACACGATCGGCCAGGATCTGGTCGGCATGGTCGTCGACGACATCGTCGTCGTGGGGGCGAAGCCGCTCTTCATGACCGACTACATCGCCTGCGGCAAGGTCTTCCCGCAGCGCATCGCCGACATCGTGCGGGGCATCGCCGAGGCGTGCTCCGCCACGGGCACAGCCCTCGTCGGCGGCGAGACGGCAGAGCACCCCGGTCTGCTCGGCCCGCGCGACTACGACGTCGCCGGTGCGGCGACCGGCGTGGTCGAGGCCGACGGCATCCTCGGTGCCGACCGGGTGCAGGACGGCGACGTCGTGCTGGCGGTCGCATCCAGCGGGCTGCACTCCAACGGCTACTCGCTCGTGCGTCACATCGTCACGAACGCGGGCATCGGCTACGGCGACAACGCCGCCGACTTCGGCATGACCTGGGGAGAGGCTCTTCTCGAGCCGACGCGCCTCTACACGCTGCCGCTGCTGCGTCTCATCGAGAAGCTCGGCGGTGCGACGGGGGCGGGTGGCGTCCACTCGCTCAGCCACGTCACCGGCGGCGGCATCGCGGCGAACCTCGCCCGTGTGCTCCCACAGGGCAGCTGGGCCGAGGTCGACCGCAGCACCTGGTCGCCGAGCCCGGTCTTCCGCGTGCTCAGCGACATCGCCGGGTCGACGCTCGAATCCGCCGAGGGCACCTGGAACCTCGGCATCGGATTCCTCGCGGTGATCTCGGCGGAGACGAAGGATGCCGCGATCGCGGCCCTCGAGGCCGAGGGCATGCCGGCGTGGCAGGTCGGCACGGTGGGCTTCGGCGCACGTCCGGCCGGAGAGTTCGAACAGGGCGCCAAGGGCGTCGACGGTGGAGCGGTGCGCCTGGTCGGCGCCTACGCGGACGGAGCGAAGTAAGAGTCCATGTGCGGCATCGTCGGAATGGTGGGCTCTGCCCCGGTCAATCAGGACATCTACGACGCACTCCTGCTGCTGCAGCACCGCGGTCAGGATGCGACAGGCATCGCCACCGCTGAGGCGAACGGTGTGATGCACAACGCCAAGGCGCAGGGCATGGTGCGCGAGGCGTTCCGCACCCGCGACATGCGCGCGCTGCTCGGCAACGTCGGACTCGGTCATGTGCGCTACGCGACCAAGGGCACGGCCTCGAACGAGGAGGAGATGCAGCCGTTCTACGTGAACGCGCCCTACGGCATCATCCTCATCCACAACGGCAACCTCACCAACACGCGGGAGCTCACGGCCGACATGGCCAAGCGCGACCGTCGGCACCTCAACTCGTCGAGCGACACCGAGCTGCTGCTGAACGTGCTCGCCGGTGAGCTGCAGAACACCACCTCGACCGTCGACCTCGACTCCGAGCGCATCTTCGAGGCCGTCGAGCGCACGCACGAGCGCATCGAGGGCGCGTACGCGGTCATCGCGGTGATCGCCGGCTACGGTCTGCTCGCGTTCCGGGATCCGTTCGGCATCCGTCCGCTGATCCTCGGGCGCCGCCCCTCGACCGTCGCCGGGGCCGAAGGCCGTGACGAGTGGGTCGTGACCAGCGAGTCCCTCGTGCTCGAGAACGCCGACTACGAGGTCGTCCGCGAGGTCGAGCCCGGCGAGGCGATCTTCATCACGAACGAGGGCGAGCTGCACAGCCGTCAGTGCGCGAAGGATGCCACGCTCGCGCCGTGCGCGTTCGAGTACGTCTACCTCGCTCGTCCCGACTCCGTCATGAACGGCGTCTCCGTGTACGAGTCGCGGCTGCGCATGGGCGACCGGCTCGCCGACACCATCGCCAAGCACGTGCCGATGGACAAGATCGACGTCGTCATGCCGATTCCGGACTCCGCGCGCCCCGCGGCCATGGAGGTCGCCCGCAAGCTGGGCATCGAGTACCGCGAGGGCTTCTATAAGAACCGCTACGTGGGACGCACGTTCATCATGCCGGGGCAGGCGGTGCGCAAGAAGAGCGTGCGCCAGAAGCTCAACGCCATGTCGACCGAGTTCCAGGGCAAGAACGTGCTCCTGATCGACGACTCGATCGTGCGCGGCACGACCTCGAAGCAGATCATCCAGATGGCCAGGGATGCCGGTGCCACCTCGGTCACGTTCGCCTCGGCGGCGCCGCCCGTACGGCATCCGCATGTCTACGGCATCAACATGCCCTCGCGTCACGAGCTGATCGCCCACGGCCGGACGATCCCCGAGATCGCCGAGGAGCTGGGCTGCGACCACCTCGTGTACCAGGAGGTCGAGGACCTCAAGGCCGCGATCACCGAGGGATCGGTGCTCAGCGACCTCGACATGAGCTGCTTCGACGGCCGGTACGTCACCGGCACCGTCAGCGACGAGTACCTCGCGTGGGTGGAGGGGTCGCAGACCTCGTGACCTCGGGCGCGCAGCCGCTCTGGCGAGGACGCGCGCTCGCGCTGATCGGCATCGTGCTGGTCGCCTTCTCGCTCCGCTCCGCCGTGGCATCCCTGTCGCCGGTGCTGGATCATGTGGCCGAGGACTTCCCGGTCTCCTCCGTCGTGGTCGGACTGATCGGTGCCGCACCGCCGGTCTGCTTCGCCGTGTTCGGTCTGCTCACGCCGCTGTTCGAGCGGCGTTTCGGGCTGGAGAGGGTGGCCGTCGTCGCGATCGCCCTGATCGCGGCCGGACTCCTGCTGCGCAGTCTCGCGGGCGACTCGACATCGCTGCTGGCCGCGACCGCGGTCGTGTTCGCAGGCGTGGGCTCCGGCAACGTGCTGCTGCCCCCGCTGGTGAAGAAGTACTTCGCCGATCGTCTCGGCTTGATGATGACGGTCTACTCGACGACCATGGCGGTGTCGACCTTTGTGCCGCCGTTGGTCGCCGTGCCCCTCGCCGACTCGGCGGGCTGGCGGGTCTCACTCGGGCTGTGGGGCCTCTTCGCCGCGATCGCTCTCGTGCCCTGGATCACCATGCTGGTCACGAACCGCGCGGATGCCGTCGCCGCAGCACCCACCAGGAGCGCCGATCTCACCGGGTCCGCACCGGGTGACGCCACACGCGACGCGACCGCCGACGATGACGTCTTCGTCGCGACGGGTCCGATCTCCACCGCTCCGGCGAACCCCCGGGTGTTCGGGCGACTGTGGAGCCTGCCGATGGCGTGGGCGATCGCGCTGGTGTTCGCGGCATCCTCCACGCTCGCGTACGTGTCGTTCGCCTGGCTGCCGACCATCCTGATCGACGTCGGCGGCGTGACCCCCGCGAACGCCGGTCTGATGCTGTCGCTGTTCGGGCTGATGGGCCTCCCGTGCTCGCTGCTCGTGCCGATCCTGATCGTGCGCTTCCAGGCGACCCGGCCGGTCTTCTTCGTCGCGATCGCCTGCGGACTGATCGGCCTCGCCGGATTCCTCTTCCTGCCGACGGTCGGACTGCCGCTCTGGGTGATCTTCTTCGGGCTCGCACCCGGACTCTTCCCGCTCGCGCTCGTGCTGCTGAGCATCCGTGCCCGCACACCGGAGAGCGCTGTCGCGCTCAGTGGCTTCGTGCAGAGCATCGGCTATGCGGTCGCGGCGGTCTTCCCGCTGCTGATCGGGCTCCTGCACGACGCGACGGACAGCTGGCAGATCCCGCTGTGGCTGCTGGTGGGCGTGCTGATCGCGGTCATCCCGGCCGGATGGATCGCCGGGCGCCGGCGCACGATCGAAGAGGACTGGGAGCGCCGGCACGGACGCTGGTGACCGGCGGGGCCGTTCTCAGCTGGTCGGCTCAGGTGGTGACGACGTCATCCCCGATGCTGATCGTTCCGGACGTCACGGCACTCTCCGCAGCGGGGAGGAGGAGGCGGCCGAGCGTCGGCTCGCTCTGCCCGATGACTCCGGTGAGGGTGGTGAGCACCTTCGCATCCCGCACGCCGCTGTCGGGGTCCGCGTGTGTCGCGAGGCACCGGACGATGGGTCCTTCGGTCTCGAAGGACACGACGCCGACCTGCACTCGGCCGGTCCACCCGAGCTCGGACCACGCGGGTACCCCGTCGATCACGATGTTCGAGCGGAAGCGTCGGTCATCGACACCCAGGCGCAGGGCGTCGCCGAGCGCATCCACACTCGCCCGGCTGTGCACCGAGACGTACCCCCGGGCCCGGTCCTGGAACCGCGAGGTCGTGCCGTCGCCGACCAGGACGAGGGGGAGTCTGCCAGGGCGCCGGAGGCGGCGGCCCTCGGGAGTCGCCAGGACGAAGTCTGTGACGGCATCCGCGAGATCCCTCCGCCCTGCGTCGTCGAGCCCCGCCTCGACAAGGATCGATCCGGCGTGCTCGAGCCGTACCAGACGCCGGTCGTCGTCGTAGGCGGTGCGAAGCGCTGCGACGGAGGGAAAGTCCTGTAGCGCCAGCCCTCTGGCCTTGGGCCAGTAGTCGAGACCGTCGCGGTCCTCCGGCGTCACGGCGTCGGCGAAGCGGAACGCGAGCACGCGGTCGCCGGCCACCCGACCATCCGGCTGCACCGTCAGCGAGTCGACCGCCTCCGGCGTCAGGCCCTTGATGGGGTAGCGATAGAGAGCGGCGACACGAGGCATGCGCCGATTCTCTCAGGTGCGGAGGATGCTTCTCGTTCGGGCACGACGAAACCCCCGTGCGACGCACGGGGGATTCGACGACGAGCAGAAAGGGCGGTCAGGCCTTTTCGAGCTCGTCCTCGTCTTCGTCTGCATACTCGTCGGCCCACTTGTCGACGTATGCGTCTTCAGAGTCGCTCGGGTGCGCGAGTTCGCGCTCGAGCGCCGAGTAGTTCACCGACGGACTGAACGACTTCAGTTCGCGGGCGATCTTGGTGTGTTTCGCCTTTTGACGGCCACGGCCCATGCCTGAGACCCCCTCACGAGTTAAGCTGCGGGCAACCAGGGGCCCGAGTCATTCACGACACCGGCTGAAGGCCGGTAAGAGTAGCATTCAGAATAGCACGCGGCCAGACCGCACTGGCCCGTTGGCAGCTGGTGAAGGGAGCGATCGTCATGACCGACAACACCTCCACGGCTTCGGAAGAGGCCGTCCAGAACGCGACACTGCAGAAAGCGGTGATCGTGGGGATGCAGCCGGGGCAACCCGCCCGCGTCATCGAGGAGGCCGCGCGATTCGCTCGGCTGTTCCGGGTGCCGCTCGTGGTCGCCCACGTCGATGTGACCCGGTTCGTGACCTATGAGGATCCCGACGGGTACGTGCATTCGGCACCGATCGACATCAACTTCGATGCGGGCACCGCGGAGTTCGAGGCGGTGCAGTCCGAGGCGGCCGCCGCACTCGACGGCACGGGCCTGACCTGGACGGCGCGCCAGCTGGTGGGCGACCCTGCTCTCGCCATCAAGCAGCTCGCCAACAAGCTCGATGCGCAGCTCATCGTCGTCGGCACGCGCAAGCGTGGGATCGGAGAGTCGATCCGGGAGTTCTTCACCGGCTCGGTGGCCGCGCGCCTCGCTCATCGCCAGCATCGGTCCGTGCTCGTGGTGCCGCTGCAGGAGCCGGTTCCCGACGAGCAGCCGGAGATCTGGACGGAATAGGTCGGGCCGCCGAAAACAGGACGACCGCCCCGGGTCAGGAGGATCCGTGAGGTCCTGTCCTGATCCGGAGCGGTCGTCCTGATCTCAGCGTCGTCCTGACGCCAGGCCGGGGGCTCAGCGCCCGAGAGACGCCAGCGCCGAGGTGATGCCTCTGGCTGCGGCATCCAGTCCGTCTTCCAGCTGGGAGACGACGGATGCCGGCAGCGTGCCGCCCTTCGCCACGTGGGTGCGGAGGTCGGTGCGCACCCGCGCGCGGAAGGCGTTGATGACGGCATCCGCTCGGTGCATCTCCTCGCGGCTGACGATGCGTTCGTCGTCGCTCGCCGTGCGGGGGCGGGACTTGGATGCTGCGCGGTCGTCCTTCTCGGCGGAGGCGAGGTCGGCCCGCAGGCTCTTCATGGCCTCCTTGACGCTCTGGCGCACCTCGTTGGCGATCAGCCGGACCGAGTCGGTGAGCCCGGCCTCGATGCCGGCGAGGTCACCCTCGCGCGACGCCAGTTGGGCGCGTCCGGCGTCTGTGATCGCGTAGATCGTGGTGCGCCCGTCGACCGTCTTGGTGACCAGCCCCTCGTCCTCGAGTTTCGCGAGCCGAGGGTAGATGGTGCCGGCGCTGGGCGTGTACGTGCCGCCGGTGCGGTCGGTCAGCGCCTGGATGATGCCGTAGCCGTGCTGGGGTGCTTCGGCGAGCAGCGAGAGCAGATACAGCCTCAGGTCGCCGTGGGAGAAGACTGCGGGACTCATGCTTCCCACTCCTCGTCGTTCGTGATGGATGCCGGCGAGCGGCGGAGGACCGTGACGCCGCCGGAGACGGAGTTGGCGCGCAGGTCGACGAAGCGTCCGGCCAGTTCGCCGGTCGAGCCGGTGTAGTTGTTGAGCCCGGACGAGCCGCGCTCGACGCCGTCGATCAGCAGGCGGCCGCTCAGCGAGCGGATGACGTAGTTCGCCGCGAGCGACTCGTCGAGGCGGACGGTCGTGCCGCCCGAGACCGAGTTGACGTTGATCGTGTTGACGTCGCCCGCGGCATCCACGAGCGTCGACCCGGAGACGATGTCCACCGTCGCACGGCGGATGGTGCCCGTGACGGCGACGTCACCTGAGACGCTGTTGGCGCTGATCGAGCCGGTGAGCCCACGCACCTGCACGTCACCGGAGACGGAGTTCACGGTCAGATCGCCGATCAGGGTGTCGACGATGAGGTCGCCGGAGACGGTGTTGAGGCGGGCGTCATTGCGGATGCCCGAGACGAGCGCCCCGGCGCTGACGACGCCGAGGTTCAGCGCGATCGAGCGGGGGACGGCGACGCTCACCTCGGCCTTGGGGCCACCCGAGCCGAAGTTGCGGAACACCTCGAGGAAGTTGTCCCAGCCGAGCTGCGGGTGGTCGATCTCGACCTCGCCGTCGTTCGCCTCGATACGGAGGTCCTTGGTGGTGACACCGTGCACCTCGATGCGGATGCCTGGTTCGTCGTGCGCGATGACGTCGACCTGACCGCCGACCAGGCCGATCTTCAGTCGGGTGACGTTCTCGATGTCGATGACGCGTTCTTCGCCCGGGGCGATGAGCCACTTCTCGGTCATGTCTGCTTCTCCTGGTTCGAGGGATCACGATATATCGTGTCTGCACAGAGTAACACGATATATCTCGATCCTGTCAAGGGGTGTTCTGAAGTGTCGCGTCTGCAGGACGCGGTCGCAGTGACAGATCATCGGTTCCCGCGTCGTTCGCGTCGGCGCCGGGCCGCATCGGCTGCGCCGCGGTGAGCAGCCGACAACAGCGTCCGCCCGTCGGCGAATGACGGGATCAGGAACACCACGTGGGCCAGATACCAGCCGTGCAGTTGAAGTGACGGTGCCGACAACCACAGGATCACACCGACGCCGACGCACGCACCGGGACCGGCTAGGGCGGCGAGCGCCGCATCCCGGTCTCCGAGTCGACCGTGCGGACTGATCGACGTCCTCCACAGCGAGCGTTCGAGCGTGATCGCCGTGACGCCTTTCGCGCGCGCGAGCACCGCGAGGTGTCCGAGCTCATGCAGAGCGAACGACCCGTTCAGGCCGATGGCGTAGTGGGCGGCGAGCGTGAGCGAGGCGCGGACGATCACCGATTGCTCCGTGACGAGGCCCAGGACGACGGTGACCGCCAGCAAACCCGTGAACAGGACGTTCAGCGGCCACGCCGCAAGCAGGAGCCATCGGCAGGCGGCCACCGCGGTGACGCGCGTGGTGCGGAGGGTCCACACGTCATCCGGCCTCGGCGAGGAGCTGTCGCTTCCGCTCGAGAAGACCGTCGTGCACGGCGAAGACGGCGAGGATGAACATCGCAGCCACGATCACTCCGACGATCAGCGGGAGCGGGTCGTTGATCCCGGCTCCCAGTCGGATCGCGCCGTCGCTGCCCGGCTGCACCTCCACGAAGACCGAGTCGAAGAATCCGAGGTGTCGTCCTTCTGCTGACCCGCCGGCGAACATCAGCCAGATCGCGGTGGTGACCGCGCATGCCGCGATGGCGACGAGTGCTCCGACGATGCTGATGGCAGCCCTATACAACCACTTCATGACGAGACGTCCTTTCTATCCTGTCCATCCCAGCGATGGACAGTACGGCGGCGAGCAGAGTGAGGATGAGCATCACTCCGACGGTGAACGGCAAGGGGAGGCCCAGGAGATTCGTGCCGATCATGATCGTCCCGGTCACGAGGCCGGCGACGGCTGCCCCCGCGATCACCGAGAAGGGATTGCCCTTCTCGGGCGGGAACGTGATTCCGGCGAGGGTGAGCACGACGACGTTCGACACGGCGAAGCCGACGACGGCGAGGATCTCGTGGGGCCTCGACCCGGTCAGAGCGGACAGGATGCTGAGCGGCGATGCGATGATCGCAAGGATGGCCAGCTGCGGTCCGATCATCAGGAGATACCGCCGCAGCGGCCCGTGGCGGCGGGGTCCGCACGCTCGCAGCGGTTCCGTGGAGACATAGGCATAGACGGACTGCATCGTGATCGCCAGGAGCAGTACAGGGGGGACTCGGATGTCGGCGACGAACAGCGCGTACGAGCCCCCGAGCGAGATGGCGCAGACCGTGATCGTCTCTATGCCGCGGATGTGCGCCGCGAAGTATGCGCCGAACTCCGTGGAGCCGAAGAGACGGGGGATGATGGCGAACCGTCGCGTCGGGTCGAACTGGGGTGGAGCGATGGCAGCGACCGCCCAGACGAGGACAGCCAGTGTGGCGAACCACACGCCCGCTGCAGCTGTCATCCCGTGGTGGGCGGCGATGTCGGCGAAGAGGAGCTGCACCGCGAAGTACTCGTCGCCCTGCCCGATCGCAGCGAAGAGCACGGGTTGGGACTGTGACGATACCCAGAGGTGGAGGGCGACGAGACCCGTCGCGAGCACCACAGGCACGATGAAGGCACGAAGCCTGGCCACGCCGAGGCGCATCAGGAGCCGTTCGAGACCGAAGCAGGAGAGGCTCGCGAGGAGATAGGCCACGACCGATGGCATGACCAGGCAGGTGATGAGCTCCTCGAGGATTCCGACTCCGCCGATCGAGATCGTCCCCGCGATCAGCGCGCCGAGCATGAGGGTGACGCCGATGCCCACGACCAGCGTCTCGAAGAGCATGAACCCCAGTGTCCGCGCTCGGTTGGTCAGGGGAAGGAGAACGTGAGCTCGACCAGCTCGCTCGACTTCATGAAGAGCACCCGCACGACGGTGAAGGCCGAGAGCACCCACACGGGTGTGGAGACCCCGACGACGCGCAGGAGGGGGAAAAGCTGTTCGGGCTCGCTGATGAGCTGGCGGACGATCACCACCCCGAACAGGCAGAAGCCCACGAACGCGACCAGGGCGGCCACGGCTACTGTCCAGCGGGCCGAGGCCGTCCGTAGTGCTCCCCGGCGGAGGACCCGTCGGATCAGGAAGACCGAGAGGAATCGGGCGAGCTGCAGCGAGGGGGTCACTCCGGTGTCCTCGACGGCAATGAGAGCGCAGCTTTCACCAGTGCGTCGACGGAGCCGAACTCCTGACGGACGCGGATGAGCGGGAGGTCGTAGGCGATCTCGCCCCGGCGAAGCACGACGACGCGGTCGCATACCGTCTCGAGCAGACGGAAGTCATGGCTGCAGAGCAGAAGTCCCCTGCTCTCTCTGATCCGGGATGCGTCGGTCTCGAACTCGAAGAGGGCATCGACGTCGACGCCGTTGAGTGTTTCATCGATGATCGTGAGCGGACGCTCGAGCAGAAGCGCCGAGATGAGCTGGATCTTCTTGCGCATCCCGTGCGAGTAGTCCTCGATGAGGTCGAACTGGCGGGCGTCCATCTGGTACCGGCTGAGGAGCTCGTCGGTGCGGTCGGTGTCGGGGTGGTGCCGGTAGAGGCGATGCATCAGATCGATGTACTCGCGGCCCGTGAGGAACTGCGGCAGGTAGTCGTTGCTGGCGATGTACGCCAGGCTCTCTCGGGATGCTCGCAGGTGATGCGGACGGCCGGCGATGCGGATGCTGCCGTCGCGGATCTGCAGCAGGTCGGCGACCAGGCGGATCAGCGTCGACTTGCCCGATCCGTTCGGTCCGACGAGCCCCACCTTCTCGCCCCGGTCGACGACCAGGGACACGTCGCTCAGCGCCGTCGCACGCTTCGCGTAGGCGAAGCGCACGGATGAGACCTCCAGCAGGGGGTGCCGGTCCGCGGCGGAGCCGTCACTTCCGGACATCGAGATCGATGTCCGGAAGCGACGAGGGTCTAGACGCATTCGATCCACACCGAGACGCCGCTCTTGCCCCATTTCCAGTTACCGCTGAAGCGTCTGCCGCCCGCCTTGAAGAAGCACCACAGGGCCATTGCCGCGAGGAACGCGACACCGAACACGAGGATCGCCGCGATCAGCACCAGCCACCACGCGTCGAGGCGCAGGATGGCCTCGTCGAGTGCATCCTGTACGCGCCGCTTCATCAGCGTCGGCTCCATTGCCGCCATGAGGGACATATTCTTGCCTTCCGTTCATCGGATGAGGGGATGTAACTCCTCGTGGGCCAAACATAGTCAAATGACGACAACATGCCAGCATACGTCGCAGGATGCCTTCTGATTGCTCTGCGGTGCTTGACATTGACGTAACGTCAACTTCTACGGTGGAGTCATCGATGAACGGATCCGGATGAGGAGGAAGCGATGAGCGTTCGTGATTGGTCGATCCAGGAGATCGCCCGACTCGCCGGCACGACCAGCAGGACGCTGCGTCACTACGACGACATCGGCCTGCTGCGACCGTCGCGTGTCGCCCACAACGGCTATCGCCACTACGACGAGTGCGCGCTCGTGCGGCTGCAGCGCATCCTGCTGCTGCGCGAGCTCGGCCTCGGTCTGCCGCAGATCGCCGAGGTGCTGAACCCGGCCACTGCGCGCCAGAGCGAGGAATCCGCTCTCGAGACACACCTCGCGCTGCTGCGCGAGGAGCAGAACAGGCTGGCGCGACAGATCGCGTCGGTCGAGAACACCATCAACGCATTGAAAGGAGGGGAGGAGCTCATGGCAGAGAACATGTTCGACGGCTTCGACCACACGCAGTACAAGGAGGAGGTCGAGCAGCGCTGGGGTCGCAAGGCCTATGCCGACAGCGACCGCTGGTGGCGAGGGATGTCCGACGCCGAGCGTGCCGAGTGGCAGCAGCGCGTCTCCGACCTCGGTCGGGACTGGATCGCCGCCGCAGAGAGCGGCATCGATCCGGCATCCGCCGAGGCGCAGGACATCGCCAGACGACACGTCGAGTGGCTGACCGGCATCGCCGGCACGCCTGCGGCGGTCCCGGGAGGCGACGTGAAGGCGTACGTCATCGGACTCGGTGACATGTACGTCGCCGACCCGCGCTTCGGCGCGAACTACGCGACGTCCGCCGGGGGCACACAGGGCGCCGAGTTCGTCCGTGACGCGCTGCGCGTCTACGCGGACGGCAACCTGTAGCGGCCGCCCGCCGCATCCGCATCCGCATCCGCCGCTTCCGCCGCATCCGCCGGCGGCCGTGCGGGGTCACTAACGCATCCCAATCGCCCGATTCCGGTGCGTTTTTGACCCCGCACGGGGTGGGCGGTGCGTTTTTGACCCCGCGCGGGGCGGGCGGTGCGTTTTCGACCCCGCACGGGGTGGGCGGTGCGTCCTCGACCCCGCACCGCGAGACACCGAGGCTTTGCACAAGTCGGGACACCGGTGCAAGGCCGCGAGCGGATGCCGGGGGTGGGCGTAGGGTCGGGACATGGCCCGCCGACGCAGACGCACGGATGCTGCGCCGCTGTTCGTCGGCGCCGCTGCCGCGTATGCCGCCAATTGCGCACTGGGCACCGCGGTGGCGATGCGCCTCGTCGACACGAGGAACTTCCGCTGGGTCCACCACGCGATGTACATCGCCACGTGCGTGACTTCCGCCGCCGCGTTCTCGGCGATCCTCTGGGGTCGCCCGAGGTATGCGAGTCGTCGCGCAGCACTGGCCCTCGCGCCGGCAGCGGTCCCGCTGGCCGCCATCCCGTACCTCGGCACGCACAGCCGGCGGCATCCGCTGGTCGCGCTCGCCGCAGCCCCCTTCATCGTCGCGGGCCTCGTGTGCTCGCGCCTCGCCACCGACCGGAAGTGAACGCATGGAACTGCTCGACGCCATCCGCCGCCGCAAGACCACGAACGGGCCTTTCCTGCCCGATCCCGTGTCGGAGGAGCACCAGCGCATCCTGCTCGAGGCCGCTGGCCGAGCGCCGTCGCAGCTGAACAGCCAGCCCTGGCGCTTCGTGGTGATCGAGAACCGCGAGACGATCGACAGGATCGCGCGCATCTCGGGGGAGAGCATGACGGAGGCGATGTCGAACGGCACGTTCTTCGAGCGCTACAAGCCGTACTTCCGCTTCAGCCAGGCCGAGATGGAGGAGAAGCGCAGCGGGATGCTGTTCGACAAGCTCCCCGCGCCGCTGCGCCCGTTCACCAGTCAGGTGTTCACGAAGCGCGGCCAGAAGCTGATGAACACGTTCGGGGTGCCGAAGACCCTGGGTGAGGAGAACCACAAGCTCGTCGCCGGCTCACCTCTGCTGCTCGGTGTGATGCTGGACCGCAGCGAGTACCGTCCCGGTCAGCTGTCGTCCTTCTACTCGGTGTTCAGCATGGGCGCGGCGATGGAGAACGTCTGGCTGACGACGGTCGAGCTCGGCATGGGAATCCAGTTCATCTCGTTCCCGATGGAGGTCCCCGGGCGCTGGGACGAGATCGTCGAGCTGCTGCGTGTGCCGGACGACCTCGAGCTCATGGCCGTCTATCGGCTCGGCTACCTGCCGCCGGAGCAGCGTCGTCCCGCGATCGACTGGTCGAGCCACCAGCGCAAGCTCGCCTCGCAGTACGTCTTCCGCGAGAACTGCGACGAGCCGCAGCAGGGATGGGACGCGCCCCCGCCGGGCGCCGGAGCGCCGGCGGCGAGCTAGCCTCAGTTCCCGCTGGTGCGGGGCAGCGGCTTCAGGTCCTGCAGCGCCGGCCCTTCGATGCGGGTGCCGTCGGCGGTGAATCGCGAGGCGTGCAGCGGGCAGTCCCACGTGCATTCCGCGTCGTTCCAGTCGAGCACGCCGCCCAGGTGCGGGCACACCGCGGACACCGCTCTGGTGACTCCGTCGACCGTCGAGATGCCGACAGGTCGTCCGCCCCGGTTGGCGACGACGCCCTCGCCATCGGCCGGTCTCGGAACGGGCACGGGCGTCGCCTCGGCCTGCACCCAGCCGCTCGCGGCGGCGGCGGCGACCTTCGCGCCCTCGACCGCACCGCGCGCGAGGTCCGCCGGCACCGTCAGCCGGGTGCCGATCTTGACCATCCACGACGGACGATCGTGCCAGCCCGCACCGAGGATCTCGGTGGTCAGGCGCAGTGCGGCGGCCGGGGCGTTCGACAGTCCCCACTTGGCGTAGCCGGTCGCGAAACGGATGCGGCCGAGCCCTCGCGGCATCGCGCCGACGAACGGGATCTGGTTGTGCGACTCGTAGTCCTGCGCCGACCAGCGGTGCGTCTCCTCGGCATCCGGGAAGTACTGCCGCGTCCACTCGACCAGGTCGTCGACGGCCGCCTTCTCGCCGTCCGAGCGTCCGACGGCGTGCCCGTTGCCGCCGACGACGAGCTGCGCTGCTGCGCCGGGGCCGTCGGCCGCCGAGACGGGACGGATCGACCGCGACGGGCTGTCGACCGAGATGAAGGTGCTCGCCGGGACCTGGCTGGACGTGCGGAACGAGACGCAGTACGAGCGGAACGCGCGCATCTTGCTGAAGTACAGCCCCCGGTCGAGGATCGGATACCCCGTCGCGATCACGATGTGCTCGGCGAACAGGGGACCCACCGGCGTCTCGACGCGAGGTTCGGGGAGGGCGTGGGTCGCCATGACCCTGACTCCGGTATGCAGGGTGCCGCCCGCGGCGAGCAGCTCCTCCGCGAGGGCCTGGGCCACCCGAGCCGGATCGATCGTCACCTGGTCGTCGAGCGCGACGGCGCCGGAGGTGGGGAAGGCCGCGTCGGACAGCTCGCCGCGCGTCAGCATCCGCGTGGCGAGACCTGCCTCCCGTGCCGCCGAATGCACCTCGCGTACGGCCTCGAGCCCGTCCGGCTGCTGGGCGTACGAGTGATCCACGCGCCTCTCGTACGGGACTCCCGCGTGGTCGGCGAATGCGACCAGCCAGTCCATGCCCTCGCGATTGCCCTCTACATAGGCCTGCACGAGGGAGGCGGAATGGTGCTTGCGGATCTCGGCGAGCCGCTGACCCTGCAGCAGCGTCAGCTTGCCGGTGTTGCCCCCGGTGGCGAGCTCCGCCACCTGACCGGCCTCGACCACCGCGACGTCGAGGCCTGCGCGGGTCAGCATGACGGCGGTGGTGAGTCCGGTGAGTCCGGCGCCGACGATGATGACGTCGTGACGTGCGCCGGGGTCGAACGGGGTCCCGGTGGGCGGAGTCCGGTCGAGCTTCCACAGTGGCTTCATGTCCCCAGTGTTCGTCCGGGCGGCGCCGATGCCCACCGGGTTGACATTCGACGGCTGCCCCGCAAAGGCGCGGATAGAGTGGCGGCGTGACCCTGCGCCGACTCCTTCTCGTGTTCGCGGGCGGCAGCATCGGCACCGCGATGCGGCTCGCGATCGGGCTGTGGATGCCGGATGAAGGCGGCATCCCTCTCGCCACTCTCCTGGTGAACGTGGCAGGGTCGCTGCTCATCGGCGTCCTCGCAGCGCGGCTGCCCTCCACTGCCGAGATGCGGGTCTTCCTCGGAACCGGCGTGCTCGGCGGCTTCACGACGTACAGCGCCTTCATGACCGGGACGATCGCCCTCTGGGCGGCCGCACCGCCGCTCGCCTTCGCCTACACCGCGGGGAGCCTGGTCCTGGGCCTCGCGGCGGCGGCCGCGGGTCTGGCCATCGGACGCCCGCGCGGCACCGTGCACGCATCTGGAGCCGACTCATGAGCCCGCTGCTCTTCGTCGCGGCCGCGCTCGCCGGAGGAGTGGGCGCCATGCTCCGCTACGCCCTCGACGTCGGGGTCGCGAAGATCGCCGGGCGGCGCTTCCCCTGGGGCATCCTCGTGGTGAATCTCAGCGGCTCGTTCGCCCTCGGCCTCGTGACGACGGCGATGCCCGACCAGCTCATCCTCCTCGGCGCGGGGCTGCTCGGCGGATACACCACGTTCAGCACGGCGATGCTCGACGCGGTGGCGCTCTGGCGCGACGGGGAGCGCGCGGCATCCGCAGCGTACGCCGTCGGCATGCTGGTGCTGGGACTGCTCGCCGCAGCGCTCGGGCTCGCCCTGGGCACGGCGCTCTGACCGTCGCGCCGACCGTCACGCCGATCCGCATGCCGCACGTCTGAGTTCGTCCTTGCGGGCCGTCGGATTCCCGGCTAGTCTCCTTGCTAATCGTTTAACTGCTAATCGTTTAACATCGCCATCCGCCTCGAACGATTCCCCCGCACCCGTCAAAGGAGACATCGATGCCCCGCACCTCTCGCCGCGCCCTCGGCGCCCTCGCCGCCTCCGCGGCTGCAGTTCTCGCGCTCAGCGCCTGCTCGTCCTCGACCGGAGGTGAGAGCTCGTCCGGCGGCGACGTCACGCTCAGCTACGCGATCTGGGATGAGAACCAGAAGCCGGCGATGGAGGACATCGCGGCCGCGTTCGAGAAGGAGAACCCGAACGTCACGATCGACATCCAGGTGACGCCGTACAAGGAGTACTTCACCAAGCTCCAGACCGCGGCGACGGGCGGTTCCGCCGCCGACGTGTTCTGGATGAACGGCCCGAACTTCCAGCTCTACGCCTCGAACGGCCAGCTCGCGCCGCTCGACGATGCCGGAGTGGATGCGGCCGACTACCCCCAGGGGCTCATCGACCTCTACACGTTCGACGGGAAGCTCTACGGCGCTCCGAAGGACTTCGACACGGTCGCCCTCTGGTACAACAAGGCCCTGTTCGATGCCGCGGGCGTCGAGTACCCCTCCGCCGGGTGGACGTGGGATGACTTCATCGCCGCCGCTGCCGCGCTCACCGACCCCGCCGCTGGTCAGTTCGGCGTCGCCGCGAGTCAGTACGGCCAGGAGAACTTCTACAACTCGATCGCCCAGGCCGGAGGCGAGGTCATCTCGGCCGACGGCACGGAGAGCGGCTACGGCTCGCCGGAGGCCCTCGCGGGCATCGAGCTGTGGACCGACCTGATCGAAGCCGGCTCCTCGCCGACCGCGCAGCAGATGACGGACACCAATCCGGAGGACTTCTTCCTCTCCGGCAAGGTGGCCATGTTCCAGAACGGCTCGTGGGCCGCGATCGCGTACGGCGACAACGCCGAGATCGCCGACTCGGTCGATGTGGCGCCGCTGCCCGAGGGACCCGAGGGCAACCAGAGCGTGATCCACGGCGTGGGCAACGTGGCCAACGCGAAGAGCGCTCACGTGGCTGAGGCGAAGGCGTTCGCCGCCTTCGCGAGCGGGGAGGAGGCCGCGAAGATCCAGGCCGAGACCGGCACCGTGATCCCGGCGTTCAACGGCACCCAGCAGGCCTGGGTCGACGCGCTGCCGCAGTACGAGCTGCAGGTGTACATCGACGCGCTCGAGACCGCCGTCCCGTACCCGGTCTCGAAGAACACGTCCGCGTGGACGAGCATCGAGAGCGAGGTGCTGTCGCAGGTCTGGTCGGGTGCCGTCGCGCCGAAGGAGGGCCTGAAGGACCTCGCCGAGCAGATGCAGGCGGCCCTGGACGCCGAGCAGGAGTAATCGATCATGACCGCCGTCGCGTCCAGGACGCACGCCTCGACCGAGCGGATGTCGGAGGCCACGAGCCCCGGCATCCGCCGTCGCCGGCGCAACCCGGGAGCATCCCCCTGGTGGGCCCTCGTCTTCATCGGGCCCACCGCGCTCGGCATTGCCGTCTTCTACCTCTGGCCGACCGTGCGCACGCTCATCATCTCGTTCACCCGCTCCGGCCCGTTCGGCGGCGCGGAGTGGGTCGGCATCGAGAACTACGCGCGGCTCTTCCAGGATCCCGAGCTGATCGGAGCGCTGCGCAACACCGCGATCTACACGGTCATCGCCCTCATCGGCATCCCTCTCGCCGTGGGTATCGCCGCGCTGCTGAACACGACGGGCCTCCGCGGCCGCAGCGCGTACCGGACTCTGTACTTCATCCCCGTCGTGACGATGCCCGCGGCGATCGCTCTCGTCTGGCGGATGATCTACAACGGCGACTACGGCGTCCTCAACGCCGCGCTCGGCACGGTGGGTATCGACGGCCGCAGCTGGCTCACCGACCCGAACACCGCGCTCGTCGCGATCGCCGTGGTGGGCATCTGGGCGGGGCTCGGCACCAACATCGTGATCTTCCTCGCCGGTCTCCAGAGCATCCCCGACACGATCATGGAGGCAGCCGACCTCGACGGCGCCGGCCCCGTGCGCAAGTTCTTCTCCATCACGATCCCCCTGCTGTCGCCGTCGATCTTCTTCGTCAGCGTCATCAGCGTGATCGGCGCGCTGCAGGTCTTCGACCTCATCTACATGATGCTCGGCCGCAGCAACCCGGCCATGCCCAACACCCGCACCGTCGTCTACCTGTTCTACGAAGCGGGCTTCCTCGACAACGACCGCGGATACGCCGCCGCCGTCGCCTTCCTGCTGCTCGTGATCATCCTGCTGCTCACGGTCGTGCAGTTCCGTCTGCAGAAGAAGTGGGTGCACTATGAGTGAGCTCTCCCTCGACACGCGCGCCGTCGTCGGCGCCCGCCCCGACCGCTCGCACCGCAAGCCGGGCGTGCCGCGCAACCGCGGCCTCTGGATCGTGCACGCGATCCTGCTCGTCGGCGCCGTGCTGATGGTCTTCCCGTTCGTCTGGCAGCTGCTGACCTCGTTCAAGACGCTGTCCGACTCCGTGCAGGTGCCGCCGAGCCTGCTGCCCCGCGAGTGGGTGTTCACCAACTTCGCCGAGGTCTTCGAGTCGATGCCGTTCGCGCAGATGTTCGCGAACTCGGTGCTGCTCACCGTCGGCCGCACGGTCGGGCAGGTGGTGCTGTGCACCATGGCGGGCTACGCGTTCGCGCGCATCCCCTTCCCCGGCCGCAACGCGCTCTTCGTCGTGTTCCTCTCCGTGCTCATGGTGCCCTCGCAGCTGTACCTGCTGCCGCAGTACGAGATCATCCAGTCGCTGGGCTGGCTGAACACCCTGCAGGCGCTCATCGTGCCCGGCATCTTCAGCGCGTTCGGCACGTTCCTGATGCGTCAGTTCTTCATGTCGATGCCCGCAGAGCTCGAGGAGGCCGCACGCATCGACGGAGCGAATCCGTGGCAGACCTTCTGGCGGATCATGGTTCCGCTCGCGAAGCCTGGCATCATCGCTCTCGTGGTGTTCACTGTGCTGTGGTCCTGGAACGATCTGCTCTGGCCGTTGATCGTGACGACCGACCCCGCCAAGATGCCGCTGTCCGTCGGGCTCTCGCAGCTCGTCGGCATCCACGGCACCGACTATCCGGTGCTGATGGCAGGAGCGCTGCTCGCGACGCTGCCGATGCTGGTCACGTTCATGATCCTGCAGCGGCAGTTCATCCAGGGCATCGCCTTCAGCGGATCGAAGGGCTGACCGATGGCAGAGCGCAGGCAGCAGGCGACGACGTCGCGGCGACCCACCCTCCGGATGGTCGCGGAGCGCGCGGGGGTCTCGACCGCCACGGTGTCGTACGTGTTCTCGGGGCGGGCGGGCGCAGCGTCCGGCGCCGGAGTCGCGGAGGCCACTGCGGCGAAGGTGCTCGCCGCCGCCGAGGAGCTCAACTACCGGCCGAACAGCGCCGCGCGCACGATCCGCACCGGACGCAGCGGCATGGTGCAGCTGTCGCTGCACATGCTCAGCGACCCCTGGTCCCTCGCGGTCGCAGACGCCGTGAACGTCGAGGCGAACAAGCACGGCCTCACCACGCTCATCCTCGCCGACGGGGACTGGCACGCGGCACTCGATCGGGTGGAGAGCGACGTCGCCTACCTCGACGGAGTGGGAATCGATCAGGATGCCGAGCGCAAGCTCGCCGACCTCGTGCGGCGCGGTCAGCGTCTGGTCGTCTTCTCGGAGCACCTGGAGCCCGCGGGCTTCGACGTCGTGCGCTCGGATGCGATCCCCGGATGCGAGATCGCGATGGACCACCTGCTCGAGCGGCATACGGCGATCGGCTGCCTCGCCGCAGAGGGCGCCGTGCGCCTCGCTCCCAGCCAGGTCACCCGGTACACGCCATACCTCGAGAAGATGGCGGCCGCAGGCATCGACGTCGACCCTGACTGGACGGTCACCTACACCGAGGGGCAGGCCAGCGCCTTCGCCGCCGCCGTGCAGCTGCTGTCGAGGGACGACCGACCCCGTGCCATCTACGCGACCACAGACTTCGCCGCGATCGCGGCGATCAACGCGGCGCACATGCTCGGACTCCGCGTGCCCCACGACGTCGCCGTGATCGGCGTGGGCAACACCCCCGACGCGCAGCTCGTCGCCCCCACGCTGACCACGGTCGGGCCGACGGACTTCTACGAGCGGCAGGCGCGCATCATCATCGACCGCGCGCTCGCCGCAGACGACTCCGCAGGGCAGCTGCACGAGTTCGCCTGGTCGCTCTTCCCCGGGGCATCGACCGATCTCGACGCCCCCACCCCTCACTCGCGCTGACGCGGTCGTCAGCGCGCACACGACTCGACCCCAGAAGGACCACCGTGGATCTCACCATCGGACTCATCGGCTTCGGCGCGCGCGCCACACTCCGCGAGGAGGTGCACCGCCCCGGTCGGGGATCGCGCATCACCGCGGTCTGCGACCCCTCGGAACGTGCTCGCGATGACGCACGACGCCTGCTCCCCGACGCTCTCGTCACCGACGATCTGGACGAGCTGCTCGCCTCGGGGATCGACGCCGTGATGGTGCTGACGCCCGACGACACGCACGCCTCCCTCAGCATCCGTGCGCTCGAGGTGGGGGTCGCGGTGTTCTGCGAGAAGCCGCTCGCGATCGATCTCGCCGATGCCGACGCGATGCTCGAGACGGCCCGCCGCACCGGCAGCCGCCTCTACATCGGGCACAACATGCGCCACATGCCCGTCATCACACTGATGCGCGGACTGATCCAGGACGGCCGGATCGGCGACGTCAGGGCCGTCTGGGTGCGCCACTTCGTCGGGCACGGCGGCGACTACTACTTCAAGGACTGGCATGCCGACCGACGACGCACCACCGGCCTGCTGCTGCAGAAGGGCGCGCACGACATCGACATCATCCATTGGCTCGCCGGCGCGTACACCGAGCAGGTGGCCGCGATGGGCGAACTCAGCGTCTACGGCGACATCACCGATCGACGCGAGCGGGTCGGCGAGCGGATGCCGGACTGGTTCAGCGTCGACAACTGGCCGCCCACCTCGCTCACGGGTCTGAACCCGGTGATCGACGTCGAGGACATCTCGATGGTGAACATGCGGCTCACCGGCGGCATCCTCGCCTCCTACCAGCAGTGCCATTTCGCCCCCGACTACTGGCGCAACTACACGGTGATCGGCACGGAAGGGCGCATCGAGAACTTCGGCGACACGGCGGGCAGCGAGGTCAGACTGTGGAACCGGCGGCATCGCGGAGCGGCCGATGCGGACGAGACGTTCATCGTCCCCGAGGCGGCGGATGCCGGGCATGATGGCGCCGATGCGCTCCTCGTCGCCGAGTTCCTCCGCTTCGTGCGCGACGGGGGACCCACTGAGACCTCGCCCGTGGCTGCTCGCGAGGCGGTCGCCGCCGGCATCCTCGCGACGGAGTCGCTGCGGGGAGACGGCTCGGCGATCGCGGTGCCTCCGCTGGATGCCGACCTCATCGCTTACTTCGAGCGGGGTCAGGTCGAGTAGGCGCCAGCCCCGATTCTCGCTGCGCTCACCGGGCGAACCCTCAGGTTCGGAATGCAGAATGTACAAAAGTACATGTACTCGCGTACAGGAGTGACGGCACGGGGGGTTGCGGATGAGCGAGGGCACACGCCGCCGTCGTGATCCCGAGGCGCGCCGCCTCGCGATCGTCACGGCCGCTGCCGAGCTGATCGTCGAGATCGGCGTCGACGCCCTCACCCATCGCAAGGTCGCGACGAGGGCCGGCGTGCCGCTCGGTTCGACGACGCAGTACTTCGCCACGCTCGACGATCTGCGCAATGCCGCGATCGGCGCGCTCGCCGTCGAGATCGAGGCGCGCATCGACGAGACCCGGCGTGCCGTGGTCGTCGAAGGGGTGACGCCGGAAGGTCTTGCCCGACTCGTGCGGCGCGGTCTCGAAGACGCGCACGCCATCCAGGCCGATCGTGCCGTGGTCACCGCCGCCGTCCACGATCCGCGGGTGCGCGCATTCGCCCGGCAGTGGTCGGATGAGATCGTCGGATTCATCGCGCCCGTGCACGGCGTGAACCGTGCCCGCGCGGCCGCCGTCTTCATCGACGGCGTACTCTGGCACTCTCAGATCCACGACGAGCCGCTCGACGAAGAGCTCATCCGCGACGCCCTCGCCGGGATCCTGACCCCCTCTCCGGCGTCCGCTCCCGCATCCACCGACGCTGCTTCTGCTGCTGCTGCTTCTGCTGCTTCTGCTGCTTCTGCCTGATCCGACCGAGAGAGAAACCCGCCTTGTCGAAACTCGCCGTCCTGAGTCTCAAGAACCGCGCACTGATCGCGCTGATCACGATCGTCGCCGCCGTGTTCGGCGGACTCGCTCTGACGAACCTCAAGCAGGAGCTCATCCCGTCGCTCGAGCTGCCCAACCTGATGGTCATGACGACCTACCCCGGCGCCTCGCCCGAGGTCGTCGAGAACGACGTCTCGACGCCGATCGAGTCGGCGATCCAGGGCGTGCCGGGGCTCGAGGGCACGACGGCGACGAGTACGACGAACGCCTCGATCGTGCAGGCCACGTTCGCCTACGGCACGAACCTTGCGACCGCCGAGCAGAAGATCCAGCAGGCGCTCAACCGCATCTCCGGCCAGCTGCCCGAGGACGTGAGCCCGCAGGTGCTGACGGTGTCGATCGACGACTTCCCGGTGATCCAGGTGGCGGTGACCGGGTTCGAGGATGCGGAGAACGCGCAGGCCGAGCTGCAGAGCGTGGCCATCCCCGACCTCGAGGACGTCGACGGGGTCAACGCCGCCGAGATCATCGGCGGGGTCGGACAGCGGATCACGATCACCCCCGACGTCGCGAAGCTCGCGGCGGCAGGGCAGAGCACGCAGGCCATCAGTACGGCGCTGCAGCAGAACGGCACGCTGTTCCCCGGCGGCGACATCACCGAGGACGGGCAGACGCTCACGGTGCAGACCGGGGCGAAGATCACATCCGTCGAGGAGATCGCCGCCCTGCCGCTGGTCGGCACGAACGAGACGATCGGTGACGTCGCCAGCGTCGTGCAGCAGACCGATCCGGTGTCGTCGATCTCGCGCGTCGACGGCGAGGACGCGCTGTCGATCTCGATCACGAAGCTGCCGGCCGCGAACACCGTCGAGGTGTCGCAGGGGGTCATCGCGGCGCTCGACGAGATCGGCGAGGCCTTCCCGGATGCCGAGTTCACGATCATCTTCGACCAGGCGCCGTTCATCGTGCAGTCCATCGAGACGCTCGCGACCGAGGGGCTGCTCGGGCTCGCTTTCGCGGTGCTCGTCATCCTGCTCTTCCTGCTGTCGGTCCGGTCGACACTCGTCACGGCGATCTCGATCCCGACGAGCGTGCTGATCACCTTCATCGGCCTGCAGGCGTTCGGCTACTCGCTCAACATCCTCACCCTCGGCGCGCTGACGATCGCGATCGGCCGTGTGGTCGACGACTCGATCGTCGTGATCGAGAACATCAAGCGCCACTACGTCGGCGACGCCGACAAGGGCGATGCGATCCGTCTCGCCGTCCGCGAGGTCGCGATGGCGGTGACCTCGTCGACCATCACCACGGTCGCGGTGTTCCTGCCGATCGTCTTCGTGGGAGACATGGTGGGCGAGCTGTTCCGGCCGTTCGCGATGACCGTGTCGATCGCGATGGTCGCCTCCCTGCTCGTCTCGCTGACGATCGTCCCGGTGCTCGCCTACTGGTTCCTCCGCCCCGGCAAGCCGCTGCTCGACGAGAACGGCGTGCAGATCGATCCTGAGGACCCGGCCGCACCGCCGACCTGGCTGCAGCGCCAGTATCGGCCGATCCTCGGGTGGACCCTCAAGCACTCGGGTCTCACCGTGATCCTCGCCGTCGTGGTGCTGGGCGCCACGCTCGCCGCCGCTCCGCTGATGAAGGTCAACTTCCTCAGCGACTCCGGTCAGAACACCATGACCGTCACGCAGGACCTCGGGCCGACCGCGAGCCTGGAGACCAAGTCCGAAGCGGCGATCGCCGTCGAGGATGCGCTGCTCGACATCGACGGGGTCACGCACGTGCAGGCCTCGATCGGATCGAGCGGCTCCGCGCTGCGGGATGCCTTCTCGGGCGGCGCCGGCGTGACGTACTCGGTGCTCACCGACGGCGACGCCGATCAGGAGAAGCTGCGCGCCTCGGTTCAGGACGCGATCGAAGACCTCACCGACGTCGGAGAGGTGTCTGTGGCGGCATCCGCCGGCCTCGGCTCGAGCGACATCGAGATCTCGGTGTCGGCGTCGAACGCCGACGACCTGCAGACCGCGACCACCGCCGTGGTCGACGAGCTCGACGGGCGGGACGGCATCGGCCAGATCACCGACAACCTCGCGGCCGCTCTGCCGTACCTCGCCGTCGTGGTCGACCGTGATGCGGCCGCCCAGCGGGGTCTGTCGGAGGCGGCGGTCGGCTCCATCGTCTCGAACACGATGCGCCCGCAGCAGCTCGGATCCGTCGAGATCGACGACACCGCGCTCACCGTCTACCTCGCGACGTCCGAGCCGCCGGCCACCGCACAGGCTCTGCGCGAGCTCGCGATCCCGACGCCCCTCGGCGTGGTGCAGCTGCAGGACATCGCCGCCGTCGAGGAGCGCAACGGCCCCACCTCCATCACCACGGAGCAGGGACGCCGCACCGCGACGATCACGGTGCCCCCGGCATCCGACAACCTCGCGGTCGCCACCCAGTCGGTCACCGCGGCGCTCGCCGCCGTCGACCTGCCGGACGGCGCCTCGGCAGAGGTCGGCGGAGTCGCCTCGCAGCAGGCCGACTCGTTCTCGCAGCTCGGCCTCGCGATGCTCGCGGCCATCCTGATCGTGTACGTGGTGATGGTGGCGACGTTCAAGTCGCTGCGTCAGCCGCTGCTGCTCCTCGTCTCGGTGCCGTTCGCCGCGACCGGCGCGATCGTGCTGCAGATCGTCACGGGGGTCCCGCTCGGTGTCGCCTCGCTGATCGGCGTGCTGATGCTGATCGGCATCGTGGTCACGAACGCGATCGTGCTCATCGACCTCGTGAACCAGTATCGCGAAAAGGGACTGTCGACGATCGACGCCGTCAAGGCCGGCGGCGAGAAGCGTCTGCGCCCCATTCTCATGACGGCCCTCGCGACGATCCTCGCCCTCACCCCGATGGCACTCGGGGTGACCGGCCACGGCGGGTTCATCTCGCAGCCGCTGGCGCTCGTCGTGATCGGCGGGCTCATCTCCTCGACCGTGCTGACGCTGATCGTGCTGCCGACGCTCTACAACCTCGTGGAGGGGGCGAAGGAGCGGCGCCGGGCCCGGCGGGCCGAGTCGGGCGACGACGGGTCTGCGGCGGTCGAGGGCGATGGTCCGGCGGACGGCCCGGTCACCTCCGGTGGAACTGGTGCCTCGAGTGGTGCTGTTCCTGCGGGTGGTCTGGCGCCGGCCACTGCGGGCTCCTTTGGCTCGGCATCAGGTTCCGACCTGCCGCATGCGAACCAGCTGACGCGACGCGAGCTGCGCGAGCGCGGCGAGTAGCCGCGACTCCGCGTTCGGTATTCAGCACGGCTGCGCCTGACGCCCGCCCGGAACCGTTTTCCGGGCGGGCGTCCGCCGTTTCCTGCTGAGTTGTGCACACGGCCCGGCCGGAACTCCGGGAAGTCTTGCCCGCGGGGCGTGCCACAGCTCCGGAGATCCGGGCGCCAAGCGCCGATGTGGGCGTGATTCGGCGACGCCGGGCACGCTTCTCCGGAGTTCTGGAGCCGAGGCGCCGGTCAGTCGAGCGTGATGCCCCATTCGAGGGTCCAGGTCTCACCAGGAGCGAGTCGGCGCAGGCCGACGCCGCTGTTCAGGGCATCGGCGGGAGCGGTCATCGGCTCGATCGCGACCGCGAGCGTCTGACCCGGGTACTTCTCGGTCGTGAAGACCTGCACGAAGTCGAAGCCCGCACCCTGCCAGAGGGTGAGGCGGCGACCGTCCGGCGCGGTCAGCGAGTGCCGTACGAGTCCGTCGGCATCGCGCTCGAGGTCGGTGAATCCGGTGTCGAGGCTGACGTCGCCGATCCGGACGCCATCGCGCAGGGAGGCATCCGCTGCTCGTGCACCGGTGGGCAGCATCCGCTCGTCGGTGTCGATGGCGGTCTGCGCCGGGATCCGCAGGACGAGGTCGTGCGGATCGACATCGCCGATCGTGAGGAAGGGGTGGGTTCCGAGCGCGACAGGCGCGGCGGTGGCCGAGCGGTTGGTGAGCGCGTGCGTGACGTCGATGCCGTCGGCGCGCAGCACGTAGGTCACGCTCGTCTCGACAAGGTACGGGTAGCCGGTCTGGGGGAAGATCGTGGCGCTGAGCGTGGTCGCCGATGCCGAGTCCTCGATGTCATACGCGACGAATCGCAGCAGCCCGTGACTGGCGTTCCGGAACTTCGGCTCGGTGATCGCGAGCTGCCGCTCCGTGCCCTCGTCGCTCCAGAGTCCGTCGCGCACCCGGTTCGGCCAGGGCACGAGCACCACGCCGGAGCACGACGGGGTCGGCGCGTCGAGCGGGTACGGCGCGATGAGGTCGACCGCACCGATGCGCAGCGAGCGCAGCGAGGCGCCCACCTGCGCGATCTGCGCGCTGACGTCGCCGAGCTGGAGATGGACCTGTGTGCCGGTGGGGGAAGCGGAGTTCACTCCGCCATCGTATGGCGAGCCGCATCCGGAATGGGGGTGGGCGGTTTTTCAGGTGCGACCGCTACACTTGATGCGTCGGCTTCGGACACCCGCGCATGGCGCGGACGTTTTTGTGTAAGAAGTGTGAGTCCAGGGGCCGATGGTGAGCGTCGCTCGACGCTAATCAACCATCACATGAATGGCCCCGGCCGCTGACAGTCCGGAACCCCGTCCGATCGCATCCGATCCGGCGCTGGGTGCTCGCGCGTGTGCGCGGCGCTGTTCTCGTGCGAGAACTCAGAAGGACACACCCATGCCCAAGAACAAGAAGCCCCGCGGCGGACGTCCGTCCGCCAACTTCGAGCCGCGCTACGGCGCGAACAAGACCTCGTTCCACGACCGCCACGCCGGCGGACGCGACAGCGCTCGCGACACTCGCGATTCCCGTGATTCCCGCGGTGGACGCGCGGATGCCGGCGAGCGGCGCACCCCGGCGGCCGGTTTCGACCGTCGTCCCGGTAGCCGCAGCGCCAGTCACCGCGGCTACCGTCCCGCCGAAGAGGGCGGCGCTCCCAAGCAGCGCTGGTCGTCGCAGGAGCGCGCCGGGCGCGATGAGGCCCGCGGCATCCGCAACCGTGCCGAGTCGGGTCGTCGTGAGGCGCCGCACAACCGCGACGACCGTCTGCGCTACAACGACCGCTCCACGGGCTTCGACCGTCCGCGTCGCGATGACCGTGGCGGCCAGCGTCCGACCGGTCCCGGCACGTACCGCGATGAGCGCGGCGGCCAGCGTGACGAGCGTCCGCGTCGTGACGACCGCGGTGCCGGCACGCAGCGCCAGGGCTTCCGCGACAACGATCACCGGGATGGCGGACGTCCTGGTCGTGACGACCGCCGCGACCAGCGCTCCGGCGGCTTCCGCGACGATCGCGGTGGCCAGCGCTTCTCGCGCGACGACCGCCCGCAGCGCGACGACCGCGGCGCGTCCGAGCGTCCGCGCTTCAACCGCGACGACCGTCCTGCCCGTTCGGGAGACCGCACCGAGCGTCCGCGCTTCGACCGCGCGGCATCCGAGCGTCCCCGCTTCGACCGTGACGACCGTCCGCGTCGCGATGACCGTGGCGCAGGCCCGCGTCGCGATGACCGTGGCGGGTACGAGCGCCCCGAGCGCTCGTACGACGCCGACCGTGCGCGTCGTGCTTTCGACCGTGACCGCACTCAGCGTTCGATCGAGGGTGGCCGCGACGAGCGTTCACGTCCCTCGACCGGTGGCGCGTACCGCACCGATCGTCCCCGTCCGCTGACGTCGGACACCCGCGGGCGGCCGTCGCGCAACGAGCGACCCAGCCGGAACGACTGGAACGCCACGTCGAGCGCGGCACCCGCCAAGAAGTTCGAGCCGACCGACGACGTCGTGCACGAGCGCCTCGAGGCGAAGTCCGTCGCGGCCGTCGAGGTCGACGGTGTGACCTTCGGCGATCTGGGCCTCGGATCCAACATCGTCGAGACGCTCGTCGGCATGGGCGCGGCGACGCCGTTCCCGATCCAGGCAGCCAGCATCCCGGCCGTCCTCGCCGGTCGCGACGTGCTGGCCCGCGGGCGCACCGGCTCCGGCAAGACGATCGCCTTCGGCGCTCCGCTCGTCGAGCGGGTGCTGCAGTCGCAGGCCGGCAAGCGTCGTGAGTTCGGACGGTCCCCTCGCGCGATCATCCTTGCGCCGACGCGCGAGCTCGCCCTGCAGATCGACCGCACCATCCAGCCGATCGCGCGCAGCGTCGGTCTGTTCACCACGCAGATCTACGGCGGCGTGCCCCAGGGGCGTCAGGTGGGTGCGCTCAAGAAGGGCGTGGACATCGTCATCGGCACCCCCGGTCGCATCGAGGACCTCATCAACCAGGGCAAGCTCGACCTGTCGGACTGCCGCATCGCGGTGCTCGACGAGGCCGACCACATGTGCGAGCTCGGATTCGTCGAGCCTGTGCAGCGCATCCTGCGTCACACGGCTGACGGGAGCCAGAAGCTCCTCTTCTCGGCCACGCTCGACCGTGAAGTCGCGGCTCTCGTCGACGAGTTCCTCGTCGACCCGGCCGTCTACGAGGTTGCCGGCGAAGACCAGGACTCGAGCACCATCGAGCACCGCGTGCTCGTGATCGAGCACCGCGACAAGGCCGACATCCTCACCTCGCTCGTCGACCGTGACGGCAAGACCCTGGTCTTCGCCCGCACGCGCGCCTACGCCGACATGCTCGCCGAGCAGTTCGACGACGCCGGGATCCCTGCGGTCTCGCTCCACGGTGACCTGAACCAGGCCAAGCGCACGCGCAACCTCGAGCGTCTGACGTCGGGTCGGGTCAACGTGCTCGTCGCCACGGACGTCGCTGCCCGCGGCATCCACGTCGATGACATCGATCTGGTCGTCCAGGCCGACGCCCCCGACGAGTACAAGACGTACCTGCACCGTTCCGGCCGCACCGGCCGTGCCGGTCGCTCGGGTCGCGTCGTGACCCTCATCACGCGTCAGCGTCAGCGTCGCATGAGCGAGCTGCTCGAGCGCGCCGAGATCGACGCGCCGTTCGAGAACGCCCGCCTCGACGACGACCTGATCGAGGAGATCGCCGGTCGCGTGCCGACCACCGCCGACCTCACGGCCTGACCGTCACGCTCGAAGGCCCTGTCCCTGCACGTGTGGGGGCGGGGCCTTCGTCGTGTCTCCGGGCGCCGAGTCTGGGGGCGCGTGCGGCGCGCTGGGCACGTCCTGGAAAGGAGTTCTCGCGTATCGAAGGAGCGAATCGAGGGATCTGTCCTTCGGAGCGCGATATCTCCTCCCGAGCGCGCGACCGCCGGCGCGGGCGAGCCTCCGCGCGGCGGAACCCTCTCCGGAAGCCCTCTCGGGAGGAGAACGCCTCATGGGGCGGGAGAATTGGCGGAATGCATCCTCCCGACGGGAAGTTCTCCGCCCGAGGCGGCGTCGAGGTGGGATGCTGCGATGCAGCACCGGATGCAGCGGATGCGGGTGCCCGGTCAGCCGAGTTGGTGTTCGTGGATCGCAGTCGTCAGCGACGTGCCGTTGAGGTCGAGGTACAGCACCTGCTCGGTCACCGTGAGCGTGGCGGTGTTGCGCCGCTCGATCAGCGGCGCAGCCGATTCGACGAAGCCGGGATCGAAGCTGAACACGCGGATGTCCTCGGAGCGGTGGATGCGCTTGTCCGCCCACGGCGCCATGACCTTGGCCGGGTCTCGGTGCGTGTAGACGACGGTGCGGTCGGCGAGTCTGCTGCCGTAGTGCAGCCGCTCGGCGTCCGGCGCGCCCACCTCGATCCAGGCCGTGATGCTCCCGGTGAGGTCCCGCACGAGCACGGCGGGTTCATCCGTCTGGGAGATGCCGCCGCCGAAGGCGATGCCCTCCGCGAACTCGAGTCCATAGGCGAGCACGCGGGTGAGCATGTACGCGTCAGTCTCGGACGGATGCCGCGCGACGCGCAGCGAGAAGTCGTCGTACACCGCACGATCCATGTCGGCCAACTGGACGTCGAACGTGTGCATCGTGGAGCCGGTAGCCATAACGACCGAGCCTACGCGTCCCCGCGAACGAGCCCGACCGCGAGAGCAGCAGTGGCAACCCTGCGGTCAGCTGTCAGACCCCGTACGTCTCCCGCTCCGCTCGCCGCGCCTCCCGCTCCGCGTCACGAAGGCGGTCGCCGTCCCGCAGCACCGCGATCCCGATCAGCACGAACGAGGCGCCGAGCGCGGCCGCCCCGACCATCGCCAGTGTCGTTCCGCCTCCGAGCGGCATCAGTGTGCCGAAGACGGCGGCTGCGAGACCGGCGAGGAACAGCAGGGCGACATATCCGCGGAACATGCAGCCAACCTAGCGCGCCTTCCCCGGCGCGGCACCGCACGGCACCGACCGACTCAGAACAGCATGGGCTGCGCCGGAGCGGGCGCGGCGGCGGGGCGCGGGGGCAGCGCGGATGACCGGATGCCGCGCACCGGGTAGTCGTCTTCATGCTGGCCGTCGAGGCCGTGCAGCCGGATCAGCGGGCGAGCGCGCTGGGCGAGCCACTTCCGATAGCCCTTGGGCGCCTCGGCCGTGATGCCCGGATACAGCCCGCGATACGAGGAGACCAGGTCGGGGCGGTAGTCGCCCAGCCATTGCAGGAACCAGGGCTTCACGCCGGCGCGCAGGTGGAGCGCGCCGTAGATGACGCGGCTGGCTCCCGCCTCCTTGATACGTCGCAGAGCGGTATCGATCGCCTCGACCGAGTCCGTGAGGTGCGGCATGATCGGCATCAGGAAGACCGTGACGCGGAACCCGGCATCCCGCAGTGCCCGCACGGTGTCGAGTCGCGCCTGCGTCGTCGGCGTGCCGGGCTCGATCGCCTTCTGCAGGTCGTCGTCGTACATCGCGATGGACATCTGGATGTCGACCGGCACCCGCAGCGCTGCCTTCACGAGCAGCGGGATGTCGCGTCGGATCAGCGTTCCCTTGGTGAGGATCGACATCGGGGTGCCCGACGTCGCGAGGGCGTCGATGATGCCGGGCATCAGCTTGTATCGCCCCTCCGCCCGCTGGTACGGATCCGTGTTCGTCCCGAGCGCGACGGTCTCGTGCTCCCAGCTGCCGCGGCGCAGCTCGCGCTGCAGCACCTCGACGACGTTGACCTTCACCACGATCTGAGAGTCGAAGTCCGATCCGCCGTCGAGGTCGAGGTACTCGTGCGTGCCGCGGGCGAAGCAGTACACGCACGCGTGACTGCACCCGCGGTAAGGATTGATGGTCCACGCGAAGGGCATGCGGGATGCGCCCGGGACGTGGTTGAGCGCCGACTTCGACAGGACCTCGTGGAACGTCATCCCCGCGAACTCGGGCGTGGTCACCGTGCGGAGGACGCTCGAGCGATCCTCGAGCCCGGGCAGCGCAGCGGCATCGACGTCACCGAGCTTCTGACCTTGCCACCGCATGTCAGACATTCGAACATAACGACGAGTCGGAGTCAACTCGAACTCGCACATTTGTCCGGTTCCACTTAAGAGACAATGGAAGGATGCACGTCCAGCCGCAGCCTCAGCATGCGGCCCCGCGGTCCCCGATCCGCGGCCCCGCACTTCCGATCGGCCTCGCCGCGACCGCCATCGGCATCCTGCTGTCCCTCGCCGGTGCTCCGGTGGCGACCTCCGTGCAGACCGAGCTGGCGCTGCCCCAGCCGCTCGTCGTGCAGGAGGTGCCGGCCGTCGAGGTCGGTGCGACCACCGCGGCGGACCCGTGCGCCGAGCCCCGCGTGCAGCAGGCGATCTCGGTCGCCGACGATGCGGCGATCATCGCGGGCTTCGGTGGGGGCGAGAGCTTCCGGGCGGCCGTCGTCGCCGGCAACGCCCCGTGCATCGCCCTCGACGACCCCGCCCACGTCTGGGTGGTCGTGAATAAGGCGCGGCCTCTCGACCCGATCGCGTTCGATCCGCAGTCCCTCGCCGACATCCCGCTGCAGACGACCACCGAGTCCGGGCAGGCGCGCTCCGACGTGGCGACGGCAGTGGCTGAGCTGGCCGACGCCGCAGCTGCGGAGGGGGCGGGACGCATCGGCGCGAACAACGGCTACCGGTCGTACGAACTGCAGGTGGCGACGCACGACTCGCACGTGCGCGACAGCGGTCAGGCGGGAGCGGATGCCTCCTCGGCGCGCGCGGGTCACAGCGAGCATCAGACCGGGCTCGCCCTCGATCTCGTCGCCTGCGATCCGGCGTGCGGCGACATCGAGTCGTTCGGCGGCGCCGCGCAGGGGGAGTGGGTGGCGGCGAACGCCTGGGAGTACGGCTTCATCGTCCGATATGAGCAGGCGGGGTCGGGGATCACCGGCTACAAGCCGGAGCCGTGGCATCTGCGGTACATCGGTCGGGAGCTCGCTGCGGCCTACCATCAGGGCGGGTATCACACCCTCGAGCAGTTCTTCGGCCTCCCTGCCGCGCCCGACTACGCGCACTGACCGTCGCGCGCGCGCCCCTCAGGGGGCAGCGCGCCGCGGGTCGTGAAGCCCCCTCAGAATGCCGCCTGGTGGCATCCGACAATCGCGGTACCCAGTCTCACTGATTGTGGGATGCATTCTCACAACGGGCTGTCGTCGTGTCGGCGGCCCGACATAGAATCGCCGGAGCAACGACGCACGAACGTTCGGGAGGACGCAATGGAACGCGACATCTACGAAGAGGATCACGAGGCATTCCGCGACCTCGTCAAGGACTTCGTCAAGCGCCACGTGAGCAACGAGGCCATCGAGCGGTGGGATGCCGCGGGCGAGATCGATCGGGCGACCATGCTGGCGGCCGGCGAGGCCGGTCTCATCGGTCTGTCCGTCCCCGAGGAGTTCGGTGGCGCAGGGATGCTGCAGGACTACCGCTTCCGCACCATCGTGATGGAAGAGGTCATCGCCTCGGGCGCCGGGTCGCTCGCCGGTGCGTTCGGCATCCAGGACGACCTGGCTGTGCCGTACCTCGTGCACATGGGCACGCAGGAGCAGAAGGAGAAGTGGCTGCCTCGCATGGCCACGGGCGAGGTGCTCGGCGCGCTCGCGATGACCGACCCCGGCGCGGGCTCTGACCTGCGCGGCATCAAGACCAACGCCAAGAAGGTCGACGGGGGATACATCCTCAACGGCGCCAAGACGTTCATCTCGTCCGGCACGACGGCGGACGTCGTGGTGACCTTCGTCAAGACCGGCGAGGGCAACCGGCCCGACGCGTTCAGCCTGCTGCTCGTGGAGAAGGGCATGGAGGGCTTCGACCAGAGCAAGAAGCTCCGCAAGATGGGCTTCCACGGCTGGGACACGGCCGAGCTCAGCTTCACCGACGTGTTCGTCCCCGACGAGAATCTCATCAGCGGCAAGGAGGGCCAGGGCTTCATCCAGCTGATGTTGAACCTGCCGCTCGAGCGTCTGTCGATCGGCGTCGCCGCTGCCGCCGCCGCGCAGGCGGCTCTCGACTGGACCGTCGCCTACACGAAGGACCGCGAGGCGTTCGGCGAGCGCATCGCAGACTTCCAGAACACACGCTTCCGGCTCGCCGACATGTCTGCGACCACGGACGCCATGTGGGCGTACATCGATCGCGCGCTGGTCGCCTACCAGAACAGCACACTCACTGCGGAGGATGCCGCGAAGGTCAAGTTCTGGGCGACCGAGCGCGAGTGGGAGGTGCTCGACATGGGTGTGCAGCTGCACGGCGGCTACGGCTACATCATGGAGTATCCGATCGCACGGGCCTTCACGGATGCGCGGGTGCACCGCATCTACGGCGGCACGAACGAGATCATGCGCGACCTCGTCGGTCGTCAGATCGTCGGCAAGCGCTGACACATCACTGACAGCGGGGCCCCGGATGCCGCATCCGGGGCCTTTTCTGTGTGGTCATCGCCCGCCTCCGGTCCCCCCACCCCCGCATCCCCACCCCCTCATCCCCCTCTGCCCCTCTGCCCCGCTGCCGTGGGCACAGCTTCGGAGTTCGTGGTGCGACGCGCCGGTTTCCAGAGCGTGGCGGCGGCGTGTCGGCCGCGGCATCCGAAGCTGTGCTCGGCGGCGGCGGCGGCGGCGGCGGTGGCGGCGGTGGCGGTGGCGGTGGCGGTGGCGGGGCAGTGCGGGCAGGGGCAGGGCGGGATCGCGACGGATCGGGTCGTGGGTCAGCGGGGCAGACGTCCTCCGACGCCGGCGCGACGGAGCCGGTCGGCGATCAGGATGCCGAGAGCCGTGGCGCCCAGGCAGCTCGCGAACGTCAGCGCGAAGAACGCGATCTGCACCCAGAGCTCGAAGCTGCCGAGGTTGAACGACGCCCATGCGAGCACTGGGTAGACGATGCTGACGATGACCGCGCCGAGATAGTGCAGCCAGGTGCCCCAGTAGCGCCAGAGGACGAAGAGGAACGGCAGTTCCGTGAAGGCGGCCCACCAGAGGTTGGTGGCGACGCTGCCGAAGCCGTAGCCGGAGAACGGCACGATCACGAGTCCAGCGAGCAGGCCGACCAGTAGCCCGACGAGCGGGCGGCGCAGCAACCGCAGCGCGACGACCGAGGGCAGCAGCCACAGCCCCGCGAGGCCGACGCTGACGAACGGCAGGCCGAGGAAGAGGAACGTCGAGATCCAGTTCGCCGGCGCCAGGAGGGCGCCGCCGGCCACACCGAGCGCGGCACAGGTCAGCAGGATGGCCGTGGGGAAGCGGAAGCGTCCGCGGCCGCCCTCGCTGCGGGGTCGATTCTGCATCGCAGAACCCCGTTCGGGGTGCGAAACTGACCCCGCGTCGACGGAGGGGTGCGAAATCGACCCGGCATCGACGGAGGGGTGCGTTTCCGACCTCGCACCGGGGGTCGGGTCCGCGTACGGGTTCGAGCCGGCGGCATCCGTCCCGCTCATGCGAGGGGCTCCGCTGCAGCCTCGCGGGCGGTTTTCGACGCGGGGGATGACGCGCCGATCTTCCAGTAGCCGCAGAAGCTGACGGCGTTCTTGTCGACACCGCGCTCGCCGACGAGGTGCTTGCGCACCCCGGCCGCGAGCGACTGCTCACCGGCGGCATACGCGTGGAAGGGCGCCTCCGGGAGCGCGGTCTCGGCGAGGCGAGCCAGGGCAAGGGCGCCGGGGGCGACGGATTCCGGCCGCACGATCCAGACGACCTCGATGCCGACGGGATGCGGGAACTCCAGCGCGTCCTCGTCGGAGGGGACCTCCACGATCGCCATTCCGGTCGCATCGGCGGGCAGCGAGGCGCAGATCGAGGCGATCGCGGGCAGCGCCGTCTCGTCGCCGACCAGCACGACGCGGTCGATGCCGCGCTGAGGATTGAAGGTGAGACCCTCGTCGATGATGAGCACGTGCTCGCCCGGGGCGCAGGTCTCGGCCCAGCGCGACGCGGGTCCTGCCGTGCCGTCGGCCGCGGTGCCGTGCAGCACGAAGTCCACGTCGATCTCGGCGCCCGACCCGGCAATGGCCGGCCGGTATGCGCGCACGCTGTAGTTGCGCATGACGGGTCGCTCGCCGTCCGGGATGCGCAGGAACTTCAGATACCCGAACATCTTGTTCGCCTTCGCGGGAACGCGGTCGAGCCCGGCATCTCCGCCGATCGGCAGGAAGAGGCGGAACCACTGATCGAAGCCCATCGGGCGGAACTTCTCGATCTCGCCGCCGCCCAGGGTGACCCTCATCCAGTGCTCCGACAGTCGCTCGGTCCGGATCACGCTGAGGTGGATGAGCTCGGACGATTCGGGCTTGACCAGTTTGCTGTAAGCCATGCGGAGGCCTTTCAGGGCAGCTGCCAGGGGAAGAAGACCGTGAAGATCGCTGCCGAGACCGCGAGGCAGCAGACGATGAACACGGTGTCGCGCGCGCGGAACGGCACGAGGTGGCGTTCGGTGCGGGTCGGGTGAGCGCCGAAGGCGCGAGAGTCCATGGCGAGGGCGACGCGTTCGGCATGGCGGATCGCTCCGGCCAGCAGCGGCACGATGTACCCCCAGCCGCGGGCGATGCGGGCGAACGGCCCGCTGCCGCCGTGATGTCCGCGCACCCGGTGAGCGGCGCGGATGACCGCGAGCTCGTGGCCGAAGCGCGGCACGAACCGGAACGCGGCGAGGGCCGTGTAGCCGACGCGGTAGGGCACGCGGAGCTGCTGCACGCTCGCCCGGACGAGGTCGGGCCCCGTGGTCGTGAGACCGCCGATGAGCGCGAGGGCGATGATCGCCCCGAGGCGCACCGCGGTCGCGAAGCCGATCACGAGGGCGCCCTGGTAGAGGGTCCACGGGCCGAGCTGCAGCACGCCGGCGGTGTCGTCGACGCGGCTCGCGTCGACCCACAGCGAGAATCCGAGACCGATCGCTGCCATGCCCGCGGGCAGTGCGAGGAAGAGGAGGGCGGCTGTGCGGAGGGTCAGTCGCGCGCCGACGACGATCACCAGCAGCGCCAGCGCCAGGAAAGCTGCGGGGGTGGCGAGGTCGCGTACGAAGATGAGCACGAGCATCGCGGGGGCGACGCCGACGACCTTCGCCAGCGGATTCAGGGCATACAGGAACTGGCGTGGGGAGGAGGCGGTGACTGCGGCATACGGATCGAAGGTCTGCGTGCTCATGCGACAGGCCTCCCTGCAGCGGCGAGCACCCGCTGGAGCAGCGGAAGGCGCAGGCCGGCCTCCACGAACGCGCGCTCCGCGCGGAAGAGCACTGCGGTGCGATCGGCCGCGTGCACCCGGCCGTCACGCAGCACGATCGTGTGCGACGCATGCTCGGCGACGAGCTGCAGGTCGTGCGTGACGATGAGGATCGTGGTGCCCTCGTCTCGCAGATCGTGCAGCAGCGCGAGGAGCTCGGATGCTCTGGCGCGGTCCTGCCCGAAGGTCGGCTCGTCCAGGGCGAGCACCCGGGGGCGCGTGATCAGGGCGGTGCCCACCGACAGTCGGCGCTTCTCGCCGCCGGAGAGCAGGAACGGATGCACGTCGGCCTTGGCCTCGAGTCCGAAGCGGGCGAGCATCGAGTCGACACGCTCCCGCACCTCGGCATCCGGAGTGCGCCGCAGCCGGAGGCCGTGGGCGAGTTCGTCGAAGACCGTGTGCGCGATGAACTGGTGCTCGGGATTCTGGAAGACGAAGCCGATGCGGGCGGCGAGCTCTCGCGGCGAGGCGGAGCCGGGGTCCATCCCGTCGACGCTGACCTGGTGCCTGGGCGGCGGCACGACTCCGGCGAGCGACTGCAGAAGCGTGGTCTTCCCTGCGCCGTTGGTGCCGACGATCGCGGTGAGCGTGCCCGGCTCGATGTCGAGGTCGATGCCGTGCAGGATCTCGCTGCGGTGCCGACGGACGGTGAGGCCGCGAGCGCTGATGATCGGGGCCGGCGGGGCCGGCGGGGCCGGCGGGGTCGGGGCGGGCGGGTGCTCGGCCTGCGGAGTCACGGCCTGCGGCTGGGCCCGCGAGGCGGCCCCCTGCGGCTGGGCATCCCGCGGCTGACCGGCCGCGACGGCCGCGACGGCGGCGGCCAGCTCGTCCGGCGTGAGCGGCAGCACATCGTGGGGCAGGGTGCCGGCATCCTGCATCCGCAGCGCCGCGAGCGTCGCGGCCGGAAGCCAGACTCCCATCTCGAGCAGCTCCGGCGTGTGCGAGCGGATGACCTCGGCCGGCGGTCCGTCGAAGGCGAGCCGACCGGCACGATCGAGCACGATCGTGCGGGTCACGAAACCCATCGCCGCGTCGAGATTGTGCTCGACCAGCAGAATCGCGCGGTCGCCCGCGGCGACCACATCGCTCAGCGCGGCGTAGACGTCGTCGATGCCCTGCGGGTCGAGGTTCGCGGTCGGCTCGTCGAGCACGATCAGCGGCGACCCCATGGCGAGGGCGCACGCGATCGCGAGTCGCTGCCGCCCGCCGCCCGAGAGTCGATCCGGGTTCTCCCGCCGCCGTTCCCAGAGGCCGACCCGTCGCAGGGACTCCTCGGTCCGCGCACGCACCTCGTCGAGCGACAGCAGCAGGTTCTCGGGTCCGAACGCGACCTCGTCATAGAGGGTTCCCGTGACGATCTGGGCGTCGGGATCCTGGAACACCATCGCCACCCGCGTGCTCAGGGTCGCCGTGTGGGCGTCGGAGGTGCGCAGCCCGCCGGCCTCGACGGTGCCCGTCATGGTCGCGGGGACGGCGTGCGGGATGAGCCCGTTCAGCGCGAGGGTGAGAGTGGACTTGCCTGATCCGGAGGGGCCGAGCAGGAGCACGACCTCGCCGGGGTGGATGTCGAAGTCGACGTCGCTCGGAGAGGGGTGCACGGCGTCGGCGTGCGTGATCGAGAGGTCACGTACGCGGAGAAGAGGCGCAGATGTGCGCACGGCAGGTCCCCGGTCTCGGCGGAAGGTACCCCACCAACTTAGCTGAGCCTTACCTGATCTGCACGCCGTCCATCGGGATCGGATGACGGGGTGTCAGCGCCGTGCGACGCCGGCGCGGCTGAGGGCTGCCCCGACTGCGAGACCCACCGCCGTCCACACGATCGGTCCGAGGACCGAGATCACCAGATACGTGATCTGCGCCCACGGCGGCAGTACGGCCAGGTGCGCGGCGAAGAAGACGACGATCGCCACGACCACCCCGATCACTCCCGCCGAGAGGAAGAAGCGCCATGCACCCCAGGCGCGGTAGCGCGTGAGCGCGGCGATGCCCTCCTGAATGGCGCCGAACAGCAGCGCCGTGCCGATGAACCGCAGCGACCACGCGGGGTTGAACGCGCTGGAGATGAGGGCGGCGATCACATGCGTGACGAGAGCGACCAACGGCCGGCGCAGCACCTCCTGCGCGATGATCCCCGGCAGCACATGCGACCCCAGCACGAGTCCGTAGAGGAAGGCCGGTCCCGCGAGGACCGGCAGCGTGAGCCAGCCGGCGATCCCGCCCAGGATGCCCGTGGCGACGCCGATCGCGGCACAGACGAGCAGCACTCGAGTCGTCAGGACGGGGGAGGAGGCCACACCTCCAGCCTACTGTCGACCATTGGCGACTCGGCTGGCCGTTCGTCCAGGAATAATCCCCGACTCTGGTGCGGGGACGGAAGGCGGGCGTAGCTTGAACGCCGGTGCGGCAACGCAGTCGTACCGTGATCATCGGGAGAAGCACATGGGTCGAACACCCCTCCGGATGGCAGCGGCCACCACCCTGGCCACGCTGTTCATCGCGTCGACGGCAACCGCAGGCTACGCAGGGACGGAGGAGGTGAATCACCCCACTCCGGTCGAGGGCACGCCAGGGCACTACATCGTGGTCCTCAAGTCCGACCCCCTCGCCAGCTACACCGGTGACGTCAAGGGTCTGAAGGCCACCAAGCCCGCGGAGGGCGAGCAGCTCGAGACCCAGTCCAAGGACTCCCAGCGCTATGTCCAGCACCTCGAGACCGAGCAGAAGACGGTCGCGCAGGAGGCGGGCATCACCCCGGAGACCACGTATCAGGTGGTTCTCAACGGCTTCAGCGCAGAGCTCTCCGGCGAGCAGGTCGACAAGCTCCGCGCCTCGAAGGACGTCTACGGCGTCTACCCCGACTTCGTCAGGCACCCCGACGCTCAGACGTCGACGAGCTTCCTCGGTCTCGGTGACGACAAGAAGGGCCGCGGCGGCGTCTGGCAGCAGACCGGCGGAGTCGAGAAGGCCGGCGAAGGCGTGGTCGTGGGTGTCATCGACACCGGCATCGCCCCCGAGCACCCGTCGTTCGACGGCAAGGATCTCAAGAAGCAGAAGAAGAGCGACAAGCGCCACAAGGGCACCCAGCCCTACACCGATGGCAGCTACGTGTACTTCGACAAGTCCGACGGCGGCCAGTTCCGGGGCGCCATGGTCGAAGCGCAGGAGTGGGACAAGAGCGACTACTCGACGAAGCTGATCGGCGGGCAGTACTTCTCCGCCGGTGCTGCGGCGGCGGGCTTCGACTTCCAGTACGACTACCTCTCGCCGCGTGACGGCGACGGCCACGGCTCGCACACCGCGAGCACCGCTGCGGGCAACTTCGGCGTCAAGGCGTCGATCGAGAACGTGAACTTCGGCACGGTGTCCGGTGTCGCCCCGGGCGCGAAGGTCGCGGCCTACAAGGCCTGCTACGTCGGCCCGGACGAGGCCGTCACCACCGATGACATCTGCGCGGGCAGCGACCTGATCGCCGCGATCGACCAGGCCGTCGCCGACGGCGTCGACGTGATCAACTACTCGATCGGCGGCGGAGCGGCATCCACCGTCCTCGCCCCCGAGGACATCGCCTTCTTCAACGCCGCAGCGGCCGGAGTCTTCGTCGCGACCAGCGCCGGCAACGACGGACCCGACTCCGTCACGGCCGACCACGCCTCGCCGTGGTACACGACGGTCGCAGCCTCCACCATCCCGACCTGGGAGGGTACGGTGCAGTTCCCCGGCTTCGCGCAGGCAGGTGCATCCGTGAGCGTGCCGTTCGGCACGACCGTGACCGGACCCTCGATCTACGCGGGTGACGCCCCGGCCGCCGGAAAGGCCGCCGCCGACGCGGCGGTGTGCCTGCCCGGCTCATTGGATGCGGCGAAGGTGGCCGGCCACATCGTGGTCTGCGACCGCGGCAACAACGCCAGGGCCGAGAAGTCCCAGGTCGTGAAGGATGCCGGCGGCAAGGGCATGGTCCTCGTGAACGTGCCGGGAGCTGCCGACTCGCTCGACAACGACTTCCACGCCGTCCCGACGGTGCACCTCGCCTCCGCGCACCGCGCGGCCGTGCTGGCGTACGTGCAGGGCGGCACGGACCGCTCGATCTCGCTGGTGGGCAAGAACACCACCGGAGTGGTGACGCCGGTGCCCCAGATCGCGGGCTTCTCGAGCCGCGGACCGATGCTGGCCGACGGCAGCGACATCATGAAGCCCGACATCGCGGCTCCCGGTGTGGCGATCCTCGCTGCGACGCAGAACGCGCCGGGTGAGAAGCCGACCTTCGGCATCCTGTCCGGTACCTCGATGGCCTCTCCGCACATCGCGGGTCTCGCTGCCGTCTACCTCGGGGAGCGGCCGAACGCCAAGCCTGCCGAGATCAAGTCCGCGATGATGACCACGGCATACGACACGGTCAACCCGGACGGCTCGAAGAACAAGGATCCCTTCCAGCAGGGCGCGGGTCAGGTCGACCCGAAGCGCATGTTCAACCCGGGTCTGCTCTATCTGAACGATGTGCCCGACTGGGTCGCGTTCCTCGAGGGCAAGGGTCTGGCCGACTACCCCGGCGAGCCGATCGACGGCAGTGATCTGAACGTCGCCTCATTCTCGATCGGGTCGCTCGCGAGCGCCCAGACCGTCACCCGCACGGTGACGGCGACCGAGAAGGGCACCTTCACGGCATCCGTGGATCTGCCCGGCGTCAAGGCCACGGTGAAGCCGTCGACCCTGAAGTTCACCAAGCCCGGCCAGAAGGCGACGTACACCGTCACCTTCGACAACCAGAGCGCCCCGGTCGAGCAGTGGGCGACGGGATCGCTGACCTGGAAGAGCAAGAGCAACGCGGTGCGCTCGCCGATCGCGGTGTTCCCGGTCACGGCGGATGCTCCGGCCGAGGTCTCGGGCACCGGCGTCGACGGGTCGACGACCGTCGATCTGACCCCGGGAGTCGACGGCGACCTCGCCCTCGGTCTCTCCGGTCTGACGCCGTTCACGCTGCTGGAGGACCCGGACGGCCGGGTCGCCGGACATTCGGGCGACGAGGCATCGGGAGACGAGAACAAGGACGTGTCGTGGATCGTGGACGTGCCGGAGGGCAGCACCCTCTCGCGCTTCGACCTCGATTCGTCAGATGACACCGGAAGCGACCTCGACCTCACGGTCTACCGGGTCGTGAGCCCCGACGACCTGCGCTACTACGAGCGCTGGCAGTCGGCGACGGGATCGGCCGATGAGCGGGTGACGCTGCCGGCACCGACGGCCGGCACCTACCTGGTCGTGGCCAACGTGTACTCGACGACCGCTCCGATGACGTGGGACATGACCTACGCCAACGTCCAGCCTGAGGGAGAGGGCGCGTTCACCGCGAACCCGAACCCGATCCCCGCCGTCCGCGGGCAGGCGACGAGCTACGAGCTCAGCTGGACCGGCCTGACCGCCGGCACCCGCTACCTCGGGCTCGTGCAGTACGGCGAGTCTGACGTGCGCACGGTCGTCACGGTCGACGCGCAGTAGCATCCGATCAGCGGCGCCCCGTGCTCTTCGGAGCGCGGGGCGCCGCTGCGTGCGGTCAGATCCTGCGGCCCCGCGGCATCAGCCTCACGTCGGGCAGGGGTGGTGCGGGGATGCGCACGTCGTGGCCCTCGACGACGCCGAAGCGGTCGGAGGCGGCCTCCCAGTCGGTGCGCGCCTCGACGATCTCCTCATGAGTGCGTCCGGCGAAGTTCCACCACATCACGATCTCGTCCTCGAAGGGCTCGCCGCCGACGAGGAAGAGGAGGGCGCCCTCCGCGCTCGACACCTCGACGTCCGACCGTGAGTCCCCGAGGTAGAGCATGTCGTTGCGGGCGAGCTCGTGCGTCGACACGACCGCGTCGCCCTCGACGAGCATCAGCGCGTGCTCCCAGTCCGCGCGCAGCGGCAGCCGTATGCGGGCACCGGGGGGAACCGTGATCTCGGCACCGACGATGGGCGTATGCACGGTCGCGGGCGAGGTCACGCCGGCGAACTCGCCGAGCACGACGGTGGCCGTGGCATCCGATCCCTGCTCGGAGCGGAGGGCCACGGCGGGCAGGTCCGTGTGGCGTTCGAAGCCCCCGTCTCCGTGCCTCGCCCCCTCGGGCAGCACCACCCAGAACTGCAGGGCGTCGAGGGGCACGGGCCCGTCGCCGATCGAGTACTCCGAATGCGAGATGCCGTTGCCCGCCGTCATCAGGTTGAGCTGGCCACGGCGCAGGTCGGCGTCGCTGCCGAGCGAGTCGCGGTGGCGGATCTCGCCGATCAGCGGCCAGGTCACCGTCTGCAGCCCGATGTGCGGATGCGGTTCGACACGCATGCGCGTGTCAGCGGGGCCGAAGCGATCGAGGAAGCACCAGGCGCCGATCGTGGGGAGGTTGCGGTGCGGCAGCACGCGCAGCACGCTCATGCCTCGCACGCCGCCGAGGGGCACCTCACGCGGCTCGAGGATGATGCGGCGCTCGCCGATCCGCGCTGCGTCGCCGCCTGCGACGTCCGACGTGCTCGCGATCTCCGTCATCCGATTCTCCCTCGCTCAGGTGCGTCGGCACCCCGGCTGTCGAGCGGACTCGTAGGCTCGGCGGATGATCGCGCGACGCACTCCCATTATCCTGCTCGCCCTCGGTGCATCGGCCGCCATGCTGTCCGGATGCACCTCCGGCGGCGATGCGGACTTCTGCGGCCCGCTCTTCGACGACACGCAGACCGCGGCGACCGCCTTCTCGCCGCTGATCGCGGGGATGAACACGGAGGGCGACGTCCAGGCCCGCCTCGCACTCGTCGAGGAGCTCGAGCCGCCGACGCCTGAGCTCGCCGACGACCTGAAGGCCTGGGAGGGTTATCTGGAGGTCGCCGTCGACGCGATCGGCGACGACCCGACAGCCCTCATGACCGCCTACGACGACGACGTCAAGGCGTCGGGCGAGGCGCTGTTCGAGTACTACACCGGCACCTGCCTGCAGTAGGCCGGCGGGGCAGCTTCAGACCGCGCGGGATCACGCTTCCGCGGGTGCCGTGCCAGGACGCTGGGGCCAGCGGATCTCCGCGCCGGGGATCTCATGCGTGGTGAGGTACTTGGCGATGTACGGGCACAGCGGCACGATCGCCTCGCCGGATGCCGTGGCATCGGTGAGCGCTCGTTCGGCCAGGATGCCAGCGAGTCCCTGGCCCTGGAACGCGGGATCGATCTCGGTGTGCACGAAGCGGATGGCGCCGGGGCGCAGGTCGAACTCGGCGAAGCCCGCGAGCGTCTCGCCTGAGCGGATCTCGTAGCGGGAGGCGGCGTCGTCGCGGGTGACGGTGATGTCGGTCATCGGGGCTCCTTCGGGCGTCTGCCACCAACCTACGCCCGTCAGGCCTTCCGCGGTCCTGATTTCCGTATTACATTATTCATATGAGTGAGCGAGAGTCGATCGGCGGTGTGCCGGTCTCAGAGGAGCAGATCGCGCAGTGGGCTGCGGAGGCGGAGGTCGGATACGACGTGCCGGCGCTCAAGAAGAGAGGACGCGGACGTCCGGGACGAGGAGCTGAACCCTCGCAGGTGGTCGCGTTGCGTCTCACGGCAGAGGAGCTCGCGTTCATCGACGCGCGCGCCGAGCGTGAGGGAAAGTCGCGCTCGGACATCATCCGCGAAGCGCTCGCATCCGTCGCGGCGTGAAGGTCCACGAGTGAGCCAGGAGACACGGCGTCTCCGACCAGGACGCCGTGCAAGCCGCAGGCTGGCCACTGTGGGTCGAGGACCTCGATGAGAACAGCCCTGCGCGTCAGCTGCGTCTCGGATTCGACACCCGAGGGCGATTGCTCGAGACTGTCGTGCTCACATTCGACAGTGGCGCGGAGTTGATCATCCACGCAATGCGAGCACGATCGTCGATGTTGGATCTGCTGCCCTGACACGGTTGAGACGCGAAGCAGCCGACGTCGGCGGGGGTCGTTACGCTGGAGGGATGCCGCAGACCCCCCGTGACCCGTACGAGGATCTGCCGTACGCGGACGAACCGTGGGACGAGGGAGGGTGGGAGCCCTCCGAGCCGCCGGAGCCGATGGATTGGGAACCGCAGGGCGCCGGTTACGAGCCGCCGCTCGACTGGGGCCAGGGCCCCGTGACGCCGGTCACCACCGCTGCCGGTCGGCCTGCCACGGGCGGTCGCGGCACCGTGGGTCGCGGCACCGCCGGTCGCGCTACAGCGACGGTGGCCCCGTCGCCCGCGCCCGCCAGGCGAGCGGCCCCGAGCCGGTATCCGACCGCGGCCGAGGCGCTGCACACGGTCTTCGGGTACGACGAGTTCCGTGGCGACCAGGCCGCCATCGTCGAGCACGTCATCGGCGGCGGCGATGCGGTCGTCCTGATGCCCACCGGTGGCGGCAAGAGCGTGACGTATCAGGTCCCTGCACTCGTGCGCGAGGGGACGGGTCTCGTGATCAGCCCTCTGATCGCTCTCATGCACGACCAGGTCGACGTGCTGCGCGCGAACGGCGTGAACGCGGCATACCTGAACTCGACGCAGGCGATCGACGAGCGCCGCGAGGTCGAGCGCGCCTATGTCGCCGGCGAGCTCGACCTCATCTACGTCGCCCCCGAGCGTCTCTCCTCGCCTCAGACGACCGCGCTGCTGCAGCGCGGGACGCTCAGCGTCATCGCGATCGACGAGGCCCACTGCGTGTCGCAGTGGGGTCATGACTTCCGCCCCGACTACCTCGCCCTCGGCGATCTCGGCGAGCGGTTCCCCGGCGTCCCGCGCATGGCGCTCACGGCGACGGCCACGCGCGCGACCCACCAGGAGCTGACCGAGCGGCTGCGCCTCGACGGCACCGACGGAAGGGCGAAGGCCGAGCACTACGTCGCCAGCTTCGACCGGCCCAATATCCAGTATCGGATCGTGCCCAAGGTCGACCCGCGCAAGCAGCTGGTCTCCTTCATCCGCGCGCAGCCGGAGGGATCGGTGGGCATCGTCTACGCCCTCAGTCGCAAGTCCGTCGAGCAGACCGCGACGTATCTCGCCGCGCAGGGCTTCGACGCCCTGCCGTACCACGCGGGCCTGCCCGCCGAGGTGCGAGCGGCTAACCAGTCGCGGTTCCTGCGCGAAGACGGCGTCGTGATGGTCGCCACGATCGCCTTCGGCATGGGCATCGACAAACCGGACGTGCGCTTCGTCGCGCACATCGACCTTCCGAAGTCCGTCGAGGGCTACTACCAGGAGACCGGTCGCGCCGGCCGTGACGGCGAGCCGTCGATCGCCTGGATGGCTTACGGCCTCGGCGACGTGGTGCAGCAGCGCCGCATGATCGACCAGAGCCCCGGCGATCGCACGTTCAAGATGCGGATGGGCCAGCACCTCGATGCGATGCTCGCGCTGTGCGAGACCGTCGAGTGCCGCAGGCAGAACCTCCTCGGCTATTTCGGTCAGGACTCGCAGCCGTGTGGCAACTGCGACACCTGCCTCGAGGAGACGGCGACATTCGACGGGCTGATCCCGGCGCAGAAGCTCCTCTCGACGATCGTGCGCCTCAAGCGGGAGCGCAATCAGTCGTTCGGCGCGGGTCATCTGATCGACATCCTGCGCGGAGCCTCGACCGAACGCATCCGTCAGCAGGGCCACGAGAAGCTCGCGACCTACGGCATCGGCGCCGACCTGTCGGATCAGGACTGGCGCAGCGTCGTCCGTCAGCTCCTCGCACGGGGCATCCTCGCCGCCCAGGGCGACTACGGCACGCTCGCGCCGGGCGAGCACGCCGGCGGAGTGCTCACGGGCGAGATGCCGGTACCGCTGCGCAAGGACACGATCGGGCGCCCCGCGTCCTCTCCACGCGCCCGCAAGGCGAGTGCGGCGGATGCGCTGGATCAGGCCGACCGCGGGCTGTTCGAGGCGCTGCGCGCTTGGCGCGCCGAGACCGCTCGCGAGCAGGGGGTGCCCGCGTACATCGTCTTCGGAGATGCCACCTTGCGCGCACTCGCCGAGCACCGCCCCGCATCGCTGGCCGACCTCGACGGCATCACCGGCATCGGCGCCAAGAAACGCGACGCCTACGGCGAGGGAGTGCTCGCGGTCATCGCCGCAGCCTGAGCAGCAGCTCCGCGGCGCTCCGCACGGTCGGCGCCGCCGGGTTCAACGCCGGGGGAGCACGTCGTCCAGATGGGCGCGCAGGAGTGCCGCGACGTCGACCGCCTCCCGGTCGTACAGCCACTGGTACTGCAGACCGTCCCAGAGCGCGACCAGCCAGATCGCCTCGTGCTCCGGGTCTCGGTGCGCGGGCAGGTCGCCGTCGCTCTGTGCGAGACGGAAGAGCTCGGTGAAGTAGTCGACCGCCTCGGCGAACCGCGTCGCGAAGTATTCGTGCGCCGGATGCGCAGCGGGCACCGCCTCGCACGACAGCACGGCGTACACCTCGATCAGTCCCGGCTCGTCGAGCGCGCTCACTCTGGCGCCATCGGGGATGCCGCGCAGCGCGTCGCCGGCCCGCTCGGCCAGCACGACCTCGGTGCGTGCCCTGATCGCCCGGTCGCGCTCGGACAGGACCGCGCTCAGCAGCAGCTCCTTCGACGGGTAGTGGTGCAGCAGCGTGGATTTGGAGACGCCGACGGCCTCCGCGATGTCTCGCAGGCTGGTGTCCCCGTACCCGTCCTTCGAGAAGAGCCGGGTCGCATCCGCGAGGATCTGCGTGCGTCGTCGACGCCCCGCCTCGTACCCCGTCTCCCGGTCGGCGTCCTGGTCGCCGCCGAACAGTGGAGGCAGGGGTCCGGCGGCGGCGGCCGCCGGGGCGGGCTCGTCCGCGTCCCGCCAGCCGTAGGGCAGCGCCCAGAGCGCCTCGCGCTCTTCGAGCATCTGGACGACGTCGACGCGATCCGGCAGATACTGCGAGATCAGCTGCAGGCCGTCCCAGCCCGCCATGTGACGGGTGGTCTCGTCGGCGACATCGCGGTCGGCGTCGACGGTGCCGTGCAGCGCCGCGTCCTCCAGCACTTCGGAGCTGAGCTGCCGCAATCGGGCATAGCGCTCCCGCATCCGCTCGTGCGCGGGATGCCCGGGTGCGGACGCCTCCCCTGTCAACGCGGCGAACAGCTCGAGGTAGCCCGGGGTGCGGGCGTTGCGTCTGGCGACGTCGGCGAAGATCAGCTCACCCGAACCGGATGCGGCGGCGATCAGGTCGAAGGCCCGCTCGTTCTCGGCCTCGAAGCCGGCGACGACCTCGGCGAGCAGTTCGTCCTTCGAGGCGAAGTGCCCGAGGAGCCCGGGGTGGCTGACCGATGCGGCCGTCGCGATGTCGCGGAGAGACGTCGCACGATAGCCATCGGAGACGAACAGGGCGCGGGCGGCATCGATGATCCGCTGCCTCGTCGCCGCAGCGCGGGTCCGGCGTGAGCCCGCCGTGGTCACCGTCGTCATCGCTGCCCCCTTCCCCTCTCATTCTCTCTCATTACCGCTCGGTCGACATTCACTTACCAAACGGTCGATATTCCGGTATTGTCATCCTCACGCCCGGTCGCAGAGGACCCGGCGAACCTTGCCCGAAAGGATCCCCCGTGACAGAGCTGTCATCGGCCGCCGCTGCGGCTGCCGTCGGTACCACCGGCTTCAAAGCGCCCGGCACCACCCCGTTCAAGACGCCGCGCGGCTACACGCCCGGCCTCGCCGCCGTGAACTTCGGCGTGTACCTCGCGCTGCTCACCCCGGTGATGGTGTCGATGGCGTTCAAGATCCAGCGCCTCGACCCCACCAACACCGAGGCCAGCCTCGGGCTCGTGATGGGGGTCGGAGCGGCATTCGCGCTCGTCGCCAACCCGCTCGTCGGGCGCCTCTCCGACCGCACGACCTCGCGATGGGGCATGCGTCGCCCGTGGATCCTCGGCGGGGCCATCGTCGGCCTCGGCGGCTTCGTGATCATCGGTGCCGCGACCTCCGTGCTCGTCGTGCTGCTGGCCTGGTGCCTCGTGCAGGCCGCCATGAACGCGGTGCTCGCCGCCGCCAACGCGACGCTGCCCGACCAGGTGCCGGTGACCAGCCGCGGCAAGGTGTCCGGCGTCGTCGGCATCACGACTCCGATCGGCATCCTCGCCGGCAGCTTCATCGTCAACTTCCTGCCGGGCGACTTCGAGCGCTTCGTGGTGCCGGGCGTCATCGCGCTGATCCTCGTGATCGTCTTCGTGCTGACGCTCAAGGACCGGCGCCTCACCGAGAAGCCCGCGACCCGCTTCACTGTGGGCACCTTCTTCGGATCCTTCGTCTTCAACCCCCGCAAGCACCCCGACTTCGGCTGGACGTGGCTGACGAAGTTCTTCGTGATGTTCGGCTACGCCGGGATCGCGACCTTCCTGCCGCTGTATCTCGTGACCCGGTTCGAGCTCGACGAGCAGGGCGCTGTCGGTACGATCCTCGTCGCGAACCTCGCCTCGATGGCGGCGATGGCGATCTCCGCACCGCTCGGCGGCTTCCTCTCCGACCGGATCGGCAAGCGTCGGCCGTTCGTCGCGATCGCCGGCCTCATCATGGTCGTCGGCCTGGTGATCCTCGCGGTGGCGCCCAGCATCCCGATCGTGATCGTCGCGCAGGCGATCATCGGACTCGGCGCAGGCTCCTTCCTCTCGGTCGACCTGGCGCTCGCGACCGAGGTGCTGCCGAACCCGGACGATGTGGCGAAGGACCTCGGCGTGCTGAACATCGCCAACGCCCTGCCGCAGTCGATCGCCCCCGCGATCGCACCGGGCATCATCGCGCTGGGGGCGGCCACACCGCTCGGCGGATACACCACCTGGTACCTCTTCGGCGCACTCGTGGCGCTCGCCGGCGCCGTGCTCGTCTACCGCATCAAGGGAGTCAAGTGACCATGACCGACGTGACGACAGCACGCCCCTGGCTCGACGCGAGCCTTCCGGTGGACGACCGCGTCCAGCTTCTCCTCGACGAGATGACCGTCGAGGAGAAGGCCGGGCTCTTCTTCCACACCATGATCGCGATCGGCGACCTCGATGAGGCCAACCCGATCTTCGGTACCCCGAGTGCCCGAGAGTTCATCGACGTCAAGCAGATGACGCACTTCAACCTGCTGGGGCAGCGCCGACGGGACGTGAGATCGCGGCCTGGCAGAACGAACTGCAGCGTCTCGCGGCCTCCACGCGTCTCGGGATCCCGGTGACCCTGTCGACCGATCCTCGGCACTCGTTCAGCGAGAACCCGGGGGCGTCGATCCTCGCCGGCCCGTTCTCGCAGTGGCCCGAGACGCTGGGCCTTGCGGCCACTCGCGACCCCGAACTCGTCGAGCGGTTCGCTGATATAGCTCGACAGGAATACACCGCGGTGGGGCTCCGTGTCGCCCTGCATCCGCAGGTCGATCTCGCCACCGAACCGCGCTGGGCCCGGCAGACGGCCACCTTCGGGGAGGATGCCGAACTGGCGGGTATTCTCGGAGCGGCATACATCCGCGGCTTCCAGGGAGCCTCCTTCGGCCAGGGCTCGGTCTCGACAATGACGAAGCACTTCCCCGGCGGAGGTCCGCAGAAGGACGGCGAGGATCCGCACTTCTCGTACGGCCGGGAGCAGGTCTACCCGGGCGGCGCCTTCGAGCTGCACCTGAAGCCGTTCCAGGATGCTCTGGCCGCGGGCACCCGCCAGATGATGCCGTACTACGGCATGCCCGTCGGCACCGAGTACGAGGAGGTCGGCTTCGGCTTCAACAGGTCGGTCATCACCGGGCTCCTCCGAGAGCGATTCGGCTTCGACGGCCTGGTCTGCACCGACTGGGGGCTGATCAACGACGCCGAGATCTTCGGGCAGCCGTTCCCCGCCCGCGCCTGGGGGGTCGAGCACCTCACGCCCCGGGAGCGGATGATCAAGGTGCTCGACGCCGGCGCCGACCAGTTCGGGGGTGAGGACTGCCCCGAGCTGCTGGTCGAACTCGTCGCGGACGGCTCGATCTCCGAGCACCGCCTCGACGTCTCGGCGCGGCGCATCCTTCGGGAGAAGTTCGAGCTCGGCCTCTTCGAGGATCCGTTCGTCGACGAGGACGCCGCCGACGAGATCGTCGGGCGAGCCGACTTCCGCGCAGCGGGGGAGGCGGCGCAGCGCGCCTCCATCACGGTGCTCACGAACACGGGCGCCCTGCCGTTCACGGTCGGCCTCAAGCTCTACGTCGAGGGCATCGACCCCGCGGTCGCGACGTCGTACGGCGAGGTCGTGGAGGATCCTCGCGACGCGGATCTAGCCGTCATCCGCATCCAGGCGCCGTTCGAGCAGCGCGACACCACCTTCGAGAACTTCTTCCACGCGGGATCGCTCGACTTCGCGGACGAGGTCGTCGATCACGTCCGCGAGCTCGCAGCGGTGGTGCCCACGGTGGTGGACGTGCTGGCCGACCGCCCGCCGATCCTGCAGCCGATCACGGACCTCGCCTCGGCGGTCACGGTGAACTGGGGAGTGTCCGGAGCGGCGCTGCTCGATGTGCTGAGTGGCGTCGTCAGCGCCGAGGGGCGGCTCCCGTTCGACCTCCCGAGGTCGATGCGAGCCGTCGTGGACTCCCGCCCCGATGTGCCGTTCGACACCGAGGACCCACTCTTCCGCTTCGGCCACGGGCTCTCGCTGTAGCCGTCTTCGGCAGCGTCGATCCCTCACCTCGAACCGCCCCGCAGGATTCGCTCCTGCGGGGCGGTTCTGCGTGCCGAGGGCGCATGCTTTCGTCCGGCTGATGCGGTCATCGGTGGACCACCTGTCGGCAGGTCCTCGATCGTGGGGTCGATTTGTCTCATCGTGTGACGGATTCTGAGTGTTCTCTGGACGATTGTTGGACTTAACCTGCGCGCCCCGTAATACTGTCTGGACATGCGCTCGGTCGACTCGTGTCGACGCCTGGGGAGGGCCTTGTGACGCGGAACATCTGCATCACGGGAGAGGCGAATGGAATTTCTGAGGGGGAAGACTCTGCGGCGACGCCGAGTCATCGGAGGAGGGCTCGCGGGCGGCACTGCCGCAGCGGTCATCCTCGCCAGTGCACTGGTGCCGACGGCGGCGAATGCGCTCGAGGCCGCAGAGCCGACCGATCCGTCGGTCGCGCAGGGGCAGATCGTCCAACTGCCGGCCGATCTGCTCGGCGGGCTCGACATCGCGGCGCTCGGTCACACGCTGACCAGCAATCCCGCGGCAGCCGGCCCGGAGCTCGGCGGCCTCGATCTCGACCTGCTCGAGGCGCTCAACATCGACGTGGGAACCCTGAACATCGCACTGCTGACCGACGGCACCACGCCGGGTCTGCTGCAGCTCGGTGACCTGGGAGCCGCGCAGAGCTTCAGCTCCTCGCCCACTCAGACGCAGTCGATCGCGTCCTCCGGCACGATCACCTCCGGTGGCGCCATCGACGCCGGCGCGATCGACGGCAGCGTGAACCCCGGCACCCTCGAGCTCACGGACCTCTTCGACCAGCTCACTGTCGCCGGCCTCACCGACGCAGTCCTCGATGAGGCCTCCGTGAGCATCGGCGCGCTCGCCTCTCGTGCCGACTCGACCACGGACACCGTGTCGTCCGAGTACCGCATCGCTGACCTCGGTCTCGACCTGCACAGCAACCTGGTCGCGGGCCTGTCGACGACACTCGCCTCGACGATCCAGGGCACGGTCACCCCGGTCAGCGACCTCGCCGGTCCCGGCGGTGCGCTCACCGGTCTCGTCACCACTCTCGTCAACACGATCAACGCGATCCCTGACGTTCCGCTCGTCGCGGCCTTCGAGGCGACCGGCGGCACGGTGGGCATCGCCGGCCTCGACACGGTCGGCCAGACCGTCGCCGACGAGGTACTGCTCGAGCCGCTCGAGAACACCACGGGCTCGGTTCTCGTCGACCTGAGCGACGGCACCATCACGGTCGACCTCGCCCAGATCCTGGTCGAGACCGGAGCGGGCGCCGACCTCAACTCGATGCCGGCGAACACGGCGGTGCTCTCCGCCACCACGATCGCCGCCATCCAACAGGGCATCACCTCCGCGCTGACCGGCACGCACCCCGAGAGTCTGAACGGCAAGGTCTCCTCGATCCTCGAGACCACGCTCGACTCACTCGTCGCGACATTGACGATCGGCGTCGACCTCACCAACCCGCTCACGGGAATCGACTTGGTCTCGGGCGACGTGACCGTGGTCGGCTCCCTCGCGCAGTTCGCGGGCACCGCCACTCCGGCACCGGTCGTCGACACCGACATCTCGCTCGCCGGTCTCAACATCGGCGCGCTGCTCAACCCGGTGGTCGGGGCTGTCACGACGGCGATCGCCGGAACCACGGGCCCCCTCGTGGACACGGCGCTCACGAGCGTCATCCCGCTGGTGCAGCCGGCTCTCGCCGCGCTCACCACTCCCGTGCTGTCGACTCTCGACCCGGTGCTGCAGGGTGTGCTGTCGGGCGTTGCGACCATCACCATCAACGAGCAGTCCAGTCCGGGCGACATCCCCGGCGACAGCTTCACGGTTCGTGCTCTCGGAATCGATCTGCTCCCCGCCGTCGGCGGTGGCGTGGAGCTCGACCTCGCATCGTCGACCGTGAAGTCGGCCGCGGCGGCTGTGGCGGCGATCGACGCGGCGGATGCGGTGCAGGCGGGCGCGACACTTCCCATCACCGGCTCCGGCTGGCCGGCGAACACCGAGATCTCCGTCCAGTTGACCGCACCGGGGGGCGCGGACGTGGGCGGACCCGAGACGGTGACCACGGACGGGACCGGCGGCTTCACGTTCGCCTACCCTGTCCCCGCATCGGCCGCGCCGGGCACGGGATACACGGTGACGGCTACGGACGGCACGAGCACGGCGACCGACACGACCGAGGTCACGGCGGCTCCCGTCGCGACCGTCGACGCCGCGGCGACCGTCCAGGCGGGCACCGACCTCGCCGTCTCGGGCACGAACTGGCCGGCGAACACCGAGGTGTCGGTGCAGCTGACTGCGCCCGGCGGGGCGACCGTCGGTGGTCCTGAGACCGTCACGACCGACGGCTCCGGCGCGTTCACGCTGGCCTACCCGGTCCCCGCGTCCGCGGAGCCGGGTACCGGATACACGGTGACGGCGACAGCCGGAGCGATCACCGACACCGACACGACCGAGGTGACGGCCGCTGCGGCCGTCGATGCGGCCGATACGGTGCAGGCGGGTACCGACCTGCCGATCACGGGTACGGGATGGGCGGCGAACACCGAGGTGTCGGTGCAGCTGACCGCACCAGGCGGCGCGGCGGTCGGCGGTCCTGAGACGGTCACGACCGACGGTTCCGGCGGGTTCACGCTGGACTACCCCGTTCCCGCCTCGGCGGAGCCCGGCACCGGTTACACGGTCACAGCGACCGTGGGTGGCCAGACCGCCACCGACACGACCGAGGTGACGGCCGCCGCGACCATCGATGCGGCAGCCACCGTCGAAGCGGGCACCGATCTCGCCATCACCGGCGCGAACTGGCCGGCGAACACCGAGATCACCGTGCAGCTGACGGCGCCGGGAGGCGCGAACATCGGCGGACCCGAGACGGTCACGACCGGTGGGCTCGGCGGATTCACGCTTGACTACCCGGTCCCGGCCGGCACCCCGGCAGGGACGGGCTACACCGTCACGGCGACCGTGGGAACGCAGACGGCCACCGACACCACGGAGGTGACCGCGGCGCCCGTCGTCGTGGATGCCGCTCCGCAGGTTCCGGCCGGAAGCAATCTGGCCGTCACCGGTTCCGGCTGGCCCGTGAGCTCCTCGGTGTCGCTGCAGCTGACCGCGCCGGGCGGCGGGGCGGATGTCGGCGGCCCGGTGACCGCGACCACGGATGAGTTCGGCGCATTCACGGCCAACTACCCGGTCCCGGCGGGGACGACTCCCGGTACGGGGTACACGCTGACGGCGACCTCCGGTGCGTTCACCGACACGGACACCACCGAGGTGACCGCCGGTGACCCGGGCGACGTCAACACGAACGCGGCGGCCTCGGCATCCGCTTCCGCAGACGCGACGGCAGACGGCGACCCGTCGGCACAGGCGGCAGCGGAGGCGGCGGCGCTCGCCGACGCGACCTCTGCGGCCTCGGCGGCGGCCACGGCCGACGCCACCTCTGCGGCGGAATCCGCAGCGACGACCGATGCGTCGGCGGCGGCGACGACCGATGTCACCTCGACGGCCAACGCCTCGGCGGCGGTCGCGGCGCAGGCGGCAGCACAGGCGGACGCATCGGATGACGTGAACGCCGACGCCTCGACGGCCGCGGAGTCCAACTCCGCAGCGTCCTCCGAGTCGGCAGCCACCACGGATTCGTCGACGGATGCCTCGTCCGAGGCCTCGGCCAACACGAACGCGGCCGCCTCGGCATCCGCATCGGCCAACGCAGACGCCACCACCGCGGCGGTCGCGGAGGCATCCGCGCAGGCGGCGGCCTTCGCCGACGCGACCTCGGATGCATCGGCAGCGGCCGACCCTGCGGCGGAGGCGGCAGCGGAATCGGCGGCCACGGCGACCTCGTCGACGGCGGCCACGGCCGATGCCACGTCTGAGGCCAACGCCGGTGCAGCGATCGCGGCACAGGCAGCGGCACTCGCCGATGCGACGACGGACACCGCGGCGGAATCCTCGGCGACGTCGGACGCCTCGACTAGCGCGGCATCGAACGCGAGCGCGGCGGCCATCGCCGACGCATCGACCGATGCCTCCGCTGATGCCGTCGCCGCGGCGGACGCCTCGGCGGAGGTCAACACCAACGCCTCGGCATCGGCAGCGGCCTCGGCACAGGCTGACGACGACAGCAACGCCTCGGTGGAGGCTGCGGCGGTCGCCGCGGCACTGGCCGACGCGACCAGCACTGCGTCGGCGGCAGCGGATGTCTCGGCGAACGCCGCGGCCTCGGCGGCCGCCACGGATGACGCCTCGACGGATGCCTCGACCACGGCCACGACGGATGCGAACGCCTCATCGGCGGCCGCAGCGCAGGCGGCCGCGCAGAACGATGCGACCTCCACCAGTGCGGCTGACGCCTCGGCGTCGGCGGATGCCGATCCGAACGCCTCGGCGGCTGCGGCGGCCAACGCATCGTCGTCGGCGACCGCGTCCGCCTCGGCGGCGGCCGATGCCTCCGCCTCGGCGACGGCTGACGCTTCGGCGGCGGCCACGGCAGAGGCATCGGCGTCGGCGTCGGCGGAAGCGGATGCCGCGGCGGACCCGAGCGGGGACATCGGGATCACCATCAAGGTGCCGGTGCTCGAGCGCGGTGAGCGGCAGACCGCCGTGGGCACGGGATTCCTGCCCGGTGAGTCCGTCAGCGGAGTGATGTCGTCCGAGCCGATCGCGCTCGGCACGCAGATCGCCGATGAAGACGGCACGGTCACCTTCACCTGGACGATCCCGGCCGGCACCGATCTCGGAACCCACACCGTGACGCTGACCGGAGTGACCTCCGGCAGCGTGGCGGCCACGTTCCAGGTCGTCGCGACAGGCCTCGCCACGACCGGTGGCGACGTCCAGACCGGATGGCTCGCGCTGGCGGCACTGCTGCTGACGCTGGGTCTCGGGGTCACGAGGATCGCCAGGTCGCGACGGCCGATGGTCCAGACGGAGTAGATCGCAGTGCAGGTGCGCTGAGGTCGGGGTCGCCACAACGGCGGCCCCGGCCGACAGCCGCGAGAGGGATGTGGATGGGCACGATGAGCAGGACCTCGCCGAACCAGGAGCACGCAGACGTCGCCGATGCGACGGTCGCCGCGCGTCCGCGACCGACCTGGTGGGTGAAGCTCATCGCCTTCGCGGCCTGTCTCCTGACGCTCTGGCACGTGGGCGCATCGTTCCTGTGGATCGCTCCCTACTCGGCGCTGCGGGAGATCCCCACTCAGCAGGTTCTCGCGAGCTACATGCTCCCGATGTTCGGTCAGTCCTGGAGCGTCTTCGCGCCGGAGCCGATCAACGGCGACTACCACTTCAACGTCCGCGCCGTCATCGAGAAGGACGGCGAGGAGATCGAGACCGGCTGGGTCAGCGCGACCGACGTCGAGCTGTCGATGATCAGGTACAACCTGTTCCCGCCTCGCGCCGGCATCCAGTCGAGCGAGGTGGCGAGCGGTCAGATGAACGCGTACAACAAGCTGAACGCCGACCAGAAGGCGGTCGTCGGGCTGGACTTCGACGAGGCCGAGTGGGAGGACTGGATGGTCCGCTCCTTCGACGAGCTCGAGGGCGAGAACCCGTCGACCGAGACGTACATGGCCGAGGAGCACCTCTCCACCGCGTACGCCACTCAGGTCGCCTATGCGATCTGGGGAGCGGATGCCGTGGTCAAGGTGCAGTACCGGGTCAGTCGGCAGAACGTGGTGCCGTACGCCGACCGCAACGATCCGAGCGCGCAGCGCCCCGATCCCACCTTCTCGACGACGGGGTGGCGCCTACCTATAGAAGAGGAAGGGCAGAGTCGCGAGAACTTCGCGAACACCTTCCGTGGGCAGTTCGAGAGGATCCAGCCGTGAGCGCGCCCACCAGGACGGCGCCCCGGAAGCCCGCTCGCACTTCTCCCGCATCCGCTCCCGACGCCCCGGTCACGACCCCGGACTCTCCGGACGCTCCCGCGACCGCCCCCGCGAAAGCACCCGTGCATGCCACCCCGCCGCGCTCGTTCGTGACCAGACTGCTGAGCTTCGTGTCGGCGATGATCGCCGGTCTGTGGTCGATGGTGCTCTCGGGCATCGATCGGATCTCGGCGTTCGTGGGCGACTGGCTCTTCAACGGCAAGAAGGCGCTCTACGGCTTGGCCGTGACGCGCATCCTCTTCGGGGTCACGGCGATCGGTCTGCTGGCGGCGAACTTCGGCACGCGCCTGTACACGTTCGGCTCCGGTTCGGCCTGGAACGGCGAACTCGCCGAGCCCGTCAGCGACTTCCCGAAGATCTGGCTGTTCAGCGCCTTCCACGCGGCGATGGGCAACGACGTCCTCTACACGGCGCTCTACCTGCTGCTCGGCGTCCTCGCCGTGCTGTTCGTGCTGGGCTGGCGCTTCCGCATCGTCCTTCCGGTCTTCTTCTGCCTATGGGTGGGCTTCATCGAGGCCAACGACATGGTGGGCGACCAGGGCGACAACATGTTCCGTATCGCGTTGCTGCTGCTCTTCTTCGCCGACCCGGCAGCGCGCTGGTCGCTCGACGCCCGGCGACGGGCGAAGAGCGGGGAGTGGTTCGCTCCCGACAGCCAACCCGCGCTCCTGGGCACCATGTTCCACAACCTGGCACTGGTCGCGCTGACGGCGCAGGTCTGCTTCGTCTACGCCTCCGGCGCGCTGTACAAGGCGGGAGGCGATCCCTGGAAAGAGGGGTACGCCGTCTACAACCCGCTGCAGACCGCCCGCTTCGGCACGTGGCCGGTGCTCAGCGACCTCGTGACCGCGTGGGGGCCGATGGTGGTCGCGGCGACCTGGGGTTCCATCATCCTGCAGGTGGCGTTCCCGCTCATGCTGCTCACGCGCCCGACCCGACTGCTCGGGCTCGTCGGCATCCTCTCGTTCCACATCGGCATCGGTGTCCTCATGGGCCTGCCCTGGTTCTCTCTCACCATGATCGCGATCGACTCGATCTTCATCCGCGACCGGACCTGGGCGCGACTGAGCGCGGGGACGAAGCGTCGGTGGGAGCAGGCCAAGACGGACTCGCCGGGCGCCGTGCCGGCCGAGACCTGACCGGCGGACTGTGGTGAGGCGCGGACTGTGGTCTGACGACAACACCGCGGGGACTCGTGCCGGGACGTCGTTGGAGGATGGATACAGGGCACTTCGCTCCTGGTTGTGGCAGACCTACCATGGAGGCATCCCTACTTCCCTCTGAGAGGAACGCTCATGGTCGACGCCGCCGTCCGTCCGAAGACGACCCGCCCTCACGCCGCCAGCACCGACGCCGAGCTGTCGATCGACATCGCCCGCGTCACCGATCTGCTCATGGGCACGTGGGCCGACACCCGCCGCGAGGCGCGCGAGATGATCAAGGACTCGGCGTTCTGGCGCAAGGACGAGCTCGGCAAGGACGAGCACCGCGAGCGCGTGCTCAGCCAGCTGCACCTCCTCGTCGACAACAAGGCCGTGCACCGCGCGTTCCCGAAGTCGCTGGGCGGCGAGGAGAACAACGGCGGCAACATCGCCGGGTTCGAGGAGCTCGTCGTCGCCGACCCCAGCCTGCAGATCAAGTCCGGAGTGCAGTGGGGACTGTTCGGGTCGGCCATCCTGCAGCTCGGCACGACCGAGCACCACGAGAAGTGGCTCCCCGGCGTGATGGACCTCTCGATCCCCGGCGCCTTCGCGATGACGGAGATCGGACACGGCTCCGACGTGGCGGCGGTCGGGACGACCGCGACGTACGACCCCGATACCGAAGAGTTCGTCATCAACACCCCGTTCCGCGGAGCGACGAAGGAATACCTCGGCAACGCGGCGCTGCACGGGATCGCGGCGACCGTCTTCGCGCAGCTCATCACGAACGGCGTCAACCACGGCGTGCACTGCTTCTACGTGCCGCTTCGCGGAGAAGACGGCGTCGATCTTCCGGGAATCGGTCGTGAGGACGACGGACTCAAGGGCGGCCTGAACGGCATCGACAACGGCCGGCTCAGCTTCGACCACATCCGCGTGCCGCGTACGAACCTGCTCAACAAGTACGGTGACGTCGCCCCAGACGGCACCTACTCGAGCGCGATCGACAGCCCCGGTCGCCGGTTCTTCACCATGCTCGGCACTCTGGTGCAGGGTCGGGTCTCGCTCGACGGCGCTGCGTCCTGGGCATCCGCTCTGGGCTTGAAGATCGCCATCACGTACGCCACGCAGCGGCGCCAGTTCGACGGAGCCGATGGGCAGGAGGTCGTGCTGCTCGACTACGGCAAGCACCAGCGCCGCCTGCTGCCCCGACTCGCCACCACCTACGCGCAGATCTTCGCGCACGACGAGTTCCTGCAGAAGTTCGACGGAGTGTTCTCCGGCCGCACCGACACCCCCGACGACCGCGAGGACCTCGAGACCCTGGCCGCCGCGCTCAAGCCGCTGTCGACCTGGCATGCGCTCGACACGCTCCAGGAGGCGCGCGAGGCCTGCGGCGGTGCCGGCTTCATGTTCGAGAACCGCCTCGTCGGACTCCGCGCCGACCTCGACATCTACGTCACCTTCGAGGGTGACAACAACGTGCTGCTCCAGCTCGTCGGCAAGCGTCTGCTCACCGACTACGGCAAGCAGTTCACGGGCAAGGATGCCGCGGCGCTGGCGAAGTTCGCCGTCGGGATGACGGCAGGCAAGGTGTTCCACGGCGCCGGGCTGCGTCAGTTCGGCCAATCGGTCGTCGACCTCGGCCAGGTGGCGCGTTCGGTCGAGAACGGGCTGCGCGAGGAGCAGCAGCACCAGCTCCTCGCCGAGCGTGTGCAGCAGATGGTCGCGGACATCGCCGGTCGTCTGCGTGCGGCCGGCAAGGACAAGGCGCTCGGGGCGCGGCTGTTCAACGAGAACCAGGCCGAGCTGATCGAAGCGGCTCGCGCACACGGCGAGCTGCTGCAGTGGGAGGCGTTCACCGATGCCGTCCACCGCATCGACGATGCCGACACGAAGAAGGTGCTCACCTGGCTGCGTGACCTCTTCGGTCTGCAGCTCATCGAGAAGCACCTCGCCTGGCATCTGATCCACGGCCGACTGTCGACGCAGCGTGCGGCGGCGGTCTCACGCTACATCGACCGCCTGTGCGCGCGCCTCCGCCCCCACGCCCTCGATCTCGTCGACGCGTTCGGCTACGAGCCGGAGCACGTGCGCGCACCGATCGCTTCCGGCGCGGAGCGCGAGCGGCAGGACGAAGCCCGCGAGTACTACGCGGCGCTCGCGGCCTCCGGCGACGCTCCCGTGCAGGAGAAGGCGCTGAAGAAGAACGCGAAGCGCTGACGGCGGGCGCTGACGCAGCGCTGATCGAGCGACCGAGCGACCGAGCGACCGAGACCGGCCAGGATCCCTGCGATCCCGGCCGGTCTCGTGCGTGGGGTGTCGACCCGGGGAGTCAGGGCCCGGGCTGAGGAGGGTGCGGTGCAGGCGGGTACTGCGCTGGCGGGTACGGGGCCTGTGCCCCCGGATACGGCGCGGGCGGATACGTGGCCTCGGCTCCCGGGTGCTGCGCGGGCGGGTAGGGGTACGGCGCTGCCGCGCCCGGCGCGTGCGGGTCTTCGGTCCCGCTCAGCCGAGCCTGCGACCGCACCCGCAGCAGCACGGCGGTGAAGGCGAGGTACAGGATCCCCGCTGCCGCCGCGGCACCGTAGAGCAGCTGGCTGGGGATCACCGTGTTCACCCCTCGAGGCAGCGCGAACAGCACGCGGCTCGCCCACTCGGGCGCGACCAGCATCAGCAGACTGCCCACGAGCAGGACGAGGGCCGGCAGGATGAGGGCGAACGGCGACCAGCGCGACACGAGGACGCCGGCGAACACGAGCAGGATGCCGGCGAGGACCGCCGCTACGGCATCCGGTCGCGGGTCGAACTGGAAGCGCTGCAGGGCGAACAGCATCCCCTCCGCGGTTCCCCAGGCGAGCGCCCACGCGCCAGCGCCGAGCAGCACGGGCGCCGCGACGATCCCGATGACACTGAGGGCGACGCCTCGCGGGCGTGGATCGCGACGGACGAGAAAGAGGGCCAGGCCCATCGCGCCGAGCGCCGTGAGGACAGCGAGTGGGATGCCGTAGACCAATCCGTCGCCCCATTCCTGCGGGACCGCCCGAAACACGAGGGGGAGCGTGCCGGGCACGATCGCGGCGATCAGAGGGAGGAGCGCGAAGACGCCGACGACGATCAGGCCGGCCGAGCTCCAGATGCCGGAGAGGACCACGAGGGCCAGCAGCACCACGGCCAGCGACTGCAGCAGCAGCGGGCCGACGAGACGACCGATGTCCCCGTCGAACCCGAACTCGAAGAACGAGCGGTTCATCGTCATCCCGCCCATCGACAGAAGGACGAGGGCGATGGGCGTGATCACGAGTGCGATCACGATGGTCAGCAGGCGGGCGGGCACGGATGAACGGCGCATGGGACTTCCCCTCCGGAGTCGTAGCCCCACCGTACCGACCCTGTGCAGCGCGGCACCAGGGTGGCGCGAGTAGTCTCGATCTGGCTCATCCGGACCGAGCCGCACCCCACCACATCGAGGAGTCTGCGATGACCCGCGTCAATGCCTATGCCGCACCGAGCGAAGCCGCACCGCTCGAGAAGACCGTCATCGAACGTCGCGAGCTCGGCCCGCACGATGTGCTGATCGACATCGCCTTCGCCGGCATCTGCCACTCCGACATCCACACGGTTCGCGGTGATTGGGGTCTGCAGAGCTATCCGCTCGCGCCGGGGCATGAGATCGCAGGCACCGTTGCCGCGGTCGGGAGCGACGTCACGAAGCACGCCGTGGGCGACCGCGTCGGCGTCGGCTGCCTGGTGAACTCGTGCGGAGAATGCCGCAACTGCCTGCGCGGCGATGAGCAGTTCTGCTCGAACGGCGCGGTCTTCACCTACGGCAGCGCCGACCGCGACGGCACCATCACGCAGGGCGGATACTCCGAGCAGGTCGTCGTCACGGAGTCGTTCGTCGTCCGCATCCCTGATGCACTGGAACTGGATGTCGCAGCGCCGCTGCTGTGCGCCGGCATCACGACGTACTCGCCGCTTCGCCACTGGAATGTCGGCCCTGGCAGCAGAGTCGCCGTGGTGGGACTGGGCGGGCTCGGCCACATGGGAGTGCAGATCGCGCACGCCCTCGGCGCCGAGGTCACCGTGCTCTCGCAGACGCTGAACAAGAAGGATGATGGCCTGCGCCTCGGTGCAGACCACTACTTCGCGACGAGCGACCCCGAGACGTTCCGCTCGCTGCGCAGCTCGTTCGACGTCATCCTGAACACCGTCAGCGCGGTCGTCGACCTGCGCTCCTACCTCGGGCTGCTCGACGTGGGCGGCTCGATGGTCTGCGTCGGTGCTCCCGCAGAGCCGCTGGAGGTGACCGTCGGGTCGCTCATCGGCGGACGGCGGTCGCTCGCAGGGTCGAACATCGGCGGCATCCGCGAGACGCAGGAGATGCTCGACTTCTGCGCCGAGCACGGCATCGCCGCGGAGATCGAGGTGATCAGCGCCGAGCAGATCAACGAGGCGTACGAGCGCGTGCTCGCATCCGATGTCCGCTACCGCTTCGTGATCGACGCCGCGACGTTCGCGGGCTGAGTCGGACTGGCTGGTCGGCTGGGAGCGTTGTCGTGGGCGAAACCGAGGTCGCCGAGTTCCTCACCCGCCTGTCGGCGCGTGACGCTGCGGCGGCCTGGTTGGCGCGCGAACTGATGCAGGCCGGATGGTCGGTGCACGACTTCTTCGGCCCGGTGCAGATGGACGTGTGGCAGCTCGTCCTCCGACGCGGGTCGTGCAGGGTGCGGTTCGGGATCGAGCGGGGATACTCCGATGGAGTGGCCGTCGCGGATGGAGTGACGGGCGGCGATGGGGCGGCTGTCGCCGATCGCGCGGTCGCCTACCGTCCGATCACCGTGGCGATGTCGGAGAAGAAGTCCGCGGTCGCGTCGGTGATGAGCGACCCGGCCGCTGCTCTGGAGTGGTTGACCCGACGGTCGGGGTAAAGGTTCTCGGCGCCTCTTCTCTCGTTCGTTCTCTTCTCTCGTTCGTTCTCTTCTCGCGCTCTCTCGTTCTTCTTCTCGCACGCTCTCGACGCGTTCGGTGCCTTCTTCTGTCGGTCCGTTCTGCTCTGGTCCGTCCTCTCTACTTCGTCCTCTCCCCGTTCACCCGCTCGTTCTGTCGACGTTTCACCCTCTCGTTCTTTCGCCGTTCACCCTCTCGTTCTCTCTTCTCTCCCTCCTTCTCTGTTCTGGTCGGGCCTCTGAGTCTCCGGCTCTCGGCGCTCGGCTCTCGGCTCTCGGGCTTGCGTGCTCGGCTCTCGGTCTCCCGCTTTCGGGTTGCAGCTCGCGGTCGCCCGCTTTCACGCTCGGCTCTCGGCGTCCCGCTCTCAGTTCTCAAGGTTCTCGGGGTGTTCTCGTTCGACCACTTCTTGCTCTCCTCTCGGGTCCTTCTGCCCGTCTTTCCCGCAGCTCTTCCGTGCTATGCCGGGAGATTGGAATACGGGGTCTGATCTGGGGTTCTGGGGGGTGGTTTCGGGGGTCAAATGTCGGTGGGGTGGGGTTGACTGGCGGGTATGAACAGCACCGTGCAGCGTTTGGATCAGGTCATCGACGACCTGTCCGGGGTGTTGTGTGATGACGTGTTGGCGGGGTTGTCTGACGCGGATCGGGTGGAGGTGCTGCAGCGGGCGGGGGCGGCGTTTCGGCGGGCGGAAGCGGTGGTGGTGGAGACGCTCGCGACGGCGGATGCGGTGGGGTTCCCGCATGCGGTGGGGTGTCGGAACGCGACCGAGTTGTTGCAGCGGACGGTGCGGGTCGAGGTGCGTTCGGCGACGCGGGTGGGGACGACGGTGACGCGGGTGCGTCGGGAGTCGAGCTTGGTGTCGGGGGAGAGGTTGCCGGCGCGGTGGCCGCATATGCGGGAGGCCCTGTTGGATGGGGTGGTGGGGGTGGCGGGGTTTTTGGCGGCGACGGGTCCGATCGAGAAGGTTTGGGACCGGTTGACCACGGACCAGCGTCTCGCCGCGGACCTCGCCCTCGCTGGTGCTGCCCGCGGGCACGGTCTCGCCCCGGTCGATGACCCCGACGGTGACGACCCCGACGCGGAGAGTTCCGATATAGACGACCCTGGTGACGCCGCAGATGTCGATGCAGACGATGGTCCTGCGCCGACGACGGATGATCTGTCGAGTCTGGGGGAGGGGCTTGCGTCGATGTTCGATCCGGATGGGGAAGAGCCTAAGGATGAGGATGCGCGGCGTCGCCGGGGTGTGACGATCGGCCGGTTGAAGAACGGCTTGCACGCGATCCGCGGGTATCTCACCCCGGAGGTCGCAGCACAGTTGCTGCTGATCATGGACGCGATCCTGAACCCCAAAGGCCCCGGGGCTCCGATGCCCGGAGTGTTCTTCACCCCCAGCGACACCGGTGACACAAGCGACCCCAGCGACCCTGAGACCACCGGCGACACCGGCGACACCGGCGACACCGGCGACACCGGCGCACACTTCAACCCTGCGGATTCTGATTCTGATGGCTCTGCCAGCGATGGCAGCACGGATGACGTGAGCACGCCCGATCCCGAAGAGGATCCGTTCAATTCGGATCCGCGGAACGTGTTCGATGACCGCACGACGGAACAGAAACGACACGACGCTCTCGCGGCCGCGCTCGCGATCGCCGCCCGCCACACGGACATGCCGACCCTGGGTGGGGCGGCGCCGACTGTGGTCGTCACCGTCGACGCGACCGATCTTGCCACCGGGACCGGGTGGGCGACCATCGCCCGCACGGGCGCACACCTGCCCGTCTCCGTCGCCGCGCAGGTCGCATGTTCGGGGGCGATCCAGCGGGTCCTGTTCGATGAGGGCCGCATCATCGGGATCACCAGCACCGACCGGGTCTTCACCGTCCACCAACGCCGCGCGATCATCGCCCGCGACAAGGAATGCCTCATCCCCGGCTGTCACGTCCCCGCCTCGTGGTGTGAGATCCACCACGTCACCGAACACGCCCACGGTGGCCCCACCCACACCGACAACGGTGTCCCGTTGTGTTGGTGGCACCACCGCTCCCTCGACACCTCCCTCTGGGAGATCCGCATGAACAACGGCCTCCCCCAAGTCAGAGGACCAGGATGGTGGGACCCCGCCCACCACTGGCGCACCCCACGACACAGCACCCCAGCCGACTCGACGAGCCCACCGGGCAACACCCGACAACACGGCCTCGTCGAACCGGGCAGCACCCCACAACACGGCACGCGTGTCGACTCGGCGAGCCCGCCGACGAACTCGAGGATTCGGATCAGACCACCGGCGATGTCGGCGCACACGGATAGCGTGAGGCAATGACCTCTCTGATCGCAGGCCCCGACGACCGTGCGCGCTGTGCGTGGGTCGGCGACGACGCCGAGTACCGGCGATATCACGACGAGGAATGGGGGACGCCCCTGCGCGGAGACCGTGCCCTGTTCGAGAAGATGGCGCTCGAAGGCTTCCAGGCAGGGCTGTCGTGGATCACCATCCTCCGCAAGCGCCCGCACTTCCGGGAGGTCTTCGCCGGATTCAGCCCCGAGACGGTCGCCGAGTTCGATGAAGCCGACGTCGAACGCCTCATGCTCGACCCCGGAATCATCCGCAATCGCGCCAAGATCGAGGCCACGATCGGCAACGCGCGCATCGTCCGCGGGATGGCGCAGGGAGAGCTCGACACCCTGATGTGGTCGTTCGCCCCGGCCCGTCGAGACAGGCCGGCGTCGTTCGCCGAAGTGCCGGCGGTCACGCCCGAATCCACCGCCATGAGCAAAGAGCTCCGCCGCCGCGGATTCCGCTTCGTCGGACCCACCACGATGTACGCCCTCATGCAGTCGGCAGGAATGGTCGACGACCACGTCGAAGGATGCTGGAGGGCCACAGCAGCAGGCTGATGGGAGTCCGCCGCGGTGTGGGCAGTTCTCCCCATCGTGGCCGGTATTCCGGCCGGTTAGGATGTACGGGTGTGCCGTGCATCTTCTGTGCGACGGCTGAGAGTCTGTGAGTGGACGACCCTGGGGGGGAACCGGGCATGAAGGCGTTGTCATGGATGCGTGCGAGACCGAAGACATTGGCCTCGGCGGCAGGGGTGACGGTGGGAGTCGTCGCCCTCACCACCATGGCCTTCACGTATGACGGATTCCCCACCACCAAGGTCGATCTGAACGACGGCGGCGTCTGGATCACCAAGACCTCCAGCCTGCTCGTCGGCCACTTCAACCACGAGTCCACCGTGCTCGACGGCGGCCTGCGCACCATCGGCGAGAACTTCGACATCCTCCAGGACGAGACCAACATCCTCGTCACCGACTCGAGCGCGTCGACGGTCACCGCGATCGATCCATCCCGCGTCTCCCTCGGCGACAGCGCGCGCATCCCCTCGACGGCCAAGGTCGCCCTCGGACATCAGACCGCCGCCATCCTCGACCAGAAGTCGGGCGACCTCTGGGTCCTCCCGGTCAAGGGCATCGCCGGCTTCAAGATCGAGGCGGCAGAGCCCGTCGCCGAGCTCGGCGCGAACGCCGACGTCACCGTCGCAGAAGACGGAACCGTCTTCGGTGTCTCATCCGAACGCGGCGAGGTCGTCACCGTTCCCGTCGACAACGAAGGCGAAGCCCTCGAGTCGTCCAGCGCCTCCGTCGGCGACATCGACGACTCCGAGACCCCCCGCATCACCGCCGTCGGTCGCACCCCGGTCGTCCTCGACGCCGCAGCCGGCGTCGTGACCACTCCCGGCGGCTTCCGCACCGAGATCAAGGATGCGGCGGACGCCGTGCTGCAGCCCGCATCCGCCACGACCGATGCCGTCGCGCTCGCGACGAACTCCGCCCTGGTCACCGTGCCCCTCGACGGCAGCGAAGCCGTCGTCACCGACGTGGGCGGCAACGGCGCTCCTGCAGCGCCCGTCTCGCTGCGCGGCTGCACCTACGCCGCCTGGGCGGGTTCCGCGGTGTTCCTGCGCGAATGTCCCGGTGAGGGCAACGACGTCAACGAGCGGATCGAAGGGGCCGAGGACTCCAAGGGACTCACCTTCCGCGTCAACCGCGACGTCATCATCCTCAACGACGCCGTCGGCGGCGCCGCCTGGATGGCGAACGAGAGCCTGCAGCGCGTCGACAACTGGAACGACCTCACCCCTCCGGAGGGCGAGACCGAGAACGAGGACGACTCGACCGAGGAGACGGTGGAGACGACCCTTCCGGACCGCAAGGAGGAGAACACTCCGCCGATCGCCGAGGACGACGACTTCGGCGTGCGCCCCGGCGCATCGACGCTGCTCCCCGTGCTCGACAACGACAACGACCCAGACGGAGACGTGCTCGTCGCCGCCCTCGCCGAGAAGCAGCCGTCCATTGGCACGGTGCAGCCCATCCAGAACGGCGGCTCGCTGCAGATCGCCGTCGACGAGAAGGCCACCGGCTCGACCACGTTCCAGTACGAGGCGAACGACGGGCGAAAGGGCAAGGACACCGCGACCGTCACGCTCAGCGTGCACGATTTCGACGTGCACAACGCCCCGGTTCCCAAGCGCAACACGGTGCTCACCGTCGAATCGGGCGGCACGATCTCGTACAACGTGCTCCCCGACTTCATCGACCCCGACGGCGACGACATCTACCTCAAGGGCGTCGAGCCCGCACCGGGCGACGAGGTCGACTTCAGCACGGACGGACAGATCACCTACAAGGCCACCGCGAGCCTGCAGGGCCGCAAGGAGGTCGGGATCACGATCGCCGACGGCTTCGGCGAGACCTACGTCGGCACCATCACGCTCGACGTGAGGCCCGCCGGATCCACGGATCCGAAGACCAACGCCGACCACGTCATCACCCGCGTCGGCGAGCAGGTCACGGTCGCACCGCTCACGAACGACACCAGCTCCGGACGCGAATCGCTGCGTCTCGGCAACGTCGACGAGGTCCCCGGGGCGACCGTCTCGCCGGACTACACGAACAAGACGTTCACCTTCACGGCGGAAGCGCCTGGCACCTACTACGTGCAGTACCTCGCCACCGCGGGTCCGAAGAACGCGCAGGGACTCGTCCGCGTCGACGTCCAGGAAGCCAGTGAGACGGACCTGCCGCCCGTCGCCGTGCGCGACGTCGCGCTGCTGCCCAGCAGCGGCGACGTGCTCGTGGGAGTCCTCGCCAACGACATGGACCCCGCCGGCGGCATCCTCGTCGTCCAGTCGGTGAGCCTCGAACCCAACTCGGGCGTCTCGGTCTCGGTCATCAACCACGAGACGCTGCGCATCACCGACCAGGGTGCCCTCAAGGACCAGGTGCGCATCAAGTACCGCATCTCGAACGGCTCGAAGTCCGCCGAGGGCGAGGTCGTCGTGATCCCGATCCCCGCGCCCGACAAGATCATGCCGCCCGTGGCGAACCCTGACACCGTGTACGTCCGTGCGAACGACGTCGTGTCGATCCCCGTGCTCGACAACGACACGCACCCCAACGACGACGTCCTGCACGTGGTGCCCGAACTCGTCGAGGCGCCGGAGCCCGAGGACGGCGAGGCGTTCGTCTCCCAGGACCTCGTCCGCTTCAAGGCCGGTCCCGAGGCGAAGACCGTCTACCTCACCTACGAGGCCGTCGACTCGCGCCAGCAGAAGGCCGCCGGGTACGTCACGATCCAGGTCATGCCGATCGACGAGAAGACCAACGCCGCACCGCGCCCGCAGGACATCGTCTCGCGAGCACTGGCCGGCACCGAGGTCAGCATCGCGGTGCCGCTCGACGGCATCGACTCGGACGGCGACTCCGTCGAACTGCTCGACATCGCCTCCAGCCCGACCAAGGGGCGGATCGTCGAGACCGGCGCGAACTACTTCACGTACGAGGCGTTCGACGAGTCGGCAGGCGTCGACACATTCAAGTACCGCGTGCGCGACCGTCTCGGAAAGGAGGGCATCGCCACGATCCGCGTCGGCATCGCCCCCGCCGAGGAGATCAACCAGCCGCCGTACGCGGTGAAGGATGCCGTCGTCGTGCGTCCCGGCCGTGAGATCGCCGTGCCGGTGCTCGCCAACGACTCCGACCCGGAGGGCGACAAGATCGTCCTCGTCAGCGAGAAGAACGACGGACTCGAGGTCCCCGAGAACCTGACCGCGCGTGTGTCCGGAGACCGCGTTCTGGTGCAGGCGCCCAACGAGTCGCTCGAGACGTCGCTGCAGTACACGATCCGTGACGCCCGCGGCGCCACCTCGACCGCGACTCTGCAGGTCACCGTCGACGAGAACGTGCCGCTGCAGGCACCCGTCGCCCGCGACGACCGCGTACGCCCCGAAGACCTCAAGGACGGCACCCTCACCGCCGACGTCCCGATCCTCAAGAACGACGAGGATCCCGACGGCACCACGGATGCGCTCGAGGTCACCCTGGGTGACGGCGCGACCGCCCTCGACAACGGCTCCGTGCGGGTGACCGTCGAGGAGGAGCAGCAGCTCATCCGCTACACGCTGACCGACCGCGACGGACTCGAGGCCTCCGCGTTCATCTTCGTCCCGGCGATCTCGGGCCTGCGTCCCATGGTCGACCTCACGAAGCCCGTCGAGGTGATCAGCGGTGAGACCAAGGTGCTCCCGCTGTCCGAGTACGTCACGGTCGCCGGCGGCGGCACCGCGCGGATCACCGAGCATGCGAAGGTGACCGCGGTGTACTCCGACGGCTCCGACCTCGTGCAGGATGCCGAGAACCTCGTCTACACGTCCAAGGCGGGCTACTTCGGCCAGGATGCGATCACCTTCGAGGTGACCGACGGCGACGGCCCCGACGACCCCGAGGGTCGCAAGGCCACGCTGACCATCCCGATCGACGTGCTGCCGCCGGACAACCAGCAGCCGGTCTTCGTCAACAGCCAGATGCAGGTCGCGCCCGGTGAAGATGCCGTGTCGCTCGACCTCGCCGCCCTGACGACCGACCCCGACCCCGAAGACGAGGGCAAGCACGAGTTCACCTTCGTCGACGGCGACGGCGACGGGGTGTCCGCCGAGGTCAAGGGCTCCGAACTGCTCGTCAAGGCGTCGTCCGACGCCAAGAAGGGCACCGCGATGACCCTGAACGTGCGGGTCACGGACGGTGAGACCGAACCGGTCGACGGCACCGTCACCGTGCTCGTCTCAGCGTCGACGCGCGCGATGCCGACCGCCAACACCGACACCATCTCGGAAGCCGACCAGGGCAAGTCCGTGACGGTGCCCGTGCTCGCCAACGACTACAACCCGTTCCCCGAGACGCCGCTCAAGATCGTGTCCCAGAACGTCGAAGCCGGCATGGGGACCGTGACCAAGAAGGGCGACGAGCTGGTCGTCACCCCGGCGGCGACGTTCGTCGGAACCATGGTGGTGCGCTACCGCATCCAGGATGCGACCAAGGACGTCGACCGCGAGGTCAACGGCCAGGTCGTGGTGACCGTGCAGGGCGTTCCCGACGCACCGGGCGCTCCCGTGGTGACGAGCGTGCAGGACCGCACGGTCGTCCTCTCCTACTCCGCCCCGTCGAACAACGGTGCCGAGATCACGAAGTACACGGTGAAGTCGGTGAACGGCAACGCGTACTCCAAGGAGTGCCAGTCGACCACCTGCACGCTGGACGGTCTGACCAACAACGTCAAGTACACGTTCCAGGTGACGGCGACCAACCGCGTCGGCGAAGGCAAGCCCTCGGCCGCCTCCGGTGAAGCACGTCCTGACGCACGCCCGGACACCCCGAACCCGCCCACGCTGAAGTTCGGCGACAAGTCGCTCACGGTCAACTGGACCACGCCCACCACTCCGGGCTCGCCGGTGCAGAGCTACACCCTCGAGATCTCTCCTGCGCCGCCGTCCGGCGTCGCGCAGAAGGAGGTCACGGGCAACTCGATCGTCTGGGAGGGCCTCGAGAACGGCTCCAACTACCAGGTGCGCGTGCAGGCCCACAACCTCGCCCCCGAGCCGTCGAGCTGGAGCAACTGGTCGGCCTCGGAGATCCCCGCAGGACCTCCGATGGCGCCGGGTGCGCCCACGACGACCGAGCTCGCGCCGGTCGGAAACCAGGCCCAGATGCAGGTGAACTGGCAGCCCCCGAACTCCAACGGCGACGCGATCGCCAGCTACACGCTGGAGGTCTACGAGGGATCGTCCCTCGTGCGCACGATGACCCCCGGGGCCGGAGCCACGTCGCAGGCCGTCACGGTGCCGACCTCCGAGACGCCGTACACGTATCGCATCCGAGCGCAGAACAAGGCGGGCTGGGGCGAATGGTCCGGCATGTCGGCTCCTCGGCGTGGAGTCGTCGCGCCCGGTGCGCCGACCAGCCTCGCCGCCGCGCCGCACGACCGTTACGTCGACGTCACCTACAACCCGGGCTCGCGCAACGGCGCCAGGGAAGGCGAGATCAGCTACCAGTACACGCTCAACGGCGGAGGCAGCTGGCAGACCCTGAGCGGCAACCGCATCGGCGGACTGACCAACGGCACGACCTACAACATCCGGGTCCGTGCGGTGGCGAGCGTCGACGGCGGCACCTACGCCGGCGCCGCGTCGAACCAGGCGACCGCCGTGCCCTACGGGCCGCCGTCGACGCCGGTCGCCCGCGCAGACAACCTCGGCACCCAGGTGAAGCTGAGCTGGAACTCGAACGGGACCGGCAACGGCCGGGCGATCCAGACCACGCAGATCGACATCGGCAACGGCTGGCAGACCGTGTCCCAGCAGAGCGGTGAGCGCATCGTCGGCAACGGGTACCAGCAGACGCACAGCATCCGCGTGCGCGCGCAGGACTCCGCGGGGCAGTGGACACCGGTGGCATCGGCATCCGCTCGCACCAGCGACCCGCCCGCCGAGGTGCTCAAGACCGGGAAGGGCGCGTCGGGCAGCTGGCCCGGCGAGTGCGACACTCCGACCTGCGCCTATGTGACGCTGAAGGTGGAGAACTTCCGGAGTCCCGGCACGTACACGCTGCGCTGCGACGACGGCGGCCGGTTCGGCAACTCGAGAAGGGCCGTGCCCGAGAACGGCACGGTGCAGCTGGGATGCTTCTACGGCAACCCGGGTCGATCCATCCGCGTCTACATCGTCGAGCTCAACCGCTACGCCGACGCACTCGTCTGGTATTAGAGCGACCGGCGACGGCGCGACCCGATGACCTTCACAGAACAGGGAAACCCACACTCATGAGCATGACCCCCGAACAGGCCGCCTGGTTCCACGGCACTTTCACGCGCCTCGTCGACAACATCGACAAGGCGGTGCAGGGCAAGCGCGAGATCGTCGGCCTCGTGCTGTCCGCGATGCTCGCCGAGGGCCACGTGCTGCTCGAGGACGCCCCCGGCACGGGAAAGACCAGCCTCGCGAAGGCGCTGGCCTCGACCGTGCAGGGCACCAGCACGCGCATCCAGTTCACGCCCGACCTGCTGCCGTCCGACGTGACGGGCGTCACGATCTACGACCAGCAGTCGCACCGCTTCGAGTTCCACAAGGGCCCGATCTTCGCGTCGATCGTGCTGGCCGACGAGATCAACCGCGCCTCGCCGAAGACGCAGTCCGCTCTGCTCGAGGTCATGGAGGAGTCGCGGGTCACGGTCGACGGCGTCACCCACGAGACCGGGCGCCCGTTCCTCGTCATCGCGACGCAGAACCCCATCGAGCAGGCGGGAACGTACAAGCTCCCCGAGGCGCAGCTCGACCGCTTCCTCATCAAGACGTCGATCGGCTACCCCGACCTCGCGGTCACCGAGAGTATCCTCGCCGGTGCCTCGGACCGCAACCCCTCGGCCGGCCTCTCGGCGATCATCACCACCAGCGCCGTCGCCGACATGGCAGACCTCGGCGCCTCGGTCCACGTCGAGCCCGCCGTGTTGCGCTATGTCGCCGAGCTCGCCGAGGCGACGCGTGAGGACCCGGCGATCCGCCTCGGCGTCTCGGTGCGTGGAGCCATCGCGATGATCCGCATCGCGAAGGTCCGCGCAGCCTCCCAGGGGCGTCACTTCGTGCTCCCCGACGACATCAAGGCGCTCGCGCGTCCGGTGTGGCAGCACCGTCTGCTCCTGGATGCCGAGGCGGAGTTCGCCGGCACCTCGAGCGACTCCGTCATCGCGCGCGTGCTCGAGAACGTCGCCGCACCGCAGGCACGAGCAGCGGCCTGATGACGACGGAGGCACTGCCGGCTGCGGCCGCGCCGATCGACCGCGACGCCGGCTGGCGTGACGTCGCGGCGGTCATCGGCGCGCGCATCCTGGTGCGCCTCCGTCTGATCGCCGCCGCCATCCGACCGCTCGCCTGGGTGCTGATGGCCCTCGCGATCGGCTTCTGGATCCTCGGGCAGGTGGCCGGATGGGCGGAGTTCACGATCGCCGCGGTGGTCATCGCCCTCACGGTCGCGCTGTGCGCGCTCTTCCTGATCGGCCGTACGGCCTACGACGTCTCCCTGGATCTCGCTCGCACCCGGGTCGTGGTCGGCGAGCGCGCGGTCGGCGCCCTCACCCTCGCGAACCGCGGTGCACGGGCGATCCTCCCGTCCAGGGTCGTGCTGCCGGTGGGTTCCGGCCGAGGGGAGTTCGGCATCCAGCGACTGGCGCCGGGGGAGGAGGCGGAGGAGCTCTTCGCCATCCCGACGCAGAAGCGCGGAGTCGTGAAGGTCGGCCCGGTGAGCGTCGTGCGCGGCGATCCGCTCGGACTGTTCGAGCGCGCCCATCGTCGGGACGACCCCGTCGACCTCTACGTGCACCCTCGCACGGTGCTGTTCGACGGGCAGTCGCTCGGCTACCTCCGCGACCTCGAGGGGCTGCCCGCGGCGGATCTCTCGCGCGATGACGTCTCGTTCCACGCCCTGCTCGAGTACCAGCCGGGCGACGACCTGCGCCACGTGCACTGGCGATCCACCGCGCGCACCGGCACCATGATGGTGCGCCAGTACGAGGAGACCCGCCGCTCGCACTTCGTGATCGGGCTCTCGCGCTCCAGCGGCGACTACGCCACCGACGAGGACTTCGAGCTGGCCATCTCGGCCGCCGGATCGATCGGCCTCCGGGCCATCCGCGATTCGCAGCGCGTCGACGTCAGGGTCCAGGGGCGTGAGCTGGCAGCCGGCACCGGCAAGCAGCTGCTCGACTCGCTCTCGGCCGTCGAGAGCTCCAAGCCCCGCGACGGGGGCATCGACCACCTCGCCGGAGTGCTCGCGAGGACCATGCCGCTCGCAAGCGTCGTCGTGCTCGTCTGCGGCTCGCGAGTGAGCACGGACGATCTTCGGCTCGCGTGCTCGCGACTCCCGTACGGCGCCAAGGTGATGGCGGTCGTCGCCGACCGGTCGGTCTCCGCGCCGGCACTTCGCCGGATCGGCGATGCGGATGTCGTCACGATCGGCGCGCTCGAACAGGTTCCCCTCGCACTGCAGAAGGTGCTCGCATGACCGCTCTCGCCACCGAATGGGGCGGACTGCCGCTCCGACGCTGGATCCTCGATGTGAGTGCCACGGCGCTGCTGATCGGCGTCTCCATCGTCGGGTTCTGGCCCACCTTCGCAGGGCCCTCCTACCTCCCCGGCACGATCGGCGCGCTGCTCCTCGGGCTGGCCGTCGCGGTCGTCGCCGCGTGGCGTCGCTGGGGCATCCTGATCGTCACCGGCCTGACGATCGCCGTCTACTTCGTCTTCGGCGGCGCTCTCGCGCTCCCGCACACGGCGATCTTCGGGTTCATCCCGACGATCGACACGCTGCAGCGTCTCGCGATCGGCACCGTGACGTCCTGGAAGCAGCTGCTCACGACGGTCGCGCCGGTGTCGACGGCCGACGGGCACCTGCTCGTGCCGTTCCTCCTCACCCTCGTGGTCACGGTGCTGACGGCATCCCTCGCCCTGCGCCTCGGCCAGGTCGCGTGGGCGCTGCTGCCGGCCGGCGTGATGCTCGTGATGGTGATCGCCCTCGGCACCCCCGAGCCCGCGTTCCCCGTGCTGCAGGGACTCGTCTTCGCGGTGCTCTCCATCGCGTGGCTGGCGCTGCGTCAGCTCTGGGCACCTCAGAACGCCGCGATCTCTGTCAGCGAGGTGGACTCTTCCCGTGCCTCGCACATGCGTCTGCGCCGCCTGATCGCGGGCGCGGCGGTGCTCGCGATCGCCGGTGGCGCCGGTGTCGCGACGAGTGCGATCGCAGCACCCGTGCAGCCGCGCCATGTCTTCCGCGACGTGATCATCCCGCCGTTCAACATCCGCGATTACCCGAGTCCGCTCCAGGCGTTCCGCAAGAACGTGCGCGACGAGGCCGGGGACACGCTCTTCACCGTGAGCGGTCTGCCGAAGGGCGCCCGCATGCGGATCGCCGTCATGGACCAGTTCGACGGCATGGTCTACAACGTCACCGACGGCGGCCCCGGCTCCTCGAGTGCGTTCGGCCCCGTCCGCACCAACATGTCGCCGGATGCCGAGGGCATCCCGGTGACCCTCAAGGTCGAGGTCGACGAGTACCGGAGCGTCTGGCTGCCCGATGCCGGAGCCGTCTCGCAGATCGAGTTCACCGGCGAACGTGCGGAGGAGCTGCGGCGGTCGGCGTACTACAACGTCGAGACCGGCACCGCGGTCGTGACGTCGAAGCTCGCGGCCGGCGACACCTACACGGTCGACACCGTGATCCCGAGCGAGCTCGACGACACCCAGCTCGCGGAGGTGAAGTTCGGCACCGTGCCGCTGCCGACGCAGAGCAACGTGCCGGAGGAGCTGACCTCGCTCGCGTCCGAGACGGTCGCCGATGCGGAGTCGCCCATCGAGCAGGTGCGGGCATTGGAGACCTTCCTCGCGGACGGCGGGTTCTTCAGCCATGGTCTCGAAGGAGAGGTGCTGTCGCGGGCAGGGCACACCGCCGAGCGCATCTCGACGCTGATCGGCGGCGACCAGATGATCGGCGACGACGAGCAGTACGCCGTGGCGATGGCGCTCCTGGCGCGTGAGGTCGGCATCCCGGCGCGCGTCGTGATGGGCTTCTACCCCGATGAGGACAAGCAAGGCGAAGCGGTCTTCGAGGCGACGGGCGACAACGTGCACGCCTGGGTCGAGGTCAACTTCGAGGGCGTCGGCTGGCTCACCTTCAACCCGACGCCGCCCGAGGACAAGGTCCCCAACGACCAGAACACCAAGCCTCGTGTCGACCCCAAGCCGCAGGTGCTGCAGCCGCCGCCCCCGCCGCAGGAGCCGGTCGATCTTCCTCCGACGCTTCCCGACGACCGCAAGGGCGACGACGAGACGCTCAACATCCTGGGCATCATCGGCGCGATCCTCGCGATCGGCGGCATCTCGCTGGCGATCCTCGCTCTGTTGGCCTCGCCGTTCATCCTCATCGGCGCCTGGAAGGCTGCCAGAAGACGCGCACGGCGTCAGGCGGAGCGTGCGGCCGACCGCATCAGCGGCGGATGGGACGAGCTGGCCGATCGCGCCGTCGACTACGGCGCGCGGATCGCTCCCGGTGGCACGCGGACAGAAGAGGCGGCGACGGTCGCCGAGACCCTCACGCTTCCGCAGGTCACCACCCTCGCCCAGCGGGCGGATGCCGAGGTGTTCGGCCCCTCGGAGCCGAGCGCCGAAGAGGTCGAGGCGTTCTGGGCGGAGGTCGACACGATCGTCGGCGGCCTCGGCAAGGACGCCGGATTCTGGAAGCGCACGAAGGCGCGGCTGAGCCTGCGATCCCTGATGGGCGGCACCGCCGTGTCGACGGGGCTGCAGAACCTCAAGGACGCCGCGGCCGCGCGCGTCCGGCGCGAACCTGGCACCATCAAGAGCAGCACTCGTACGACGACGTCCACCTCACCCGAGAGCGAGACACCATGACTCAGGTCCCGTTCGGCCAGATCGCGCCGATCTCCCGGCGCGCGATCGCCTACCTGATCGACGCGCTCATTGCGGGGGGTATCGGCGTCGTCCTGACGCTCGTGCTCGTGGTCGCCGCCAACCTCTCCGGCTCGCTCGAGGGCTCCGTCGCGACGCTGGTGATCGGAGGACCGATCGTCAGCCTCGTCCTGCTGGGGTGGTTCGTGTTCTACACGTTCATGCAGGCCGGTGCGGGCTCCATCGGCATGCGCACGCAGGGCCTCCGCCTGATCTCCGAAGACGGGACTCCTCTCGGCTTCGGTCGCACGCTCCTGCGCAACGTGATCTTCGGTCTCGCCGCGGGGATCGTGGTCGGATACTTCACCCCGCTGTTCGACGGGTCCGGTCGTTTCCAGGGATGGCACGACAAGGTCGCGAAGTCGCTGATGCTGGATGCTCGTGGCGAGGGTGCCTCGCACGCGCCGCGTCCCTCGGACGCGCGTGCCGCGGGTGCACCGCAGGCCGCCCCGCCCGTTCCGCAGGGAGCCCCGCCTGTTCCGCAGGGAGCCCCGCTCGCGCAGGGCGTGCCGGCCGCGTCGCAGGGCGTGCCAGCCATCCCCGGCATCCCGGTGCCGCCGTCCGTACCCGCTGCCCCCGGCATCCCGGTTCCGCAGAGCGGCGCGCCTGCTCCGTCGTTCGCACGGCCTGACGTCGCACCGGCTGCCCCCTTCGGAGCGCCTCCCGCACCCGGGTTCGCGGCACCGGCAGCTCCGGAGTACGCGGCTCCGGCGGCCCCGGAGTACGCGGCTCCCGCGGCACCCGAGTATCCGGCCGCCCCGCAGCCCGCTGCACCGGTCCTCTCCGACGCACCGGCCGCATCCGCAGCACCGGCCGCATCCGCTCCGGCGGAGGCACCGGCGTACACCTCTCCGGCGGCACAGCCGGCCGATGACGGCGGACTCATCGCGTATGTCCCCGGCATCACGGTGGACGCGCCGCCGCCGCGCACGGCCGCCCAGGGCGCGTCGTCGCAGCAGGTCACGCCGGAGCGACCGGCTGCTCCGGCATTCGCGACACCGGAGCCGGCGCCCGCGTTCCCCGCCGCGCCGGCGTTCGCCGCGCCTGTTGCGCCTGCCGCACCTCCCGCCCCCGCCGCGCCCACCGCCGGCATCGCCGCTTCCGCAGACGCTCCCGAGGAGGACGATCTCGAGGAGACGCGCATCAGCATCCCTGGCCATCGACTGGTCTTCACCTGGGACGACGGCACCCGCGTCACGGTGTCGCGACGCACGGTCTTCGGACGCAATCCGGGCCCCGAGGACGGTGCGATCCTCGTGCCGGTCCGCGACGAGACGCTGTCGCTCTCGAAGACGCACTTCGAGGCCGCCGCCTCGACCTCCGGCGGCTGGATCCTCGACCGGTACTCGACCAACGGCATGACGATCGTGCGCGACGGACAGCGCATCGCCTGCCCCGCGGGCCAGCGCGTGCCGGTGCGCCTGGGAGACGCGATCGAGATCGGCGATCGCATCGTGACGATCGGGGGATACGCATGAGCGTCGCCTTGGCGGTATCGACCGGTGCGGCGACCCACACGGGTCTGCGTCGCACACTCAACGAGGATGCCTTCCTCGCCAGCGCCCCGGTCTTCCTGGTCGCCGACGGCATGGGCGGACATGAGGCGGGCGAGCGAGCGAGCGCCGCCGTCATCGAGGAGTTCTCCCGGCACATCGGGCAGCCGGCACTCGCGCTCGACGAGGTGCGCGACGCCGTCGCGGTCGCACGGGCCGAAGTCGAGTCGCTGTCGACCTCGAGCAACGGGCGCGCAGGCACCACCCTCAGCGGTGTCATCATCGCCACGGTCGACGGCATGGGCTACTGGCTCGTGCTGAACATCGGCGACTCGCGCGTCTACCGCCTCGAAGACGGTGATCTCGAACAGGTCAGCGTCGATCACTCGGTGGTCCAGGAGCTCGTCGACGCCGGGGAGCTGCGACCGGAGGATGCGCAGACCGATCGACGGCGCAACATCATCACCCGAGCGATCGGCGCGGGCAGCGACGGCGAGGTCGACTACTGGCTGTTCCCCGCCGAAATGGGCGACCGGATGCTGATCTGCTCCGACGGTCTCTCGTCGGAACTCACCGACGGAGCGATCCGGGAGATCCTGATGGTCGAGTCCGACCCGCAGCGCGCGGCAGACTTCCTCGTCTCCAGCGCGGTGCACGCCGGAGGACGCGACAATGTGACCGCCGTCGTGATCGACGCCATCTCCGTCGCCTCCCGCCCCGGCACCCTCGTGGAGACCGACGAACCAGACATCGCGGATACGCGTCCGCGCGAAGCCGCAGGAGGAGTCCGCTGATGCGTGTGAACTATCGCCCGGGAACGTGGAACGCCCTCGTCCGCGAGCAGGCACTGCTCGTGCTGCCCGCCACTGCTGACGCCGCCCTGATCGCCGACGCCTGGACCGGGTTCGACGGCATCCGGGAACTCGGAGCCCTCGTCGATCTGCTGACCTCGCGCTCGGGAGGATCCCTGTCCTCCGTGCCCGACTTCGCCGCCGTGGTGATCGCCGGACAGGACGTGCGCGTCGCCGTGCGCGGCGTGCCCGAGATCGTCGTCGAGACCGCAGAGGGCCAGACGCGCATCACCGGCACCGACGTGACGACCTGGAACGAGCGGCTGGTCCGCGGGGCGACCCGCGTCGATGTCGTCGTCGAGCCCGCGGATGACGCCGAGCTGCCGGTGATCGCCGGAGTCGTCCGTGCGGGTGCGCTGGTCCTGGACATGACGGAAAGCTCGTCAGCGGGAGCGTCAGCGGAGGCGTCTCCGGTCGCCGTGCCTGCCCTCTCCTCGGCTGCCGACGCCGCACCTGTCGCTCTGCCGACCGTCAGCGCCGGTGCTGCTGTCCCTCCGGTCGCTGTCCCTCCGGCTGCTGTCCCTCCGGTTCCGGTACCTGCGGTCGCGGTCCCTGCGGTCGCTGCGCCCGCACCCGCTGCCGCCGCTGCGGCGGACGAGCCCAACATCGAGGACACTCTCCTTCCAGAGCCGGACCCGGCTGACGGTGACGATGCTGCTGTCGGTGACGATGCTGCTGTCGGTGACGATGCTGCCCCCGAGGAGGACGACGCTGCGGCCGAGGATGCTGCGGCGGACAGCACGGACGCCCCCTCCGACATCGATGAGTTCGAGATGCTCTTCGGACAGACGATCCACCGCCCCGCATCCGACTCCGCAGCGCCGCCGACCGGCGCGGGCCTGCCGGCAGACGCCGCTGTCGCAGGCGATCACGACGGGGCCACCATCTCGGCGGCCGAGGCGAGAGCGCTCCGCAAGGACGCCGCACCCGTCTCACCGGAGGCACCGACCGTCGCGCTCGACGTCGTGCCGAGCGAGGGGCGCATACGTGTCTCCACAGGACAGGTGGTGACGCTGGATCGCACCGTCATCATCGGCCGCCGCCCGCGGTCCACCCGGGCGAGCGGAGCGAACCTCCCGCACCTCGTCGCGGTCGAGAGCCCGCAGCAGGACATCTCCCGCAGTCACCTGGAGGTGCGCCCCGAGGGCGACACGGTCGTGGTCATCGACCTGCACACCACGAACGGATCGACTCTTCTTCGCTCGGGCTCCGACCCCGTGCGGCTGCACCCGGGTGAGCAGACGATCGTGATCTCGGGCGATGTGGTCGACCTCGGCGACGGAGTGACCGTCGCGTTCGAGGACCTCCCGTGAATCGGCGCCCCTCGCCGCCGCCCGAGCTGCCCGGCTTCACGTATGTGGAGCCGCTCGGCACGGGTGGCTTCGCCGACGTGTTCCTCTACGAGCAGCAGATGCCGCGACGGCGGGTAGCGGTCAAGGTGCTGCTCGCCGACCGGATCACCAGCAGCGCGGCGCAGGAGTTCGCCGACGAGGCCAACGTCATGGCGATGCTGTCGACGCATCCTGCGATCGTCACGATCTACCAGGCCGGAGTGGCCGGCGACGGACGTCCGTACCTCGTGATGGAGTACTGCCCGCGGCCGAACCTGCAGCTGCGCGCGCGCAAGGAGCCGTTCTCCGTCGCCGAGGCCCTGCGCGTCGGCGTGCAGGTCGCGGGCGCCGTCGAGACGGCGCATCGCGCGGGCGTCCTGCACCGCGACATCAAGCCGGCCAACATCCTCGTCACCGAGTACAACCGCCCGGCTCTCACCGACTTCGGCATCGCGTCGACGACCGGGGCCACGGGCGAAGCGTCTGGCGGCATGTCCATCCCGTGGTCGCCGCCCGAGTCGTTCGCGGATCCGCCCCAGAGCGGACCCCGCACCGACGTGTGGGCGCTGGGGGCGACGCTGTTCACCCTCCTCGCCGGGCGCTCGCCGTTCGAGAGGCCGGGGGAGCGCAACTCCAGCGCCGACCTCATCGAACGCATCGAGCGCGCCGCGCTGCCCTCACTCGCACGCCCGGATTCGCCCGAGAGTCTGCAGCGCGTGCTCGAGCGGTCGATGGCCAAGAACCCCGACGCCCGCTATCCCAGTGCCGTGGCCTTCGCCCGTGCGCTGCAGAAGGTGCAGATCGAGCTGTCGCACTCGGTCACCCCGATCGACATCGTCGACGACCACCCGCCGGCCGAGGACCTCGACGATGACGGCGACGGCCTGACGCGCGTCAGGGAGATCGTCAGCATCGATCCGGACGTCGGATCCTTCACCCGGCCGTCGGCGGCGACGCAGCCCAAGGGCACCGCGTTCCCGACTCCCGATGTGCCGCGCTTCGACAGCCCCGATCCGGTCGACGAGGCCACCCAGCTCCGGACGCCGGGCGCTGCCCCGGTCTCCGCGCCGGACGACGACGATCGCACGATCGCGCGCGGCCCCGTCGTCGTCTCCCCGCATCCATCATCATCCGCGGGTGCGCCTGCGTCCCCGTCGTTCACGTCGCCGTCGTCGCAGCCCGCCCAGAGCTCGCCCGGGCAGACCTCGCCCGCGGCGACTTCCGCCGCGAAGAACTCCGGAGCCGGCGCGGGGGCCACTGCAGCGGCTGCGACCGCTGATGCCCCCGACCGTTCGGCCCGCAGCCGTCGCGGACGCACGATCGGACTGGTCGCCGCCGGCGTCGTCGTGGTCGTCGGCGCCATCGTCGGCCTGAACCTCATGGTCGCGAACATGCCCACGCCCGAGCCTGCCGCCACGGGCGACGAGGTCGACCCGAAGGACATCGTGTCGGATGTCGTGCCCAAGGTCTCGGACCTCGAGGGCACCCGCTCCGGCGACACCGTCACCTTCACCTGGACCAACACCGACGAGCTCGAGGGGGACAGCTTCATCTGGATCCCCGTCGACCTCACCGGCGAGGGCACCCCGTCGACCACGACCGACACGACGGTCACGATCACGGATGCCGCGCCCGGTCAGGTGTGCGTCGATGTGGCGCTGCGTCGCGACGACGGACGCGCCTCGGAGCCGGTGCGGGGGTGCGTGAAATGAGCGGGATCGGCACGGTCACGGTCGAGTTCGCCGGCGAGTACTTCACCATCGAGCCCGGCAGCAGGTTCACCGCCGGGCGCGAAGGCGACCTGGCGATCGACGACAACCTCTTCCTGCATCGCAGCTTCCTCGAGATCGCCGAGTCCGGCGGCCTCTGGTGGCTGTCGAACATCGGCTCGCGGCTCACGGCATCCGTGACCGACCGCACCGGCGGCGTGCAGGCCTGGCTGTCGCCCGGCGCCCGGTTGCCCCTCGTGTTCGATGCGACGACCGTCGTCTTCAGCGCCGGACCCACGACGTACGAACTCGTCGTGCATTCCACGCAACCGGCATTCCGCCCGACCCAGCGCGAGAGCACCGACGGCGACTCCACGATCGGCGACGTGCCGCTGACGGCGAGCCAGCGGCTGCTGATCCTCGCCCTCGCCGAGCCGCAGCTGCTGCGCGACGGCACGGGCATGAGCGAGATCCCCACCTCCGCGAAGGCGGCTGCCCGGCTCGGATGGACCGTCACGCGATTCAATCGCAAGCTCGACAACGTCTGCGACAAGCTCGACCGCATCGGCGTGCCGGGGATGCGCGGCGGACAGCGCTCCTTCGCCACCAACCGCCGAGCGCGGCTGGTGGAGTACACGATCGCCTCGCGCCTCGTGACGCGCGAGGACCTCGCCGAACTCGACCGGCCGCAGGGCACCGAGGACGAGGATGCCTGAGCACACTGCGGAGCACTCGCCGTGTATGAGCTGAGCGCCCTGGGCCTTTCCGCGGTCCAGGAGGACGAGTGGCGCGACTACTTCGGTCGGGGTCGCGCGTTCGCCGCGCGTCTCGATCGGGATGCCGTCCGTCGGCGGATGCGCGTCAACGCCGTCGTGATCGGGGTCGCGTCCGTCGTCCTGGCGTTCGCCGCGGCAGGGCTGTTCGCCGTGCTCTTCCTGCATTTCGGCGGACCGGTGACGGTGCTCCTGTTCGCGCTGCTCGTGATCGCGGCCGGCATCCTGCTGCTGCGCTTCGCCCTGCTCCGGCGTCGACTGCGCGGCGGGCCGGTCTCGGGTGACGACTATCTGGTGGTCAGCGCCGAGGGGATCCGTCTCGCAGGTCATGTCGACCTGCCGTGGTCGTCGGTGATCGGCGGCGTCGGATTCGACGATCGTGATGCGGCGGTCCCGTTCCTGCGAGGCCCGGCGGCCGCGGTCGAGCGTGCAGCGGGACGCGTGCAGTCCGAGTTCGTGCTCGGCGTCCGCGGGGTGCGTGCGCTGCGCGACGCGGCCCCGCGGGAGCTGCACGGACTCTTCGAGGTGCTCGGGTCGCACGGCGGCATCCGCGTGCCGATCGATACCATGGTCGCGCCTGAGAACGTCCGGGCGTCGCTCGCGGCGATCTGCATCGCCGGGCTCCGTGCCGGCGTCGATGTCGAGGTGACGTCCGATCGGGCGACGATCTACACCAGAACGGTCGCCCTGCTCGGGCCCGAGAAGTCTGCCCCGTCCACGTCGGGGCAGGAATGAGAGGGAGATGATGGCCGACCTGCGCGCCAGCCGATGTGAACAGCTCGTCGACCCCGTGACGGCACTGACCGTCGCCGTCGTCTCGTGCAACGAGCGCATCCCACAGAGCTTCACCGACGTGATCCGCGCCGCGGAAGAGGTGCGTGCGATCGCCGAGCTCGGTTCGGCCGGGGTTGACAGCTCCGACTACGTCGAGTGGGCCACGGGGTCGCCGGAGACGCTCGGCGCCCTCATCGAGGCGGCCGAGACGAAGGACTCGAAGGGGGTCTGGGAGGCGTTCTCGCACCCGCAGTACGGCCTTCACCGTGTTGCCGCCGCCTGCAACGGCCTGCCGAAGTGGGCGCCGCCGGCGGGGTCCGAGTTCGTCTGAGTTGCTCAGGAGCCCGCGGGCTCAGCAGCCTGCTGCGGCCTCGAGGTCGGGCAGGTCGACGGCCTCGCCCCAGCCGGAGAACTCCAGCTGGAGGCTTCCTGCGGCATCCGCTCGGGTGAGGGACACCGGCAGCGCCGGGCCCTGCGTCTGCACGCGCAGCGCGCCCTGAGTGCCGTCGGCCCCCAGGATGAGGTCGACGCCGTCATCGCTCGGCGCTCCCAGAGCGGAGGCGTCGGAGGTGTGCTCCGCGAGTGCCTGCAGAGGGTGCAGGAGGGCACCCCACCGCGTGACCGCCGGGTCGTCGTCGGCGACGCAGGAGAACTCGCCGACCGGACGATCGCTCCCGGCCTCTCCGGCGGTGGCCGCGGTGGGGTTGAGATAGGTCTGTCCGTCGGTCGACACGACGACGGTGGTCTGACCGTCGACGGTGAACTGCGCGACGGTCTCCTCGCTCGACCCGTGCACGTCGATCGTGAGCGCCCGACCGCCTGAGGTGAAGGTGCCGGTCATCGTGGCTGGCCCGGCCTCACGGACGGCGGTGAGCACGGTGGCGCGCGCGGTGGTCGCGTCGAGCAGGACGATGCCGTTGCCGGAGGTCTCCTCGTCCCAGGCATCGAGATCGATGTGGGTGGGGCTCGGTGCAGGCTCCGCGGGCTGGGTGGCGCCCGCGCACCCGGCGAGGACGAGCACGGATCCCAGCACGAGGGCGGTCAGCCGTGCGTCACTCCGCCGGGGCATCCGCCACACATCCCGAGACCGCGCCCTGCGCGTCGAGCGTGGCGCGGTCGAGCTTGACCTCCGCCTTCTCGTTCCCGTCGGCAGGGCGCACGACGATGCAGGACCCCTCGTCGACGATGGCGGCGGCACGCGGCAGCCAGGCCTCGGTGCCCGTGACGAGCTGCGACACGTCGAGACTCGGACCCGACGGGCCGTCGACCACGATCACCTGGTAGGGCACATCCGGCCCCGACCAGTCGGCGCGCACGACGTTGTCGGTGACCTCGAGGGTGAGATCGGATGCTGCGGCCCGCCCGGACAGGCCGCCCACGATCACGAAGACGAGGAAGGCGATGAGCGCGAGAACGGTCGTGCCGATGGAGATCAGGAACGCCGGATGCCGCCACAGCGGACGCTGCTTCTCCGGCGCCTCCTCGAGCTCGGGAAGGACGTCACCCGAGGTCTCGAGCGTGCGGATGGCGCCGGGCGCGACCTGCATGCTGGGACGAGGGGAGTCCCAGCCGAGCTGACCGTCGAGCGCCGCAGGGGCCGGCGTGCGGGCCGCCGTCCACGGCACGGGGGCGGCGGTGATCATCGCGCCGGCCGGTCGCTCGCCGACCGGCGCAGCGTTCTGCTGCCGGCGTGTGCGCGGGATGTCGCTCATCGATCTGCTGCAGATTCTCCGTCGTGGTCGGGCGCGTCTATCCTAGTCATGGCCTGCCTCCGACCTGGGAGCCCCATGACCTCGACGCACCGACGCCGACGAGGAGCTCGCGCTCTCGTCGCGATGCGGAGTGCCGCGATGGCCGCCGTACTGGTGGCTTCCGCGCTCGCTGCTCCCGGTATCGCCGCGGCCGACGCGTCCGACGAGAACGCGACCACCCCTCAGGGCGGAGCCGTCGAGGTGTCCTACACCGAGACCACCGAGATCCGCTCTGGCGAGGGCTGGCGCATCGACTGCGCGGGCGTCGGCACGCTGGAAGGCATCGACGTGGCCTGCGCCGACGACGGCGTCACGCTCGTGTCTGCGGGGTTCGACGCCGACCTCGGCATCCAGACCCTGACCGTCCCGCAGGTCTCGGGGGCGACGCGCATCTCTCCCGTCTACCGCGTGCGGCTCGAACCGCCCCCGGTACCGGAGGTCTCCGTCGACCGCCTGGACCTGCCCGTCGTCGTCGGGGAGCAGGCTCTGGTTCCGCTCTCGGCGCTGGGCATCGTGTGCGCGGTCTGCACGGCCGACGGGGGAGCGACCATCCAGGTCGACACGCCGCCGCCCGGCGTCTCTGCAGGGGTCAGCGGCACCCACCTCGCCCTGCGCGGCACGACGGCGGGCGACGCGATCGTGCCGCTGACGCTCACGGATGACGCGAGACAATCCGTCTCCATCGAGCTCACGGTGACGTTCGTCGCCGCTTCCGCTCCTGCCGAGGCCCCGACGATCGGCGCTCTGCACGTCGTCGGCGACGTCGAGGCCCTCGATCTCGTCGAGCAGACGTGGGGCGACGTCACGATCGTCTGCAGCACCCCGCAGTCCATCGGTCTCCGGTGCACCGAGGACGGCGGCATCGAGCGCACCGGCACCGCAGCGGGCGCCGACGACGACGCCACCGCCCTCCCCGCGCAGCTGCTGTTCCGGGTCGTGGCCGACGACGGCCGCCTCGCCTGGGGCAGCGTCACGGATGACGCGGACGCGGATGTCGCCGAGCTCGTCGCTCCCTCGTGGGAGAGTGAAGCGCCGCTGTCTCTCGTCACGGTCCCCGTCGACGAGCAGCAGGCCGACGCTGCAGTTCCGCTCGCCGGCCTCGCCCGGCTTCTGGAAGGGATACCCGCATCATGAGCCTTCGGCTGACTGTCGCCGACCGCCCCGGCGCGCCCCAACCCGAGTCCTGGATCGTCAAGGTCGACGAGGCCACGACGATCTCCGAGATCGGCGAGTCGCTCGACGTCCCCGCCGACGAGCTCGCCCCCGGCACCGACCCCTCGTCGGCGTTCACCGTCACCGGCATCCGCAGCGGCGTCGTCGTGCCCTCTCGCCACCAGGTGGTGCTGGAGCCGGGCACCCTGCGCCTGGAGTTCGTCGCCGGCCCGTTCGCCGGGGAGTCCGTGCCGATGACCCCGGGGGTTCCGACCACCATCGGCCGCGGATCGACGGCGGCCGTACGCATCGCCGATCCGCACCTGAGCGAGGAGCACGCGACCATCACAGTGTCGGGCGGCATCGCAGACGACGGCTCCCTGCTGCCCCTGACGGCGCACGTCGAGCTGACGGCCCCCGACGGTGCGCTCGTCGTGAACGGCACGGGTGATGCCCGCGCGGCCGACATCGTCCCCGCCGACCTGATCCAGCTGGGCAGCAGCGTGATCCGCATCGGCGCGGCTCCCGCATCCGACGCCGACATCACGATCGACGAGGTCGGTGCCAGGGCGTTCAACCGCCCCTCCCGCATCCGTCCGTCGCAGATCCCGCCCGTGATCACGCTCCCCGGCGACAAGCCCGAGGAGCAGGACGCCTCGCCGCTCCCGTGGCTCTCCGCGATCGTGCCCGTCGTGCTCGGCATCACCCTCGCGTTCGTGTTCCAGCGTCCGATCATGCTGCTGATGGCCGCCGCGTCGCCGGTCATGGTGATCGGCTCGTTCTTCGCGAACAAGAAGCTCGCACGCCGCAAGGGCGAGCGCAGCGAGGCCGACTGGATCGAGGAGATCGACTCGGCCCGCAAGCGGATCGCCGTGCACGTGCGCCAGCAGCGTCTGACGAGCTGGTACCACCACCTCGACCCCGTGTACATCCGCGATGTCGTCACCCGTCCGCTCTCCCGGCTCTGGGAACGCCGCCGCGGCGAGGAGGATGCTCTGCGGGCGCGGGTCGGCGTGGCCGATGTGCCGCTGGATGTGCGCTTCGAAGGCGGTCCGCAGAAGGAGCGCCGCAACGACAGGCGGGTCGGCGTCTCGCCGTCGCCGGTCGCGGTCGACCTCGCATCCGGTCCCGTCGGCGTCGCCGGCCCCGCCGACGTCGCCAGCGGAGTCGTGCGCGCCATGCTGACGGGCCTCGTCGCGCTGCGCTCGCCGCGGGATCTGCAGGTGGCCGTGCTGTGCGACCGCGACCAGGAGCACGCGTGGTCGTGGGTCCAGTGGCTGCCGCACGCGCAGCCCGGTGTCGGCCCCGTCGCCCTGATCGGCAACACCGACCTCACCCGTCGCGAGCGGATCCGCGAGATCGGCACGCTCCTCGACATCCGGATGCGCATCGGCAAGGACCGGCGACTGGACTCCGAGTCGCAGATCGTGCTGGTCGTCGACGGTGCCCGCCGCTACCGCATGCTCCCCGGGATGGTGACCATCCTCGAGCAGGGTGCCAAGTACGGCATCCACGTGATCGCCATCGACTCCGACCGCTCGCGACTCCCCGAGGAGGCGACCACGGTCGTCGTCGCCGACCCCGGCGACCCGCTCCTCGGCCGTGTCGAGTCCGGCGACGCGTACCACTCGCCCGTGCTCTTCGATCAGGTGAGCGTGGGCTACGCCGAGGAGATCGCCCGCGCGCTGTGCTCGATCGAGCACGTCCGCGGTGTCGGCGACGATGCCACCGTGCCCAGCAGCGTGCGCTACACCGAGCTGCTCGGCATCGATCTCGCTGACCCGCAGCCGATCATCGATCAGTGGCAGGTCGTGCCGCGCCAGTCGTACGTCGTGATCGGCGCCGGCGCCGAGGGCGAGTACGCGATCGACATCGCGACTGACGGTCCGCACGCGCTGGTGGCCGGAACCACCGGTTCCGGAAAGTCGGAGTTCCTGCAGGCGCTGGTGATCTCGCTGGCGCTCGCGAACCGGCCGGACGCGCTGAACTTCGTGCTGATCGACTACAAGGGCGGGTCGGCGTTCGCGGACTGCGCCCGCCTGCCGCACACCGTCGGCATGGTCACCAACCTCGACGCGCGCGAGACCGAGCGCGCCCTCGCCTCGCTCGACGCCGAGCTGAAGCGCCGTGAGCGAGTGCTCCGCGACGAGATCGGTGCCAAGGACGTCGACGCCGCCTGGGAGAAGGATGCCGAGGCGGCCGCCCGGCTCGGCCTCGCGCGCCTGATGATCGTGGTCGACGAGTTCGCCGAGCTCAAGACCGAGCTGCCCGACTTCATCAACGGCCTCGTCCGCATCGCCCGAGTGGGTCGATCCCTCGGGGTCAACCTGGTGCTCGCGACGCAGCGCCCGTCCGGCGTCATCACCCCCGAGATGCAGTCGAACATCAACCTGCGCATCGCCCTCCGCGTGACCGATCGCGCCGACTCGACCGACATCATCGGGGTTCCGGATGCCGCGCTGATCTCGGCGTCCACACCGGGTCGCGGCTACGTCAGGGCCGGATTGGATGCGGCGCCGGCGCCGTTCCAGACCGCCCGCGTCGCCGGGCTGCGCATCGGACACCAGCGCACCACCCGTGTGCTGCCTCCGGCTGCGCGGTTCGACTGGCAGACGGTCGGCCTGCCGCCGCGCTTCCCCGCCGCCGAGACGCAGTCGCATCGTCCCGACCAGGACGACACCGACCTGCGAGGACTCGTGCAGCTCGCGAACCAGGCGGCGACCGCCCTGGGCATCGAGCGCAGCCCGTCGCCGTGGCTGCTGCCGCTGCCCGACCTGCTCCCGCTCGATCGCTTCGACGAGTCGTCGGCGCCCGAGGGCGGTCTCGTGCTCGGTCTCGTCGACGTGCCCTCGAAGCAGAAGCAGCAGCCGCTCGTCTGGAACGTGCTCACCGGCTCGCACCTGCTGTTCTTCGGTGGCAGCCGCTCAGGGCGCACGACGGCCGTGCGCACGCTGCTCGCCCAGGCCGTGCAGCGCTTCACCCCCGCCGACCTGCACATCTACGCGGTCGACTACGGCACCGGGGCGCTGCTGCCGTTCGTCGACGCCCCGCACACCGGCGCCGTCATCACCCCTCAGGACGCCGCGCGTCTGCCGCGCCTCCTCGACCGGCTGGGCATGGAACTCTCGCGCCGGCAGGCGCTCCTGGCCCGCGCCGGCGTCGGCAGCATCGCCGAGCAGCGGCGGCAGGCGGATGCTCGTGACGCGCTGCCCTACAACCTGGTCGTGATCGACGGATGGGAGCGTCTCGGTGCCTCGATGAGCGCCGACGACATGGTGCTCGTGCGCGACCAGATCATGCGCCTGCTCCGCGAAGGTCCGGCCGTCGGTCTGCGGCTGATCCTCACGGCCGACCGGTCGGTCTCCTCCGACAAGGTGTCGACGTTCATCGACACGCAGTACGCACTGCGGATGCGGGACATCAACGACTACCGCGGTGCCGGCATCATGATCCGCGACATCGCCCCGAACATGCCCCCGGGTCGTGCCCTGTTCGGCTCCGAAGGCACCGAGGCGCAGTTCGCGGTGCTCTCCGCCGACCCGAGCGGCGAGGGGCAGACGTCTGCGGCCCGCGGCATCGTCGAGTACGTCAGAGGGCACTTCGGCCAGTTCCCGCAGCTGGCCGAGCTGCCGCAGCCGATGCGCGTCGACCCGCTGCCCTCGCGCATCGGTCTGAGCGTCGTCCATTCGCTGCCGCTGCTGGACGGCGCGACCGCCGAGACCCCGGTGGTCGCGGTCGGTGGCGACCACCTGTCGCGCGTGAGCGTCGACTGGCCGGGCATCGGCGGCTTCGTCGTGGCCGGCGATCGCCGCAGCGGCAAGACGCACACGCTGGCCGCGATCGCGCACCAGCTCGGCTGGCACAAGACGCCGATGGTGATCGTGGCCCGTGACGGCTCGATCCTGGCCGAGGTGGGCAAGAGCCACGGCGTGCCCGTGCTCACTCCGCGCACCCCGGAGGATGAGATCGCCACGGCACTCGAACCGGCGGATGCGCCGCTCACGATCGTCGTCGACGACAGCGAGTCCATCAGGGACACCCCACTGGACAGAGCCCTCGGGGCCGCTCGCTCGCACGCGCGCTTCATCGTCGGCGTCGGCGCAGAATCGGCGGGCTCGTCGCTCACCGTCGCGCTCACCGAGGCGAAGAAGGGACGCACCGGCATCCTGCTCTCCCCGCCGTCTACGATCGTCGGCACTCAGGTGTTCGGCGTGCAGCTCGCCCGCACCCATGTGGGCCGGGCGGCACCGGGCAGTGGTGTGTTCTTCAGCGACGGTTCGTACATGCCGGTGCAGGTCCCCGACCTGACCGCGTGACGATCCGCCGCCCCCGGAGGGCGGGATAGAATGACCCGGGCGCTACGGCTGCGAGCAGGGCGGCCGGACGACCACAACGGGGGAGACAGTCGATGAGCACTCAGTGCCGGTTCTGCGGCGAGGCCGTACGACCGGACAGCATGTTCTGCCCGTCGTGCGGACAGCTCATCGGCATGCCGGGAACTGTCGTGCCGCCCTTCCCCGGCGGTGCCGCGTCGACGTCGTCCGGAGCGCCCGTCGAACAGCGCCCTTCCGAGCCGCTTCCGCCGGTCCCGCTTCCCGCGCCGCTCACGCCGGAGCCTGCGCCGCGGGTGGTCCCAGCGCCACCGCAGAGCGCTCCCGCACCGCAGAGCGCTCCCGCACCGCAGAGCGCTCCCGCGCCGCAGAGCGCTCCCGCGCCGCAGGCGGACGCGCCCGCACAGTCCGCGCCGCAGCCGCAGGCTTCGCCGACTGCTCCGGCCATCCCGACAACGGTGACGCTCCCGGACGGTCGACTGCTCGGACTCGATCAGGTTCTCGTCTTCGGGCGCTCGCCCGAGCGTGGCGCGGCGGCATATCAGGGCGTCCCGCTGCGTCTCGATGATCCCGAACGAGCCATGTCCCGCGTGCACCTCGTGCTCGCCCCGGCAGCCGGCGCCGTGATCGCGACCGATCCTGGTTCGGCGAACGGCACTCTCCTCGAGCGCGACGGAGTGCAGTACGCCCTCGTCTCCGGCACTCCGAGCGCGCTCGTCGCGGGAGATCGGCTGCTGCTCGGAGACGCCGTCCTGCGCATCTCCTGACGCCGTCGGAAGCATGGATGGGGAGTTCTCCCCATCGGCTCGGGACCGTCTCGTGTGTTACGAATGTACCCGGACCAATTCCGCGGCATCGCCGCATAAAGCAGGGGGTATGACATGGCTGAGATCAAGGTAACTTCCGAGTCGCTCGCGGGCGTCGCGAACCAGCTCGCATCGGGTGCGACGTCGATCGAGTCGCAGCTCGGAAACCTCAAGTCGCTCGTGCAGGGACTCATCGCCGGCGACTGGGGCGGATCCGCCTCGCAGACGTTCAACGAGCTCTACGAGCAGTGGGACGCCGCTGGCATCCAGCTCAAGGAATCGCTGAACGGAATCAGCGACCAGCTCTCGAAGGCAGCGCTCGCCTACGAGGAGTCCGAGAACAACATCGGCAACAGCTTCCGTTCCTAAGTTCTTCCACCCGGTGCGCCGGGTCTGCTGATGTGAGGGGGGTGCCTCGTGGTGCAGTTCCATGTATCCACACCGGCGCTGGGGTTCTCGGCGTCGTCGATGACCGGTGCGGTCGCGCAGTTCGATGCGCAGCTCGCGCAGGTCACCGCCGCGGTGAACGCCGTGGTCGGATCGACCTGGACGGGGAGCGCGGCCGACGCGTTCCTCGAAGAATGGACCGGGTTCCTCACCAGCGCCGGGGTGACCCGTGAGGCGCTGATGAGCATCGCGATGCGGCTCCAGAGCGGTCAGAGCACCTATGACGGGAACGAGGCGCAGCTCACTGCGGCATCGCGCTCGTCGAACGTCAACATCCGCGTTCCCGGCACCGGGGGAAACAGCAGCGGAGGCAGTGCGCAGGCGTCGGCGACGCAGGCGACCTTCGTCACCGAGAACGTGCAGGCCATGCCTGCCGACGTCACCATCGACGCCAGTGCCACCAGGGGAGACAGCGCATGAGCGGCCTGCACACGTACGAGACGGCTGACATCCGCGGACTCGAGTCCGCGCTGAAGCAGCTGCACGGATACTGCAGCGAGCTGCAGGCCCACGCCGCCAGCGCCACCGGCGCCGTGAGCGCGCAGTGGAGCGGTATCGCCAACACCGAGTTCGTCAACTGCGTGCAGACCTGGCAGGTCGGCGCGACCATCCTCACCTCCTACGCCGAGTATCTCGCCACGTGGGCGGGCGACGCCGCGACGCAGTACGAGTCCGCGCAGTCGTCGGTCGGCAGCATGTGGGGCGGCGGCGGCGGTGGCGCCGGCGGCGGCGGCGGATCCACGGCGGTGTGATCCGATGGTGAGAATAGATCCCGCGAAGTTCTCCGCGGCAGCAGACGCATACGACGCCATCTCCCAGCAGGCCCTGAACTACGCCATCGAGGCGCGCGGCTCGCTCAGCGGCTTCGGCGGCATCGCCGGCACCGACCCCGGCGGGGAATCCTTCGCCGAGTCCTACGACGCGATGGCTGCGGCAGCCCTCCAGACCCTCTACGACATCGCCGTCGCGACCCGCGGTCTCGACCGCACGCTGATGGCGTCCGGTGGCACCCACGCGCAGGCCAACGCCAACGCCGAGCGCATCGTCTATGACGCCTCATCCGCGTTCGTGCTGCGACCGGCGATCGCCGAGTCCTCCGTCGCACCGCCGCCCTCTGCCTTCGGTGGTCGGCCGGACACCATGGTCCAGGGCCTCGACAGCGCGGCTGTCTGGGTCTGGGACCAGATCCTCAACTTCATCGGGACACTGTTCCCCGACGGCGACCCCGAGCAGCTCGAGGCTGCAGGTAGCGCCTGGGCCGGCATCCTCAGCGACATCCGGAGCCTGCGCACCGACATCCGCCTGGGCGACAACGTGCTCGCGGGCATCGAGAGCGGCGAGATCGCGGCGATCCAGCAGAAGATCGACGACTTCGCCGACGGGCTGACGATCTTCCTCAGCGACGACGAGGGCATCGGCCAGATCGACAACATCTGCCGCGAGTACGCGACGACCATCCGGGACACCCTCGAGGAGACCCGACAGATGATCGCCCAGCTGGTGATCGAGGTCATCGCGGGTGCGGGGCTCAGCTTCGCCCTGTCGTTCGTGACCTTCGGCGCCGCGGGTGTCGCTGGCGCCGCTGCGATCACGGCTCGGATCGGTGTCATCGCTACGCGTATCGGCGGCCTCGTCGCCCGGTGCGTGGCGACCGCCGGACGCCTCGCGTCCCGCCTCCACGGCATCATCCCCGGGCTCGTGCGGGCCGGAACCCGGTTCCCGAAACTCACCAAGGCGGGCATCGAGATCGTGTCCGGCACGGCGTCGTCCGTACTCGCCGAGACCGTCCAGGGCAGTGAGGCCAACTACGGCGCCGCGTTCCTCTCGGGGTTCGCAGGAAGCTCCATCACCGCCGGGATCGTGGCCCCGTTCGGCCGGGCCGGTGAGCGGTTCGCCGTGCAGGCGCTCGCCAACGGCGCCGGCGGTGCCGGCGGCACGGTGGTCGACGCCGTGGCGCGTGGCGAGGACATCACCGCCGCCTCCATCGCCATGGGCACCGGTCTCGGCGTCGCGGGGTCCGCGCGTCTGCCAGGACGCCGCAACCCTGGCGCGGCCTCGGGCGGCAGTGGCGGCGGCGGCGTGCACGTCAACGACTACGACGGTCCTTCGGGCACCGGCGACGCGGCCAACGCCTCGGGCGGCGACGGCGGAGGAGCTCCGCGCTCCGACTACGACGGCCCCAGCGGCCAGGGCGGCGACGTCGGCGGCAGCGGTGGCGAGGGCGGCTCGGCCTCCTCGAACCACGGCGACGCTCCCACGGCGACCGACATCCACGTCACGCCCGAGGGCAACGGCGGCGACGGCGGCAACAGCGGCAGTGGTGGCGACGGTGGCAACACCAACGCAGGCGGCGACAACAGTCCTGCTCCGGAGAACAGTCCTGCTCCGGAGAACACTCCTGCTCCGGAGAACAGTCCTGCTCCGGAGAACAGTCCTGCTCCGGAGAACAGTCCTGCTCCGGAGAACACTCCTGCTCCGGAGAACAGTCCTGCTCCGGAGAACAGTCCTGCTCCGGAGAACACTCCTGCTCCGGAGAACACTCCTGCTCCGGAGAACACTCCTGCTCCCGAGAACAGTCCTGCTCCGGAGAACACTCCTGCTCCCGAGAACAGTCCTGCTCCCGAGAACAGTCCTGCTCCCGAGAACACTCCTGCTCCCGAGAACACTCCTGCTCCCGAGAACACTCCTGCTCCCGAGAACACTCCTGCTGGCGGGGACTCGTCCGGCACGGGCGCCGGCGGCAGCACGTCGACCACGCCGGAGGCTCCGGCGGCCCCGGTCGGCACCGGCGGCGACTCGACGTCGACCGGCGACTCCTCGACGTCGACCGACCCGGATGCCGGGGTGGATGGACCCCCGCCCGTGGATCCTGACGGCGACCTCGGTGTCGACCCCACGGCGGACGGTGCGGATCCCGACGCGGGCGACAGCACCGCAGAGGGCGACGGCGACGGCGCGGACCCGACGGCGGACGGCGCTGACGGCGACGACGCCCCCGTGCACGCGCCGACCGATTCGACGTCCTCGACCGGCGATCAGCCGGCGCAGCAGTGGGGTGACGGCGGACCGGCCCAGGATGCGCACGGCCGGGACTACCTCGAGCGTGAGGACGGTCGTCGCACTCTTGCGGGCGACCCCGACGACACGTATCGTGACCGCGCCGGTCGGCTGCATGACGAGGACACGCACCAGTTCGTGCCCGACCACAACCGACCGGATGTCAACGACCTCCCCGTCGATCGGGCCGTCCGCGGCGACACGACCGAGGTCGGGCTCGATGGAGACGCGCAGACTGCGCACCAGTCGCAGGTCGATGCTCGTGCCGACCTGCAGGCCGATGCGAACGCCGCCGCAGCTCGCGTCGACCAGCTGGCGGATGCTGCGGGGATCGACCCTCGCCTGCTCGACGGCTCCTCGCACGACGTGCAAGCGACGCTCGAGACCCTGAAGAGGGATGGCGTCATCTCGCCTCGGCAGCAGGCCGAGCTCGACAGGGCCATCACCGCCGAGCGCGACGCTCTGGCCGATCTCCGAGGTTCGTCCGAGCAGCTGGGCGACCAGGCGGCCGGTGCTGTGTCGGCGGCTCGTGGAGAGACCACGCTGATCCCGCCGGGCGGCGCAGGCGCCGGCCAGTTCGACCACGTGACCATCACGGGCGACCCGTCGCCGACGCTGCACGTCTACGAGGCGAAGGGCGGCAATTCCTCGCTCGGCTATCGCACCGTCGACGGCGTTCGCGCCGAGCAGGGCACGACCGCGTACCTCAACGACATCGCCGGCCGCGACACCCGCCTCGCAGACAGCCTCGATGCCTACATGCAGAGCCCTGACGCTGACCCCCGCGTGGTCGAGGCGATCCGCAACGGCACGCTCGACGTGCGCTACGAGCTCGTCCAGGCGCGACCGGACGGCACCATCCGCGTCACGGACTTCCAGATCGATCGCAGCCAGGTCCGCGTGCCCGGCTCCGACTCGACAGTGTCTCCGGCGGGCGCTGAGCGGACCACCCCCGGCGCTGACGGGACGACCGCGCGCGCTGAGGCGACGACTGCGGGTCCTGAGGCGACGACGGCGGGTCCCGAGGTGACGCCCGCGGGCTCTGAGACGGGGACCGACGGCGCAGAGACTGCGCAGGGCGGCGACACGGCTCAGGAGGCAGGAGCAGCGGACGCCGACAGCACGGATGGCGAGTCCTCCATCGATGGTGACGGCACCGACGGTGGTGACATCGATGGTGACGACATCGATGGTGACGACATCGATGGAGACGACCTCGACGGCGGCAGCGGCGTCGGTGGCCCCGGCGACGGTGGCGACCCCGTCGATCCGACGAACGGCGCCGGCCACGGCGACGGGCCCGACCGCAGCTCCGATCAGATCATCCGTGAGTTCGCCGAGGCGAACGGTCTGTCGAACCAGGATCTGCACGACCTCCGGCACACGCCGGCGTCGCAGCTCTCGGCGGACCAGCGCGCTCAGCTCCTCGAACTGCGCGGTCTCATCGATGCGCCCACGCCCGACACCCGCCTGGTCAAGGTGATCCCGTTCGACGATGTCAGCCGCTACCAGTACGGTCAGTACGGGCCGCAGGTCGGCGGGTTCGTCGCCCGCGCGAGCGACCTGAATCCGTGGGGCGGACTCGACCAGGTCGTGGCCGACGCTCGCCTGGACTACACGCCCAACAGCGGTCAGGTGAACCCGTACACGGCTCCGGGTGCAGACTCCTACGGCTTCATCGAGTTCCAGACCGACGACGTCGACCTGCTGGGCGTGCCGTTCTCGCCGGAGTTCGACGGCACGGCCGAGTACGACCAGCCGTTCGCCGGATCCGGCTTCCTGCTGAACCGCGACGACGTCTGGCGGCCTGAGTACGAGGCATCCGCTCGGATGGATCTGTCGGCAGGAGCGCGTCTGTGGGCGGTCGGACCTGATGGCCCCCGTCTGGTGGGCATCTACGTTCCCGGTCGCGGATTCTTCAGCCCCGGCTCCGGCTCGTGACCGACGCGCTGGAGAAGCGGGGCCTCCACGCCCGGTGGAAGGGCGTCGACTACCGGCTCGTCCACAAGGGCTCGGGGTGGGTGCTGCAGACGGACAGGGCGACGCCCGGATTCGACGAAGCGGCGTTCACGAAGAATGCTCCTGCACGCTTCGAGCGGAAGGTGGATCCGACGGAGAAGCTCGAGTGCTTCCGGATCTCCCACTCCGGGTCGTACCGCGGTATCCCGGTCGAGATCTCGCCGAGCAATCAGGGTCGCGTGATGGCGGTCACGAAGGACCCGCGAGCGCGGGAGAACGGGTTTGATAGCTTTGAGCGCGATGCCTGGGTGAAGCTCATCCCGGCGAACGATCGGGATCTGCGGATCACCGAGACGCGCACCCCGGTTCCCGCACCGTGGCTAGGGGCCGACCCCGGAGGAAGACGATGACCGAACTGATCTTGGCAGTGACGCCCGCGCGTGGCCGTGCGTGGTTGAGCCAGGCGATCGGCTGGGTCGCCGGGTACGTCGTCCGTCGCGACGATGTGGTCGCGGCGACCACGCCCGCCGCGCTGTTCGCCGAGCTCGGGCTCGCCTACCCCGGTTCTCCGTTCAGCGCCGACGCCCCCCACATCGACACGCTCCGGATCCCCGCGGCGTCCTACCTCGCTCTCGAGTCTCCCGGGACCGGCGATGTCGTCCCGCCCTTCCGTGATCACCCTCCGCTCAGCGGCACCGGGTTCGTCGAGAGCGCCTCCGCCATGGTGCCGTACTGGTGGCTCGCGCCCAGCGCCCTCCCGGCCGGCACGAGCCTGTGGCGGACGCACGCGGACGGTCGCGAGGAGATCCTCGCCGGGTATGCGCACGTCGCCGAGGGGTGGGTGTCCACCCGACCGGACTTCGTTCTGCAGCCCGTCCCGCCGCGCTCACCCGAGCTCGTCGGAGTGTGGGCCGAGATCGCGGGAGAGCGGATGCTGGCCGACCTGCTTCCCGACGGGACGGCCATCGTGTGCGCTCCCGACGAGCGCGAGGGCATGCGCCAGTCGTCTCGTGGCGTCTGGTGGCGCACGGCGACCGACGGCGAGATCGATCGCCTCTTCGCCGTCCGCGTGCTGGGGCGCTGGCGCAACCGCCGCGTGCAGCTCGTCGGAGTCGAACGGGGTGAGTCGGGCGACCGCGCCCACATCGTCTTCCTCGGACACGATGCGATCGACGCGGAGTCGCTCGGGCTCACGAAGACCGACGCGGGCGTGTACGAGGGTGTCGTCGATGCGGTCGAGGTCCGTGATCTCGGTGAAGAGCAGACCGAGCTCCCGGCAGCGACCGCCGCCGATGCCGCACAGTGATCCTCTTCCGCCGCACGTGATCGATAGGGTTCTTGTATGAGCTGGAAAGTGATGACCCCCGCCGAGGTCTGCGACCTGATGGACTTCTGGATCGCTGCTCCGTGGCCGCTGACGCAGGAGGAGACCCAGAAGCTCGCCGTCGAGCGCTTCGGGTGGACCATCGAGGTCGAGAACGGGACGCCGTACCTGATGAACACGGTCTCGAACTTCACGTTCACCGATGTGATGACCACCGATTCGCGCGGCCGGATGATGCACCTGACCCTCGACATCTCCGACACCATCCGCGAAGTCACGGAGGAGTCGACGGCGTTCCTCGGCGATGCGTTCACGCTGATGGTGCGAGAGGGGTCGTCGCGATGGGGCGACCCGAAGAACCTGAAGGTCAAGGACACGGTGTCCGCGCGCTGGGACGTCGAGGGCGGTGCGCGGGTGACGTTCAACTTCGCGCCCAAGGGACTGTCCGCGCGCTTCGAGACACCTCAGGGTGCCGAGGTCGAGCGCAAGCTGGGCGACCGCTGATGTCCGAATGGGATGAGTTCGGGCAGCGTCTCGCGTCGACGTTCCGCCAGGTGTCGGATCGGGTGTTCCTGATCATCGCGTCGGAGTCCGATCCCGCGCGATACGTGCAGTTCGCCGGCCAGAGCGACCGGCTGGATGCAGAGGCGCCGGCGACGGACGTCGTGGCGGATGCCGACGAGTCGGCTCTGCGCGGCGCCGGCTGGTCGGCTCCGAACAGTGCGCAGCCGAACTGGTCGTCCTCGCTGGTCCTCCCCGCCCTCACGGCCGAGTACGAGGAGCTGGCGGCGCGTTGCGTCGTCGCACTGCGGGATGCGTACGGCATCGACGGTCCGGACGAGCTGGCCTATCGCGCCTGGCGCGAGGGTGAGCAGATTCCGACGGGCGAGACCTGGACGGCCGAGCAGATCGACCGTCTCGACCGCGGAGCGGAGTCGCTCGAGCTCGACGCGCTGGGGATCGCCTCCGTCTGAGGGGTCGGCGGAAGAGCCCCGTCTCAGGAGCTTCGTCCGCGAAGCCGGTCAGCGGGCCGCGTCGGCCAGGTGCCGGGCGTTGTGGCTGAGCACCTTGACGATGATCCCGTGCCGCCGCAGCTCCTTCGCGGTGCGCGCGCCCTCATCCGCGTCGCGCCCCAGCGCATGGATGTTCGCGACGACCAGGACGTCGCCGGTCTTGAGCGTGGCGATCAGGCGCGACAGGCGGTCGCTCCAGCTCTCCAGGATGTCGGGGGCGGGGTGACGGAAGCCTTCGATCGGCACGCCGAACCGCGTCAGATCATCCCGCTGCTCGACGACCGACGGCATGCCGTCGCGGGAGACCACGAGACCGACCAGGCGGGAGCCGTCCGGGCGGGCGAGCCAGAAATCACGGTTCTGCTGCAGTTCGGTGAAGCACTTCGGGCACTCGGCGGCGGCGTGCGGCAGGTGCAGCGGGCTCGTCAGGGCCTCATCGACGGATGCCGTCGCCTTCATGGGATCGATCGTCTCGCTCATCGCGCACCTCCGGCATCCATTCTGCCCTGCTCGGAGCCTCCGCGGTGACGTTTCAGAGCAGCCCGAGTGATCGCACCGCCTCGCGTTCCTCGACGAGCTCGGCGACCGACGCGTCGATGCGTGCACGGGCCCAGTCGCTCACCTCGAGACCCTCGACGATCTGCCATCCGCCATCGACGGATCGCACCGGGAACGAGGAGATGAGCCCCTCTGGCACGCCGTACTCGCCGTGCGAGACGACGCCGGCGGAGGTCCAGTCCTCGGTGCCCCGCACCCAGTCGCGCACGTGCTCGATCGTGGCGTTGGCGGCGGATGCCACGGACGACGAACCGCGCACCTGGATGATCTCCGCACCCCGCTTCGCGACGCGGGGGATGAAGGTCTCGGCGAGCCAGGTCGGCACGTCGCCGACGATGGCCTCGAGGGCGGCGTCGACGGGCTGTCCGCCGACCGTCGCGTACGACACGTCCGGGAACTGCGTCGCCGAGTGGTTGCCCCAGATGGGCAGCCGGCGGATCGTGTCGACCGGCACGGCGAGCGTCTGTGCGAGCTGTGCGCGCGCTCTGTTCTCGTCGAGGCGGGTGAGGGCGCTGAACCGCTCGGCCGGCACGCCGTCGGCGGATGCCGCGGCGATCAGCGCGTTCGTGTTCGCGGGGTTGCCGACGACGGTGACGCGCACGCCCTCTGCGGCGTGCGCGGCGATCGCGGCGCCCTGCGGCCCGAAGATGCCCGCGTTCGCGGCCAGCAGGTCGCCGCGCTCCATGCCGGGTCCCCGTGGACGGGCCCCGACCAGGAGCGCGAGGTCCGCACCGTCGAATCCGACCGCGGGGTCATCCGTCACCTCCACGTGCTCGAGCAGGCCGAACGCGCCGTCCTGCAGCTCGAGGGCGGCACCCTCCGCCGCACCCAGCCCCTGCGGGATCTCGAGCAGCCGCAGCCGCACCTTCTCGTCCGGGCCGAGCAGGTCCCCGGCCGCGATGCGGAAGAGCAGCGCGTATCCGATCTGTCCACCGGCACCGGTCAGCGTGATCGTGGTCGTCATGACACGAGCCTACGACTCGGGGGATGCCGTGGTGCAGAGTACCCTCATGGCATGACGTTCAATCCCGATGCCGATGTCTCCGGCAACACCGCCCGTCGTCGAGGACGCGGCGCCGTCGTGGCAGGTGCCGGCGGTGTCGGACTGCTCGGCATCATCGCGCTCATCGCCGGCCCGCTGCTGGGCATCGACCTGACCGGCCTCCTCGGGGGTGGAGGTGCGACCGGCGGCGGGAGCGAGCCGTCCGGCGGCAGTGTGATCGAGGACTGCCTCACGGGCGAGGACGCGAACGAGAACGTCGACTGCCGCGTGGCCGCCTCGCAGCTCGCGCTGGACGGCTTCTGGGAGGACAACATCGACGACTACCGTCGCCCGCAGCTGATCATCGTCGACGGGGCGACCTCGACGTCGTGCGGCACGGCCTCGAATGCGGTGGGGCCCTTCTACTGCCCGCCGGATGAGACGGTGTACATCGATCCGACGTTCTTCGACCTCATGCAGCAGCAGTTCGGCGCATCCGCCGGCGACCTCGCCCAGCTCTACATCGTGGGCCACGAGTGGGGCCACCACATCCAGTACATCCGCGGGACGATGGACAGGTACCCGAACAACGGCACCGGCCCCGACAGCAACGGCGTGCGCATCGAGCTCCAGGCCGACTGCTACGCGGGTGCATGGATCGGCCAGATGACCAAGGAGAAGGACAAGAACGGCGTCCCGTATCTCCTGGCGCCGACGGACGCCGAGCTCGATGACGCGCTGAACGCGGCGAACACCGTGGGTGACGACAACATCCAGCAGCAGTCGGGGTCGGTCAACCCCGAGAGCTTCACGCACGGCACGAGCGAGCAGCGGAAGTTCTGGTTCGCCAACGGCTATCAGAACGGCCTCGACGTCTGCGAGGGGCCCCTGACGGTGGCGGGCGACGAGCTCTAGCGAGTCAGACGCCGTCGATGCTGGTGAGGCCGCGCGTCGCGGCGAGGTCGTGCTTCCTGGCGTCGAAGTAGCGGTCGGGCTCGACGGCGAAGGGCTCGGTGTCGATCCACACCTTGTTCCCGTCGACTCGGAGCACCCCCACGTACATCGCTCTGTCCGCCTCCGACGTCCAGATCGTGAGCAGTCGCTCGTCTGCACGGTTCTTCTGCAGCGCACCGAGCGCGGCGATCACGCCGGCGCTGTCCGCGCTCCCGGTGCGGATGGCCGCCAGGACCTGCTCGATCGGGAATCCGGCGGCGTAGCCGTGGATCACCGCGTTCCGCAGCACTCCGCCGCCCTTGACGCGCCATCGCCTGGCACCGAGGAAGATCATCACGAGGCAGATCACGAAGATCACCGGCGGCATTCCGAATGCCGCCGCGATGGCCAGTCCGCTCCGGATGCGACCGCCCAGGGTCTCGACCGTGGCGAGCGGATTGAGGTAGACCAGCAGAGCCAGGACCACCATGATCCCCGCGATGATGCCCCACGTCGCGGTCTTGCGTGGCGAACGCTCCGATTCGAACAGATCGGGGCGGGTGGCGAACCAGGCGGAGAGATCGCGGGACTTCGATCGCAGCGGCGTGAAACTCATCTGATCACGCTAGCGTGGTCTCGTACGAGTTGTTCTGACCGGGGGGTCGATGACGATGAACCTGGATGCGCTGTATCCGCCGATCGAACCGCACGAGAGCGGCGAGTTGCTCGTCGGCGACGGGCACCGGATGTACTGGGAGGTCAGTGGCGCCCCTGACGGCAAGCCGGTGGTCTTCCTCCACGGAGGGCCGGGGAGCGGCACGTCTGCGTGGCAGCGTCGCTTCTTCGATCCGGAGAGCTACCGCATCGTGCTCCTCGACCAGCGCGGCTGCGGGCGCAGCACGCCGCACGCGAGTGCTCCTGACGCCGACCTCCGCTTCGTCACGACCGCGCACCTGATCGCCGACATCGAGCTGCTGCGCAAGAACCTCGGCATCGACCGGTGGCAGGTCTTCGGAGGCTCGTGGGGGAGCGCACTCGCGCTCGCCTATGCCCAGGCGCATCCCGAGGCGGTGAGCGAACTCGTCCTGCGCGGCATCTTCACGCTGCGCCGGGAGGAGCTGGAGTGGTTCTACGAAGGAGGCGCCGCGGCTCTCTTCCCCGACCTCTGGGAGGAGTTCATCGCCCCAATCCCGGTGCTCGAGAGGTCGCGGATGATCGAGGCATATCACCGGCGCCTGTTCGACCCCGATCCCGCCGTGCACGAGCCGGCCGCCCTCGCCTGGTCGCGGTGGGAGGCGTCGACGGTCACGCTGCGTCCGGACGCCGCGCAGATCGAGGCGATGTCCGATCCGCAGACCGCGACGGCGTTCGCCCGCATCGAGAACCACTTCTTCGTCCACCGTGGCTGGTGGACCGAGGGGCAGCTGATCGCCGGCGTCGACCGCATCCGACAGATCCCCGCCGTGATCGTGCAGGGGCGCCACGACGTGTGCACGCCGATGATGACCGCGTGGGACCTGCACACCGCCTGGCCGGAGGCGGAGTTCGTGGTCGTCGACGACGCCGGGCACTCCGCCACGGAGCCCGGCATCCAGCGCGCGCTGCGCGAGGCCACCGACCGATTCGCCCGCTGACGGGTGCGCCCTGTCAGGCGCGCAGCGCCTTCGCGAGGGTCTTCAGCAGGCCGATCACGCCACCGTCCGCGCGGAACCGGGTGAGTCCCTCGCTGACCGCGGCCCCCGTCCGTGCCGAGACGAACCACGGAGGCTTGGGGAGGATGCTGAGCCGGCCGCCGCCGTTCAGCACCGGCAGCGACCGGGGGAAGGGACGGAACGGTCCGCGGATCACCGAGCGCTCCACGTCGTCGAGCAGGAGCGCGTTGTGCACCACTCCGATGCCGCTCCCGACATCATCGATCGTGCTCCCCGGGTACGCGCCCCAGGTGAGCGTCGGCGTGATGAACCCGAATGCGGTCCAGCCGTTGATCGCGATGGACCCGTAGCGCAGTTCGGCGATGGCGCGTCCGAACCCGGAGCCCAGCGACTTCTCGGTCGCCGGATCGATCAGCAGGTTGGCACCGAGTGTGCCCTGCAGGCGATCGTTCGCATAGGCGACCGCAACATCGAGGAATGCCTGGCCGGTGCCGGGGAGAGCCACCACACCCAGCACCGGAGCGAAATACTCGGTGCTCTGCAGCGCTCCTGCGTCGTCATTATCGTCGACCTCGACCAGCACGCGGTCGCCGAGCACGAGGGCATCCGGATACGCCTCAGCGGCGAGGTCCATCCGTGCGGGTGACCCGGGGTACCAGATCGGCCGCTCCGGAGCCTGGGCGTAGGCGCGGCGCAGCGCGATGCGGAACTGCTCGGCCTGCGGCCAGTCCTCGGACATCAGGACGACCTGGCCCGCGATGCAGTTGTGCCCGCTGTTCTGCAGCCTCATCGTCGCGACGTGCTCGGCCTGGTAGGTGAGGTCGGCATCCGTCCACTCGCCGGGCACGATGATGATGGGCGAGACGCCGCCGAGCTCGGCCGTGATCGGCTTCTTCAGCTGAGGGCGGTTCTCGCGGCGACGCCGGGTCGCTGCGGACCCCGTGCCCCACACGATCGCGTCGAAGGTCGCGGCAGATCCGGTGATGTGCACATGCGCGAGATCGGGATGCGTCGTCAGGTAGCCGCCGACCGCCGGCCCGCCGCGCACGATGCGCAGCAGCCCCGGACCGATGAGCGGCGCGAAGGCGCGCTTGTAGATCGGCACCAGCGCATCCTGCGTGGGATTGACCTTGAGGAGCGCCGTGCGGTTGTGGGCGAGCAGTTCGTAGAGCACGTCGAGCACGGGGATCGAGGTGATGTTGCCTGCGCCGAGTACGAGGCCGACGCCGCCGGACTCCGACGGCGTGCGCTGCGCGAGACCCGCGGCGGCACGTGCACCGCGCGGGGTCGTTCCCGGCTTCAGCCAGACCTCCCCGGTGTAGCCCGAGAGCAGGATGCGGTCGATGCCGGTGAGCGGGAACGCCTGCACCGCCGTGCGACCGCCCGGTGCCCGCCCGACCGTGACGCCGTCGAGGGGGTTCGTGCCGTTCGCGAGTCGCGTGAGGGTCTCGATGTAGGCGTCCAGAGCGCCCAGGACGCTGTACGGTCCGCTCAGCCACTCCTCGCCCCGGAGTGGATGCCGCCCGTCCAGACCCTTCGAGACGGCGGCGGTGTGCGCCCAGTCCTCGGCGGAGGCCGCCACGCTCGTGCGCACCGCCTGCAGCAGCGTGACCCGCTGAGCGAGCGTCAGAGCCGACCACGTGCGGGTGCCGACATGCAGATCGGCGATCGCGGCGTCGAGGCGCTCGCGTTCCGCCTCGCTGAACTCGGTGCCCTTCCCCGACGGGGCGGGGGCGGGCGTGGTCGCGGTGGACGGGCTGGTCGCAGAAGTCATCGGCGTCTCCTTCGGACGGGATCCCAGCTTAGGCCGCGCCTCTCGTCAGGACTCGATGTCGTGGCGCCTCAGGCGGTAGCGCCGCAGCACGAGCAGACTCGCGCCCATCAGCACGGCGGGAAGGATGCTGAAGCTCCAGACGATCCCCGCGACGGCGGCATCCGGCTGCTCGGAGATCGCCCCGGCGACCGTGGAGACGTACCCGGTCGCCGCGAGGGTCAGCGACACCGCGGTGGCGCCCAACGCGAAGCCGATCGTCTCGCCGGCGGTCCACACGCCGGTGAACGTACCGGCGCGGCCGGCGCCGCTGCGGCGCTCATCGTGCGAGATCACATCGGGGAGCATGGCCATGGGCAGGGACTGCAGCCCCGCGTATGCGACGCCGGCCAGGGCGATCGATCCGTACATCCATGCTCCGGGGGCCCATGCCGCGACGATGAGCGATGCCGCGGCGGTGAGGAAGACCGCGCTCGCGATGGCGAACGCCCGCTCTTTGCCGATGCGGCGTGACACGGCCGTCCACACCGGGGTGGCGACGAGCGCCGGGCCGACCAGCGCGAGGAAGACGAGCGTCACGGCGTCCTCGGAGCGCAGCACCCACGTGGCGACGTACTGGGCTCCGGCGAGCATCGTGCCGGTCGCGAGCGCCTGCAGCAGGAATGTTCCCAGCAGCGCGCGGAACGGCTGACTGCGCCGCAGAGTGTCGAGTGCGGCGGAGTACTGCTCGCGGACGCTCGTCGGCGCGGTCTCCGCGAGTTCTCCGGCTCCGGTGACCCGCGCTGCGACATCCGCCGTGCGGGACGCGATGAGCATCCCGATGCCGATCGTGAGACCCGCGACGACGCCCATCAGCAGGTAGCCGAGTACCGGATCGGAGCCGGCGCGGCGCAGTTCGGGGCCGCCGGCGCCGAACAGCAGGATCGCGGCAGTCAGCACGACCACGCGCCAGCCGAGCAGTCGCGTGCGCTCGTCATAGCCAGAGGTGAGCTCTGCGGGAAGAGCGACGTACGGCACCTGGAAGAGGCTGAAGGAGGTGGCAGTGCCGAGGAAGGCCAGGAGCACGCAGATCGCCCCGGCGACGGGTCCCCACGAAGGGGGGACCGCGAAGGTCAGGGCGAAGAACACCGGGAGCGTGAGCGCCCCGAGCACCATGAGGCCACGGCGTGAGCCGGTGCGGCGGTACTGACGGTCGGATGCCGCGCCGATCAGCGGATCGATCACGACGTCCCAGATCTTGGCTGCGGTGACGATCAGGCCGGCGGCGAGGGCGGCGACGCCGAGGTTGTCGGTGAGGAAGTAGGTCAGCACCAGCCCGGGCAGTGTGGCGTAGCCGCCGGTGCCGAGCGAGCCGACCGCGTAGAGCGTGATCGTGCGTGCGGACAGTCGGACGGATGCTCGTTCGGGCCGAGCCGCGGTGCTCATCGCGCCAGTGTATCGGTGCGCGACGAGCCCCCTTCCGGTCAGATCAGCGAGAGCTCGCGCAGCTTCGCCTCGACATCGGCGTTCGACGGCTCGACGTGGTGCGAGGAGTCGGGGTAGACCACGACAGGGATGTTCGTGCGACCCGAGATCTCCTTCGCGACATCTGCCGCCGAGGGCTCGGCGACGAGGTCGATGTAGGTGTACTCGATGCCGAGGGAGTCGAGCTGCTTCTTCGTGCGGATGCAGTCGCGGCACCAGTCGGCGCCGAACATCGTGATGGCGGATTCTGCAGGAGAGGTCATGCATCCAGCCTAGAACCGCCCGGCTGGACGAGGGCCGACAGCGGATCGCTTCGACAGCGGACCGCTCCGACGTGGCAGTGACCCATTGCAGGTAAGGCTTACCTTACCTATGCTGGATGCATGAGCACCGCCTGCGAGCACGTCGAGGATCCGGACTGGGAGAACATCGAGGGCGTCGTGCTGATCGCCGGTGACTCGACCGACGCCGGTGCCATCGCCTCGATCGCCGCGCGCATGCCGTGGGACGCAGAAGGGGTCATCCTGATCGAGGCATCCGCCCGCATCCAGTTCCGCCACATCGACGTGCCGGAGGGCGTATCGGTCCGATGGCTGCTCCGTGGCGACGGGGTCCGTCAGCACGCGAAGGGAGAGCGTCTCGCGACCGCGGTGCATTCGTGGTGCGTCGAATGGACCTGTGGCGAGCCGCAGCTGCAGTGGACCGTCTGGCTCGGGGCGCACACCCCACCCCACGTCGCCCGCATGGCGCGGAGCCTGCTCGGCGTGGCTAACTGAACCCAGCGCGTCGAGAGCTGGACTCAGCGCGTCGCGAGCGCGGGGGCACCACCGAGGGTGGCGCCCGCCGTGATCGCGTCGAGGGCACGGCGCAGCGACGAGCTCGACGTGTGCGCCGTGTACGGGAAGTACACGACCTCGACGCCGACCTCGGCGAACTCGCGCTCGAGGCGGAGTCCCTTGTCGGTGCCGCGCCAGTCGTCGCCCTTGAAGAAGTGCGTGAACTGCACCTCGCGCCACGAGTCCATCTTCGATGGAGTCGTCTCGACGTAGACGTCGTCGACGAACGAGATGTGACGGACGATCTCCGCCCGCTCGGCGGTCGGGATGACGGGCTCGATGCCCTTCACCTGCCGCAGCATCTCATCGCTGACGACACCGGCGACGAGGATGTCGCAGTGCTGCTTGGCGTGACGAAGAAGGTTCAGATGCCCGACATGAAACAAGTCGAAGGCACCAACGGCGTAGCCGATGCGCGTCCCCATGATCTCCCCAGATCAGTGATTCCCCAGAGAGCGGATCCCCATCCGCTCAGCGACTCCCACAGCCGCATCCCGCCAGCCTAGCAGGTGCGGGTTTCGCTGCCCATAGGAACCCATGGAACTATGGACTCCGCAGCGGATTCCGGTACAGCCGAAGGGGGAGGCGCGTGAGGACAGCGGTCACCGTCATCGTGCCGACCTTCAACGAACGCGACAACGTCGCCGAGCTCGTGGCCCGCACCGCGACGGCGCTCGCCGCCTATGACGCCGAGATCCTGTTCGTCGACGACAGCACCGACGAAACCGCCGCCGAGGTCGAGCGCGTCGCCGCCGACGCTCCACTGCCGGTCCGCGTGATCCACCGTGACGACAACACCGGCGGACTGGGCGGCGCCGTCGTGGTGGGCCTGCGGGCAGCATCCGCTGATCTCTGCATCGTCATGGACGGCGACCTGCAGCATCCGCCAGAGTTGCTTCCCGCGCTGCTGCGTCGACACGACGAGGGCGAGGCGGATGTCGTGGCAGCCTCCCGGTACATCGGGGGCGGTGACACCAGCGGCCTCGGGACTGCCGTGCGGTTCGGGGTGTCGAGGGCGGCGACATGGCTCACCCGGGCGATGTTCCCGATCCGGCTCGCGCGCAGCACCGATCCGATGACCGGGTTCTTCCTCGTCGATCGGCGCCGGCTCGATCTGCCGTCCCTCAAGCCGCAGGGCTTCAAGATCCTGCTCGAGATCCTCGCCCGCACCGACCTGCGCATCGCAGAGATCCCGATGGAGTTCGCGGAGCGTCGGCACGGCACCTCTAAGGCGAGCCTGCGGCAGGGTGCCACCTTCGTCGCCCATCTGGCGCGACTGCGCTTCGGCAAGATGTCGCTGTTCGCCCTGATCGGGTTGATCGGCGCGCTCGCCAACCTCGGCATCATGTGGCTGCTCACGGCCACCGGAGTGCCGTACATCTGGGCGGCGATCATCGGGGCCGAGGTCACGATCATCGGCAACTTCATCCTGCAGGAGCGCTTCGTCTTCGCCGACATGCGTACCGACGCCCGCGGGCTCGGCGGTCGCTTCGCCGCATCCTTCACCTTCAACAACGTCGAGGCCGCGCTGCGCATCCCGGTGATGGCCCTGATGGTCGAGTCCTGGCACATCTCCAGCGTGCTCGCGACGGGACTCTCGCTGATCGTCGCGTTCTTCGCGCGGTTCCTGTTCCACTCGCTCGTCGTGTACGCGCCGCAGCGCCGCCGGAGGACCGAGCCGGTGGGCAGCGAGCCGAAGCCCGACACCGCCGCGCTGCGCATCATCCGGGCGATCGATGCCGAGGCGATGAAGCCGGGCGAGCTCTAGCGCGTCAGTCGACGGGGCCCGCGAGGTACGCCTCGAGCGCGGCATCCGCGTCGCGGGGCGTCCATCCCGTCGAGGCGATGCGGCCGAGGTCGAGCATGCTGTTGAGCGGGCGGGGTGCGATAGGTCCTTCGCTGCCGGCGAAGTACTCGGCTGTGCTGACGTCGCTCACCGATGCCGGATCGTGGCCCGTCAGGCGGTAGACCGCGCGGGCGATGTCGGCCCACGAGCGAGGCTCGCCTCCGCCGGTGACGTTGTAGACCCCGAACGGCGCATCGGCGGCCAGCAGATGCAGGATCGCCGCGGCGAGGTCGTCGGTGAAGGTCAGCCGCCCGATCTGGTCGGCGACGACGCGAGGTGCGATCCCCCTGTCCGCCAGCGACGCCATGGTGCGCACGAAGTTCTGTCCTTCGCCGATCACCCAGGAGGTGCGCACGACGTAGTGCCGCGGCACGGTCGCCGCGATGGCGTCGCCGGCGGCCTTGGTCTGCCCGTAGACGCCGAGCGGGCTCACGGGGTCGTCCTCACGGTGCGGCGCGGATGACGACCCGTCGAACACGTAGTCGCTCGACACGTGCACGAGCGTGATGCCGTTCTCCGTCGCGACGCGGGCGAGCGCCGCGACACCGGCGACGTTCGCCGTCCAGGCCTGCGTGCGTCCCTCGGGCGTCTCGGCGCGGTCGACGGCGGTGTAGGCGGCGGCGTTGATGATCGTGCCGTAATCGCGCCAGCGGCGAGCGCTCGAGAGGCCGGGGTCGGCGAGGTCGAGGGTCTGCCTGGTCGCGTACTCGACGTGCGGGGCATCGCCGAGGGCGGCACGCAGAGCGAGTCCGAGCTGCCCGGCCGAGCCGATGACCAGCGTCTTGCGAGAGCCGATCGGCGTCACCTCGGCGAGCCGGGGATGTGCGAGGTCCTTGGCGGAGATCTCGACCTGGTCCAGCGGGATCGGCCAGGCGATCGCCGCCGTCTCGTCGGCGAGGTTGAGGAAGGAGTACGCCGCGTCCGGCGACCAGTGGTCGTTCACGAGATAGGTGTACGCCGTGTCGGCCTCGAGGGTCTGATACGAGTTGCCCACGCCCCGCGGCACGAGGATCGCTCGGGACGGATCGATCTCGGCGGTGAACACCGTGCCGAAGGTGTCGCCGTCGCGCAGGTCGACCCAGGCGCCGAAGATGCGCCCGGTCGCCACCGAGACCCACTTGTCCCACGGCTCCGCATGGATGCCCCGGGTGGTGCCGATCGCGTCGTTGAACGACACGTTGTTCTGCACGGGTCCGAAGTCGGGCAGTCCGGCGGCGACCATCTTCTCGCGCTGCCAGTTCTCCTTGAACCAGCCGCGGGAGTCGCCGTGCACCGGCAGATCGACCAGCAGCAGCCCGGGGATCGGGGTGCGGGTGACGGTGAGCGTCTTGCCGAACTCCGTCATCACTGTCCCTGGGCGGCGTAGAAGGACTCGGTGGCGTCCTTGGAGGGAGCCCACCAGTCCTCGTTCGCGCGGTACCAGTCGATCGTCGAGGCGAGTCCCGATTCGAAGTCCGAGTACTGCGGCTGCCAGCCGAGCTCCGTGCGCAGCTTCGTGGAGTCGATCGCGTAGCGCAGGTCGTGTCCCGCACGATCGGTCACGTGGTCGTAGGCGTCCGACGGCTGGCCCATCTGCGTGAGGATCAGCTCGACCACCGACCTGTTGTCCTTCTCGCCGTCGGCGCCGATGAGATAGGTCTCTCCGATCTCACCCTTCTCGAGGATCGTGAGCACGGCGGAGGAGTGGTCATCCGCGTGGATCCAGTCGCGCACGTTGAGTCCCGCCCCGTAGAGCTTGGGACGGATGCCGCGCAGGACGTTCGTGATCTGACGCGGGATGAACTTCTCGACGTGCTGATACGGGCCGTAGTTGTTCGAGCAGTTCGAGATCGTGGCCTGCACGCCGAACGAGCGCACCCAGGCCCGCACGAGCAGGTCGCTGCCCGCCTTCGTGGACGAGTACGGCGACGAGGGGTTGTAGGGCGTGCTCTCGGTGAACCGCTGCGGATCGTCGAGCTCGAGATCGCCGTAGACCTCGTCGGTCGAGATGTGGTGGAACCGGCGCTCGTGGCGACGGGCCGCCTCGAGCAGCGTGTACGTCCCGATGATGTTGGTGTCCAGGAACGGGCGCGGATCGTGCAGCGAGTTGTCGTTGTGCGACTCCGCCGCGTAGTGCACCACCGCGTCGACGCCCGCGAACAGCGAGTCGACGAGTTCGGCATCCGCGATGTCGCCCTCGACGAGCTCGACGCGGTCGGCGGGGAGGCCGGCGAGAGATGCGCGGTTGCCGGCGTAGGTGATCTTGTCGAGCACCGTGACGTGGGCGTCGGTGTGCGCGACGACGTGGTGCACGAAGTTGGATCCGATGAAGCCGGCGCCGCCGGTCACGAGCAGGCGGGTCATGCGCGCCCCCGCTCGAGCAGTGCGAGGAGGTACGAGCCGTATCCGGATTTCACCAGGGCGTCGGCGCGCTCCCGCAGCTCGTCGTCCGTGAGGAAGCCCTGTCGCCAGGCGACCTCCTCCGGCACTCCGATCTTCATGCCGGTGCGGCGCTCCATGGTGCGCACGTAGTCGGCAGCATCCGTCATCTGATCGAACGTCCCGGTGTCCAGCCACGCGGTGCCGCGGGGGAGCACCTCGACCTGAAGCTTCCCCCGCTCGAGGTACTCGCGGTTCACATCCGTGATCTCGTACTCGCCGCGTGCGCTGGGTGCCAGGGCGCGGGCGATCTCGATGACGTCGTTGTCGTAGAAGTAGAGTCCCGGCACGGCGTAGTTGCTCTGCGGATCCTTCGGCTTCTCCTCGAGCGAGACGGCCTGACCGTCGCCGTCGAAGGACACCACGCCGTACGCCTCCGGCTCGGCCACCCAGTAGGCGAACACCGCGCCGCCGTCGATGTCGGCGAAGCGCTTCAGCTGCGTGCCGAGGCCGGGGCCGTAGAGGAGGTTGTCTCCGAGGACGAGGGCCACGCTGTCGTCGCCGATGAAGTCGGCGCCGATCGTGAACGCCTGCGCGAGGCCGTCGGGGGATTCCTGCTGCGCGAACGTCAGCGAGATGCCGAACTGCGAGCCGTCGCCGAGCAGTCGTTCGAAGTGCGCGGCGTCGTGCGGGGTGGTGATCACCAGGATGTCGCGGATGCCGGCGAGCATCAGCGTCGACAGCGGGTAATAGACCATCGGCTTGTCGTAGACCGGGATGAGCTGCTTCGAGACTCCGAGGGTGATCGGATGCAGGCGGGTGCCCGAACCGCCCGCCAGAATGATGCCCTTCATGATCCCCCTCGTGAAAACGTCGATGTCCATGGTGGCGTCACACAGAGGACGGCTTCCCCTCGCCATCCACGACGACCCCCACAGCCGTACGGGTCGACTCTATCGCGTCGCGTCGCGTGGGAGGATGTCAGCCGGGGAGGCGACATGAAACGCAAGGCTCTGGGGGCCGTGATCGCGCAGGCGGCGCAGGCGGGCATCGGACTGCTCCTGCAGATCCTCGTCGCGCGGCTGCTCGGCATCGAGGAGTACGGCCGCTTCGCGATCCTCTATGGCGTGGTCATCGTCGCCACGGCCGTCGTCACCGGGCTCATCGGGGACTCGCTCGTGGTGCTCGATCGCTCGCAGCGCGCGCTCAGGGCGGGTCTCGAGGCCATGCTCGTGCTGACCTCGATCGTGCTCGCGGTCGGCGCCTTCCTCATCGCGTGGCTGACCGGGTTCTCCGACCCGTGGGAATCCGCGCTGTTCGCGGTGGCGCTCGCCGCCTTCGCCGTCGAGGAGATCGTGCGTCGGCTCCTCATCGCGCACCTCTCGTTCGTGCGCACCGCGCTGACGGATGCCGTGGGTTTCGTCGTCGCGCTCGCGATCATCCTCACCGTCCACTTCGCGGGGGCCCTGTCGCTGGCGGCCTTCCTCGGCGGGATCGCGGCGGGGCAGATCGTCGCGACGGTCATCGGCTGGTTCCTGGTGCCCGGCGTCGACCGACGGCTGGTCGGTCTGCGCGGCGCCGACCTCGCCGCCGTCTGGCGCTACGGGATGTGGCGCGGACTCCAGCAGGTGCTGCGGCCCTCGCTGTTCACCGTGGTGCGGCTGCTGGTGCTCGCCGGCGCCGGCCTCACGGCGGTCGGCCTGCTCGAAGCCGCCCGCACGTACACCTCGCCGCTGATCCTCGTGATCGGCGGACTGTCCTCCTTCCTCTTCGTGCGCTTCGCGGATCAGCACAAGGCGGGCAAGGGCGCGTCCGTCCGCGAGGCCGACAGGGTGGTGGGGTTCCTCCTGATCGGCACCGTGGTGATGAGCGCCATCGCCGTGGTGCTGATCCCCTGGGTGAGCCCGCTGCTCTTCGACGTCACGGTGGACCCGCTCGCCGTGATCGCCTGGCTGGCGTACGGGATGTCGGTCGCCATCGTGACCCCGTACGGCGCGCTCGGCGCGGTCGGTGGTCGCCAGATCGCGGTGTTCGTCATTCGACTGTCCGACACGGTGCTCGCGATCCTGGCGGCGATCGTCCTTCTCGCCCTCGGGGCTGAGCCGTCGACGCTGCCCTTCGCGCTCGCCGCGGCGTCGATGCTCGGCGGGGTGGGACTCCGGTGGCTCGTGTCGTCGACCGGTCGGTCGGAGGACCCCAGCGGTGGTCGTCGTCCCGGCGGCGAATGATACGTTTAGGCCCTGTCTTCGACTGAGGGGGTTGGCGATGGAAGATGTCCCTTACGGACGTATCCTGCGCGAGGGATGGATTGTCATCGTCGTTCTCGCGGTGCTCGGCGCGGGCATGGGCTGGGTGGTCACCAAGCTGCTGCCCGAGACGTATGCGGCGACCTCGACGCTGCTGCTGCGCGTCGACTCGACCGAGGCGTCGCTGTTCGAGCGCAACCAGTTCAGCCTCGCGCGCATCAAGTCCTACCCGCCCCTGGTCGACAGCCCCGAGGTCATCGACGCCGTGCGCGACGACCTCGATCTCGATGAGGACGAGTACGCCGATCGCGACATCCGCCGGATGCTCTCCGCTGAGAACACCGCCGACACGGTTCTGCTCGTGGTCCGCGCCGACGCTCCCACCGCGAAGCTATCGACGGACATCGCCAACTCCGCGGCGACCCACCTGTCGGAGCTGATCGGCGAGACCGAGAACGACGAGGACGACGCGCGCTACACCGTCGCCCTCGATCAGGTCCTCCCCGCGGTGGCGCCGTCCGCGCCGATCTCGCCTCAGGTCACCGCCATCACCGGACTCGGGGGATCGCGGGCCTCGCGCTCGGCGCAATCGTCGCGGTCTACCGCACCACCACCAACCGGCGCCTGCGGACCATCTCCGATGTGCGTCGCTCGTCCGGGCTCCCGGTGATCGGACAGATCCCGCGGCGCAGCCGCCTGCATCCGGAGTCGGACAACGGCGCGATCGCGGCGTACGAGGAGGCCGTCGGAAACCTCGTCGCCCTCGCCGGCGGCGACATGCGGACGCACATCGTCATCCCGGCTTCCGACGGCGCGATCGACGACGACGCCATCACGGGCCTCCTCGAGGCCCAGCGCCTGATCGGGGCGACCGCCTGCGTCGTCGACACCCGCGAGGCGCATGTGACCGGCCATGGGCACACGCTGAACGAAGTGCTGGACGGTGGATCGATCTCCGACGGCGAGGACGGGCACGCCGTCTTCGTCGCTGACGAGCCGCTCTCGCTCGACACCCTCGTGTCGGAGCTCCCCGACGTCGTCGCGGCGATGCACGAGGAGTTCGACGTCGTGGTCGTGATCTGCGAGCCGGGTGCCTCCGCCCTGATCGAGCAGCTCATGGCGCCGGGTGCCGGCGTGATCATCAACGTCCGTCACAACGCGACGTCCGCGACCGACCTCGTCGCCGTCACCACCCGACTGCGGGTCATGGGCATCCGTCCCGTGGGAGTGGTCATGCTGCACACCGGAACGAAGTCCCTCGGCTCGATCGCCGAGTCCTGGAGGGTCAGCGACCGTGACCCGGCTCTAGCGGGCGCCGGAGACTCGCATGCCCGAGCCGACTGAGCTCGCACGGCAGCCCCGGCAGCAGTCAGCGCACCACCCGAGCACCGCCAGGGTGGTGGCGGTCGGCGGGCTCTACATCCTCCTGATCGTCAGCGTCATCCCGTGGCGCAGTGCCACCATCTACAGCGGCGGGGTGGATGCCGTGGTGATCGCGAAGGCGCTCATCGCGGTCATCGCGCTCGGAGCGACCGTGGCCCTTGCGGCGCGGACCCGCGAGAGAGTCGCCGTCGGCATCGCCCCGGCAGGCGTGATCGCGGTCGTCCTGCTGGTCAGCGTCCTCGGCTCGATGCTCGCGGGCAACGACTCGTCGACGATCGTGCTGGTCGGCCGGATGTTCGTCGTGATGGCGACGATCCTGCTGCTGCTGACAGCGGTCCCCTGGGTCACGAGCATCGCGTGCCTGCTCACGGCGATGGCCGCGGTCGCCCTGGTCGCGGCCGTCACGGGACTGCCCTCGCTGGCATCGACGGGTCGTCTCGGCGGCGGGATCCCCGAGATCCACCCCAATGAGCTGGCCGGGCTCGTGGCGGCCCCGATCATCGGTCTCGTGGTGCTGATGCTCCGCAGCGGCGTGCGCGTGTGGCGGCTGGCGGCGGTCGGAGTGCTGGTCGGCATCGCGGTGGCCAGCGGATCGCGGACCGGCCTCCTCGCGATCGGCGTCGGCATCGGCGTCGCGGTGCTCGTCAACGGCATCCGCGACCGCAGTGTGCTCTACATGCTGCTCGGTGTGCTCCCGCTCGGCTACGCGATCGCCTCGTTCACCGACGTCTTCAGTGCGCTCGCCACCCGCGCGGGGTCGAACGACACCTCCACCGCGCTCGACTCGCGTTTCGACGTGTGGCGGGTCGTGATCGGCTGGGACTGGGGCGAGTGGCAGAAGTGGATCGGGATCGGCCTGTCGGCCAAGAAGATCCCCGTCGACATCAAGTGGCGCGACGAGCAGGTGCTCGACAGCAGCTGGGCGTCACTGCTCGCCCAGACCGGACTCATCGGCACGGCACTCATCGCCGCGCTGATCGTCTGGTGCGTCGCCAGCGCGCTCATCTCGGCCCGTCGGCGCTGGCTGGTCACACCGCTGCTCACGCTCGTCATCATCCGCTCCGTCACCGAGAGCGGACTCATCGACAGCGCGACCGCGTTCATCCTGTTCTTCACCGTCGCGTCATTGCTCACCCACCGATCCCGACATGCGGACGACCCGAAGGAGGTCCGCTTCGACGAGGCGGACGCCGACCCCGTTCTTCTCCGCCGCGTCTGACCTAGAATGGCGGAATATTCGCGTCCTGGATGCGGAGTACCGGTGCGCGGAGGAGGGGACCAGTGACGGAGTCACTCGAGGATTCGCCACGGCGGATGGGCTGGCGGAGCTGGGCCCTCGTCGGGCTGATCGCCGTGCTCCTGATCGGCGGGATCGTCTGGGGAGTGCTGGCCAACAGTGGCTCGGGACAGGGCGGCCCGAACGGATCCCCGTCGTCGGGTGCGACCCCGACTCCGCAGGCGACGGAGTTCGAGACCCCGTCTCCGGGTGCCACGGATGGTGTCGCGAAGCCGGACGAGGACGAAGAGGTGCCGCTCGACGAGCCGGCGCCCGCCGTCGAAGGCGTCGTGGCCGAGGTCACCGCGATCGAGTCCGTGACCGCCGGCAACGACATCCCTGGCGAGCCCAGCGGCCCGGCGGTCCAGGTGACGGTCCGGCTCACGAACGGCTCGGACGAGCCCGTCGACACCGCGGGGGCCAACGTCACGATGACCTATGGCGGTGACGAGCGTCTCCCCGCCGCCGGCGTCTCCGGCGAGGGTGCCACTGTGTGGCCAGCGTCCATCCCGGCCGGCGGCCAGGCGGATGCAGTATTCCAGTTTGCAGTTCCCTCTTCTCCCGAGGGGGACGTGCGTGTTATCGTCGATATATTGGCCGCTGCGCCAAACGTCGTCTTCGTCGGCCCTCGACCTTAGGTCACTGCTTCCGAACGACGGATCACTGGGGAATCATCGTTCGGTGCCAATGTAGGGGTTGAGCGCGAACGGTCCATCATCTGGGGAGATGAACGATGGGCAATACAGCACTGTCTTGGGGACGCCGCGTACGCGCAGCATCGATCGCTATCGCGATGACACTCGCCGTGGTCTTCGGATCACTCGTGGCGATCTCGCCGGCTCACGCAGACGTGAGTCCGCCGGAGGGAGAGGCCGCGACTGTCACCGCCGACTCGCTGCCGACGGTGCAGATCAACGGCATCGTCTGGGACCAGGCGGTCGTCGGCAACGTCGTCTACGCCGCCGGCAAGTTCACCAGCGCTCGCCCGGCAGGCGCCGCCGCCGGGACCAACGAGACGCCCCGGTCGAACCTCCTCGCCTACGACATCCGCACGGGCGCGCTGATCACCTCGTTCGCACCGTCGATCAACGGCCAGGTGCGCCAGGTCGAGGCCTCGCCCGACGGCACGCGCCTCTACATCGTCGGCGATTTCACCACGGTGAACACCCAGACCCGCAACCGCGTCGCCGCGTTCGATCTGCCCAGCGGAAACCTCGCCGCGTTCAACCCGAACTCCAACGGCGTCACCTCGGGCGTCGCAGCGACCAACGACACCGTGTACATCACCGGAACGTTCGGCCGCGTCTCGGGCAACGACCGCTCCGGCGCCGCCGCCTTCACCCGCAGCGGCACCCTGCTGCCGTGGGCGCCCGTTCTGGAGCAGCGCCAGGGACGTGTCGTGACGGTCTCTCCCGCCGGCGACAAGGTGGTCCTCGGTGGAAACTTCCAGACCCTCAACGGCAGCTCCAACCCCGGGTACGGCCTGGCGATGGTGTCGGCATCCGATGCCTCACTGCTGCCCTTCTCGGCCAACAACGTGATCCGCAACGCAGGTCTGGATGCCGCGATCCTCTCGCTCAAGTCCGACGGCGACGACATCTACGGCACCGGCTACGTCTTCGGCAACGGCGGCAACCTCGAAGGCTCCTTCCGGGCTTCGTGGGCCACCGGCAACCTGGTCTGGGTCAACGACTGCCACGGCGACCAGTACGACGTGGAGCCCATGGGTGACACCGTGTATGCGGCCGGCCACTCGCACTACTGCGGCAGCCTCGTCGACGGATTCCCGCAGAGCGACCCCTGGACGTTCTATCGCGGTCTCGCCGTCACGAAGGACGTCGAGCGCACCACGCCCTTCGGCCTGAACCTCGGCTACTACGACTTCGGCGGAAACCCCGCCCCCAAGCTGCAGCACTGGTTCCCCGCCTTCAACGCCGGCAACGTCAGCGGCGCATCGCAGGGTCCGTGGTCCGTCTCCTCCAACAGCGAGTACCTCGTGTACGGCGGCGAGTTCACCCGGGTGAACAACACCGGACAGCAGGGACTCGCGCGCTTCGCCGTGGCCGGGAAGTCCACGAACGCCCAGGGGCCGATCCTCTGGAACACGGCCTGGCCGGCATCGTCGATCGCTCTCACCGGCGGTTCGATCAGGGTCAGCTGGCCCCTCAACTACGACCGTGACAGCGAGTTCCTCAAGTACGAGGTGCTGCGAGACAACGTGGTCGTGAAGACCTACGAGAACGTGCGCTCGAAGTCCGCGGACTGGGGGCTGCCGCCCATGGCCTACGTCGACACGACGGTCACGAACGGCACGAGCTACACCTACCGGGTGCGCGCGACGGACAACGAGGGCCACTCGATCCTCGGCGGGACGACGACCGTGACGGCGTCCGGGTCCGCAGCTCCGAGCGCCTACCGCACCGCGGTGCTCGAGGATGCTCCGCTGAGCTACTGGCCGCTCGATGACTCCTCGGCCACTCTCTCCTACGACTGGGCCGGGGCATCCGACCTCGCCGTCCGCAGCGGCGTCACCCGCGGCACAGCCGGAGCCATGCTCTCGGACTCGCGCAGCGGATCCGACTTCGACGGCTCGAACAACGGCTTCGCCTCGACCACGTCGGCTATCGCGGGCCCTGACACCTTCGGCGTCGAGGCCTGGTTCAAGACGACCACCACGAACGGTGGAAAGATCGTCGGCTTCGGCAGCAGCTCCACCGGCACCTCCGGCAGCTACGACCGCCATGTGTACATGGAGCCGAGTGGCCGGGTCACCTTCGGCGTGTACCCGGGCTCGTCGCAGACGATCAGCTCGTCGACCGCGTTCAACGACGGTCAGTGGCACTACATGTCGGCCGGTCTCAGCGACGGCGGCATGGTGCTCTACATCGACGGCATCAGGGTCGCGCAGCGCACCGACGTCACCTCCGCCCAGCCCTACAACGGGTACTGGCGCGTCGGCGGCGACACCTCCTGGGCCGGAGCCGCGTTCTTCGACGGGGACATCGACGAGGTCGCCATCTACGGCGCCCCGCTGACCCGTCAGCAGGCCGCCGCGCACTACACGGCCTCCGGTCGCGAGCTCGAAGGTTCGACGGCACCGGCGGATGCATACGGCGCCGCCGTCTACGCCGCCGATCCCGCGCTGTACTGGCGCCTCGGCGAGTCCACGGGCAGCGTGGCCGCCGATGCCTCCGGCTACAACCAGAAGGGCAACTACTTCGGCGCGGTCGCCAAGGGCGCGAACGGAGCCCTCGAAGGGGTCAGCAACCAGGCCGCATCGTTCGAGGGCGGACAGGTCATCAGCCAGAACTCGTTCTCGAACCCGAGGTCGTACTCGCTCGAGGCCTGGTTCAAGACGGACACGACCACCGGCGGCAAGATCATCGGGTTTGGGAACAGCTCCGACGGGAACTCGTCGGGGTATGACCGCCACGTCTACATGACGCCGGACGGCAAGCTCATCTACGGCGTCTGGGTCGGCTTCGCCGAGACGCTGCAGACATCCGCGTCGTACAACGACGGGCAGTGGCATCAGGTCGTCGCCACACAGGGCGCGACCGGCATGCGGCTCTACGTCGACGGCGTGCTGCAGGGCTCGAACGGCCAGACCAACGCCCAGGACTACACCGGGTACTGGCACGTGGGCGGAGACGTCACCTGGGGTCCTGGTGACTGGGAGTTCGACGGTGCGATCGACGAGGTCGCCGTCTATCTCGCGCCGATCTCGGACACGACCGTCTCGCAGCACTACGCGCTGGGAACGACGGGCGCTCCGGCGAACATCGCGCCGAACGCCAGCTTCACGTCGGCGGTCACGAAGCTCGCCCTCGCGGTCAACGCGTCGGGCTCGACCGACGCGGACGGCACCATCGCGAGCTACAGCTGGAACTGGGGCGACGGAACACCTGCCGGGTCCGGAGCCACCGCGACGCACACATACGCGGTCGCAGGCTCGTACACCGTGACGCTCACCGTCACCGACGACAAGGGCGCGAGCGATACCGAGACCACGATCGTCGAAGCGGTGGCCAACCAGGCTCCCGTGGCGTCGTTCACCTCGGCCGCGACCGACCTCAAGGTCGACGTCGACGCCAGCGCCTCGCAGGACACCGACGGCACCATCGCCGGCTACTCCTGGAACTGGGGCGACGGGACGGCAGCGGGATCGGGCAAGACCGCATCGCACACGTACGCCGCAGCAGGCACGAACACCATCACCCTCACGGTGACCGATGACCAGGGTGCCACGACGCAGAAGACGGCATCGATCACGGTGACGGCTCCGGTCGGTGCGGTGACCTACGCCTCGGACTCGTTCAACCGGACCGTCGCGAGCGGCCTCGGCACCGCGAACACCGGGGGAGCGTGGACGCTGTCGAACACGGCCTCCAACTACCTCGTCAGCGGCGCCTACGCAGCCCTGCTGCAGCAGGCCGGAGGCGCGCAACGGTACGCGTACCTCACCGGGGTCTCGTCGACGGACACCGCGGTGGACGTGGATGTCGTCCTCCCGCAGCTTCCGACGGGCGGCAGCGCCTACTACACCGTGGCCGCGCGTCGGGTCGGTACCGAGGACTACAGGTCCCGTGTGATCGTCTCGCCGACCGGCGGCGTCCAGCTGCAGCTGCAGCAGAGCACGACGGTCCTCACGACGGTCCCGACCGGACTCACGGTCAGCGCCGGTGATGCGCTCCACGTGCGCACCGAGGCGACCGGCACCTCTCCGACGACCATCAGGGCGAAGGTATGGAAGGTCGGGACCTCGGAGCCCGCCGCGTGGACCTCGACCACGACCAGCTCGACGGCCGGTCTGCAGACGGCAGGGCATGTCGGCATCGGCGTGTACCTGGGTGGCTCTGTCACCAACGTCCCGTTCCAGACCCGGTTCGACAACTTCTGGGCAGGCTCCACCACCGGTGGTCCGACGCCTCCGACGAACCAGGCGCCGACGGCGGCCTTCACGAGTTCGGTCAGCGGCCTCGCCGCGACCGTGAACGGATCGTCCTCGACGGATGCCGACGGCACGATCGCCGGCTACGCCTGGAACTTCGGCGATGGGACGACGGGCACCGGGGCCACGCCAGCCGCGCACACGTATGCTGCGGCCGGTACGTACCAGGTCACCCTGACTGTGACGGACGACAAGGGAGCGACCGCGGCGATCACGAAGCCCGTGACCGTCACGGCGGTCCCGGGGAACCAGAGCCCCGTGGCCTCGTTCACGGCCTCGCCGACCGACCTCACCGTGGCCGTCGACGCGTCGGCGTCGACGGACCCTGACGGCACGATCGCCTCGTATGCGTGGAACTTCGGCGATGGGACGACCGGGACCGGAGCGACAGCCTCGCACCCGTATGCCGCAGCCGGCACATACACGGTGACCCTCACGGTGACCGACGACGACGGAGCGGTGAACACCGTGACGAAGTCCGTGACGGTGACGGCTCCGGCCGGCGCCGCCTTCGCCGCCGACGACTTCGGTCGGGCGAACGGCCTGCTGGGCACGGCGCAGACCGGGGGCGCCTGGGCGCAGACCAGCAGTGCGGCGAACGTCGCGATCGACAACGGCGCGGCGAAGTTCACGACGCAGGCGGCGGGCCAGACCCGCACGGCGACGCTGAACTCCGCGACGTCGACCAGCACGGACCTCACCTTCACGGTCTCCGCCCCTGCGCTGCCGGCCGGAGCGCGCGTCTACGTCGCAGCCCTCGCCCGCGTCGTCGGTGCGGATGACTACCGGGCTCGATGGCTGATCGGGGCCGACGGGTCGGTCACGGCCCAGCTGGCCCGAGGGGGCACGGCACTGGTCTCGCAGAACATGGCCGGCTTCACGTTCGCCGCCGGAACGATATATAACGTGCGCGTGCAGGCGTTCGGGGTCGGCACGACCACGCTGCGGAGTAAGATCTGGGCGGCGGGAACGACCGAACCGGCTGCCTGGCAGCTGAGCACGACCGATTCCACGGCCGGCCTGCAGACCGCAGGCCACATCGGGATCTCGACCTATGCGGGATCCGGGTTCAGCAGTGTCCCGTACACCCTGACATTCGATGACTTCCGAGCTCGAGGAGTGACCCCCTGACTTTCGCAGATTCGTACCGGAGCCTCGCTGCAGCGCAGAAGGGCAGGGCCCGTGGGGCCCCCGCCTACTCGGTGTTCGTCAACCGTCCGGTCGGAAGGGTGATCGCCGCCGGTGCGTTCACCGTCGGTCTCGTGCCCAACCAGGTCTCCCTGATCAGTGCGGCGTTCACCTTCACCGGGATCGTCCTGCTGGCCACGGTGCCGCCCTCGATCGTCCTCGGCGTGGTCGTGTGGCTGCTCCTCGCCATCGGCTACGCCTGGGACAGTGCTGACGGCCAGGTCGCGCGCCTGCGAGGCGGAGGTTCGCTCGCAGGGGAGTGGCTCGATCATGTGCTCGACTCCACGAAGCTCGTGGCCCTGCCGATCGCGGTCGCAATCGGGTGGTACCGGTTCTTCCCGCTGCCGTCGGAGCTCTGGCTGCTGGTTCCGCTCGGCTTCGCGGTGATCTCGACGGTCACCTTCTTCGGGATGATCCTGAACGATCTTCTGAGAGGCAAGCGCGGAGTGCCTCAGGCCGCCCAGGCAGGCGGCTTCTCACTCGGACGGTCGCTTCTCGGGTTGCCGACGGACTACGGCGTCCTCTGCCTCGCCTTCGTGCTGTGGGGCTGGCCGCCAGCGTTCATGCTGGTATATAGCCTCCTCGCCCTGGCGGCACTGCTGTACCTCGGGGCGGGGCTGGCCATATGGTTCCGGAAGATGTCCGCGCTGGGCTGAACCGGAAGGAGGCGGCGCTCGCGGACAGTTATTCAATCGATATCAGCTGATCCTCAGGAACTGCCGACGGTTTCCAGGCTATGGTCTACTATCATCCGCCACCGAAGTCGGATGTCGATACTGCCTACCCGAACCTGCAGTACCGAGAAGCACATCGGAGAGCCTCCCCTCATGCGTAAAAGTACCCTCCCCCTGATCGCATCCTTATCCGCACTGTTACTCCCTCTGGCCGTCGTCGCGCCCGCTGCGGCGGAGACGACGGACGTGGTCCTCGTGCAGGACTCGATGACACGAACCGTGGCCAAGGGCCTCGGCTCCTCGCCAGACGGAACGACCTATGACGCGTCGCCGGTCGCCTCGGTCTCCGTGGCCAACGGGACCGCCAAGCTCAACGCCGCAGCACCGGGTGCCACCGTGTCCGCGCGTCCGATCGGACTGTCCGTCGCCGATTCCACGCAATCGACGGTGTTCACCCTGCCGAAGCTGCCGAAGTCCGGTTCCGGCGTGTACATGAGTCTGCAGTCCCGACTCACCGCCGACGGCTTCTACCAGACGCAGGTGCGCGTCGATCCGAAGGGCGTCGTGCTGCTCGAGACGCTCCGGGTCAATGCCGGCGTGCAGACGACCCTCGGCTACACCTGGGTCCCCGAGCTCCGGGTCAAGGCGGGAGTTCCGTTCGTACTCGAGACCCGTCTCGCGGGAACGGATGCCGTGAAGATCGATGCACGAGTGAGCGCAGCGGGAACGAAGCCCTCGGCATGGAAGCTCTCTGTGACCGACCGTGCGGCGAAGCGGCTGACCGCGGAAGGCCGGACCGGTGTGCGGCTCTACGTCTCGCGCAGCACGCCGGCGCTGCCCGTGCTGTTCGACGACCTCCGGGTGACGGCGAAGGAGGAGGCGACTCCGACGACGCCCACGACTCCGACCACGCCGACCACGCCGACGACACCCACCACGCCCACGACGCCCACGACGCCGACGACACCAACCACGCCGACCACACCGACGAAGCCTGCGGGCGGTGCGCCCGTCTGGAACGTGGCGGGCACGCGCACCGCTGCCGGATCTGCAGTCGTCGGTTCGACGAACTACCCCGTACCGGCCGGAGCGCTCTTCGTGAGAGTCGGCGCGACGAGCGGTGGGTCGGGTTCCGCCGAAGCCCCGTTCGCGAGCGTGCAGAGCGCCGTCGACCGCGCGGCGTCCGGCGCGACTCTCGTGCTGCGAGGCGGTACCTACCATGAGTCGGTCGTCATCCCGTCGGGCAAGAAGCTGACGATCCAGTCCTACCCCGGTGAGGCCGTCTGGTTCGACGGGTCCTCCGCTGCGAGCAATTGGCAGAGCTCGGGAGGTCGCTGGTTCAGCGCCGACTGGAAGTACGACTTCGACTCCACTCCGTCCTTCACGCGGGGCGAGGCGGACGGCACTGCGGCAGGGTGGCGGTGGCTGAACGCCGCGCATCCCATGGCCGCTCACCCCGAGCAGGTCTGGATCGACGGCGTCGCCCAGACCGAGGTGGCGTCGCTCGCCGCGCTCAAGGCCGGCACCTTCTTCACCGACGTCGCGAACGACCGTCTCTACCTCGGCAGCGATCCGGCCGGCCACAGCGTCCGGACCTCGACCCTGACCAAGGCGCTCTCGCTGCGAGGCGAAGGCGCAGTCGTGCGGGGCATCGGAGTTCGCAACTACGCGACGTCGGTCTGGATGATGGGTGCCGTGACCGTGGAGGCGCCGCGGGCGACCCTCGAGAACGTCGTCATCTACGACAACGCGTCGACGGGGCTGTTCGTCGGGTCCTCGAACGCGACCATCCGCGACGTGACCCTCGCCCGCAACGGGCTGATGGGGCTCGGCGCCAACTACGCCGATGCGCTCGTCATCGACGATCTCCTCGCCGTCGAGAACAACGCCGAGCACTTCAACACGTCGCCCGTGTCAGGTGGGGTCAAGATCGCCAAGTCCCGCGGGGTGACGATCACCGACGCGGCGCTGCTGCGCAACGACGGACCCGGGGTCTGGCTCGACCAGGCGGTGTACGACGTGCGGATCACCGGTTCCGACATCATCGAGAACCGGGGCGCCGGCGCATTCCTCGAGCTGTCTCAGAAGATCGACTTCGTGAACAATCTGGTCCTGCGCAACGTCGGCAACGGCGTGAAGATCAACAACACCGGTGGCGTCAACCTCTGGAACAACACGATCATCGGCGGCGACCGCGCCGTCAACATCGTGCAGGACAGTCGCAGCGCCACCGATGCGTCGGTACCCGGTCACAACGCCCGGCGCCCGTTCCCCGACCCGACGATGCCGTGGCTCATCCGCGACATCTCGATGGGGAACAACGTCGTGGGTGAGAGTGCCGGCAACTGCACGGTGTGCGTCGAGGACTACACCCATCGGTACACGCCAGCCCAGCTCAACATCCGGACCGACGGGAACGTGGTCCAGCGCAATGGCGCTGCCGCCCCGACGTGGTTCGTCATCTGGTCGCGGGGTACGGCGAATGTGAACCCGTACGTCTTCTCGACATGGGCGACCTACCGGAGCACGACAGGGCAGGATGCGAACTCGACGGCCGTCGAGGGTCGTCCGGCCACGGACCGATCGGGTCGCCTCTTGCCCGGCATCACGGCGGCACCACGGAGCATCCCCGCGGCTGTGTCGGCGATCCTCGGCGCAGTGAGCCCGTCGATCGGGGCCCGCTTCCCCTGATCCCCGCTTCCCGTTCCGCGAAGGTTCGGCGGACATGACGGAGGGCCGAGGCGTGAACGCCTCGGCCCTCCGTCATGTCCTACCCCTCGGAGTTACTGCGCGGGTCCCGCCCAGAAGTCGTCGTAGGTGTAGACCACCGGTACGGCCGTCGCGCTCGATGACAGGTAGCTGTTCACTCCGACGTAGCCGGGCACCTGCAGTGACGCCGTGGCGTCGGTGGTGGTCAGGGTCCATGCCGTCGGCTCGGTCGTGGCCGTGCGCCACACCTTCGCCTTGAGGGTGGTGGGGTTGGTGCCCGTCACCTGGAACCGCACGCTCAGCTGGTCGGCTGCCGTGATCGAGAGACCCGGAACGGCGGTCGACGACAGGACCGTCTCCACACCGGCGATCGTCTTCGTCAGCCAGAGGGACACCACGCCGTTCGAGGCCACGCGGAACTTCGCGCGGTAGTCGTTGGCGTTGTCGATCTGGCGTCCGAGTGCCGAGAAGTAGAACCCGCCACCGGTCGACGGCTGGTTGAAGGCGACGGTGAACCGCTCCTCGGTGTTCGTCGACGGCGTGGAGCCGGCGAGCGATGCCGAGTAGTTGTTCCCGGCCGAGAGCGTGACGGTGCCTCCGGTGCCGTTGACGGCGAACTTGCTCAGTGCGGTCGCGCTGGACGGGAACATCGTCCACGCTCCGCCGGTCGTCGTCGCGGTGCCCCAGCCGTTGGTGGCCGTGCGGGTGAACGCATCCTGCGCCCAGACCTGCGGTGCGGCGACGGTGACGGTCTTGGTCGTCGTGTTCGTCGCGCCCCGGTCGTCCTTCACGGTCAGAGTCACGGTGTACGTGCCGCCGGCCGCATAGGTGTGCGAGACGGTCGCCCCGGTGTCGGTGGCTCCGTCGCCGAAGTCCCAGGCGTAGGACGCGATCGACCCGTCCGCATCCGTGGATCCGCCGGCGTTCACCGACACCGCGAGATTCGCCACCGACGTGGTGAAGGCCGCGACCGGTGCCTCGTTCTGCGTGACTGTCACGTCGCGGGTCACGGTTGCGGTGCCGCCCCGGTTGTCCGTGACCGTCAGGCGCACCGTGTAGGTGCCGACGCTCGCGTAGGAGTGGGTCGCCGTGGCGCCGCTGCCGGTTGATCCGTCGCCGAAGTTCCAGGCGTACGACTCGATGGTGCCGTCGGCGTCCGTGGACGTCGAGGCGTTCACCGTGAGCTCGAGCAGATCCGTCGCCGTCGTGAAGGCGGCGGTCGGATCCTGGTTCGGAGCCAGCGTCGTCGTCACGGTCCGCGTCGTCGTCGCGGTGGTCCCGCTGTCGTCGGTCACGGTGAGGGTGGCGGTGAAGGTGCCGGCGGTCGCGTACGTGTGCGATGCCGTGACCCCGGTGCCGGTCGCACCGTCTCCGAAGTCCCAGGTGTACGAGGCGATCGAGCCGTCGGGGTCGGACGATGCCGAGCCGTCGAACGCCACCTCCAGGTGATCGGCAGTGGCGCTGATCGACGCTGTCGGAGCCTGGTTGGCCGCCACCGTGACCGAACGGGTCAGAGTGTTCGTCAGAGACGTGCTGTCGGTCACCTTGAGGGTGATCGTGTAGGTCCCGCCGGCGGCGTAGGCATGCGAGGCCGTCGCGCCGGTGGCGAGCGTGCCGTCACCGAAGTTCCACGCGTAGACCAGCGGACCTCCGTCGGCGTCCGTCGAGGTGCTCGCATCGACCGCCACGCTCAGCTTGTCGGTCGTCGACGTGAACGCCGCCACCGGTGCGCGACCGGGGACGGAGCGCCCGCTCGCGGCGAAGTGATCGCGCACGCGCTGCTCGGACAGGGCGGTCGGATACACGGCGACCTCGTCGATCGTGGCCGCGATGTAGTTGCTCGTCGTGCTTCCCCATGTGCGGTCGGCGCCGATGCGCCAGTGGCCGCGGTAGTTCTCGGAGCCGGCCATGGAGTTGCTGCCGACCAGCTGCGTGTCGAGCCAGAGCTTCATCCCGCCCGCTCCCTGGGTCGCCACCACGTGGTGCCACTGACCGTCGTTGTAGGCCGTCGGCGTGACCAGGGTGGTCTGCGGCTGCCCGCTCCCGAACTGGATCTTGCCGTCGTTCTGCATGACCACATGGCGGTCGTACGAGGCGCTGAGGCCGCTGGCGGTGTTGCCGAACCCGATGAGGGTTCCACCTCTGGTGGTCGTGGTCTTGAACCACAGCTCGGCACTGTAGGTGGTCGGGGCGTTCCACGCCTCCTGGGCGACGACCATCGCGCTCGACCCGTTGAAGGTCGTGGCGGTGCCGGAGCCGATCGCCGAGGACTGTCCTCGGGTCACGGTGCCGCTGAGGTTGCCGGTGGTGCCGCCGACCGCCGAGTCGACGATGGTGCCGCTGGCGGTCTCGTCGAGGCGCCAGTAGGCGTCGGGCGCGTCGGTCGAGACCGCGGCACCGTAGACGTCCGTCGGCGCGGCCGTCCAGTTGGAGGCTCGGCCGCTCGCGAGATAGTGCGACTGGATGTCGGACTGGCTCAGCGCAGCCGAGTACACGGCGACGTCGTCGATCCGACCGGAGAGCCCGGCGCTGGTCGGCTTGTTCGTCAGGCCGTTGGTCTGATCGGCGCCGATCCGCCAGTAGCCGTTGTAGATCTTCGGCGACGTGCGCGCCTGGTCGCGACCGACACGACGGCCGTCCACGAAGAGCTGCATGCCGTCACCGTCGACGGTGCCGACGATGTGGTGCCACTGCCCGTCATTGACGGCGGAGCGGCTGTACACCGTGCGGTAGGAGCCGTCGTTGATCGCGAAGTTCGCGCGGCCGGAGTTGTCGAGGTAGAGCATGCGGTCCGTGATCCCCGAGGTCGAGGTCCCGGTCGCCGAATCGCCGAACCCGACGATGCGACCGCCGCTGGTGCTGGTCGTCCGCACCCACGCCTCGACAGTGACCGCCGCAGGTGCGGCGCTGACGTCCTGGGTGGTCATCTTGGGTGAGCTGCCGCCGGCCGAGTTGACCGCCGGATTGGAGTCGTTCAGCATGGCACCGCTCGCGCCGAGCGTCAGCCCGGTCGCGGTGCCGGGTGCGTCGCCCGCGTCATCCCAGAGGCGCGTACCGGTGGACTCATCCAGGCGCCAGTAGTGGCTGGGTTCGCTCGCACGGACGGCGGCGCGGTAGGCGGCCGTCGGGGTGCCCGACACGGTGACGTAGGGCGACCACGCGCTCCACTGCACGTTGCCGTCGGCATCCTTCGCCCTGACCTGGTATCGCACCTGCGCGCCCGGAGTCTGTCCGCTGTCGGTGATGCTCAGGTTGGGCAGAGTCCAGAAGCGACCGTCCGTCCGGGTGAGCGTCGCGATCTTGACGGAGGGGCTGCGGAACACGTCGTAGGTGATGGTGGCGTTGTCGCGGTCCCACACACTGGTGAAGGGCACGCGAACGACTCCGGACTCGTTCGAGTAAGGAGCGGGCGTCAGTCCTGCGTTGTAGACCGGTCCGACGGCGTGCGGTGAGACGTTCTTCTTGCCGAAGCGGACGAGTCCCTGCTGTGCGACGTTGTTGACCTTCGGGAACTCCCCGCCGAGGACGACGTAGTTCGCGTTGCCGGTGACCGACCATGCCGCCTGGCGAGCGCTCGTGTAGGTGCCGAACTCGAGGTCCGGGTACCAGTTCAGCTGCTCGGTGTACGGCAGACCGGTGAAGTCCCAGCCGTACGCGTCCTTCTTGGTGATCACGCCGGTGGGGTTCGTGCTCTCGGCGATGGCCTTCGTCCAGCGCGATCGCGGGTTGGTGTCGCCGAAGGCGCCCACCACGCTGCAGTCGTGCTTGTGCGAGACCGAGTACAGCACCCCGTCCTGCGGGAAGCTGCCGTAGGTGTCGCCGAGGCAGTCGTTGACCCAGTTGATCGAGCCGGTGTACGGATCTGCGGCGAAGGTGCCTTCGAACGTCGCGCCCGCGCCGAAGGCGTAGCCCGTTCCGTAGACCTGGGTGCCGTCGGTGCTGAGGCTCGAGATGGCTCCGTTGAGACCCGCGGTCTTGATCCGGTCCGTGGCCGCCCAGGGGAGCGCTGCGCCGGTCGACGCGTCCACGGACGCCATGCCGTAGGCCGCTGCACCGTTGAGAGTGGTGAAGGAGCCGCCGACGATGACGCGTGACGAGTCGGGACTCATCACCATGTCCCAGACGAATCCGTCGCCGGCCGCCGACGGCGCCCACGGGAGGATGCTCTTCGTCGCGCTGCTCCACGCCGCGAGCTCGCTGCGCGGCTGTCCGCCGCTGGAGCGGAAGTTGCCGCCCACGAAGACGGTGTCACCGGCGAAGGCGAAGCCGCGCACCTGTCCGTCGGCACGAGGAGCCCAGTCGAGCATCGCGCCGGTTGCCACGTCGAACGAGGCCACGTGCGCACGCGCCTGTCCGTCGACCGCGGTGAAGTCGCCGCCGAAGTAGACGGTCTTCCCGTCGGGCGTGACGCGGACGACCAGACCCTGTCCGTCGAAGGCGTGGCTGAAGTTCGGTACCGGGTTGCCCGTCGTGATGTCGAACGCGAACACGTTGTTGGCGTCGATCTCGCCCGGTCCGCCGACGGCCACCCCGGGCGGACGTGCCTTGGTGAAGCTGCCGGTGACGTACACGGTGTTGCCGGCCACGGCCTGGCTCCACACGACGCCGTTGATCTGCCAGGTCGGCAGCACGTCTGCGGTCACGGTGTCGGGCTGCCCCGCCGTCTCGGCCGAGGCGGACTCCGCAGGCAGCGCGATGAAGGCGAGCGTCGCGAGAGCCGTCGCTGCGGTGGCGAGAACGGCGATCACGCGGCGGAGACGATCTGCTCCGCGAGTCGTGCGGGTCATGGAGGTTCCTCGTGATGAGATGCGGTCGAGTGGAGTGTCAGTGGTCGGACGCGTCGAGGGCATCAGTCGAGCCCTCCGCGGAAGACGGCCGAGGTGTGGTCGCCGTCGAAGTCGACGACCAGCGTGACCTCGTCGCGCGAATCGGCGGGGACGGCGAACGCATAGGTCGCCGTGGCGGTCTTGCCTGCCGCGACGGAGCCGGCGAAGTCCGACGTCTCCGCCTCGGCCGCGTAGACGCGCACGGCCGCGGTACCGTCGGCATCGAGAAGGGTGAGGACCGACGTGCCGAGGTCGATGGGACCTGCGGAGTCGTTGTCGATCGTCAGCGTCAGACGGGCGTACTCGCGGTCGGGAAAGCTCCCTGGGCCCTGGGCCGTCTCCTTCGAGAAGGAGACGTCATCGATGCGGACGCTCACCCCATCGTCGTAGGTGACCGGATCCCCCGTGCTGGCAGGAGGTGCGGTCACTGTCGGATCACCCGAGTGCCCCGCCCTCTCGACCTTCGCGATCGGCTGATCGGGCGCGGATCCGCCCGAATCGTCTGAGGGATCACCGCCCGCCGTCGCATCAGGAGCAGGGGTCGACGACGTCGATGACGTCGGCTCCGCTCCGCTCGGCGGCTCGGTGCCGCCGCTGCAGGCGACCAGACTCACGCAGAGCGCGAGGGCCGCGATGGACACGCTTGTACGCGCAATCATCATGATTGTCGATCCCCAGATTCCCCAATCAGGGTTGCCGACATGGACCCGTTCAGAACGAGTCAGTCGACGGTGTCATCCCCAAATGACACTATCCCCAGTGAGCGTGATCGTATCATGTCCGCCGAAAGGGGGACAAGACCTGTGGGCGAAGAGTTTTCGCCCTCAGCGGCGCAGGGCGGCCAGGATGCCGTCGGAGTACCGCTGCGACGAGAACGCGTCTGCGACCGCGACCGCATCGCGGGAGGCGAGTCTCGCCTGCTCCGGCCAGCCGTCGATCTTCGCGGCGATCGCCGACGCGAGCGCTGCACTGTCACCGGGGGGAACGAGAGTCGCGCTCTCTGATGAGCTGACCGCCTCCGGGAGCCCGCCGACCTCGCTCACCACGGCGGGTCTCGCTGCCAGCGCGGCCTCCACAGCCGTGTTCCCGAAGGTCTCGTCGACCAGGGAGGTGACGACGGAGATGTCGCTGCGTGCGAGGTCGTCCCAGACCGACGCCTTGAAGCCGAGGAAGGAGACGCGCTCTTTCAGCCCTCGGCGCTCCACCTGGGCATGCAGTTCGTCGAGGTAGGCCTCGTTGCCGGGGAACACGGCGCCGACGATGTCCAGCGTCGCGTCGTGGTCGTCGCGGACCAGGGCGTCGAGCGCCTCGATGGCCACATGCACGCCCTTGCGGTGCGAGAGCCGTCCCACGTACAGAAGCCGGGTCGGCGCGCTCAGGGGCATGCGAGGAGGTGCCACCTCGGGAGGGCCGGGGACGGCGTTGTGGACGACCACGGTCCGGTCGCGCACGCGAGGAGATGCCTCCGCGAGAACGCGGCGGGTGAAGTCGCTGTTCGCGATCACGCGGTGACTGAAGACCAGTGGCAGGTACAGTGCTCGGCGCAGGAGGCCGGCGACCGACCCTTCCCCTTCGTGCACGTGGCACACGGTGAGCCGCCTGCTCCACCGTCCGAGTGCGATCCACAGCGGGGGAGTGATGGTGTTCACGATCAGAGCGCCGGGATCGACTCGTCGGATGAGTCGAAGCCCCGGGCCGATGGATCGTATGGCCGTGACCGCGAGATCGAGGAGGCCGCGCGGACTCAGGAGGCCCTTGCGGACGATCGGCGTCCGGCACTCGACGACCTCGGCGCCCGCCTCCTCGAGCAGCTGCACGAGGGGGCCGGGTGCCGGAACGGTCACGACGACACGGCGGCCAGCGCGGACCAGCGCGCGCACCGTCTCGAGCACCATCCGGTCCGAGCCGTACAGGTCGGCCCCCGGGTTGGCGATCAGGACGACGTTCGGATCCCCCTGGGTCATATCAGCGCTGCGGCCAGAACTCGTCCACGAGACTCACCGTGGAGGCGATGTTCGCCCGGCTCGAGGCACCGAACACGATGGACTCGAGGTTCGGAAGAGCGGTGACCCATTCGATCGCCTCGCGGGGCGGGATCGCGCCGCTGGCGAAGACCGACATCGCGACGGCGCGGAACGGACGCTTCTCCATCGCCTCGCGGTAGGCGTCGACACCGCCGGACATCCGGAAGCCGAGCTTGTTGATGTTCGAGCAGACGATCGGGTTCTCGACGCCGGCCTTGTCGAGGTCGTCGAGCAGGCGGGGCAGGTTCATGGTGATGAAACCCGGCTCCGCGTTGTAGCGCTTGCGCACGTGATCGGCGAAGATGCGGAACGCGTCCGTGAAGCCGAGTCCTGACAAGAGATCGACGACGACGTTCTGCAGCCAGATCACGGGGGTGTCGAGCCCCTCGAACATCTTCATCTCGGCATCGATGAGCAGGGTCGTCACGCCTTCGATGTCCTTGCGGGCGAGAGAGGACGTTCCTCGGGCGATGCTGTCGAGGAGTCCCTCCTCGGGGAGGAACTTGCGGATGGCTCCGAGGAAGCCGTCTTCGGTGACCGCATTCGCGTACTTGTGCGCGTACGGCATGCAGGGGAAGAAGGTCATGTCGGCGTAGCGATCGGGCTGGGCGCGCACGTGCTCGGTCACCTCTGCGATGCGATCGTGCGTCGTGCACATGAAGGTGTGCACGCCCTCGTCATACGCGGCATCGAGCACGCCCATGATCGCGTCGGTGTCTTGGAACCGCATCTGCTGCGCGCGGGCCTTCTCCTCGGACATGTGGTTGACGCCGAAGAACTGGTTGTCGCCGAACAGCAGACGGTCCATGGTGCGGGTGGTTGTCGTCATGGTCATTTCCCTCCACGCAGAGCGCTCAGCGCTGCCGCGATGCGCCCCTTCGGTGCCGTGTTGACGGCGAGATCGGATGCTGCGTCCGCGGTGAGTCGGGCGTCGCCGCGCACCGCATCCTCGCTGATCATCGAGATCACTCTGTCGGTGACCGCCGCCGAGGCGAAATCGTTGATGCCGGCCGAGGCGCCGGCCTGGGCCCGCTGCACGAAGGAATCCAGCTGAGCGCTGTACTCCTCGCCACGCAGGTAGAACCACGGCGCATCGGTGAGGTCGGTCGTGTACCGGACGTTCCACCCGACGCGGTATCCGTCGGGGATGGTCGCGGTGTCGCGGAGGTAGACGTGGATCTCCTGACGGTCGGCGTAGATCCGACCGTTCGTGCCCCACAGGGTGATCTTCGTCGTCATCTTGCGCTGCGACTCATCAGACCAGTTCGAGATGATCTGAGCGGTGCCGTTCGGGTAGTGCAGTGTGCTCGCGACGGCGTCATCGATCTGCGCCGAGAAGATGCTGGTCAGCTGGCTGCCGCTCACGGACTCCGGCGTACCGAGATACCAGGTCAGCAGGTTGAGCGGGTGCGCGGCGTAGTCATAGAGGCATCCGCCTCCCGTCGCGCGCTCGCTGCGCCAGGTGCGACCAGCGGGCTTGAGCACCACGGGTCCGTAGGCCTCAGCGAGAGCGGTGTTGACGGTGCCGATCGCGTCGAGCTCGAGCAACCGCTTGACCTCGCTGAAGGCCCCGACGAAGCGGTTGTGGTAGCCGACCTGCGTCACCAGCCCCTTCCGCTCTGCGAGGGCGGTGAGTTCGACGCTGTCTGCCGGATCGATCACGAGCGGCTTCTCGCAGAACACGTGGATGCCGCGTTCGAGCGCGTTGCGGATCATCCCGGCGTGCAGGTGCGTCGGCGTGGCGATGATCACGGCCTGCGGACGCGCCTCGTCGAGCATCTTGTCGAGGTCCTTGTAGGTCTTGACCCCGGTGTACTTCGCCAGGATGTCGAGCAGATACCCGGTCGCATCGCACACCCCCACCAGATTCACCTCGGGGTGCGCCTTGATCATCGACAGATGGGAGAGCCCCATCTTCCCGAGTCCGACCACTGCGACATCGATCATGCGTGTACCCCTGTCTGCTGCTGTGCGTGTCCGTGCCGCGCGAGAGCGGTCCGGAGCGAATGCTCGTACTGGGCGCCGATCTTCGCCCAGGTGAACTCGGCGTGGAATCGGTCGCGGCTGGCGGCACCCATGCGCTGCCTCCTGTTGTCGTCCGAGAGGATCTCGGAGAGGAGGACGGCGAGATCCTCGGCGCCGGTGAAGTAGGCGTTGTCGGGCCCCGCGACCCAGGTGTTGTACGGGTTGTCGTGGGCGACCACGGCGTTGCCGGCGGCCATGGCCTCGACGAGCGACGGGTTCGTCCCTCCGACGGTGTGGCCGTGAAGGTAGATCGCGGAGTGGAACCGGAGGGACTGCATGCGCTCCGGCTCGAAGATCGCCCCGGGGAACAGCACCTCCTCGGATGCCGCCGCGCGCACCGCCACGTGATACGGATCGTCGTCGCCGTACGGCCCGACGACGACGAGCGGCATGCCGCGCTTCTCCGACGACCACGCCTTCACGATCTCGAGCACGGAGTTCTCCGGGATCGGGCGGCAGACGACGGTCGCGTACTGACCGGGCGTGAGCCCGAGCTCCTCGACGGGAGCCGTCGGTGCGTCGACGACCTCGTGCGCACCGTAGGTGATGGTCTGCACCCGTCGCGAGCCGAAGTGCCGGCGCAGGTAGGTCGCGATCACCGGATGGTCCGCGATGAGCACGTCTCCGACCCATCCGGCCAGGCGCTCATTCGCCAGCAGGATGCCCTGCTTGACGATGCCCCAGCGCTTGCGGGTCCACTCCATGCCGTCCATGTTGATGACGTTCGGGATCCTGCGGAGCCGGGGGACGACGTCGAACACCCCGGTGTTGTAGCCGAACGTGAGCCAGACGTCGCCGTCGACATGCTCGCGCATCGCATGGCGGATGGAGGTCAGGTCGAACGCCGACGTGCCCTTCCAGCCATCCCGCGGCTCTCGGATCAGGACGCGCTGGAGTCCGTTCCACTCGTCGACGGTCGTCGGCCCCTCCCCGGGGATCTGACAGTAGACGATGACGTTCCAGCCCTGATCGCGCAGGTACAGGCCTACGTTCTCGGCGGCGGTCTCGAAGCCGCCGTATGCGGCGGGTACGCCGTGGGTGCCAAGTATCCGCACGGTTGATGGCACGATGATTTTCCCCTCGATTCGGACGCTCCCGCGCCCATTTCACTGCCTTCCGGCTCCGCATCCGCCTCCCCGGCGAACCGAACCGCAGTGTTCTGTGACTAGTATGCCCCGCTGGGCTGCACCATGGCCTTGGCCGTGCGCCACATGATCTGCAGGTCGTTCATGACCGACCAGTTCTCCACATAGCGAAGGTCGAGCCGCACGCTCTCGTCCCAGGAGAGGTCGCTGCGGCCGGAGACCTGCCAGAGACCCGTGATGCCGGGCTTGATGTAGAGGCGACGGAACACGGTGCCGTCGTACGCCGTGACCTCGCTCGGCAGCGGCGGGCGCGGTCCGACCACGCTCATGTCGCCGATGAGGACGTTCCAGAACTGCGGCAGCTCGTCGAGCGACAGCTTGCGGAGGATCCTGCCGACCCGCGTGACCCGGGGGTCGTCCTTCATCTTGAACAGGAGACCGGCGCCTTCGTTCTGCTCCTTGAGGGCGGCGAGCTGCTGCTCGGCATCCGTCTTCATGGAGCGGAACTTCATGATCTTGAACGTCCGGCCGTCGCGTCCGACCCGCTCCTGGGAGAAGAACAGCGGACCAGGAGAGTCCAGCTTCACCAGCAGAGCGAGGATCGGGGTGATCAGAGCGATCGGGATGAGCGCGACGGATGCGACAGCGATGTCGAGCGCGCGCTTGAGCACATGCTGGCCGCCTTCGTACGACGGGATCTGCACCTGGATCAGCGGGAGCCCCTCGACCGGCGCGAAGGAGATGCGCGGACCTGCCACATCGGTGAGGCGGCTGGAGAGCACGAGCTCGGCGGCCGTGCCCTCGAGCTGCCAGCTCAGGTGCTTCACGAAGTCGGGCTCGCCGTCGGGACGGCTCGCCACGATGATCGTGTCGGCTCCGAGCTCGGCGGCGACCGTCGAGACGGAGTTGACGTTGCCGAGCACGGGGAAGTGCACGCCGCCGACTTCGACGTCACGCGCGTTGCCGTCGAGGAGCGTCGCGCCGACCACCTGGTACCCGGAGGCGCCGATCGGATGCAGCGTGCGGACGACGTACTCCACATCGTCCCTGTTGCCGACGACGAGCGTGCGGGAGGCGAAACGCCCCTGCGCACGCTGCGCCGTCAGCCAGTGCCGCCACGCCCAGCGGGTGACGAGCAGCAGGAGGACACCGAGCGGCAGGCCGACGAGCAGCACGAGCTGCATCGTCTGCCAACCCAGCACGACACTGAGCATGGCGATGATCCCGAACGCCAGCCCACTGGCGTGGACCACGCCGCGGTACTCGGTGGCGCTGGCACGGAACAGCGCTGCATCACGTGTATGCAGAGCGCTGAGCATCAGATACCAGAGCGTGGCCAGCGGGATGCCGCTCCGCAGGGCCTCTTCCCCTGCGACACCGGCCATCAGCTGGACCGCTGCTGTGATTCCGACTGCGAGAAGGATGACCCCAGCATCCGAGATCCGCAGTCGCATCCGATAACGTCGCTCCCACTGACGACGTCGCTCCAGCGTCGCGGACACACGCGGTGTGACCACCGTGCGCGTGACCGACTTGGTGGCTCGCGGTGCCGCGATCGGCGTGAAGACCGAACCCGTGCGAGAGATGCTCAGAGCATCCTCGACGGAAGTCATGCCGAGGCCCCTTGAGCCGTGTATGTACGCAGAATTCCCCAGTGCGCCATGATTTCCCCAGTGTTTCCCCAGACCACGGACCCCACGTCCATGGCATCGTCTGCATCCCGACCCCTCGGGTTCCTGTTGCACTCCGTGATCCCACATCACGAGGTTGCGATCACCGTCCCACACGGTGGCGCTGGCAGCAGGCACTGCAGACTTCGTTCACTCTAGCGGAACGGATCGTTCAGCGGAAGGTAATTCACGCGAGTGGATGAACCTATATTCCAGTACATGCGCTCGGAGGCGGAATCCCGCCGATATTCTGACCGCGTGAACACCCTCTCCACGCCGCGCTTCCGGCTGACCCGCATGGTTCCCCGAGATCCGGCACAGCCGCATCGCCCGGCCAGCACTCTCGAGCTGTTCTTCGACCTCGTGTTCGTGGTGGCTGTGAGCATCGCATCTGCACAGCTCCACCACGCCCTGAGCCACGGCGACTTCGTCCACGGCATCACCTCGTACGCGATGGTCTTCTTCGCCGTCTGGTGGGCGTGGATGAACTTCACCTGGTTCGCCACCTCCTTCGACACCGATGACTGGCTGTATCGGGTGACCACGATCGTGCAGATGGGCGGAGTCCTGGTGCTCGCGGCCGGTATCCCCGCCGCCTTCGAGCACGGCGACTTCCGAGTTCCGGTGATCGGCTACATCGTGATGCGCGTCGCGATGATCGCCCAGTGGCTGCGTGCCTCACGCGGTGCGGGCGAGCTCCGCTCGGCGGCACGGCGCTACGCGATCGGCATCGCTGTGGTGCAGGTGCTGTGGATCATCTTCCTCATCGTCCCGTCGGGGCCGCCGCAGATCGTGGCCTTCGTGATCTGCGCGCTGCTCGAGATCAGCGTCCCGGTCTTCGCCGAGTACCGGATGCAGACGCCGTGGCACCCTCATCACATCACCGAGCGGTACGGGTTGTTCACCCTGATCGTGCTGGGGGAGAGCCTGCTGGCCTCGGCGAACGCCATCATCGACGCGAGCCACGAGCTGGAGTCCTTCGTTCCGCTCATCTCCATCTCCGCGCTCACGTTGGCGGTCACGGCGTCGCTCTGGTGGATCTACTTCTGGGCGCCGCATCACCGCGCGATCACGACGTTCGCCTCATCGCTGCGCTACGGATACACGCACTACATCGTGTTCGCCGCGGCCGCCGCGTTCTCGGCCGGGATCGAGGTCGAGCTCGACGTGCTCACCGGTGTGAGCCACCTCTCGAACATCCAGGCGTCGTTCACCGTGACCGTCCCGATCGCCATCTTCCTGCTCGGCATCTGGTGGGTCGCCATTCGGGAGAACGCCGACCGGGTGGTCAACACCGTGGTCCCGCTCGGTGCCGTCGTCGTGCTGTTGGACGCCGCGCTGCCGATCCCGGTGGCGGTAACGGCGCTCGTGCTGATCGCCATCGTGGTCGTCCTCGTCCTGCACTCACCGGTGGAGAGGCGCTCATAGCCCGGCGGACAGGGGCTCATAGGCGTCGCATAGCGCAGGCACGGGGCCTTGATCGACTCGTCGGCGAGCATGGCGTCCACGCCCGAACCGCGACAGGAGCACGATCATGAGCCGGATCCCCGAACCCGTCCAGACGCCCGAAGGCCCCATGTACGAGGGTCGGATGCTCGACCGGGTCGACGAGGAGGTCGTCGACCAGGGCGCGGCATTCGACATCCGCACCCTGGTGACCAGGCGCGGGGTCCTCTCGCTCGCGGGGCTCGGCGTCGGTGCGGTCGTGCTGGCGGCGTGCACCCCCGCCACGAGCGCGCCGGCGACGGGCGGGGGAGACGCGGCGACGTCCGGCGCCGACAGCACCAGCGGCATGGAGAACACGGCCGCAGGCGAGATCCCCCAGGAAACGGCAGGGCCATACCCGGGAGACGGCTCGAATGGCCCGGACATCCTCGAGCGGTCGGGTATCGTCCGTGCGGACATCACCACATCGATCGACGGCTCGGCGACCGCCGACGGCATCCCGCTCAAGCTCGAGCTCCTGGTACGTGACCTCGCGAACGGCGGCGTACCGCTCGCCGGCGTCGCGGTCTACGCCTGGCACTGCACGGCCCGAGGCGAGTACTCGATGTACTCCTCGGGTCTCGAGGACGTCACATACCTCCGAGGAGTGCAGGTCTCGGATGCCGAGGGGAGAGTGGCCTTCTCGTCGATCTTCCCCGGTTGCTATGCGGGCCGCTGGCCCCACGTCCACTTCGAGGTGTATCCCGACGTCGAGGCGATCACGGATTCGGCGAACGCGATCGTCACCTCACAGCTCGCACTCCCGGAGGATGCCTGCGCCGCGGTGTACGCGGATCCACGCTACGAGGGCTCGACCCGCAATCTCGCCCAGATCAGTCTGTCGAGCGACAACGTCTTCGGAGAGGACTCCGCCGCACTGCAGCTCGCCACGGTGATGGGAGACGAGGGCAGCGGGTACACGGCGACCCTGGTGGTGGGCGTCCAGGGCGTGTGAGCGAGGCAGACACGTGCGACAGGCCCCGTCGCACGGGATCTGTTAGACTGAGTGCGCACCGTGTGTTCTGGCCCCCTCTAGGCCGCCTCGGAGCCACTGATCAGGGCCATTACGGACCACGCACGTCGATGCGCGCGGCATCCGCCCTCGATCTCACTTTTTTACGGGTCGCGACAACGCGCGCCCGTCACACAGCAATGAGTATCAGCATGACCACGACCACATTTTCATCCTCCGAGCCGTTGACCTGGAAGCAGGCCGACACCGACGTGCACGTCGCGACCAGGGCCGGCGAGTTCGCCGGCTTCATCGAATTCGACGGCACCGTCCACGTCGTCCGCGACCAGCGCGGAACGGCGCTCGGCTCGTTCGACTCGCTCGACGACGCGCGCGCGGCCCTCGAGAGGGTCCCTGAGCGGCGCTCATCGGCCTTCTCCTTCCGCCTGCCGCGCGGGCTGTCGCGGCGTCCGCGCCGGGCACGCGCCTGACCGCCTCCTGTGACCTCACACAGAGTTGTCACAGAGTCGCGACGTATTCCCCACAGCGCATGTGCGGCGGGTTAGCCTGAGGTAAGCGTTGGGCGATCTGCCTTGGGCTTTCCACAGCTCAAGGGCTCCAATCGACAGGAGAGCAACATCTCCATTTCACAGGTCGAAAAGACCGCAGCCACGCTCGGGCCGGTGCGCCAGACGTATTCCGGCAACGCAGAGATCCCGCCGATGACCCACGCCTACAAGCAGGTGTCCCAGGTCGTCCGCGAGACCGGACTCCTGCAGCGCGCCGGCTGGTTCTACATCTTCGTGGGTGCAGGCCTCGCCGTCGCCCTCGGGGGCGCCATCACCGGCTTCATCCTCCTCGGCGACAGCTGGTTCCAGCTCCTCATCGCCGGTGCGCTCGGCATCATCCTCACGCAGGTGGCCTTCCTCGCGCATGAGGCCGCGCACCGTCAGATCCTGTCATCGGGTCCGGCGAACTTCCGCCTCGCACGCATCCTCGCCGCCGGTGTCGTCGGCATCAGCTACTCCTGGTGGGACTCCAAGCACACCAAGCATCACGGCAACCCGAACCAGGTGGGCAAGGACCCCGACATCGAGGTCGACACGATCTCGTTCCTCGAGACGGATGCCGCGCAGTCGCGCGGTCTCATCCGACTGATCACGCGCAAGCAGGGCTGGCTGTTCTTCCCGCTGCTGACTCTCGAGGGTTTGAACCTGCACTTCCTGGGCATCAAGCACCTCGTGACGAGCAAGAAGGCCAAGGGGCGCTGGATCGAGCTCGGCCTGATCGCGCTGCGCTTCGCCATCGTGCTCGTCCCCGTCTTCCTCATGCTGCCGCTCGGCATGGCGTTCGCCTTCATGGGTGTGCAGCTCGCCGTGTTCGGTGTGTACATGGGCGCGTCGTTCGCGCCGAACCACAAGGGCATGCCGATCATCGACCCGAGTGCCCGTCTGGACTTCTTCTCGAAGCAGGTGCGTACCTCGCGCAACATCCGCGGAGGATGGTGGGCCACATGGCTCATGGGCGGTCTCAACTACCAGGTCGAGCACCACCTGTTCCCGAATATGCCGCGCCCGCATCTCTCGAAGGCCCGTGAGATCGTCCGCGACTACTGCGCGGTCAACGACGTGCCGTACACCGAGACGAGCCTCGGACGCTCCTACGCGATCGTCATCGAGTACCTCAACCGGGTCGGCCTCGCGGCTCGCGACCCGTTCGACTGCCCTGCGGCATCGCAGTTCAGCCGCGCCTGATCAGACGGCGTCCGCATACGGACTCCGCGCCGAGCATGAGAACGGCCCCATCCTCCGGGATGGGGCCGTTCTCGTCTGTGATCGTCTAGCGCGAGGTCTTGTCGTCGGCCTCGACCACCTCGATGGTGATCTTCCCGTCGATGGTCTCGTCGTCGTCGAGGAGTTCGTCTTCGAGCGCCTCGTCGCCGCGGAACTCCTCGATGGGGGAGTCGTCGTTCACCGCGTCGTCTTCGAGTGCGTCGGAGGGGACGACGTCGTCCTCTGCGGCGGTATCGTCGGCCACCGTCGCGACCGCTCCGAGCGCCGTCGGCTCATCGCTGAAGATGCCCTCGGGGCGGATCAGCTCGCGCACCTCCGCCATGAAGCTGGCGAGCTGCTGCTGCTGCCAGCGCAGCTGGCGGGCGTGGTCCTCCGCGTCGCGCAGCACGGTCGAGGTGTGGTTCGTGACGGAGTCGACGATCTTCTGCGACTTCACGCGGGCGCGATCGAGCGTGTCGCGGGCGCGCACCTGGGCATCCGCCTCGATCGTCTGCGCCTGCGAACGCATCAGGCGCTCGTAGTCGTCGGCCTTCGCTGAGATGCGCTGCGCGTGCTCGAGCGATGCGGCGACCTGCTCGTTTGCGTCGGTGGTGATGCGCTCCGCATGCGCGACGGCCTGGTTGTGCAGCACGAGGAACTCCTGCTGGGCGTCGTCCTGGCGACGGGTGAGCGTCTCCTCGAACTCGAGGACCCGAGCGTTCATCTCGCGCACGTCGCGTTCGGCGTCTGCCCGCAGTTGCGTGGTCTCCCGCGTGACGAGGGAGCGCAGTGCAGCCGCACCCTTCTCGGCCTCCGTCCTGATCGCGGTGGCCTCCTGCGTCGCCTGGTGGACCTTCTCGGCGGCGTGCGCCGCCTCGCGCTCGAGGGTCGCCTGGTGCGCCGTGTACTCGGTGTCGATCTTCAGACGCACCTGGTCGGCATCGTGCTGCGCCTGCGCGAGGATGCGGGTCACGTCGGCATCGGCCTCGGCGCGCTGCGTCGTGACCTCTTCGCGAGCAGCGGCCATCAGGCGATCCGCCTGCACAGCGGCGTTCTGGATCAGGACGTTCGCCTGCTCCTCGGCGACCCGCAGGATGGCCTCGAACTGCTCTCTCGACGGGGCCTCCTGGCCCTCCGCGCGCGGGGTGTCGACGAGCTCGTTGGTCAGTGTCGCGACCTGCTGCTCCGTCTCGGCGGCCTTCGCCTTGAGGGCGAGGAGCTCGGCCTCGAGCTCCTCGCGAGCGGTCCGCTCCTGTTCGCGGAGTTCTTCGACGGCGTCTTCATGCCGAGCCTCGGTCTCGGCGAGGTCCGCCTTGGCCTGCTGCAGCTGATTGCGGAGCGTGCTGAGGGCGGAGTCGACCTCGGCCTTGTCGTAGCCGCGGAAGGATGCGGTGAAGCCGGACTGCTCCCGAGGCGTCTCTTCGATCAGCTTGTCGAAGAAATCGGGAGTCCGGTCGTTGTCGGGGGAAGCACTCATGGGTCAGCCTTTCCGGCGCAGGTCACAGGGACTGAGACTGTGAGGTGATTGGTGCCGCCGCATGCCGGCTGCGAGCGAGTCGGTGCATCGTCGGCAATACCACAGCCTAGTTGCGACAGCGGGGAGATGTGCAGCCGATCTCATCATCCGGGAATCGGTACGCGGCATACAGCTCGACCGCGGTCAGACGATGTTCCACCGCTCGGTCTCGGGGTCGCGACGGTGGGCCGCCGCGGGGCCGTCGTGTGCGGTCAGCCCGCGAGCGACCGCGGCTTCGGAGACACGGGTGCGCAACTCCGCCCAGGAGGCCGAGGTGTTCGGTATCCCCAGGTACTCGCGGAACCCGTCGAGCTGCAGACGTGTGCCCTGCGGATCGCCGACCAGGCGGGCCACCGCGTCATCGGACTCGATGAAGCGGATGCCGTACCCGCCGTCCGACAGTGCACTGAACCGCCGTGGCTGCTGCAGCACGGCGGTATCGACGATCTCGCGCACGACGGACTCGGGGGCGTGGACCACCACGGTTCTGGACAGCGCGTCGAGGATCTCGCTCCGCCGGCGCTCGGTGTATCGCTGACTCGCCCTGTCGCCGGCAGAGCGGCTCGACCTCCGGATCCATCGCGGCAGGAAGACGGCGATGACGAGGACGACCATGATCACGATGATGAAGAGCAGGGCGTTGTCCACGCCTCCAACCTAGAGCGCTCGGTCGTCTCGCGAGAGGCTGGTAGGAATTTCGCTATGGGGCTATATTCAAAAACATGTCGATCATCCGCACCGTCCATGCCAGGCTCCGCAGGCGTCTCCTGATCAGCTATCGGGTAGATCCCGGTGTGGCGGCGTCCCTGCTGCCCGCGGGCTTCCGGCCGCAGATCATCGACGGTGCCGCTCTCGCCGGGGTGTGCGTGCTCGGGCTCGAGTCCATCCGGCCGTCCGGCGTGCCCGGCCGTGCGGGCCTGCGCTCCGAGAATGCCGCCCACCGCATCGCCGTGGAGTGGGATGGCGAGCGCGGTGTCGAGCGCGGGGTCTTCATCTTCGAGCGTCACAGCTCCGCGTGGCATCCGGTGATCTTCGGTGGTCGATTGTTCCCCGGCGTGCACCGTCGAGCGAGATTCCGCATCGAGGAGTCTGCTGATCGCTACGCGCTGACGATGGAGGCGGGCACGCACAGCCTCACCGCAGATGTCGAGGTGGGAGGCGAGTGGTCCAGCCGGTTCTTCTCCTCCGTGCAGGAGGCGTCCGACTTCTACCGCGCCGGACGGGTCGGCTGGTCGCTCGGTCGCGATGGGAGCCGTGCGGAGGCCGTGACACTGACATCGGACGAATGGAGCGTGGAGGGCGCCCGATTGCACCGCCTGCGGTCGTCCTTCTTCGACGCTCTGCCCGAGGGAGCAGCTGTGTTCGACAGTGTCGTCGTGATGCGGGACCTGCCTGTGGTGATGTCCGAAGGCCGGAGTGAACAGAGCCGATTCTGATCTTTTATGCGGATGGATGTTTGCGGATCACGAGTGATTCCATACGTTTGTATTCATGAACCAATCGAATCGCCGCTCAGGGACAGCTGTGCACCGTGTGTCCCGACTCCTCGCGGGAGTCATCGCGGCGATCGCCGTCGTTGGGGGCGTCCTCGTCCCCCCTCCCGCCGCGCAGGCCGCCGAGGGCATCTTCGTCATGCCCGTGAGCGGACGCGTCGCCGATCTCGTGAAGGGATGCCCGGCGGGAAGCCGTCCGACTCACGAGGGCGTCGACATCAACCTGAACTCGAACACGCCCATCTACGCTGCTGCGGGCGGGACCGTGACGACCGCCGCGAACTCCAACGCCACGACCGGTTACGGATCGCAGGTCGTGATCACCCATCCGAGTGGACACAAGACGCGGTACGCCCACATGGTTTACGGCTCCCTCGCTGTGAAGGTGGGAGCGGTCGTTCCTCGGGGGGCCGTTCTCGGCCGGGTGGGAAGCACCGGGAACAGCACGGGGCCGCACCTCCACTTCGAGATGTTCCGCAACGGAGTCAATGTCACCAACAGGTACTTCATCTGCGGTCAGGTGAATGTCACGGCGCTTGCGCCGCTCGAGCCTCGGCCGTCCAAGCCGGTCAACGCCGATTACAACGCGGACGGCAAGGCCGATGTCCTCGGCGTGTCCACGGTCGGGCGGATGAGTGTCTACAACGGCAATGGCAAGGGTGGGTGGTCGACGAAGCTGCTGGGCGCCGGCTGGGATTCGACCAGGGTCCTCGTCCACGGGGACTTCACCGGCGACAACAGGGGCGATTTCGTGGCCGCACGCACAGATGGCACGCTGTGGCTGTATCGCGGGAACGGTGCGAACGGCTTCGTGTCGTCCCAGATCGGGCGCGGATGGAACGCGCTGCCCCTGATCGGAGGCGGGACCGACTACAACAGCGACGGCATCGCCGATCTGCTGGCGGTGCGTGCTGACGGTTACCTCCACCTGTATGCGGGGACAGGCGGGGGCGGCGTCGCCGGGGCGGGGGCGATCGCGCAAGGCTGGGGAAACAATGACGCAATGATCGCGGGCGACTTCAATGGAGATGGCGCGGGTGACGTCATGGCCAGAGACAAGATGGGGAAGCTGTTCCTCTACCTCGGCAACGGGTCCGGCGTCGGTGCGCCGACGCAGGTGGGTCAGGGGTGGGGCGGGATGACTGCTCTCACGGGCGGCGCCGACTACAACGGCGATGGGCGACCCGACCTGCTGGCACGTGACGCTGCCGGCGATCTCTGGCTGTACCCGTGGCTCGGATCCACGTTCGGCACGCGCATCAAGGTCGGGCACGGGTGGAACGGGCACCGGCTGATCCTCTGATCAGGGCGGGAGGATCCGCACTCGGCGGCCTACCAGTCACGACCCCTCGAGTCAATGGTCAGGTCCCGATGAGCGTCGTGAGCACCCCCGCCCTACGCTGAGAACACGACGAGCCGCGTTCATCGCCGCTCTCCGTCGGTCGAACCGGATGGTGCCTCGAGTTCTCTCGGTCTTGAGTACCCATGGGGGTGGGTGCGCATGCGGACCTTCTCATCGACTGCTCCGGTCCTCCCCGTTCGGGCGCGGGAGGACCGGAACCTCCTCCGGCGCCGCTTCCGTGGCTTACTTGAGCGAGAGCATCCTGCGCACCGCGCGCACTCCGGCGTTCGCGCTGCGCTCGCGCATCGCCGACTCGAGTTCCTCGAGTGACTCCCGGGTGTTCGCGCGCGGCTCGCCGAGGTAGAGGTCGCGGAACACGAGATACCAGAAATCGGTCAGCATCAGTCGATACAGGTCGTTGAGAGCCCGGTCGGTGAGGAACTCGAAGAGCCCTACGTGGGCCTCGACCCAGCCTCGGCCGGATTCGACGGAGTCGATGGCCTCGCGGATCAGCTCGCACGCGATCACGAGGTCCTGCTCGGACAGCGCGAGGGCCGCCTCCCGGATGATCTCGCCGCCCTGCGACGCTGCGAACTCACGCGTGATCCGTGAACGTTCGTCGGTGATGTCGGTCACCATCGAGTAGCGGTTGGCATGCACTTCCATGAGGCCTGCGCGGGCGAGGCGCTGCACGGCTTCGCGGACGGGGGTACGGGTGACGCCGAGGTCGTCGGCGATCGCCTTGTCGCTCAGCTTGGCGCCGGGCGCGTACGTTCCGTCGGCGATGGATGTGGCGAGACGGCGGAAGAGCTCCTCCGGCCCGAGGTTCCGCTGCGCCCCAGGCGCGGCGGGATGATCTGGTCCCATACCGGCATTTTAGGTGTGGTTTCAATGTCAGCGCATGAATCTCGGGATGAAACTTTCGAGCCCGCAGATGAAACTCCGGTCGAGTGGTGAATAAAATGACTAGACTCAGAATAGAGTCCAATCGTATTTTCGACAGTCCGAAGGCAGGTGACCGATGAGAGCGTTCGTCCTGTCGAAGTACAAGACGCCCGTGCGAGACGTGAACGTGCAGGAGCCGGTCGTCGGTGCGCACGACGTACTCGTACGCGTGCAGGCCGCGGGCGTGAACCAGCTCGACGTGAAGCTCAGTCAGGGGGAGTTCGCGCTCATCCTGCCGTACCGGCTGCCGACCGCGCTGGGGCACGACCTCGCCGGAACCGTGATCCGGGTCGGAGCGGGCGTGCGCGGGTTCGCGCCCGGCGACGAGGTCTATGCACGTCCGCGCGACCACCGCATCGGCGCGTTCGCCGAGCGGATCGCCGTCGACGAGAGTGATATCGCTCGCAAGCCCGCCACTGTCTCGATGGAGGAGGCAGGGTCGTTGCCGCTGGTCGCTCTGACGGCGTGGCAGGCCCTGGTCGAGCTCGGAGGTGTGCGCCCCGGGCACAAGGTGCTCATCCATGCGGGAGCCGGAGGTGTCGGCTCGATCGCGATCCAGCTCGCGAAGCACCTCGGTGCCGAGGTCGCCACGACCGCGAGCGCCGCCAACGCCGAGTTCGTCCGTCTGCTGGGCGCCGATCACGTCATCGACTACCGGTCCCAGGACTTCGAGGAGCTTCTGGGCGGTTACGATCTGGTGCTGGACAGCCTGGGCGGGGAGAACCTCGAGAAGTCGCTCCGCATCCTGCGCCGCGGCGGCAGGACGATCGGGATCTCGGGCCCGCCGACGCCTGCGTTCGCCAGGGAGGCGGGACTGAACCCGCTGCTGCGTCTCGCTATCGGTGCGCTGAGCCGTCGCATCCGTTCTCAGGCGAAGCGGCTCGGGGTCGAGTACTCCTTCCTCTGGATGCGCGCCAGTGGTGAGCAGCTCGGCCGGATCGCCGACCTCGTCGATGGCGGCAGCATCCGTCCGGTCGTCGGCCGCGTGTTCCCGTTCGACGAGACCGTGGCCGCGCTCGACTCCCTGTCGACGGGAGGGTTCCGGGGCAAGGCCGTCATCGCCGTTCCGTGAGCGATGCGGGCCGATCGGGACGCCGTGGTGCCCCGATCGGCCGCCTCGCGGTCAGCGGGCGCTCTGCGTGAGCTGAGGGTACAGCGCCTCGAGAGGGGCGCTCAGTGCGGCTTTGACCTGGATCGACGTCTCGTCGGCGAGGACTTCGTACTCGCCTGCCTCGGTCGCGTCGAGCACTGCGGCGACCAGCGCGGCGGGGTCGAGCTTCGGGTCGGTGACGTTCGCCGCCATGGCTGTATCGACGTAGCCGACGTGCACGCCGACGACGTGCACTCCGGCCGGGGCGAGTTCGATGCGCAGCGAGTTCGTGGCGGACCACAGTGCGGCCTTGGTCGCGCTGTAGATTCCCGCGACCGCGAACCAGCTGAGGGCGGAGTGGATGTCGATGATCGCCGCGCCAGGGCGCCCGGACAGGAGGGGGGCGAACGCGCGTGCGAGGAACAGCGGTCCCAGGAAGTTGGTCTCGACGTTCGAGCGGATCTCTTCGTCCGTGTGCGAGAGGATGCCGGGGCTCGACACCGACGCTCCGGCATTGTTGATGAGCACAGTGACGTCGGAGGCTGCGGCGGCGGCCGCGGCGATCGAGGCCGGGTCGGTCACGTCGAGCGTGAGGGGGACGATGCGCTCGTCATCCCAGTCGCGAGGGGTGCGGGCGGAGGCGTAGACCTTCGCTGCACCGCGGGCGAGGGCCTGGTGGACGAAGTGCGAGCCGATGCCGCCGTTCGCGCCGGTGACGAGGACGACTGCTCCTGAGAGTGCGGGCATGATGTGAGCTTTCTGTCGAGTCACTTCGGCAGCCCCGCCGGCCGGGTCCGGTCGGCGGACGCGTGAAAGAATGAATCCGATTCTCACTCGCGCGATAGTGACTATTCTCATAACTGAGCTTGATCAGTATTTGTTCCCAGGAGGACCGATGTCGCTCGATGCAAGCCCCCTCGGACGCCGCGAGCGCAACAAGCGCGACAAGCTCGAGCGCATCACCGCCGCTGCGGGAGAGCTGTTCGCCGCGCGCGGCGTCGACGACGTCACGACGCAGGAGGTCGCCGACCGAGCGGACATCGGCACCGGCACGCTCTTCCTCTACGCCAGGACGAAGGGCGAGCTGCTGCTGCTCGTGCAGAACTCGATGTACGCCGAGGCCATCGATCGCGGCAGAGCAGACGCCGCCGGCATCGACGACGTGGTGGCTGCAGTCCTCGCCGTCGTGCGGCCGGTCGTGGAGTGCAACCGGAAGCAGATCGACAACGGACGGACCTACCTGCGGGAGATCGTGTTCGGGGATCCCGAGGAGCCGCACCATCGGGATGCGCTGGCGCTGACGGCGCAGACCGAGGAAGTCATCGCCGAGGTCATCGCGCGCACGAGCGGCGTGGGCCCCGAGGTCGCCCGCGCCCGCGCCAGGATCGTCTCGGCCGTCATGTTCCTCACGATGGCCGCCTCGATCAACGTCCACCTGTCGGTCGACGAGGTCGTCGAGGAGATCGCGGGCCAGGTGCGCACGCTGCTCGCTGTGTGAGGTGTCGGACTGCCGACGACCGGCTCCTCGTGGCTCCTTCTGTGCGGCGGACGCACGCCCCTGACGACGTCAGCCGCGCGGGCCCCAGAATGCGTCCTCCGCGGGTGCATCCTCGGAGAAGAGGTGCACCTCGACGATCTTGCCATCGTGCACGGTGAGCAGGTCGACCCCGGCCATGTCCATCGAGGTCTCCGAGCGTCGGCCGGAGAACCGCACGGGAACGGCGACGAGCTCCCCGTTGACCATGGCGGGGCCGGTGACGGCGAGCGCGAAGGTGCCGGCGGAGGTCTCCATCATGCCGCCGAGCAGCGCGCCGACGCCGTCGATGCCGGTGTGCACGCCGGAGAAGCGATGGGTGCCGGGCTGATGCCAGATGACGTCGGGGCTGAACTGCGCCATGACGGTCGGGATGTCTCCGCGGCCCAGGGCGTCGAAGTACGTGCGGGCGATGCTGGCTGGACTGAGGTCGGTCATGATTCTCTCCTTGGTAGTGGTGAGCCCATGGTTACATTCGGTAACCTGTTACCTCAACGTAACCAAGGGAGGCGGTTCCGATGGATGATCCGGTCTGGAATGTGATGCTGCCCACCTGCCCCTCCCGGACGTCGCTCGCGCGGGTGGCGAACAAGTGGACGGCGATGATCGTGATCGCGCTGAGCGACGGGCCCGCTCGGTTCGGCGCGATCCGCGAGCGCGTCGGGGGGATCAGTGCGAAGGTGCTCGCGGACACTCTCCGCGACCTGGAGCGCGACGGCCTCGTGACCCGCACTGCGTATGACGAGATGCCCCCGCGAGTCGAGTACGACCTCACGACGCTGGGGCTCACGCTGCGGGAGCCACTGACCGCGCTCGGCCGCTGGGCAGAGGGGCACATTGAAGAGGTGCTCGCTGCGCGAGACGAGTATGACCGCCGGTGAGGCGGCACGGTTCGGACGAGTGGTGGACGTAGCGCGATCCGGCGACATCAGGAGTGTGCGCGATCAGTCGCTTCCTCTTGTGTGCGTTTCAAGTCACATACTGGAGCGTGACGACCGGCATAGAACCGGCCGGGCTCCTGGATGGGACATCGGTCTCGCGGCGCGCGCGCACACGGCGGACGAGAGATATCCTCGCTCAACGTCAGGCCGGGACGGCCCGGGGGAGCGGTTCAGAAACGCTTCTCGCCAGAAAAAGCGGAAACCCCCGCCATGTAGAAGCTAGGCGAGGGTTCCTAAGGTGACTGTAATGATCACCCTGTGGCTCCGACGGGCGTCGATCCCGTGACCTCACGATTTTCAGTCGTGCGCTCTACCAACTGAGCTACAGAGCCGTGCGACCGGCGAACCTGTCGCATCTAGACGAAAGGCCCTCTTCGAAGAAAAGGGCCCGTCGCTTAGAGCGACCCTGACGGGACTTGAACCCGCGACCTCCGCCGTGACAGGGCGGCACGCTAACCAACTGCGCTACAGGGCCATACTTGTTTTCAATTGTATCGGAAGGAGTGACCCCAACGGGATTCGAACCCGTGCTACCGCCGTGAAAGGGCGGCGTCCTAGGCCGCTAAACGATGGGGCCGAAGTCAGTCCCAGGGGACTTCCTTGCCGACGCTCAAGCATAAGGGAAGATCCGAGCAAAACGCGAATCGAGGGCGAGCCTGCTGCCTCCCGGGCGTGTTCAGGAGGACGATGGACTCGTATCGCTGTGCTCGCTGATGCTGTCCGCCACCTGGTGCGGATGTGAAAGATGTTGTTAGTGTGGCATTTGTGAAACCGGCGGAAGGGGCCGTGTGAACGACAAGCACTCCACGCTGGATGCTGCCGCGGCGGCATCCGACGATTGCGGCTGCGCGCCCACGCCCGCCGAGAGCAAGGCTTTCTGGCAGAAGGGCTCTCTGACGCGCCGCAGCGCCATCAGTCTCGGTGCTCTCAGCGTCGTCGCGCTCAGCGCCTTCGGTGTCACCTCCGGTGTGACCGCCGCCTATGCCGCGTCGTACCCGAGCTGGGACGACGTCCAGAACGCCATGAAGAACGAGGCCGCCAAGGCCAACGAGGTCAAGCGCATCGAGGGGCTCATCCAGAGCCTCACCCAGAAGGTCGCCGACACCCAGGCCCAGGCCCAGATCGCCTCAGACGCCTACTACGTCGCCCAGCAGGAGTTCTTCGACGCCATCCGCGTCGCCGAGGAGCTGCAGACGCAGGCCGACGCGCAGGCCGCGATCGCCGACGAGGCGGCCACCAAGGCCGGTCAGGTCGCCGCCCAGCTGTACCGGAACGGCGGGGACGACACCTCGCTCGAGCTGTTCTTCGCCGGCTCCGCCGACAACGCCGACGAGTTGCTCTCGCGCCTCGGCACGATGGACAAGCTCCTCGAGTACAACCAGTCGGTCTACGACAACGCGGTCGCCGCCCGCAACTCGGCGCAGTCGCTGAGCGATCAGGCCGTCGTCGCGCGCACCGAGCGCGACCGCCTGCAGCAGGTCGCCGAACAGAAGATGGTCGAGGCCCAGGCCGCCGCGGATGCCGCCCAGGCCGCTCTCGACGAGCAGACCGAGAACCTCGCCACCATGGAGGCTCAGCTCGCCGCCCTCAAGAGCAAGACGGCGACCACGGTCGCCAGCTACAAGGAGGGCGTGCGCAAGGCCGAAGAGGAGCGCAAGCGTCGGGAAGCCGCAGAGGCCGCAGCCAACGCCGGAGGCAACGACGGCGGCAGCAGCGGCGGTGGTGGCAGCCCCGGTCGCGGCGGCTGGGTGCGCCCGCACGGCGGCCACCGCAGTTCCGGATACGGTCCTCGTACGCCGATCTGCGACTCCGGCGGATGCTCCTCGAGCTACCACTACGGCGTCGACCTCGCCAACGGCTGCGGGGCGGCGATCTACGCCGCGCACTCCGGCACCGTCGATGCCGCTTTCTACAACGGCGGCTACGGCAACTACATCCGCATCCAGCACGGCGGAGGCATCGCGACCGGGTACGCGCACATCAAGCCCGGCGGCTACGCGGTGCGCAGCGGCCAGTGGGTCGAGGCCGGTCAGGTCATCGCCTACGCGGGGAACACCGGCGGGTCGTTCGGATGCCACCTCCACTTCGAGGTCTACATCAACGGCGGCTACACCAACCCCATCAACTTCATGGCGGGCAAGGGCGTCTCGGTCTGAGCATCCTTCCGTCACGCACGAGACCCCCGGCCGCTGAGCGGAACCGGGGGTCTCGTGCGTCGGGCCGATGGCCCGGCTGGCAGGTGTCAGTGGCCCTGCTCGCCGAAGCGGACGATCGCCTCGTCGAGGATGCGCTGCGCCTCCGCGGCGTCGCCCCACTCGTCGACCTTGACCCACTTGTTGGGCTCGAGGTCCTTGTAGTGCTCGAAGAAGTGCGCGATCTCCTTCTTGGTGTACTCGGCGATGTCGCCGATGTCCTGGATGTGGGCCCAGCGGGGGTCCTTCGACAGGACGGCGACGAGCTTGTCGTCTCCACCGGCCTCGTCGCTCATCTTCAGCACGGCGACGGGGCGGACCTCGACGACCACGCCCGGGTAGATGGCGTGGTCGAGCAGGACGAGCACGTCGAGCGGGTCGCCGTCCTCGCCGAGCGTGTTGTCGAAGTAGCCGTAGTCGGCCGGGTATCCGAAGGTCGTGTAGAGCACGCGGTCGAGGTGCACTCGTCCGGTCTCGTGGTCGACCTCGTACTTCACGCGGCTGCCGCGCGGGATCTCGATGACGGCGTCGTGTGCGCCCATGCGTGTGCTCCTCAGAAAAGACGGGTGGATGCCGCGCACTAGCCTACCCGCGGGGCGCTCCCCGGCGAGTCGCCGCCTGCGCGGTGCCCGCCGATCCTCCGGAGCACCTTGGTGACCACGCCGCTGAGCAGCAGGACCAGGAGACCCGCGTAGCCGTAGGGCTGGACGAACACGGCGATGGCCAGCGCGATCAGGAACAGGATGATCGCCGCGAGGTCGCCGATCACCCCGGCCCGCGCGACTTCGGCAGGCGTGGTTGTGAGCTCGGGATGGCGCAGCAGGTACAGCCAGCCGGCCAGCGTGGTCACCTGCGTGAGGATGAGGGTGCCGATGTACACGACGGCCTGCAGGGCATCCGTGTCCATCTGACCGATCATCGCAGTGGGCACCGGCAGCCAGACGATCGTGGCCATCCAGGCGACGTTGATCCAGAGCAGCGGGCCCGTGACCCGTTCCACATCGCGGTACTGACGATGGTGGCCCATCCAGAACGTCGCGATGAGAACGAAGCTCAACCCGAAGCTCAGCAGCTGTCCGGAGTGCTCGGTGAAGAACTCGGCAGTGGTCAGCCTGTCGCCAGCGGCCTCGGACACGGACTCCATCAGGGGCAGGATCAGCAGCGTCATCGCGATGGCGACGACCGCGTCGACGAACGCCTTGAACCGCTCGGTCCGGAACCTCAGCACTTGTTCAGTCACGGCGCCAGGCTAGCGTGGGCGTGTGCCCTCACTCTCACCCGCCATCGCCGAGATCCGCCTGGCCGTGCGCACCGCGCTCGCCGATCTGCCGGAGGGCTCGACGGTGGTCGTCGCGCTCTCGGGGGGAGCCGACTCGCTCGCGCTCGCCGCGGCGACCGCGTTCGAAGCGCCGAAGCGGGGGATCCGTGTGGGGACGCTGACCGTCGATCACGGGCTGCAGGACGGGTCGGATGAGGTCGCCTCGCGCGCTACGCAGACGGCAACCGCGCTCGGCCTGGGCGCGTTGATCGTGCGGGTCGACGTGGGAGGCGAGGGCGGTCCCGAGGCCGCGGCACGTGAGGCGCGCTACGGGGTGCTTGCGGATGCCGCTGCAGACGTGAAGGCCTCGGCGGTGCTCCTCGGTCATACGCTCGACGACCAGGCCGAAACCGTGCTGCTCGGGCTCGCCCGCGGCTCCGGAGCCGCGAGCCTGCAGGGCATGGCGGCTACGCGCACCGACGACGACGGCCTCCGCTGGGTGCGCCCGCTCCTGGGCGTGCGTCGCGCGACGACGCGGGCGTTCTGCGCGGCATCCGGGATCGAGGTCTGGGACGACCCGCACAACACCGACGACAGGTTCGCCAGGGTGCGAGTGCGCGAGCGGGTGCTGCCGGTGCTGGAGTCCGAGCTCGGTCCCGGCATCGCCGAGGCGCTCGTCCGCACTGCCGAACAGCTGCGCGAGGACGCCGAGGCGTTCGACGAGATGATCCACGAGACGATCGAGGACATCGTCGAGCATGCGGAGGCCGGGATCTCGGTGAGCGTTGCAGCCCTCGCGGCCAACCCCGCGGCACTGCGCAACCGGATCATCCGCCTCGTGGTCGACAGCGAGTTCGGCGTGAGCCTCACCCGGCTGCAGACGCTGGAGGTGGCGAGGCTCGTGACGGACTGGTCGGGTCAGGGGCCGATCGACCTGCCGGGGTGCTCGGCTGCCCGCGCCGGCGGGCGGATCGTGTTCACCGCGCGGTAGAGACGACACTGCGGCCCCTCGAGGGAGGCCGCAGTGGTGAGTCTCGATGCCGTCTGCTACTTCTTGCCGCCGCCGAGGAGGCCGCCGAGGATGTCGCCGATGCCTCCGCCGCCGGACGACGAGTTCCCGCCGCCGAGGAGTCCGCCGAGGATGTCGCCGATGCCGCCGCCGCCCGAGGAGCCGCTGGAGGAGTGGCCGCCGCCGAGGAGTCCGCCGATCACGTCGCCGATCCCGCCGCCACCGGAGGGTGCCTCCGCCGAACCGGAGCTCGGGGACTTGCCCTTGTTCGCGTTGGCGATCAGGCCCATCACGATCGGTGCGAGGATCGGCAGCAGCTTTCCGAAGTCGATGCCGGCGGTGTCTTTGGACTCGGTGAGCTTCTGCGTCACCTTCTCCTTGTCGTCGCCGAGGATGTGCGAGACGATCTTGCCGCCGTCGGCCTGATCGATGTCGTCGACCTTCGCAGCCCCTGCCGTTCCCTCGTGGCGCTTCAGTGCGTCCTCGATGGCAGACGAGCCTTCGGGTGTGGAGGCGTTCTTGGCGAGGCCGCCCAGCAGCACCGCGCCGCCCTGCTCGACGGCCGTCTTCGCGACGTCGGGGGAGACCCCGAGTTTCGCGGCGATGTCGTCGATCGGGACCTGCGCGAGGATGTCGTCGAGAGCCATGGGAAGTTCCTTCCGTCAGGGGCGTCCGCCCGTCACACCGCCCAGAGTAGTGCGGATGCTGCGGGCGCACCCGGAATACTGCGCGCCCCGCGCGGATCCGTGGCGGGAGCATCGATGTGCGTCACCTAAAATCGATCCATGCGCGCCGCGGAAATCCAGGACGACCTTGACCAGATCCTCGTGACAGAGGAGGAGATCCTCGCCAAGCTCGACTCGCTCGCCGCTCAGGTCGCGATCGACTACGAGGGGAAGGACCTCATCCTGGTCGGCGTGCTCAAGGGCGCCGTCATGGTCATGGCCGACTTCGCGAGGGCGCTGCCCTTCCACGCCCCGATGGACTGGATGGCCGTGTCGAGCTACGGCGCGAGCACGAAGTCCAGCGGCGTCGTGCAGATCCGTAAGGACCTCGACACCGACCTGAACGGCAAGCACGTCCTGATCGTCGAGGACATCATCGACTCCGGACTCACTCTCAGCTGGCTTCTGGAGAACTTCGGATCGCGCGGCGCCGAGTCGATCGAGGTGCTGGCGCTGCTGCGCAAGCCGGAGGCTGCGAAGGTGGTCATCGACTGCAAGTACGTCGGCTTCGACATCCCCACCGACTTCGTAGTCGGGTACGGCCTGGACTACGACGAGCGCTACCGCAACCTCCGCGACGTCGCGGTCCTGGCGCCCCACGTCTACAGCTGAACCGCCTCTGCCGACACCGCTACGCCGTGGGTGAACGCACAGCGGCCACCTAGGGCGTGCGCGATACGCTGATCCGACCATGGATGTCAAGAAGCTCACTCGGAATCCGCTGATCTACGTCGCTCTGATCGGTCTGCTGCTCTTCGGCGGCTTCCTGCTGATCTCGAACCTCGGCGCGCCGAAGCAGATCACGACCCAGGAGGGTCTGAAGCTCCTCGCCGGCGAGTCCGTCACCGAGGTCGTCACCACCGACGGCGACCAGCGGGTGGACATGACGCTGTCGAAGGCGTTCGAGGGCTCGGAGAACGTGCAGTTCTACTACGTCGAGGCTCGCGCCGACGAGGTCGTGAAGGCGATCAATGACGCCGACCCGAAGGACGGCTTCAACGATGCCGTGCCGCGTGCGACCTGGTTCGACGGCATCCTCTCGCTCCTGCTCCCGCTGGTGCTGCTCGGCCTGCTGTTCTGGTGGCTGCTGTCCTCGATGCAGGGCGGCGGCGGCAAGGTCATGCAGTTCGGCAAGTCCAAGGCCAAGCTCGTGAACAAGGAGACGCCGACGGTCACCTTCGCCGACGTCGCCGGTGCGGACGAGGCCATCGAGGAGCTCCACGAGATCAAGGAGTTCCTGCAGGACCCGGGCAAGTTCCAGGCCATCGGCGCTCGCATCCCGAAGGGCGTGCTCCTGTACGGCCCTCCAGGAACCGGCAAGACGCTGCTCGCCCGCGCGGTCGCCGGCGAGGCGGGAGCCCCGTTCTACTCGATCTCGGGTTCGGACTTCGTCGAGATGTTCGTCGGTGTCGGCGCATCGCGAGTCCGCGACCTGTTCAATGTGGCCAAGGAGAACTCTCCCGCCATCATCTTCATCGACGAGATCGACGCGGTCGGCCGTCACCGAGGCGCCGGCATGGGCGGCGGAAACGACGAGCGGGAGCAGACGCTCAACCAGATGCTCGTCGAGATGGACGGCTTCGACCCGAACGCGAACGTCATCGTGATCGCCGCGACGAACCGTCCCGACATCCTCGACCCCGCACTGCTGCGCCCCGGCCGCTTCGACCGTCAGATCGGCGTCGACGCGCCCGACCTCCGCGGTCGTCAGAAGATCCTCGAGGTGCACAGCAAGGGAAAGCCGCTGGCCAAGAGCGTCGACCTCGAGGTCGTCGCCCGCAAGACTCCCGGCTTCACGGGTGCAGACCTCGCCAACGTCCTGAACGAGGCCGCGCTGCTGACCGCCCGCTCCAACGCGCAGCTGGTCGACAACCGCGCCCTCGATGAGGCCATCGACCGTGTGATCGCCGGCCCCCAGCGTCGCACGCGTGTGATGAAGGACAAGGAGAAGCTGATCACCGCCTACCACGAGGGTGGTCATGCGCTCGCGGCGGCGGCGATGAACTACACCGACCCGGTGACGAAGATCACGATCCTTCCGCGCGGCAAGGCGCTCGGCTACACGATGGTGCTGCCGCTGGATGACAAGTACTCGGTGACGCGCAACGAGCTGCAGGACCAGCTCACCTACGCGATGGGCGGCCGAGTCGCGGAGGAGATCGTCTTCCACGACCCGACGACCGGCGCGTCCAACGACATCGAGAAGGCGACCTCGATCGCCCGCAAGATGGTGATCGAATACGGGATGACGACGCAGGTCGGTCCGGTCAAGCTCGGCTCCGAGGGCGGCGACATGTTCGTCGCGCGCGACATGGGCCGCGGCCGGGAGTACTCCGAGAAGGTCGCCGAGCGGGTGGACGCCGAGGTGCGGGCGCTCATCGAGCAGGCGCACAACGAGGCATACGAGGTGATCAGCGCGAACCGCGAGATCCTCGACCGACTCGCGCTCGCCCTCCTCGAGGAGGAGACGCTGGACCACAACCAGATCGCGGAGATCTTCACCGAGATCAAGAAGCTCCCCGAGCGTCCCCTCTGGCTCTCCAGCGAGGCTCGGCCCGTGTCGGAGCGCCCGCCGATCGAGGTTCCCAAGAAGGACGTCTCGCTGGCGGCGACCGTCGAGGCGCCGGCAGCGGCACCGCGCACGCAGTCCGGCTCGGCGGGCGCCGGGCAGGCTCGACCTGCGACGGCCTGAGTCGTGGCAGTCGACCGCGCACGCGTCGAGCGGCTCACGCGGGAACTGCTCGAGGCGATCGGGGAGGATCCCGACCGCCCCGGTCTGAAGCAGACGCCGGCGCGGATGGGAGACCTGTACGCGGAGTTCTTCTCCGGAGTGGGAGAGGATGCCGGGGCGCCGCTCGCACACACGATCAGCGTCACGCGGGGCCCCGCCCCTGACACGCTCGCGTCCGGCGCGGTGCTGCTGAGAGACATCCGATTCCGCTCTGTGTGCGAGCACCATCTGCTGCCGTTCGCCGGTCGCGCGCACATCGCGTACCTGCCGGGCGAGCAGGTCGTCGGGCTCGGCGCCCTGGTGCGGGTCGTCGAGATCCTCGCCACTCGTCCTCAGGTGCAGGAGCGCCTGGGCGAGCAGATCGCCGACACGATCGCGGAGCACCTCGACACCCGCGGCGTGCTCGTGGTGCTGGACGCGAGCCACGGCTGCGTGACCATGCGCGGCGGGCGACAGCCCGAGGCCTCGACCCTGACGATCGCAGCCCGCGGCGAGTACACCGAGCCGATCGCACGCGCTGAGCTCATCGCCCTGATCGGCGCCTCCGGTGCAGGGGCGGCGCACGGATGACCGGCATCTGGGGCATCGTGAACGTCACTCCTGACTCGTTCAGCGACGGCGGGCGCTACCTCGACGTGGACCGCGCTGTCGAGCACGGCCTGCGGATGCGTGCGGACGGCGCCACGGTGCTGGATGTCGGCGGGGAGTCGACGAGGCCTGGTGCCGAGCGGGTCGGAGCCGATGCCGAGCAGGAGCGGGTTCTCCCCGTCATCGAGCGGCTCGTCGCCGCCGGAGCGCCCGTCAGCATCGACACGCTCAACGCCTCGACCGCCGCCGCTGCCGTCCGCGCGGGAGCGCGCATCGTCAACGACGTCTCCGGAGGTCTGGCCGACGCCGACATGCTCGCCGTCGTCGCGGGGTCGGGCGCGGACTATGCCATCGGTCACTGGCGCGGATTCTCCGACGACATGTACGCCCGCGCCGAGTACCACCGGCCGGCCCGCGAGGTGGCCGGGGAGCTGCAAGAGCGGGTCAGCGCGGCAGCAGCCGCAGGGATCGCCCCCTCCCGCCTGATCATCGATCCCGGCATCGGGTTCGCGAAGGCTGGTGCCCAGAATTGGGATGTGCTGCGCGGTCTCGACGAGATCGTCGCCCTCGGGCCGCGCGTGCTCGTCGGGACGTCGCGCAAGCGGTTCCTCGCCGAGACGCTGCTGCGGGTGCACACCGACGCCGAGGTGTCGGAGGCCCGCCGCGACCTGGCGACGGCCGTGACCAGCGCCCTGGCAGCACGCGCGGGCGTCTGGGCCGTCAGGGTGCACGACGTCTGCGCGACCCGCGACGCCCTCGCCATCGCTCACGCCTGGGAAGGATGACCATGGGAACCCTCGACGAGATCGTCCTCACCGGCCTGACGGTGTTCGGCCGGCACGGCGTCTACGACCACGAGCGCGAGAACGGGCAGGAGTTCACGATCGATCTGCGCCTGAGGATGCCGTTGCGGGATGCCGCGGCATCCGATGACGTGGTCGACACCGTGCACTACGGCGAGCTGGCGGAGCGGGTGGCGGCCGTCGTCGCCGGTGAGCCGGTGAACCTGATCGAGACCCTTGCCGAGCGCATCGCGGAGGTGGCGCTCGACGATCGTCGGGTGCAGGAGGTCTCGGTCACCGTGCACAAGCCGCATGCCCCGATCGCCCTCGCCTTCTCGGACGTCGCCGTGACCGTGCACCGGTCGCAGCAGCACTCGATCGCGGAGGAGTCGCGATGAGCAGGAACCTAGCCAATCCGCCGAGCGTCCCCGGCCCCCGTCCCGGTCGCGAGGAGGCGGTCGCGGTCGTCGCGTTGGGCGCCAACCTCGGCGACCGCGAGGCGGCGATCCGGGCGGCCGCGGAACGCATCGCCCGCCTTCCTCTCGTCAGCGATGTCAGGCTGTCGTCGCTCGTCGAGACCGTGGCCCTGCGCCTCGACGGCCCAGACCCCGACGCGCCGGGGTACGTCAACGCGGTGGCGCTCGTGAGGACGCGACTCGCCCCGTCGATCCTGCTCGGGATGCTGCACGCCATCGAAGACGAGCACGGCCGTCAGCGCCATGAGCGCTGGGGCGATCGCACGCTCGACCTCGATCTGATCGCCTACGGCGACGAGTCCTCGGACGACGAGAATCTGCAGCTGCCGCATCCGCGCGCAGCCGAGCGGCTCTTCGTCCTCGAGCCGTGGTTCGAGCTCGACCAGCGCGCGACGCTCCCCGGGCACGGCCCGATCGCGGACCTCATCGCCGGGCTGCGTGCGGAGGACCCGTCGTGAAGCGCACCTCCGTAGGGGTCCTCGTCGTCCTGGCCGTGCTCGCCGGCGCCGGCGGGTTCGTGCTCGACCACGTGCTGACGGCCATGGGACGGACGACCTTCACGCCGTCGCTGCTGCTTCCGGTGCTGCTGCTGCTCATCGGGGCGGCCTCCCTGGGGGTCGCGTGGCCGGTGCGCGCGAGCGTGCGCGACGGCATCCGCATCGACCCGTTCCGCGCCACCAGGGCGGTCACCCTCGCCCGCGCCTCCAGCCTGCTCGGCGCGATCATGGCAGGCTTCGGTGCCGGACTGTTCGCGTTCCTCCTGTCGAGGCCGATCGATCCCCCGGTAGGGTCGACTGTGGCGATGCTGGCGCTGATCGGAAGTGCGATCGTGCTCGTCGTCGCCGCGCTCGTCGCCGAACAGTTCTGCACACTGCCGAAGGATCCTGATGACTCAGAACCCACAGATCGAGCCGGGGACCCCGGCCCCGCTGAATTCGGCGGAGGTCACTGACCTCGGTGCCCTGGACCGGGGCACGTACTCCCAGCTGCGCACCGCGCGCAGTGATGCGAGGCTCGAGCTCGACGGGTCGTGGCACCAGATCTCGCCGCGCTACGTCGTCTCGCAGGTCGTGCAGAACGCGATCTTCATCGCGGTCGTGCTGGCCGTCGCGGCCGTCCTCGCCCTGTGGCTGGAGCAGACCTGGGTGTGGATCCCTGCCGGCGTGATCATCCTCATCACGCTGCTGACCCTCGTGATCCTGCCCCGACAGGCCAAGGCCATCGGATACATGCTCCGCGCGGACGACATCGTCTTCCGCAAGGGCATCCTCTGGCAGCGGATGATCGCCGTGCCCTACGGGCGCATGCAGCTCGTGGACATCACGCAGGGTCCGCTCGACCGTGCCTTCGGCGTCTCGCAGCTCAAGATGGTGACCGCGGCGGCCACCACCGGCGTGCAGATCCCCGGACTCGCCCAGGCTGCGGCCGAAGCCCTGCGCGACACGCTCATCGAGGTCGCCGAGACCCGTCGGACGGGCCTGTGAGCGACCAGCAGCACCCGGCACCCGCATCCGCCTCCACATCCGGAGAGCAGGGCGGCGTGCGTCTGGAGAACGCGACGCTCGCCGACGGCGAGTGGCATCGGATGCATCCGCTCACCCCGCTCTTCAAGGGCGGGCTGGCGCTGATCATCATCGCGGGTATCGCGATCGCGAACCTGCGTGACCGGCTGATCGCCTGGTTCGTCGACCTCTTCACTCCCGAGGAGGCGCACTATGACGACTACAACGGCGGCGACCCCGTCGACTGGGTCCTCTCGAACAACCTCATCCTGGTCGTGCTGCTCGGCGTGCTCGTGCTCGTCGTCGTGCTCGTGGCGATCTTCTGGTTCATCTGGCGATTCCAGCAGTTCCGCATCACCGGCGACCACGTCGAGGTGCGCAAGGGCATCGTCTTCCGCTCGCACCGCCGCGCTCCGCTGGACCGCGTGCAGGGCGTGAACCTGACGCGCCCGTTCCCGGCGCGCATCATCGGCCTCGCGAAGCTCGAGGTCGCAGGCGCCGGCACCGATTCCAACGTCGAGCTCGAGTACCTCGCGACCGCTCGGGCGGAGGCGGTGCGGTCAGACATCCTCCGTCTCGCCTCCGGAGCGCGGGCCGCGCGGCAGTCGTCGCTCGGCGTGGCCGCCGGTGCCCAGCCGATCCCGCAGCCGGGATCGCCAGCACCCGGCGCACCCGGATCCATCCGTGGACAGCTCGTCGGCTCGATGAACGAGGGCGTCAACGGTCTGCTCGCCGGAGTGGACCTCGCCGACGTCGAGCCGGAGAGCGTCGTCAAGATCCCGACCGGTCGACTCATCGGATCCCAGGCGATCTCGGGCCTGCTGTGGCTGGTGCTCTTCGGAGTGATCTTCGGCATCGCGATCGGCTCCATGGCCATCGCCTCGATGGTCGACGACGATCCTATCGAGGGCCTCCTCGGTCTCGGCATCAGTCTCGGCATCGGGATCCCGATGATCATCGCCGTCGTGGGTATCACCTGGGCGCAGATCTCGAAGTCGCTGCGATACTCGATCGCCCCGACGCGGGACGGCGTGCGGATCACTTACGGCCTGCTGACCACGGTCACCGAGACCCTGCCTCCCGGCCGGATCTTCGCGGTCGAGGTCACGCAGTCGCTGCTGTGGCGTCCGTTCGGCTGGTGGACCATCAGGATCAACCGCATGAGCGGCAAGAGCGCCGCGCAGCAGTCGTCCGGCTCCGCCCAACAGTTCAGCGTCGTGCTCCCCGTGGGCAAGCGGGCGGACGTCGAGCGCGTGCTCGCGCTGATCCTTCCGGATGCGCCGGTCGCCGACATTCCGCTCGTCTGGGAGCACGGCATCCTCGGTCCCGTCGACGGCGATCCGTACCGCACGATCCCGCGCCGCGCCTGGTGGCGGCGACCGCTGTCCTGGAAGCGCCATGGGTACGCGCTGACGGAGTTCGGACTCCTGCTGCGCCGCGGCATCGTGTGGCGCAAGCTCGCGATCTTCCCGCTCGCCCGACTGCAGGGGGTGTCGCTGTCACAGGGGCCGATCGACCGTGCGCAGCGCGTATCGGGAGCTCAGGTGCACTCGGTGCAGGGGCTCATCACCGGGTACCTCTCAGGTCTCGAGCGCGACGACGCGCTGCACCTCATCGACAGCGTCAGCGCTGCGGCGGCAGCGGCGGCGGCTAGGGACCACACCCACCGCTGGGGTGAGTACGTGACGGATGCCGACGGGGCACAGGTGCCGGGCGGATACCCCGGAGCAGCGACCGGGCCGCGTCCGCCTGCGCCTCCGGTGGGTCCGCCTGCGCCTCCGGTGGGTCAGCCTGCGCCTCCGGTTGCTCCGCCTGCGCCTCCGGTGGGTCCGCCTGCGCCTCCGGTGGGTCCGCCTGCGCCTCCGGTCGCTCCTCCCGCGCCCCCGGCTCCGAACGGTGAGTGATCCGTCGCGCCGAGACGGGCGACTCGGCGTCGGCATCATCGGCGCCGGCCGCGTGGGTCCGGTGATCGGGGCGGCCCTCGCCGGTGCGGGTCATGCCGTCACCGGCATCACGAGCGGGTCGGACGATGATCGCGCGTCGGCGGTGCTCCCTGACGTGCCCGTGCTGGATGCGCTCGAAGTGGTGCGCCGCAGCGAGCTCGTGGTCGTCGCCGTGCCGCACGACCAGCTGCCGTCACTGATCGCCGGTATCGCCGAGGTCGGCGGCTGGCAGCTCGGTCAGCTCGTGCTGCACACCGACCCCGGCTACGGCATCGAGGTCCTGCGGCCCGCGGCGGAGAGTGGGGCGATCCCCCTCGCCGTGCATCCCGCCATCACATTCACGGGCACCACGATCGACCTCCGTCAGCTCCAGGCCGGCTATGCCGCCGTGACGGCGCCGCCGGCGGTGCTGCCGATCGCGCAGGCTCTCGCGGTGGAGATCGGATGCGAGCCAGTGGTCATCGCCGAAGCCGATCGCGCGGCCTACGCGGATGCGATCCAGACCGCGACCGAGTTCTCCCGCTCGATCATCGCCCAGTCGATCACCCGCCTCGGTGACATCGGGGTGGAGAACCCCGGAGGATACCTCTCCGCGCTGGTGCAGTCGACGGTCGAGCGCGCGCTGCGCGACGCCTCGGCCCCGCTGCTGTGAGGTCAGCGGCCGCCGGAGAAGCCGCCGCCGCCCCCACCGCCGGAGAACCCGCCGCCGAACGACCCGCCGGCGCTCGATGAGCTTCCCGCGCTGGGCGCGGAGTACGACGCGGCGGCGTGCGACGTCGCGGCGAACGCGACGAGCTGCCCGCGGACGAACGGCGCGTTCGGATCGCCGATCCACGAGGCCCCGCGCTGCTCGTACGCGTACACGCTCTCGAGCACCGCACCCCACTCGTCCTCCATGCCGAACAGCATCGCGTAGGGGAGGAGGCGCTCGTACACGACGATCACGTTCGCACTGCCGTCGGTGCGCCGCTCGGCGCCGGTGTACGACTGCAGCATCTGCAGGCGATCGGCCTCCGCGACCCGGATGAACTCCTTCACGCCGAGGAGGTACTCGTACTGGCGAGCGCCCTCGGGGGTGAGCACGGTGTGCTTCGAGAAGCTGTAGAGGCACGACAGCAGCACGAGGAAGACGCCGAAGGCGATCGCGACGAAGGCGGGGATCGCCGTGACTCGTCCGGCGATGAGCCCCCAGAGTCCCAGCGCGAAACCGGCCAGCACGACCGCGATCGCGCACCACTGCACCACCATCGCCGCGCGGCTGCGCTCCTTCGTCGTGAGTCCGCGTGACGCCGCGGCAGCCACGCCGCTCTGGGCGAGCGTCTTCATGCGCGCGGCGAACGTCTCGCTCTCCGCGGGAAGGTCCGCCACGCCGTCCGCATCCGCCTCGGCGAAGAGGGCATCCATCGCCTCGCCGTCGAGCTGGTCGGGGATCCGACCACCCTGAAGTCGTCGGAGGCGCGGCTGCTCCGGCTCCGGGCCCTCTTCGATACGCAAGGCTCCACGCACGGCGAGATGCACGATCTCGGCGGGGATGGCATCCTTCGATCCCGGGACGACAGCGGCCGCGATCAGCGGCGGCAGGAAGTCTGGCACGTCGTACTGGGCGATGACGAGGCCGCTCGCGCGTCGACGCGACCGCCGGAACGACGACACCGCGAACCAGCTGCCGACCGCGAGTCCGAGGCCCCCCACCGCGGCGATGGCCGGCACCGTGTCGGTGACCGGGTCCGGCCGGCGAGCGGTGGGTTGCAGGGCGGTCCCGGACTCGAAGCCGACGGCGACGGTGACGCCTTCGCCGGCGGACAGCTCCGTCGCCTCGACGCTGTACCTGGAACCGTCGGCGGACGGCGCCAGGTCGCACTCGTCGCGCGAGCCCGACGGTCCGATGTAGCAGCGCCTGTTGCCGTTCAGCCGCTCGGTGAGGGCGGGATCGAATTCGACATCCGCGCGGAAGGACTCGATCCCCTGGGTGCTGTCGAGGGGCAGGAGGTCCCAGTAGAACTCGTCGACGCCGGAGTCGGCGGCGATGATGACATCCCGCATCTCGTACTCGATGACGTAGGTGGTGAGGCCCCGGACGTAGTCGTCGTCCCCGGTCAGGATGTAGAGCAGGCCGTCGTCCTCGTCGGTCTCGTACGGCACGGGCGTACCGGCGTCATCGGTGACGGAGAGTACGGTGACATCGAGCCAGGCGTCCTCGTACGTCATCGGGAGCCCACGGACGATGCCCTTGTTCTGGTCGGCGTCGGGGAAGCGCGCGGTCAGCGTCTCGGTGACGTGCATGTCCGCCCGACCCTCGTCGTCGAGGCCGACCTCGAACACGGACTCCCAGGATGCGTACGAGAAGTCGTCGACATCGGTGCTCGCGGCCGCGGTCGCCGGTGCTCCCGCGACCGGAGTGATGAGGGCGGCCACGGCGAGGGCGGCAACGCTCATCGCGCGGACGGGGGAGGGGACTCGGCGGTGGGATGCCATATTCCGAGGCTACCCAGACGATGCCGCAGGGTGGGGCATCGGACCTCGGTAAACTGGACTCGACTTTCAAGGAGCCCCCGAATGACTGACGCGTCTTCCGCGCCCGAGCCGGCCACCGCCGCCACCGAAGAAGAGGTCCACGAGCAGAAGGCCGTGCGTCTCGCGAAGCGCGCGCGTCTGATCGCCGATCGTGCGGATGCGGGTGGCGGCGCCTTCCCGGTCGGAGTCCCTGTGACGCACCAGATCCCCGCGCTGCGCGAGGAGTACGGCGACCTCGAGGCGGGTGCCGAGACCGGCGTCGTCGTCGGCGTGGCCGGTCGCGTCGTCTTCAGCCGCAACACCGGCAAGCTCTGCTTCGCCACCCTCCAGGCCGGTGACGGCTCGCGCATCCAGGCGATGATCTCGCTCGCGAATGTGGGAGAGGAGTCGCTGGCCGACTGGAAGGAGTACGTCGACCTGGGCGACCATGTCTTCGTGCACGGCGAGGTCATCTCGAGCCGCCGCGGCGAGCTGTCGATCATGACCGACGAGTGGGCGATCGCGTCCAAGGCGATCCTCCCGCTGCCCAACGCCTATTCGGAGCTCAGCGAAGAGGGTCGGGTCCGCAGCCGCTACCTCGATCTGATCGTGCGCGAGCAGGCACGCAGCACCGTCCGCGCCCGCGCGGCTGTGAACGCCAGCCTCCGCGCGACGTTCGGGAGCCACGACTACCTCGAGGTCGAGACGCCGATGCTGCAGGTGCAGCACGGTGGCGCCTCTGCGCGTCCCTTCGTCACGCACTCGAACGCCTTCGACACCGAGCTGTATCTGCGCATCGCACCGGAGCTGTACCTGAAGCGTGCCGTCGTCGGCGGTATCGAGCGGGTGTACGAGATCAACCGCAACTTCCGCAACGAGGGCGCGGACTCCACGCACAGCCCTGAGTTCGCGATGCTCGAGGCCTACCAGGCGTACGGCGATTACAACCAGATGGCCGCGCTCACGCAGGAGCTCGTGCAGCAGGCCGCGATCGCTGTCGCGGGATCGACGACTGTCACCTGGGCCGACGGCACCGAGTACGACCTCGGCGGCGAGTGGGACCGCATCTCGATGTACGAGTCGCTGTCGGCGGCGTCAGGGCGCACCGTCACCCCGCAGGACTCGGTCGAGGACCTCATCGCCTTCGCCGAGGCGAACGGTGTGGACCTCCCCGCCCAGGCCACGCACGGCAAGCTCGTCGAAGAGCTGTGGGAGCACTTCGTCAAGGGCGACCTCGTGCGTCCGACCTTCGTGATGGACTTCCCGGTCGATACCTCGCCTCTCGTGCGCGAGCACCGCTCGATCGAGGGTGTCGTGGAGAAGTGGGACCTGTACATCCGCGGGTTCGAACTGGCCACCGGATACTCCGAGCTGGTCGATCCGGTCATCCAGCGCGAGCGTTTCGTAGAGCAGGCGAAGCTGGCCGCCCGAGGAGACGTGGAGGCCATGCCCGTCGACGAGGAGTTCCTGCGCGCTCTCGAGCACGGCATGCCGCCGTCCGGCGGCATGGGCATGGGCATCGACCGCCTGCTGATGGCGATCACCGGTCTCGGCATCCGCGAGACGATCCTCTTCCCGCTGGTCAAGTAGCGTCGGCGGCGCCGCGGCGGAACGCCCACTCGGGCAGCACCGCGGCGCTGATCATCGTCTCGAGCAGGGCCGCGAGCCCGTACTCGGGGTCGATCGCGCGCACCAGGTCGAGGTAGTGAGCGGCGTGACTGGAGCGCCCCAGCGCCCACGAGAGCCAGGCCGCAGCGGTGAGGGGCGCCGGTCTCGATGCTCGCGGCGCGCGGGCCGCGACGAACCGCGCGAGCGTGAGGGCGGTCCGGATCCGCTCGGGGTCGGGGGCCGGGCCCCTGCCGAGGAAGATGTCTCCGAGGTCGTCGGGGAACGCCTCGCCCTCGCCGGCGAACGCGAGCTGGGAGCGCAGGGTGCGCATGCCGCCGGAGATGTCGGTCGCCCACTGCGTCAGCGCGACGTCGCGGAAGATCGGTCTGTCGAGACACCAGAGCAGCGCCGCGGTGGCGAAGGGCGGCAGCTCGTCGGGGGAACTGAGCACCGACTCGAAGAACGCCGGAAGGTCCTCGAGCAGCACCAGAGCGGCGATCGCCTGCGGGTCGGTCCGCGCGGTGCCGCGGGGTGCGCCGTCGAGCAGCGCGGACACCTCGAGCAGGGCTCGTCCGACACGCTCCTTCGCAGCGAGGTCCGTCGATTCGAGACGTGCACCGGCGAGGTGGTCGCCCGAGACATCGCCGATGCCAGGCACCGATGGTGGCTCGTGGTCGAGGACGTGGAGCTCTGGATCGTCCGCCAGATAGCTCGACCACCCGTCGGCCGTCACACACAGGGCGTCGACGATGCGGAGCCCGGCGTCGTCGGCTCGTCCGAGCATCTCGTCGACCTCGACGGCGAACGGCAGGACCAGGCCGTCGCGAGTCGCGTGGGCCTGATCGTCGGTGTAGACCACGACGGCGACGGCATCCGTCCCCTCGATGCGGGAGACGAGACCGATCGCAGCGTCCGCGTACTCCGAGAGGGCGACGTCGTCCCGGGGGAGATCGAGGCGCATCGCGCCGTGTGTGCGTGTGCCGTGGAAGGGGAGGAGCACGAGGCTCTCGGTCGGGGTGAAGCCCGCCAGGGAGGGGACGATGCTGAGGAACTCAGCGGAGCCGGAGGCTCGGAGCAGGGTTGTCATCCCGAGAGTGTCTTCGCCCGGCGGGCGCAGCAGGGCGGATCCACAGCGCGCGCACCCGGATCGGGAGGTCCGGCGGATGTGCAGGAGCAGTGGGGCTCCCGCGGGCGGGGTCGCGTACCATGGAGATATGGAGAACTTCTGGCTCGCGGCAGCATGGTCGATCATCCCGACCATCGGCGTGAGCGTGGTGTTCTTCTTCGTGCTCCGTGGCATCCTGCGATTCGACCGCACCGAACGCAAGGTGCACGCACGCATCGAGGCAGAGGAACGGGCTGCTCGCGGCCTGCCGCCGCGCCCCTGAGCAGCGTCCGAGCCATCGGCTACTGTGTAGCCAGCGCACCGTCACCGGTGCCCACTGAGGCGCGTGCCGTCGAAGTGCCGACCCGTCGAGAGGACGAGGTATGACACCCGACACCTGGGCGTGGTGGATCGCGGCGTTCCTGCTCGTCCTCGACCTGACGATCCGCATCACGGCGATCATCGTCATCCCTCGCAACCGGCGCCCCACGGCCGCAATGGCCTGGCTGCTGGCCGTGTTCTTCATCCCGTTCGTCGGCGTCCTCCTCTTCCTGCTGATCGGGAACCCGCGGCTGCCGCGCGCCCGCCGGCGCAAGCAGGACCAGATCAACGAGTACATCGCCGAGACGAGCGAGCATCTGCACTTCGGGACCCTGCGCCCCGACGCCCCCAGCTGGTTCCCCCCGCTCGTCGAGATGAACCACCGCCTCGGCGCGCTGCCGATCTCGGGCGACAACGGCGCGCATCTGATCGCCGGGTATCAGGATTCCCTCGATGCGATGGCGGACGAGATCCGCAAGGCGCAGGACTACGTGCACGTCGAGTTCTACATCCTGCAGTCCGACGCCTCGACCGACAACTTCTTCCGCGCCATGGAAGAGGTCGCAGCGCGCGGCGTGCACGTCAGAGTCCTGCTCGACCACTGGGCGAACCGGTGGAAGCCGAAGTATCGCCAGACCATCGCGCGACTCAACCGGATGGGCGCCGATTGGCATCTGATGCTCCCCGTGCAGCCGTTCAAGGGACGCATGCAGCGTCCCGACCTGCGCAACCACCGCAAGCTCGTCGTCGTCGACGGCAAGGTCGCCTTCCTCGGCTCGCAGAACGTCACGGACTCGACGTACAACCTCCCCAAGAACATCAAGCGCGGTCTGCACTGGGTCGATCTCATGGTGCGCATCGACGGCCCCGTCGTGCTGAGCGTGAACGCGATCTTCCTCAGCGACTGGTACAGCGAGACCGACGAGGTGCTGCAGGAGATCGACATCTCGCACGCCGAGGCGGGCTCCGGCGACCTGGACTGCCAGGTCGTCCCCTCCGGTCCCGGGTTCGAGGTCGAGAACAACCTCCGCCTCTTCCTCGGTCTGCTGTATGCGGCCAAGGAGCGGATCATGATCGTGAGCCCGTACTTCGTGCCGGACGAGGCGCTGCTGCTCGCGGTCACCGCAGCGGTGGACAGGGGAGTGGCCGTCGAGCTGTTCGTCTCCGAAGAGGGCGATCAGGCGATGGTCTATCACGCCCAGCGCAGCTACTACGAGGCGCTGCTCAAGGCCGGGGTGCGCATCTGGATGTATCGCAAGCCCTACATCCTGCACACCAAGAGCCTGACGATCGACGACCAGGTCGCCGTGATCGGGTCGAGCAACATGGACATGCGCTCGTTCGGTCTCAACCTCGAGGTCTCGATGCTCGTTCGGGGCGAGGAGTTCGTCACCGAGATGCGCGCGGTCGAAGACGAATACCGGTCGCTCAGTCGCGAGCTGACGCTGGAGGAGTGGATGCAGCAGCCGCTGCGGTCCACGGTGCTCGACAACCTCGCCCGGCTGACCTCGGCACTGCAGTAGCGAATCCGTCAAGGGGGTACTTGCGCCGGGTGCCCCCGATACCCTGTGTGCATGGCTTCCCCCACGCGCCTCCTCGCTGCATCCCTGTCCGCACTCGCCGCAGCCGTGCTCCTGGCCGGCTGCACGATCGGGCCGGGGGCGACAGCCCCGCAGACGACGTCCGATCCGTCGAGCGGCCCTGGTCAGTCATCCGACGACGACTCCGACGACCTCCAGGGCACGCTGCTGGACGACGGCCGGATGTTCGCCGTCGTGACCTGGGGGTCCTCCACGTGCATCCCTCAGGTCGATGAGGTCACCGCGGACGGGCAGACCGTCTCGGTGACTCTCGTCGAGCCGTCCTCCACGAGTGAGGACGCGACGGCGTGCACGTCGGACATGGCGCCGCGGGCGTCTGTCGGAGCCCTTCCCGAGGGTGTCGACCCGACCGCGGAGGTCACCCTGCAGGTGACCTATGGCGACATCGTCGGTGACGTCGATGTCGACGGCGACCCGACCTTCACCGGCACGCCGGGCTCGTCGACCGAGTACACGCCGTCAGCCGCCTGGTACGACGACGGCGCCCTCGTGCTGCTCACCTGGGGATCGTCGACCTGCGCGCCCGTCATCGAGAGCCTGGAGGGATCGGGTGCGGCAGGCACGGCGACGTTCGTCACCGATGACTCCCAGGTCTGCACGATGGACATGGTGCCTCGCGCCACCATCGTCGACTTCGGCGAGGATGAGGTCGACGACGACGCGTTCACCCTGACCCTCGTAGGCGGCGGCCTCGACGGAACGGTCGACGTTCGAGGCTGACATCGGCCGGCTCCGGCGCAGACGGCCCCTCGGTTCAGAGGGTGGCGACGGGGTGGTCGGCTGGCAGCGCCAGCAGCAGAGCCGCAGGGTCGACCCGGCAGGTCACGCGCACCGCGGTGCCGAACTCGTCGCCGTCGAGCTCGATCGGCGTCGGCTTCGTCGCCGCGGCCTCGGCAGCGAGACCGCGGAAGTAGTGCACGGATGCGTCCTTGCCGCGTCGATCCAGGACCCGGCGTCCGGCGCGCGAACGCCGCAGCACCGAGTTGTCCCACCAGATCTTGCGCCATACCCCGAGCCACCCGAGCACTCCGGTGGGCTGGATCACCGCGACGTCGAGGACGGCGTCCGTGATCGACGCGTCCGGGATCAGCGCGATACCGGCGGGCAGCAGGCCGCAGTTCGCGAACAGGATGCTGTGCACCTTGGTGGAATGCAGACGGCCGTCGTCGATCTGGAAGACCGCTCGGAAGGGCTCCGCGGTCACGAGCGACCTCGCGGCTCCGTCGACATAGGCGATCCAGCCGACCGACCGCTTCAGGTCGGAGCGGGTGTTGGCGATCATGTCGGCATCCAGGCCGATCCCGGCGAGCACCACGAACGCATGCTCCTCCTGCTCGCCGCCGGCACGGGTGAGCCGCGCCCAGCCGATGTCGATCGCGTGCCGGAACTCGCCCAGAGCCGCGCGGATCATCTCGTCCGCGTCGCCGAGCGGGAGCCCGAGATTGCGCGCGAGCAGGTTGCCCGTACCGCTGGGCAGGATGGCGAGAGGCACGCCGCTGTTCGCGATCGCCTCCGACACGGCGCGCACCGTGCCGTCGCCTCCGGCCACCAGCACGACGTCGACCCCGCGCGCCAGTGCCTGCGCCGTCGCCTGCTGACCCGGGTCCTCGATCGTGGTCGGATAGAACGCCGGATGGTCCCAGCCCGCCTCGCTCGAGAGTGCGCGGACTCTCGCGCGCAGGTGCTTCTCATCGACCTTGATCGGGTTGTACACGAGCGCCGCCTGTCGCCGGGCGGGGGCGCTCATCATCATGGCGCTACTCTAACGCGGCATCAGGGCCGTCCCGACGCGGCTGCGGGCGGCGAGGGTCCCCATAGACTTGGGGGATGATCGACCTCGCACTCCTCCGCGAAAACCCGGAGATCGTCCGCCGTTCTCAGGCCGCCCGTGGCAACGACCAGGGCACCGTCGACGCCGCGCTCGAGGCGGATCGATCGCGGCGTGCGGCGCTCGCCGTATTCGAGGAGCTGCGCGCCGAGCAGAACGCGTTCGGCAAGCGGGTCGCGCAGGCGCCGAAGGACGAGAAGGCCGCGCTCGTCGCCCAGGTCAAGGACCTCGCCGACCGCGTCAAGCAGGCGCAGCAGGCCGCGAACGAGGCGGCGGATGCGCTCGCGACAGCACTCGCGCGCATCGAGAACGTCGTCATCGACGGCGTCCCCGCCGGTGGCGAGGCCGACTTCGTCGAGCTCCGTCGGGTGGGCGACGTCCCCGCGTTCGACTTCGAGCCCCGCGATCACCTTGAGCTCGGCGAGATCCTCGGCGCGATCGACATGGAGCGCGGCGCGAAGGTGTCGGGAGCTCGCTTCTACTTCCTGCGCGGCATCGGCGCACGGCTCGAGATCGCGCTCATGAACCTCGCGCTCGACAAGGCGCTGCAGAACGGCTTCGTGCCGCTGATCACCCCTACCCTGGTGCGCCCGGAGATCATGCAGGGCACCGGCTTCCTCGGCGAGCACGCCGACGAGGTCTACCACCTCGACAAGGACGACGACCTCTACCTGGTCGGCACCAGCGAGGTCGCGCTCGCCGGGTACCACAAGGACGAGATCCTCGACCTGGGCGCTGGCGCGCTGCGCTACGCCGGCTGGTCGACCTGCTACCGGCGCGAGGCGGGGTCGCACGGCAAGGACACCCGCGGGATCATCCGGGTCCACCAGTTCAACAAGCTGGAGATGTTCGTCTACACGAACCCAGAGGATGCCGAGGCCGAGCACCTGCGGCTCGTGGCGCTGCAGGAGGAGATGCTCACCGCACTCGGACTGGCGTACCGAGTGATCGACGTCGCCGCGGGCGACCTCGGCTCCAGCGCCGCCCGAAAGTACGACATCGAGGCCTGGGTTCCGACGCAGGGCGCCTTCCGCGAGCTCACCTCGACCTCGAACTGCACCACGTACCAGGCGCGTCGACTCGACATCCGCCACCGGCCGCAGGCACAGGATGGACAGACGGCCAAGACGCAGCCCGTCGCGACCCTCAACGGCACGCTGGCGACCACCCGGTGGATCGTGGCGCTGCTCGAGACCCATCAGCAGGCGGACGGCTCGGTGCGGGTGCCCGAGGTGCTGCGGCCCTACCTCGGCGGGCTCGAGATCCTGGAGCCCACGGCATGACGTCTCGCTGGCTCGTCGGGCTCGACGTCGACGGCACGATCCTGCTGCAGGACGAGTCGATGAGCCCCGGGGTGCCTGAGGCCGTCGCACGCCTGCGGGATGCGGGGCACGAGGTCACGATCGCCACCGGTCGCAGCTGGATGGCGACCGAGCGCTATGTCGACGAGCTCGGCCTGACGCCGCAGTTCGTGGTGTGCTCGAACGGCGCCGTGACCATGCGCCGCGTGGGCGACGAGTGGGAGAGGTGGCACATCGAGACCTTCGACCCCTCGCCTGTGCTCGCGTTGCTGCGTGAGCGTCTGCCTGATGCGCGGTACATGGTCGAACTCGGCTCGGGGCAGCGGCTCTACACCCAGCACCTCGACGACTGGACTCTCGACGGCGGGCGGCAGGTCGGTTTCGAGGAGCTCGTCGCAGAGCCGGTCTCGCGCGTCGTCGTCGTGTCGCCGGGGCATGACGAGGAGGACTTCCATCGCCTCGTCGCGGATGCGGGCCTCAACGAGGTCTCGTACGCGATCGGCTGGACGGCGTGGCTCGACATCGCGCCTCAGGGCGTGGACAAGGGCACGGCACTCGAGCGGGTGCGCACCGAGCTCGGCTTCGAGCGCGGCGAAGTGCTGGTCGCGGGCGACGGACGCAACGACATCGGCATGTTCGGGTGGGCGCTCGGGCTCGACGGACGTGCCGTGGCGATGGGGCAGGCGCCGATCGAGGTGAAGCAGGCCGCCGGAGAGGTGACCGGCGACGTGAAGGACGGCGGTCTCGCGACCGCCCTGGACACGCTTCCAGCACCCGCCCAGGTCAGCGCGGGAGAATAGTTCTCGGCTAGACTCACGGCTTGTCGGCAGATTCGTCTGTCGGGAGGGTTGTCCGAGCGGCCGATGGAGCTGGTCTTGAAAACCAGTGGGCAGAGATGTCTCGTGGGTTCGAATCCCACACCCTCCGCTGTACAGGGCACGGTGACCCCCCGCACCGCACGCTGAATCGAAAGGCCCCGAGTGAGTCCCCACACGCGACGCCGCCGCACCATCGCGCGCCACGGTCAGCTGCGCACTCCAGGGCCCGTCAACCAGCTCCTGAAGTTCATCGCCATCGGCCTCGCCGTGGTTCTCGTGAGCGGTCTCGGTGTGGGTGCGTACGTGTTCTACGACCTCTCCACCACGGTGACGGCGAACGCCGTCGAGCTGGACGGGGAGGCGGAGCTCCCGCCGAACATCGGCGAGTACAAGGAGGGCTTCAACCTCCTGCTGACCGGCGTCGACACCTGTGAAGAGGCGTACAAGGACTACTTCGGCGATCGCTGCACCGGCAGCGACTCCGAGGGCACCCTCAACGACGTCAACCTGCTCGTGCACGTGTCGCAGGAGCCCCGCCGGATCACGGTGGTCAGCTTTCCCCGTGACCTCATGCTCGGCATCCCGGAGTGCGAGGACGCCAAGGGCGAAGTACATTCCGCGATGAGCAAGCAGCCCCTGAACGTGGCCTACACGGACGGCGGCCTGAACTGCGTCGCCAAGACGATCACGCAGCTCACGGGTCAGGAGATCCAGTTCGCGGCCTCGGTGACGTTCGGCGGCGTGATCGAGATCACGAACGCCATCGGCGGCGTCGACGTCTGCCTTGCCACGCCCATCAAGGACTCGTACACGGGCCTGGACATGACGGCAGGGACCCACACGGTGAAGGGCCTGCAGGCCCTCCAGTTCCTGCGCACCCGGCATGGTGTCGGAGACGGCAGCGACCTCGGCCGCATCGGCAACCAGCAGCAGTACATGTCGAGCCTCGTGCGCAAGCTGATCAGCAGCGACACGCTCGGGAACGCACCGATGATGCTCAAACTCGCGAACACGGGTCTGCGCAACGTGGAGGCCAGCAACTCACTGGCCGACCCGATGAAGATCGTGCAGATCGCTCTCGCCGTCAAGTCCGTCCCGTTCGAGGACATCGTGTTCCTCCAGTACCCGACGGTCGATGACTGGGAGGACCGGAACAAGGTCGTCGCGAACGAGTCCGCCGCTCAGGAGATGTGGGACGCGATCAACGCCAACGCACAGCTGCAGGTGACCTACGAGAACACCGACAGCGACGGCGTCGTGGTGACCGATCCCGCTCCGGCGGATGCCGGTGGCACGGCGACCCCCGCTCCCTCGAGCACCCCGGACAACGTCGTCGCCCTGCCCGATTCGATCAAGGGCAACTCGGCGGCGCAGCAGACCTGCTCGAACGGCAACGGCGGCTGAGGGCGGGGCCCGGTCAGTCCGTCGACTTCGGCGGGTAGAGCACGTCCAACAGTGCCGCGATGATCCCGGGCATGTCGACGGCGGGATCGATCATCCACTGGATCTGCAGCCCGTCGGACACCGCCTGGATCACCCGCGCCATGGTCGCGGGATCCATCACCGCCTGACGCCGGTCGTCGCGGTCGAAGGCGTCCGCGATGCTCTCGCGCAGCCTTTCGCTGCGGTCGAGGAAGTACTGGTGCGCCGGATGCTCCGGATCCACCGCGTCGACGGCGAGCCGTGAGAAGAGCTCGACGATGCCGGGGACCTCGGTGTTGTGCCGGATGACATCGACGAACGCGGCCTTGGCGTCGGTCGGGTCCGCCGGGTGCGGTGCCATCAGGTCGTGCTCGTCCCGGGTGCGCAGCACCTCGGTGAACAGCTCCTCCTTGCTGCCGAAGTAGTGCAGGAGGGCGGCAGGGGTGACGCCGACGACCTCGGCGATCTGCTTGAGCGATGCGTTCTGGTACCCGCGGCGCCCGATCACATCGAGTGCGCTCTCGAGGATCTCCTGGCGCCTGGCGACGCCCTTCGCATATGAACCTCGTCGTGCCATGCTCCGAGGGTAATCCTGAACAACGTTTGAAATCCAATACCTACTCGCATATAGTTTTCGCAAGACACCGCTGTCGCCTGCGAAAGGAACACCATGACCGAGTCATCGGCCTCCGACCTCACTCTCGAAGAGAAGGCATCGCTCACGAGCGGGGCCGATTTCTGGACCACGAAGGCGGTCGACAGAGCCGGCATCCCCTCGATCATGATGACGGACGGTCCGCACGGGCTTCGCAAGCAGGCCGGAGGCACCGACCACCTCGGGCTCGCGAGCAGCGTGCCGGCGACCTGCTTCCCGCCCGCCGTCGGCATCGGCTCGTCCTTCGACCCCGAGCTCATCGAGCGCGTGGGGGCGGCGATCGGGGTGGAGGCGGCGATCGAGGACGTGGCCATCGTGCTCGGACCCGGCATCAACATCAAGCGCTCGCCGCTGTGCGGGCGGAACTTCGAGTACTTCTCCGAGGATCCCCTCGTGTCGGGAGTGCTCGGTGCGGCGTCGGTGCGCGGAGTCCAGTCTCAGGGTGTCGGCTCCTCGCTCAAGCACTTCGCCGCGAACAACCAGGAGTTCGACCGGATGCGGGCGAGCTCCGATGTCGACCCCCGGCCGCTGCACGAGATCTACCTGCGCGGCTTCGAGCGCGTCGTCACGGACGCGCAGCCGTGGACCGTGATGTGCTCGTACAACCGCATAAACGGCGTCTACGCGTCGGAGGACCCCTGGCTGCTCACTCAGGTGCTGCGGGAGGACTGGGGCTTCGACGGACTCGTCGTCTCGGACTGGGGAGCGGTCAACGACAGGGTCGCGGGCGTCGCAGCCGGACTCGACCTCGAGATGCCGTCATCGGGCGGGCGGACGGATGCGCAGCTGGTCGCCGCCGTGCGGGCGGGTGAGTTGGCCGAGAGCGTGCTCGACACCGCCGCGCAGCGGGCGATCGACCTCGTGCGCAAGGCCGAGCGCCGGCCCGCCGTCACCGGACCCCTCGACGTCGACCGTCATCACGCGCTCGCGCGGGAGGCCGCAGGGCGTTCGATCGTGCTGCTCAAGAACGAGGGCGGGGTGCTCCCTCTCGCTCCTGAGCAGAAGATCGCGGTGATCGGCGCCTTCGCGACCGAGCCGCGGTTCCAGGGCGCGGGGTCGTCCCTGATCAACCCGACCAGGGTCGACAACGCCCTCGATGGACTGCGCGCCGTCGGCGGCGACCGCGTCACCTACGCCGCCGGATTCGCCGTCGAAGGCGGAGCGGTCGCCGCATCCGGTCGCTCCGAGGAAGAGCTGCGTGCCGAGGCGGTCGCCGTGGCATCCGTCGCCGATGTCGCGGTCGTGATGCTCGGGCTCCCCGCCGCAGAGGAGTCGGAAGGCTTCGACCGCGAGCACATCGATCTCCCCGCCGACCAGCTCGCCCTGCTCGATGCCGTGATCGACGCGAACCCCGCGACCGTCGTCGTGCTCTCGAACGGCGGAGTCGTGGCGCTGCCGTTCGCAGGCCGTGTGCCGGCGATCGTGGAGACCTGGCTGCTCGGGCAGGCCGGAGGCGGCGCTGTCGCCGACGTCCTCTACGGCGCAGTCAACCCTTCGGGCAAGCTCACGGAGACCATCCCGGTGCGCCTGGAGGACAACCCCTCGTACGGCAGCTTCCCCGGCGAGTTCGGCCACGTCCGCTACGGCGAGGGCGTGCTCGTGGGCTACCGCTGGTACGACGCGAAGGGGCTCGACGTCACCTTCCCGTTCGGGCACGGACTCTCGTACACGACCTTCGAGTACGGCCGGGCCTCGGTCACGTCCGAAGCCGACGGCGACCTCGTCGTCAGCATCGACGTCACCAACACCGGCGAGCGCGACGGCCGCGAGGTGGTGCAGGTGTATGTGGCAGCGCACGCCTCCGCGGTGCAGCGCGCCCCGCGAGAGCTCAAGGCATTCTCCTCGGTGGCTTTGGCCGCGGGCGAGACACGCACCGTCGACCTGGTCGTGCGCCGTGAAGACCTCGCCTACTGGGATGTGCGCGTGGATCGCTGGATCGTCGAGCCGGGGGTGTACCGCGTCGAGGTCGCGGCGTCGAGTCGCGACATCCGCTCGACGTCGACCGTGGATGTGGACGGCGACGTCGTGTCGCTGCCCCTCACCATGGAGTCGTCCATCGGCGACGTGATGGCCCACCCGGTCGCAGGGCCCATCGTGATCGGCGCCCTTGGGGGCTTCCTGGGTGAGCTGAACGGGGCGGACTCCTCGGCGGCCTCGATGATGCCGAACGACGAGGCGATGGAGAAGATGATGGCCTCGTTCCCGATCGGGCGCCTGATCGGCTTCCCGGGCATCGAGGTGACCCACGATCAGGTCGAGCAGCTCCTCGCGGGTGCGAACGCGGGCACGCTGCCGCAGGCCTGAGCCGACGGCGACGGAACGGCGCGCTCAGGCGGGAAGCGTGAGCACGCCGCTCCGGCGATGCGGGAGTCGCGCGACGGTCATGATCGGTCCTCTCGGATGGCGTCGGTGGATTGGGCGGATTCAGCGGTGAGCAGCGGTGCAAAGCGGAGGCCGAGCCCCCGATGCGGGTTCTCGACGAGTTGGCCGTGGGCGATGGTCACCGGCGACGGATCGACGAGGGCGCCGAGCGCGCCGAACCCGGCATCCTCGACATCCTCCACGAGGACCTCGTGGCCCGTCATCGGCAGCGCCAGCGCCAGCTGTCCGGAGAGCTCGGGCAGGAGGTGCGGATGCAGGGCTGCACCGTGCGCCGCCGCCCGTTCGGCGATGCGGAGGAACGGCGTGATGCCGCCGACCCGCACGATGTTGGGCTGTACGATCTGCGCGGCGCCGGCGCTGAGGAAGTCGTCGAACCGGTGCACCGTGTGCAGGTTCTCGCCGAGGGCGATCGGCACCTCGATGCGCCGGGCGAGCTCGGCGTGCCCCGCGAGGTCGTCGGCGCGCAGCGGCTCCTCGATCCAGGCGAGCTCGAAGGCCGACAGTGCCTCGATCGACGAGGTCGCCGTTGCGAGGTCCCACCGCTGGTTGGCGTCGATCATCAGGGCGCGGTCCGGTCCCAGGAGCGCGCGCACCGCGCTCACCCGCTCGACGTCCTCGGCGAGATCGGGCTTACCGACCTTGATCTTCACCGCCTCGAAGCCGTCGTCGATCCAGCGCTGCACCTGGGCGAGCAGGTCGTCGAGGGAGTAGTGCAGGTTCACTCCGGATCCGTAGGCCCGCACACGCTCGCGGTGGCGGCCGAGCAGCTGCGACACCGAAACGCCGGCCGCTCTGGCCTCGGCATCCCACAGCGCCAGATCGAGCCCTGCGAGCGCGATCGTCGTGATGCCGCCGCCTCCTGCTTCATGCAGGTGCTCCCACATGTCCCGCCAGAGGATGCCGGGAGTCGCCGTGCGGCCGACCGCCGTCGGGGCGATGTCGTGATCGAGGAGCGCCTGCACCGCGCGCGCCCCGATCTGCGGACTCCAGGAGAAGCCCCATCCTTCTGTGCCGTCCGAGCGCACGACATGGGTCGCGACCACGCCCACCGAGGTCACGTCGGAGCCCCATGGGCGCGTCAGCGGCACCCTCTGGAGGCGCGTCGTGAGGCTGCGGACGGTCGTCACAGCAGCGCGCGTCCCGCCGCGAGGATGTCGGCCAGTCGGGCCTCCTGCGTCGGGGACGGACCGACGAGGGGCGGGCGCACCGAGCCGACCGCGAGGCCCGAGAGGCGGAGCCCGGCCTTGATCAGCGAGACGCCGAACCCGGGGGCTTCGTCGCGCAGGTCGACGAGCGGGCGGTAGAAGCCGTCCAGGAGGGCGAGGCGTCGGGCCTCGTCGCCGTCGACGTAGGCACGGTAGTAGGCGTTCGCGAGGTCGGGGGCCATCGCGAAAGCCGCCGAGGAGTACAGCGGCACACCGATGCCCCGATACGCGCCCTGCGTCAGCTCGGCGGTGAGCAGACCGTTGAAGAACGCGAAGTCAGCGCGCCCCTCCTCGGCGACGGCGCGCACGATCGACTGCGTGGCGCCGATGTCGCCCATGCCGTCTTTGAAGCCCACGACCCTCGGGTTCGCTGCGAGTCGTCGCATGGCCGGGACCGAGTACTGCGCGGTGCCGCGGTGGTACACGATCACGGGGAGGTCGGCCGCGGCGGCGAGCTGCTCGACGTAGCCGATCAGCCCTTCCTGAGTGCCGCCGACGAGGTAGGGCGGCAGGATGAGCAGCGCGTCGGCACCGGCATCCGCTGCGGCACGGGCGACCTCCATTGCGTGGCCGAGCGGCCCGCCGGCTCCGGCGACGACCGGCACGCGACCGGCCACCGCAGCGACCGCCGTGCGCGTGACGGCGGCGGCCTCGTTCGCCGACAGGGCATGGAACTCGCCCGTCCCGCACGCCGGGAAGACGCCCCCGGCTCCCGCCTCCACGCCGGTCGTGACGTGCGCGGCCAGCAGCTCGTGGTCGACGGAGCCCCGCTCCGTGAAGGGGGTCACCGGGAAGAAGAGGATGCCGTCGAAGTCCATGTCGAGCCTTTCAGGCGGAGGTGGCGGTGGCTGGCGCGGGCGCGGTCGCGAGTTCGGTGCGCCAGCTCCGCATCGGGCGCCAGCCGAGGAGCCTCGCAGCCTTCGCGGAGGAGAAGGCGGGCGCGGTCGAGGTGAGGGCCGTCGCCGCCCGCTCCGTGCCGGGATGGAACTGCGGCAGAAGCTCGCTCAGCGGGCGCCGGGCGAGTGCGTCATCGGCTCCGACGAAGAAGACCTCGCCGTTGGGGATGTCGTCGAGTGCCCGCAGCAGCGTGTCGGCGAAACCCGCGACGTCACGGGCGTCGACATAGTTGAACAGCGCGGGAGCAGACAGCGCCGGGTCGTCGAGGCGCTGAAGCACCGTATGCCCCTGCTGGGTGGGGGCGCCTGTCCACTCGTCGGGGGTGATCACGTAGCAGGGCCGGAAGGAGGCGAACCGGACGTCGTCGCCGGTCTGCCTGCGCAGCATCGCGACGGCCTGCTCGATCAGCAGCTTCGACAGCGCGTAGGCGTTCCACGGCTCGACGGGCGACGTCTCATCGAGCGGAAGGCGCTCGGGAGTCCAGCCTCGGGGTGCGCCGTAGCCGATCACGGTCGGGCTGGATGCGGCGACCACGCGGCGGATGCCTGCGCGTACCGCTCCGCCGAGCACCGACTGGGCGAGTGCGGCGTTCGTGCGGAGGATGACGTCCTCGGGGGCGCTGAACGGCACGGCGATCGCCGCGAGATGGATCAGCGCGTCGGCCCTGGTGTCGGCGAGGGTCCACGCCGTGGCATCCGCATCCTCGAGGTCGAGAGCGCATTGCGTGACCCCGGCGCGGTCGAGGTGCTCCGTCGGCCGCCGGTCGAGCGAGACGATCTCGTGCCCTGCGTCCGCGAGGCCCGTCACGAGTGTGCGCCCGAGCCTGCCGGAGCCGCCGGTGACGACGATCCTCATCCGTCGGCCAGGAGGGCGATGCCGAGGTCCGAGACCTTCACCGGCAGCCCGGTCTCGAGTGAGCGGTTGCCGGCGATGCCCACGGCGATCGAGCGGATGCCGTCCGACCAGTCCGCCGGACGTGCCAGCGGATCGTCACCCGGTCCGATGAAGACGTCCGAGAGCAGCAGCTCGTCGCCGCCGCCATGCCCGCTGTCGCCGCCGTCGATGGGCACCTCGTACGCCGCCTCCCAGTGCCGCTGCACGATCAGCCGCTCGCCCTCGGGGCGGAGGGTCGTCGTGCCGTCGCCGCCCGAGAGGCTCGGATCGATGTGCGGATGCAGGCCATCGCCGGCGAGCACGGCACCGCGTTCGACGACCTCGAGCTCGGCCCGGCCGAGGGTGCCGTTGACCGCGACCCGGTACCCCTCCCAGGGTGAATGCGCGTTCAGCGAATACGACATCGTCGCCCCCGAGGCGTAGTCGACGACGAGCGCCAGATTGTCCTCGATCGTGATGCCCGCACTGAAGACGTCGAGATCGCGCCGGTAGCCGTCGTGCTGCTCGGCGTCGAGGTACAGCGCGGTCAGCCGCTCGTCGGCGCGCAGGTCGAGCTCGAACAGGTCGCCGCCGTCGTGAGTGCCGCGAGCGGGCCGCTCGCCGAGACCCCGCCGTGCCGCGTTCTCCGCACCGTAGAACCGCAGTCCGCCCGACGCGAAGACGCGGGTCGGCTGCGAGCGGATCCACCAGTTCACCAGGTCGAAGTGATGGCTCGACTTGTGCACGAGCAGACCACCGGAGTTCTTCTTCTCCCGATGCCAGCGGCGGAAGTAGTCCGCGCCATGGTTCGTGTCGAGCATCCAGGAGAAGTCGACAGAGGTGACTTCCCCGATCGTGCCGTCCTGGATCACCTGGCGCAGAGCGCTGTTACGCGGGGAGTAGCGGTAGTTGAAGGTGAGCACGACCTGCCGGCCCGTGCGGGCGACAGCGTCCTCGATCGATGCGGCGCTCGCCGCATCGATCGTGAGTGGCTTCTCGACCACGACATCGGCGCCGGCCTCGAGCGAGCGCACGATGAGCTCGGCGTGCAGATCGTCTCGGGAGCAGATGATGACGCGGTCGACCCGTGCGTCGCGGATGACGTCTTCGAGCTCTGCCGGAGAGGCGAGGCGAGGAGCCGGTGCACCGGCTTCGGTGACACGGGCGGAGTGATAGGCCGCTCGCACCGGATTCGGTTCCACGATCGCGACGAGCTCGGCGCGGTCGCGGTGCGCGCCCACGATCGCCTCGACGTACATCTGCGCGCGGACCCCGGCACCGGCCAGGGCGTAGCGGGTCTTCGTCATCGTGATCCTTCGGTGATCTCGAACTCAGGAAACGTTTTCTTGACGATAGCACAGCGGCTGATTCGGGCCAGAGGATGCGGGAGGTGGCGTGCCCGTCAGGCGCTGTGCGGGATCGCCGTGCTGCCGCGCACGACCAGGGTCGGGGTCAGCGTGAGCATCGGTGTCGGCTCATCGGCCGTGAGCTGCGCGTGCATCGCGGTCCAGGCGGCCGCGCCGAGCTCGACCGCCGGGACCGCAGCCGTCGTGAGCGGCGGCGAGGTGTAGGCCGCGAACGGAATGTCGTCGAATCCCGTGATCGACAGTTGCCGCGGCACGTCGATCAGGCGGATCGTCAGTGCGGAGAGCAGTCCCATCGCGACGAGGTCGTTGTAGGCGATGACCGCGGTGGCGCCGGTGGCGAGCACCCGGTCGGCGACGGCGGTGCCGCTGTCGAAATCCACGCCGGCGGTGATCTCCTCGACCTCGAGCCCGTCGCCGTCCCGCACTGCCGCGGCGATCGCCGCCTGTCGCGCGCGGTGAGTCACGCTGCGGGTCGCGCCCGCGAGGTACACGAGCCGCCGGTGTCCGAGAGCGGTCAGGTGGTCGAGGATCTGCCGCGTGCCCGCCTCGTAGTCGGCACCGACGACGGGTGTACCGGTCTGCGGTCCGCGGTTGACGACGACGGCGGGGGAGAGGGCCGGGAGCACCTCAGCGAGCTCGTCCTCGGACATGCGCGGCGCGCACAGGATGACGCCGTCGGTGCGCAACCGCGTGGCCCGCGCGAGCGCATGCTCCTCGTCCAGGTCCTCCCGCGAATCCGCGACCAGGACGTGATAGCCGTCGGCGGCGGCCGCCCGACTGAGTCCTCGCAGGATCGCCTGGAACGTCGGGTTCTCCAGATCCGGGATGACGACCGCGACGGTCTGGGTGCGGCCGAGCACCAGGCTCCGAGCGACGGGACTCGCGGTGTAGCCGAGTTGCGCGGCCGCCGCTCGCACCCGCTCGGCGAGTGCGGGATCGACGGTCGGGTTGCCGTTCATGGCCCGCGACACGGTCGAGAGGGAGACACCGGCGAGCTTCGCGACGTCGGTGATTCCGGGGCGTGCGGCACGTGCCATCCGCATCCCTCCGTCGACTCCGCCCGCGTTCGGTCGCGGCTGTCGTCATACTACGAGAAAACGTTTTGCGAGGAGAGGGTCGCATGGCCGGAGCATCCGAGGATCGCGTCGAGAAGCAGGAGAGAGTCGCGCGTGTGCGCCGGGAGCTCGGCGGAGAGCCGCTTCTGCTCACCTCGCACGAGGCGGTGTCGTGGTACCTCGACGGCGCGCGCACCCACGTCTCACTGGCCGGACCGCCGGTCCTGGCGGTGCTGGCCTCGGATGCCGGAGATACGCTCTTCGTCGCCGACAACGAGGCCGACCGGCTGATCGCGGAGGAGCTGCTGCCGGAGGACGCCGAGCGGGTGATCCGCGTGCCGTGGTGGACCCCGCCGTCTATCGCGGCTGCCGAGCATGCGGCCGTGCCGGAGGCCGACGTCGCTGCCGCGCTGCGGGCTGCTCGCGCCCGATTGCTGCCGGGGGACCGCGGGCGCTACCGCGCACTCGGACGGGAGACGGCGGAGGCGCTGACGGACGTGCTCGGCGTGGTGGACCCCGCAGAGAGCGAACGGATGGTGGCCGCCGAGGTGTCGGCCGCGCTCGTCACGCGGGGGATCGATCCGCTCGTCGTGCTGGTCGCCGGTGCCGCGCGTCAGGGGTTCCGGCATCCGCTGCCCACCGCCGGCGTGCTGGGTGATCGCGTGATGGTCGTCGTGTGCGGACGCAAGAACGGGCTGATCGCGAACGCGACGCGATGGATCGGCGAGCCGGTCGACGACGAGCCGCTGTGGGGGGTCGAGCGGGCGTTCCTCGATGGGTCCGTGCCGGGAGCGCGGCTTTCGGACGCCTTCGCCGCGGGGACGGCGGCGTACGCGCGGTTCGGCTTCGACGCCGACGAGTGGCGACGGCATCACCAGGGCGGGCCGACCGGCTATGCCGGCCGCGACCCGCGCGCGACCGCATCCACCGACGACGTGATCGTCGAGCATCAGGCGTTCGCGTGGAACCCGACCGCGCCGGGGGTCAAGGTGGAGGACACCATGCTTCTCGCACCAGAGGGATGGGAGGTCCTCACGGTCGATGACCGCTGGCCCTCGGTCGACTACGAGGGGCTGCGGCGGCCGCTCGCGCGGCCGTACGGCGGGACGGGTGAGGCGGGCGCCGACGCCGAGGCCGAGGCATTCGTCCGCTGCTGAATGCATGCTCGGATGACGGATGCATGCCGAAATCGCCGGGTCGACTTCCAAATGCATGCTCGGATGACGGATGCATGCCGGAATCGCCGGTTCCGGCATGCATCTGTCTTTTCGGCATGCAAGTGGGCGGAGCCGGGCCGGGTGGCCGGGTGGAGCCAGGTGGGGGCGGGTCGGGGGCGAGGGCGGGTGGGGTCAGCCGCTGGTCGAGCGACGGACGATGAGTTCAGGCGGGAACACCGTCTGACGGGGGATGCTCTCCGGGTCCGCCGCCTCTTCGAGCACGATGCGCAGCGCGGTGCGGCCGATCATGCGACTGGGCTGGCGGATGGATGACAGCGGCACCGCCGCCGCTGCCGCGAACGGGTTGTCGTCGAACCCGATCAGGGCGATCTCGTCCGGCACGAGGACGCGCCCTCCCGAGACGAGGGACTGCAGCAGACCGAGCGCGAGGAGGTCGTTGGCGGCGAACAGCGCATCCGGCCACTCCCGTCGCGGGCGCGTGAGCAGGCGTGCGCCGGCCGCGACTCCCTCCTCGACGGTCATCGCCGAGGTGGGAACGACCTCGAGCTCGATGTGCACGGCCGCATTCTCCGCGGCCGCTCTGGCGCCGGCCAGGCGATCCGTGACCTGGCGGATGTCGAAGGGGCCGCCGACGAACGCGATGCGCCGCCGCCCTCCCTCGATCAGATGCTCGACCGCCAGTCGTCCCCCGGCGACGCTGTCGACCGAGACCGACGAGAAGCCGCTGTCGGCGCTGAACCTGTCGACGAGCACCGTCGCGATGCCGCTCGAGCGGAACCGGCGCAGCTGCGTCATGACGTCGCCGTACGGGGCGATGAGCAGCCCGCGCACCTGCTGCTCGCGGAACAGGTCGAGGTAGACCTTCTCCCGTGACGGATCCTCGTCGGTATTGCCGTACAGAATGGCGATCCCATGGCTGGATGCTTCGTCCTCGGCACCGCGGACCACGTCGTTGTAGAAGGGGTTCTGCCCGTCGAGGACCACGAATCCGACGGTCGTGCTGACCCCTGCTCTGAGTTTGCGCGCGGCGTCGTTGCGCACGTAGCCGAGCTCCTCGATCGCCTGGGTCACGCGTTCGACGGATTCGCTGGAGACCTCGTCCGGGCGGTTCAGGACGTTGGAGACCGTGCCGACCGAGACGCCCGCGCGAACGGCGACATCGCGGATGCTGATCGGCATTCGGCTGTCCTCTCGTCGTCGGGCGGATCACGCTTCGGCATCGGGGGTTGACCTGAGACCGGCATCACATACACTAGCCTGAAACGAGCTTGAATCGATTCAGGTAAAGTTCATTCCGATCATCATCCCCCTCAACGGAGAGGAAAGCCAGTGGTAGACGCAGCCTCCGCCCGCAGCGCTCCCCCCACCGCGCTCGAGCTGCATCGGGTCGTGAAGTCCTTCGGCCCCGTCGTCGCGCTCCGCTCCGGCAGCCTGACGCTTCGCCCCGGTTCGATCCACGCCCTCATCGGAGAGAACGGTGCGGGCAAGTCGACGCTCGTCAAGATCATGGCGGGCCTCTATCGGCGCGACTCCGGAGACTTCCGTCTGCACGGCGATGACGTCGACTTCACCAGTACCGCCCAGTCGAAGGCCGCGGGAATCGCGGTCATCTACCAGGAGCCGACACTGTTCCCCGATCTCTCGGTCACCGAGAACATCTTCATGGGACGTCAGCCCACCGGCGTCCTCGGCCGCATCGACCGCAAGGCCATGCGCACCGAGGTGGACCAGATCTTCCGCCGCCTGGGCGTGACGCTCGATCCCGATCGCATCACCGAAGGTCTGTCGATCGCCGACCAGCAGATCATCGAGATCGCGAAGGCGATCTCGCTCGACGCCAGCGTGCTGATCATGGACGAGCCGACCGCGGCACTCAGCGGCGTCGAGGTCGATCGGCTGTTCGCGGTCGCCCGGAGCCTTCGCGACGAGGGGCGAGCGATCCTCTTCATCTCGCACCGCTTCGACGAGGTCTTCGACCTGTGCGACACCGTCACGGTCATGCGCGACGGCGCGTATATCGCCACGACCCCCATCGCAGAGACCACCGTCGACGACCTCGTCCGACAGATGGTCGGACGCGACGTCACCGAGCTCTTCCCGAAGCAGGCGGCCGTCGTCGGCGAGCCGCTGCTGGAGGTCACCGGACTGAACCGGCCCGGCGTCTTCCACGACATCTCGTTCAACGTGCGCGCCGGCGAGATCGTCGCTCTCGCGGGCCTCGTCGGTGCCGGTCGCAGCGAGGTCGCCCGCGCCGTCTTCGGCGTCGACCCGTACGACGAGGGAGAGGTGCGGATGCTCGGCGCAGGCGTCGCCCGCCGCAACCCGACCGCCGCGATGCGCAGCGGACTCGCACTCGTGCCCGAGGACCGCCGCAAGCAGGGCCTCGTGATCGACGCGAGCGTCGGCGGCAACATCACGCTCGCCATCCGTCGGCGCCTCTCGAAGTGGGGTCTGATCACGAACGGCATCGAGAACCGCGCCGCGAAGGAGTGGGCCTCGCGCCTGGAGGTGAAGACGCACGCGCTCGACACCGTGGCATCCACTCTCTCCGGAGGCAATCAGCAGAAGGTCGTGCTGGCCAAGTGGCTGGCGACCGACCCACGCGTCCTGATCATCGACGAGCCGACCCGCGGCATCGACGTCGGCACCAAGTCCGAGGTGCACCGGCTGCTGTCGCAACTGGCCGGCGAGGGCATGGGCATCCTGATGATCTCGTCCGAGCTGCCCGAGGTGCTGGGCATGGCCGACCGCGTCCTCGTGATGCGCGAGGGCCGGATCACCGCCGAGATCTCCCGCGACGACGCCACCAGCGAGAACGTCATGTTCGCCGCCACCCACTCATCGGAGCTGCACTCATGAGCACCACCACCGCACCCGCGGCCGCCGCTCCGGCGATCGCGAAGAAGCCCGGCGGCATCGGCCGCGCGCGCGAGTTCGGCATCCTCGCCGCCCTCGTCGTCGTGGTGATCGCCGCGACTGTCAAGAACCCGGCCTTCCTCTTCAGCTCCGACGGCTGGCGCGACCTGCTGCTCACGCCGTCGATCCTCATGCTGGTCGCGGTCGGCCAGGCGATCGTGATCATCACGCGCAACGTCGACCTGTCGGTCGGCTCTGTGATGGGCCTCACTGCCTACCTCACCGGACGCCTGTTCGTCGACGTCCCCGGCATCCCGATCGTGGTCGTCGTGATCGCGGCCGTCCTGCTCGGCGCCTTCCTCGGTCTCGTGAACGGCGCTCTGGTGGCCTTCGCGAAGGTTCCGGCGATGGTCATCACGCTCGGCACCTTGTATGCCTACCGCGGCATAAACGTGCTGTGGACCGGCAGCGACCGCATCAACGCCTCCGACATGCCCAAGGACTTCCTCGGCCTCGGCACGCAGCAGGTGCTGTTCATCCCTGTGCTGTCGATCATCGCCGTGATCGTGCTCGCGCTCGCCGCCTGGTACCTGCGCAACACCCGCGGGGGTCGCGAGTACTACGCGATCGGCTCCGACCCGTCGGCCGCCGAGCTCTACGGACTCAAGGTCACCCGCCGGGTGCTCTCGGCGTTCATCCTCTCCGGGGCACTCGCCGGTCTCGCCGGCGTCTTCTATGCCGCGCGCTACGGATCGATCAGCTCGCAGGCCGGCAGCGGCTGGGAGCTGGATGCGGTCGGAGCAGCCGTCATCGGCGGCATCGCGATCACCGGCGGTGTCGGCACCGTCTGGGGCGCGGCCATCGGCGCCATGCTCCTGATGACCATCAACCGTGCGCTGCCGATCCTCGGCATTCCGGACTTCTGGCAGCGTGCCGTGGTCGGCGTGCTGATCATCGGGGCCATCGTGCTCGACCGCGTGCTCGCGGTGAGACAGAGACGCCAGCTCATCGAGGCGAGGGACGAATCATGACCACCACGACGACGACCTCGACCCGCGTCATCCGCGACTACGACCGTCCGCTCTGGCGGCGCATCTTCATCAACCGCGAGTTCGCGATCATCGCGCTGCTCGTGCTGGTGACGATCGTCGCCGCCGTCACGATCCGCGGGTTCGCGCAGCCGATCACCGCGAACTACCTGCTGCTCGATGTCTCGCCGATCCTGCTCATCGCACTGCCGATGACCCTGGTCATGATCACCGGCGAGATCGACCTCTCCGTCGGATCCATGGTGGGTCTCGCGAGCGTCGTCACGGGGGTGCTCACCGAATCGGGCGCGCCGTTCGAGGTCGCGGCGCTCGCAGCCCTCCTCGTCGGCGTCGTCGGGGGAGCGTTCAACGGCTTCCTCGTGACGATCGTCGGACTGCCCTCGCTCGCCGTCACGATCGGCACGCTCGCTCTCTTCCGCGGTCTCGCGGTCGGACTCCTCGGAACCACGGCCGTGACCGACTTCCCCGAGACGTGGACCGCTCTGGCGAAGGCGAAGATCGCCGGCACGACGATCCCGTACATCGTGATCCCGTTCCTCATCCTGCTCGTGCTCTTCGTCGTGCTGCTGCACTTCACGCCGTTCGGCCGCGGGGTCTTCGCGATCGGACTGTCGAAGGATGCCGCGCGATTCTCGGGCGTGAACGTCGAACGGACGAAGTTCATCCTGTTCGTGCTGTCCGGCGTCGTCGCAGCATTCGCGGGCATCTTCTACACGCTTCGGTTCGGCAGCGCCCGAGGCGACAACGCCACAGGTCTCGAACTGCAGGTGATCGCGGCCGTCGTACTCGGCGGCGTCTCGGTCTTCGGCGGGCGCGGGCACCTGCACGGCGTCGTCGCCGCAGTGCTCCTCATCGGGGTGCTCGGCAGCAGCCTGCGTCTCGCCGGGGTCACCTCCGACGTCATCAACATCATCACCGGCGGGCTGCTGATCTTCTCGGTCGTCGCAGCCAGCGTCCTCGCCTGGGCGCAGCGCGTCCGTGCGAAGGCCGGTCCGCCGCTCCGCGTAGCAGCCTCTCCCGCACCATGAGGCAGCCTCTCATCGCCGGCATCCGCCTGCGGTGATCATCACGAAAGGAAGAACAATGACGTTTGCACGTAAGAGGATCGCCGGCTTCGCGGCGGTCGCCGTGGCCGCAGCGCTCGTGCTGAGCGGCTGCGCCGACACCAGCGGCGGATCCGGCGGATCGGGCTCGGAAGGGGAGGGCGGGTCCGACAACCTCGCCATCACGTTCCTGCCCAAGAACCTCGGAAACCCGTACTTCGACACCTCCAGCGAGGGTGGCAAGAAGGCCGTCGAGGAGTTCGGCGGCACCTTCGCCGAGGTCGGTCCGGCCGAGGCCACCCCTGACGCCCAGGTCAGCTACATCAACACCGCGACGCAGCAGGCCGTCGGCGCGCTGGTCGTCTCGGCCAACGACCCGAAGGCGATCTGCGACGCGCTGAACGAGGCGCGGGACGCGGGCGTCAAGGTGGTCACCTTCGACTCCGACACGAACCCCGAGTGCCGCGACCTGTTCATCAACCAGGCCGACTCCGAGGGCATCGCCAAGGTGCAGGTCGACCTGATCGCTGACCAGATCGGCGGAGCCGGCGAGGTCGCCATCCTGTCGGCGTCGGCCAACGCGACAAACCAGAACGCGTGGATCGAGCTGATGAAGGAGTACATCGCCAGCGACTACCCCGACATCACCCTGGTCGAGACCGTCTACGGCGACGACGACGACCAGACCTCGTTCGACAAGACGGCGGCCCTGCTGCAGAGCCACCCGAACCTGAAGGGCATCATCTCGCCCACCACGGTCGGCATCGCTGCGGCCGCCCGCTACGTCTCGACCTCCGACTTCAAGGGCAAGGTCGCGATCACCGGTCTCGGCACCCCGAACCAGATGCGCGAGTACGTCGAGGACGGCACCGTCACGGCGTTCGCACTGTGGAACCCGGCCGACCTCGGCTACCTCGCGGCCTTCGCAGCCAAGGCGCTCGTGGAGGGCGAGATCACGGGCGAAGAGGGCGACACCTTCGACGCCGGTGACCTGGGCGAGTACACCGTCGGAGCCGACGGCGTCGTGCTGCTCGGCGACCCGTTCGAGTTCAACGCGGACAACATCGGCGATTTCGACTTCTGAGTCGGGTTCGTGAGGGGCGTCGGGGCTTCGGCCTCGGCGCCCCTTTTCGTGTCTTTCGGTACGAATGCATGCCGAGACGACGGATGGATGCCGAGAAAGGGTGTTCTCGGCATCCATCCGTGATCTGGGCATGCAGGTGTGCACGGGGCCGGCGGGTGCAGGCGGGCCGGCGGGTGCAGGCGGGCCGGCGGGTGCAGGCGGGCCGTAGGGGGTAGGGCGGGCCGGGACGGGGCCAGACCCGGGAGAGGGGGCGGGAGGCCGAGGTCAGCGGGGCGAGAAGAGCTCCGGCTCGTGGGTCGCGGCGACGAGCGCGCGCAGTTCCTCGAGCGAGGCGGGCGCGGCACCGAGCGCGCGCGCCTGCACCAGCACGTTGCCGAGCGCCGTCGCCTCGACGGGACCGGCCAGTACGGGGAGCCCGGTGCGGTCGGCGGTGGCCTGGCAGAGCAGACGGTTCAACGAGCCGCCTCCGACCAGATGGATGCTGTCGAGCTCCCGCCCGGACAGATCGGATGCGGTCTGCACCGCCTCCCCGAACGCGGCCGCGATCGACTCGACGATCGACCGAGCGAAGCCGGGTCGGGTCGACGGCGCAGCCGCACCGAGCAGCGCCGCGATGCGGGCGGGCATGTCTCCCGGTGCACTGAGCGACGAGTCGTTCGCGTCGAAGATCGGCACGTCGCCGGTCACCGCGGATGCCGCGGCGAGCAGCTCCGGCAGGTCGATCGCCAACCCGTCCTCCGCCTCCCATGCCCGCACGGTCTCACTCAGCAGCCACAGCCCCGTCACGTTGTGCAGGAACCGGTAGCGGCGGTCGACACCGAGCTCGTGGGTGAAGTTCGCGTCGCGGGCGGCATCCGTCAGCACCGGCTCGGTCAGCTCGATGCCGACCAGCCCCCACGTGCCGCAGGAGATGTACGCCGAGTGCGGGGTCGACAGGGGAGCGGCGACGACAGCGGATGCCGTGTCGTGCGAGCCGACCGCGATCACGGGCAGGTCCTTGCCGATGCGTGCGACCAGATCCGCGCGAAGCGTGCCGATCGTCTCGCCGGGGTCGACGAGCGTCGGCAGGATGCGCGACGGGATGCCGAGGCGCTCCGCCAGCTCGGCGTCCCACTCGCCCGAGTCGACGCCGAGGAGTCCGGTGGTCGAGGCGTTCGTGTGTTCGGCGACGGCCCTTCCGGTGAGCAGGAAGGCGATGAGATCGGGGATCAGCAACGCGGCATCCGCATCCGCCAGCCGGGAGTCGACACGGTACTGGTAGAGCGTGTTGAAGGGCAGGAACTGCAGCCCGTTGCGTCGGTAGAGCTCGTCGAACCCGGCGATCGCGTGCACCTCGTCGACCCCGCGTGCCGTGCGGGCATCGCGGTAGTGGAACGGCTCGGCGAGCAGGTCCCCGTCTCGGAGCAGGCCGTAGTCGACCGCCCAGGAGTCGATGCCGATGCTCTCGATGCCCGGCTCTCGGCGCACGGCCTCGGCAAGCCCGGCGACGACGTGCTCGTAGAGGGCGCCGAAGTCCCAGTGCAGGCCGTCCTCGCGCTCGACGGGCCCATTGGGGAACCGCGAGACGAGTTCGAGGTCGAGCCGGCCGTCGCCGATCCGGCCGATCATGACGCGACCGCTGGTCGCACCGAGGTCGACGGCGGCGACGGACCGGACCGTCATCGCAGGAACGCCGCAGCGACGCCGGAGTCCACGGGGATGTGCAGGCCCGTGGTGCGGCTGAGCTCGGGACCCGTCAGCACGTAGACGGCATCCGCCACGTTCTCGGGGACGACCTCGCGCTTGAGGATCGTGCGGTTGGCGTAGAACTGGCCGAGGTCCTCTTCGGCGACGCCGTAGGTCGCGGCGCGGTTCGCGCCCCAGCCGGAGGCGAAGATGCCAGAGCCGCGCACGACGCCGTCGGGGTTGATGCCGTTGACGCGGATGCCGAACTCGCCGAGCTCGACGGCCAGCAGCCGCACCTGGTGCGCCTGGTCGGCCTTGGTCGCGGAGTAGGCGATGTTGTTGGGACCCGCGAAGACGGAGTTCTTCGACGAGATGTAGATGATGTCGCCGCCGAGCTTCTGGTCGATCAGCACACGGGCTGCGGCCTTCGACACGAGGAACGAGCCCTTGGCCATGACATCGTGCTGCAGATCCCAGTCCTTCTCGGTGGTCTCGAGCAGCGGCTTCGACAGCGAGAGCCCGGCGTTGTTGACGACGAGGTCGACGCCGCCGAACGCCAGCACGGCGTCGTTCAGAGCGGCCTGGATGGCATCCGCATCGGCGACGTTCGCCGCGACGCCGATCGCGACGTCGGTGTTTCCCAGCTCGGCAGCGGCCGCCTGCGCCTTCTCGAGGTCGAGGTCGGCGATGACGACACAGGCGCCCTCGGCCGCTAGGCGGGTGGCGATGGCCTTGCCGATACCGCTGGCGGCTCCGGTGACGAAGGCGATGCGCCCCTGGTGCGACTTCGGCTTCGGCATGCGCTGCAGCTTGGCCTCTTCCAGCGCCCAGTACTCGATGTTGAACTTCTCGGCGTCGGAGATGGGGGAGTACGTCGACAGCGCCTCGGCGCCGCGCATCACGTTGATCGCGTTGACGTAGAACTCGCCGGCGACACGGGCGGTCTGCTTGTTCGCACCGTACGAGAACATCCCGATGCCGGGCACGAGCACGATGAGCGGGTCGGCGCCGCGGATCGCGGGGGAGTCCGACGTCGCGTGCGCGTCGTAGTAGGCCTGGTAGTCGGCGCGGTACTCGGTGTGCAGCTCGTGCAGGCGGGCGATCTGCTCGTCGGCGGATGCCGTGACAGGCAGGTCGAGGATCAGCGGCTTGACCTTGGTGCGCAGGAAGTGGTCGGGGCAGCTGGTGCCGAGCGCCGCGAGCTCGGGAGCGCGCTCGGAGGCGAGGAAGTCGAGGACGACGTCGGAGTCGGTGAAGTGACCGACCATCGGCTTGTCGGTCGACGCGATCCCGCGGATGGTGCCGGCGAGGGCCGCGGCGCGCTCGCGGCGCTCGGTCTCGGGAAGCGCCTCGAAGCCGGCACGGACGCCGCCGAACGGATCGGACTTGCCGTTCGCCTCGATGTAGGCGGCCGCAGTGTCGATGACCCAGAGGGAGTTCGCTTCCGCCTCCTCCGACGTGTCACCCCAGGCGGTGATGCCGTGGCCTCCGAGGATCGTGCCGATGGCCTGCGGGTTCTTCGCCTTGATCGCGGCGATGTCGAGTCCGAGCTGGAAGCCGGGGCGACGCCACGGAACCCACACGACCTTGTCGCCGAAGATCTTCGCGGTCAGCTCCTCGCCGTCGGCCGCGGTCGCGATCGCGATACCCGAGTCGGGGTGCAGGTGGTCGACGTGCGCGGCGTCGACGAGGCCGTGCATCGCGGTGTCGATCGACGGAGCGGCACCGCCCTTGCCGTGCAGGCAGTAGTCGAACGCGGCGACCATCTCGTCTTCGCGGTCAAGACCCGGGTAGACGTCGACGAGCGCGCGCATGCGGTCGAGGCGCAGCACGGCGAGACCCTGCTCCTTCAGCGTGCCGAGGTCGCCACCGGATCCCTTGACCCACATCAGCTCGACGGGCTGACCCGTGACGGGGTCGGTCTCCGTGCCCTTCGCCGAGGTGTTGCCACCGGCGTAGTTGGTGTTCTTGGGGTCGGCGCCCAGGCGGTTCGACCGCTCGATGAGGGCGGCGGCGGTGGGGTTGGTCATGGCTGTTCCTTGTTCTCGGGAGAAGTGGCGAGGATGCGCGCGGCGAAGCGGTCGATCGATGCTGTCGCCGCCGCGAGTTCGGGCTGATTGAGGTGGCCGTGGCGTGTGCCAGGTTCGATGGAGATGTCGAGGTCGACGCCCGCGTCGCGCAGCGCGGCGGCGAAGGCCTCGCCGGAGACGCGCAGCTCGTCGACCTCGCCGGTGATCATGATCGTGGCGGGGAAGCCGCGGAGCTCGGCGACGGATGCCGTGCCGGGCACGGCGTAGATGTCGGCGTCCTCGATCGGCCCCCCGAGGTAGTTCTCGTACATGCCGCGCACCGGTTCGGGGCCGAACACGTCGGCATCGGGATCCGAGTCGAGAGCCGCGCGGAGTGCCGCATCCGGTGCGCCCTGCACGGCGTGCAGGGTCGGATAGGCGAGCACAGCCAGCGCGGGCACGGGGCCTGTACCGTGGCTGAGGCGCAGTGCCGCACCGGTGGCGAGGTTGCCGCCGGCGCTCGCTCCGCCCAGAGACCAGGGGCCACGGGCGAGACCGGACTCGACCGCCCAGCGGAAGGCGAACTCCACCTCGTCGGAGGCGACCGGGTAGTGCACGCCCGCTCGCTCAGGTGCCCCGGCCGCGGCGGCCCGGGTGCGAGGGAGGGGAGCCAGGGCGTAGTCGACCGACACCACGGCGATGCCGCGCTCGGCGAACCGCTCGGCGACCCAGTCGGCCTCCGGCATGTCGATCTCGCCGGCGGCGAACCCTCCACCGTGCACCCAGACGAGTCCGGGGCCGGCCGGTGCGGAGGGCGTATAGACGCGCACGCGCAGCGGCCCATGCGGGCCGTCGAGCACCTGGTCGTTCACGGCGTCATCCGTTCTGTCGATGGGGCGTCGGGATGCGGGGATCGGCTCCCGCATTCCGACGGCTCAGGATGCGGGCTCAGGCGCCCCAGCCGGCCTGCACGCCACCGACGCGGTCGGCGGCGATCTTCTGCTGGTAGCCCGACTCGGCGTAAGCCTTCATCGGGTCGGCGGCGAGGCCGCGGGACTCGCGCCATTCGGCGAGAGCGGGGCGCACATCGGTGTAGAACGCGTCCATGAAGACGGCGTTCGCGGCGAGCACGTCGCCCGACTTCTGTGCGGCGGTCAGGGCGTCGCGGTCGACGATCAGCGCACGCGCCGTCATCTCCTGCACGTTGAGCACCGAGCGGATCTGGCCGGGGATCTTGTCCTCGACGTTGTGGCACTGATCGAGCATGAACGCCACGTCCGGGTTGTTCAGGCCACCGCCACGGACGACCTCGAACAGGATGCGGAAGAGCTGGAAGGGATCGGCCGCTCCCACGATCAGGTCGTCGTCGGCGTAGAAGCGCGAGTTGAAGTCGAACGAGCCGAGCTTGCCGAGGCGCAGCAGCTGCATGACGATGAACTCGATGTTGGTGCCGGGGGCGTGGTGGCCCGTGTCGAGGCACACCATCGCCTTGTCGCCGAGGGACGAGACCTGGGCGTACGACGTTCCCCAGTCCGGAACATCGGTGTGATAGAACGCCGGCTCGAAGAACTTGTACTCGAGCACCAGGCGCTGGTCATCGCCGAGGCGGGCGTAGATCTGCTGCAGCGATTCCTGGAGGCGATCCTGACGGCCGCGCAGGTCGGCCTGTCCCGGGTAGTTCGATCCTTCGGCGAGCCAGATCTTGAGGTCGCGGCTGCCCGTGGCATCCATCACGTCGATGCAGGCGAGGTGGTGGTCGATCGCCTTCTGGCGGATCGCCGCGTCCTCGTGCGTCAGTGCGCCGAACTTGTAGTCGTCGTCCTGGAACGTGTTCGAGTTGATGGTGCCCAGGGTCACGCCGAGGTCCTCGGCGTGCTTGCGGAGGTCCGAGAACGAATCGACGAGGTCCCACGGGATGTGCAGCGCGACGGACGGCGCGAGTGCCGTGTACTTGTTGACCTGCGCGGCATCCGCGATCTTCTCCCACGGGTCGCGCGGGGTGCCCGGCGTGCCGAACACCTTGAAGCGGGTGCCGGAGTTGCCGAACGCCCAGCTGGGGAGCTCGATGCCCTGCTGTTCGAGAGCTGCGAGATTGTCGGACGAGAGGATGCTCATGAGGCGCTGCCTTCGGTGTCGGTGCGGGTGTCGATGTCTGATGCGGGGGAGTCGCCGGTGTCGGCGAGCTGGTCTTCGAGGTGGAACACCTCGGTGAGTGCGGTGGCCGCCTGGTCAGGGCGACCGTCGAGATCGACGAAGAATCGCGCCATCTCGGCCTCCCAGCGTGCGGCAACTGCGGAGGAGGCGAGGTAGGCCTGTGCAGCTGCGTCGTCATCGGTCTCGTAGTAGCCGGTCAGCGTGCCTCCCTCGCCGAGGAACAGCGAGTAGTTGCGGCGGCCGGCGGCCGCGATCTCGGCGAGCATCTCGGGCCAGACGGGTGAGTGACGGGCGAGGTATTCGTCGAGCAGTTCAGGGCGAACCTGCAGCTGGAACGCGACGCGGGTCATTGGGTCTCTCTTCATTGAGGTTTGAATCGTTTCATTCGCTGCGTCCAACACTAGACACGGCGGATGGACCTGTCAAGCGAGCGCCACGTGTGGCGAGCCGTACGGCGCTGACGGAAGGGGGCTAGAGAGCGGCCACCACCGCGTTGTCGAGCTCGTCGGCGTCGACCCCAGGGCGCACCGCCGCATTGGTGAGCAGCACCCAGCAGATCCCCGCCTCCGGGTGCACCCAGAACTCGGTTCCCGCCCATCCGCCGTGGCCGAACAGGTCGCGATCGACCAGTCCCGGCGCGCGGGAGCGCAGGTTGAACGTGAAGCCCCAGTCCTGGCCTCGCTCATCCGGGTACGGGTCCAGGCGTGGGATGTCGCCCGTCAGCGGACGCCGCATCATCGCGAGACCGGCGGGGGAGAGGATGCCGCCTCGCTGCCCGCCTCCGATGCGCAGCAGCTCGGCCCCGACGTGGAGCAGGTCTTCGGCACGTCCGAGCAGTCCGGCACCCGGGGCGCGGGTGGCGTGGAACCGATCGAGGTCGAGGCCGCCTGCTGCGGCATCCGGAACGCCCACCGACTGCGTGGTGTCGAGTGTCAGGCCGATCGCGCCCACGGTCGAGGCCCAGTCGAGCGTCCCCTCGTCCCACGTGACGCCGGTCGCATGCTCGATCAGGGCGGCGATGCCCTCGAAGGCGATCGTCGAGTAGCGCGAGGCGGTTCCGGCGGCGAAGTCGCGACCCCGCGTGAGCAGCTCGTCACGCAACGGGAGGGCGGTGTCGAGCGGCGGCTCGGAGATGCCGGAGGTGTGCGAGGCGAGATGCCAGAGCCGCACGATGTCGTCGCGCGCCGCCCCGAAATCGGGCAGCGCGGCGGAGAGCGGGGTGTTCGGTGTGAGCAGTCCGCGCTCGATGGCCCTCGCCGCGGTGATCCCGGTGAGCATCTTGGTGATCGAGAACAGCGGGTACACGGCATCCGTCGCGGCTCCGAAACCTTCGAGGTCGATGATCCCCTCGGCAGTCGCCATGCCGACGACGGCGGTCGGCAGCCGGCCGTCCCTGACATGGCGGCGGGCCCAGTCGAATGCGGCGTCGAAGGTCATGTGCGCTCCCGGTGATCGGATCGTCGCCGCACTTCCCCGGCGACGGTGCTGACTCTACGATAGGACCATGGCACAGAAAGCGCTTTCCCATCCCGCCGGGCTCGTCGATCGACGACGTCCGGTGCGCTCGGTGCTGCGGCTGGTCGGCCGCCGGCCCTGGCGGCTCACCTTCGCGATCACCGCCTTCGCCATCAAGGAGATCCCGCTCTGGTTCCTCCCCGTCATCACCGCGGCCATCATCGACGTCGTGGCGAGCGACGGCGACGTCACCGAGGTCCTGTGGTGGTTCGCGCTCGCCGCGCTGCTGTTGCTGCAGAACTATCCGAACCACATCATCTACACGAAGAACTTCATGACGGTCGTCCGCGATCTCGGCGCCGATCTGCGCAACGCCCTGACGGCTCGGTTGCAGAGCCTCTCTATCGGCTATCACACGCGCATGAGCTCGTCGATCGTGCAGACCAAGGTCGTGCGTGACGTCGAGAACGTCGAGCTCATGCTCCAGCAGGTCACGCATCCGCTGCTGTCGTCGACCATGGTCATGCTCGGCGCCCTCGGGATGACGGCCGTGACGGTGCCGCAGTTCCTTCCGGTCTACGCCCTCGCCGTGCCGATCGCCATCGGCATCCGATACGGGATGCGCAAGAGGTCGCAGCGCCGCAACGAGGTGTTCCGGCGCGAGATCGAGACGCTCTCCGCTCGGGTCGGGGAGATGGCGTCGCTGATCCCGGTGACCCGCGCGCACGGACTCGAGGAGACGGCGATCGATCGCGTCGCGGGCGGTGCGGACGGTGTGCGCAGGGCCGGACTCGACCTCGATCTGCTCAACGGACGGGTCGCGTCGGTGTCCTGGGTGGCGATGCAGCTGCTCAGCGTCGCCTGCCTGATGCTGGCTGCCGTCTGTGCGCTCACGGGCTTCCTCCCGATCACACCCGGTGAGGTGGTGATGCTGTCGAGCTACTTCACCCTGCTCACCGGCGGTCTCACCCAACTGCTCATGCTCATCCCGGTCGGCGCGCGCGGCATCGAGTCGGTGCGATCGATCGCCGAGGTGCTGCAGGAGCCGGACATCGAGCAGAACTCGGGAAAGCGTGTCGTCTCGGCTGTCTCGGGCGAGATCGTGCTCGAGTCCGCGACGCACCGGTATGCGGATGCGGACGACGACGCCCTCATCGACATCGACCTGCGCATCGCGCCGGGCGAGACGGTCGCCTTCGTCGGCTCGTCCGGATCCGGGAAGTCGACGCTGCTGAACCTCGTGCTCGGTTTCGTCCGGCCGACCAGCGGCCGCATCCTGCTCGACGGCAACGACATGCAGGACCTCGATCTGCGCACCGTGCGCCGCTCGATCTCGGTGGTGCCGCAGGAATCCGTGCTGTTCGAGGGGTCGATCTTCGACAACATCGCCTACGGCATGCCCGACCTCACCCCCGACCGCGTCGAGCGGGCGCTGCGCGCGGCGAACGCCTGGGACTTCGTGCAGGAGCAGCCGCAGGGGTGGGACACCGTGGTCGGGGAGCGCGGCGCACGGCTGTCGGGTGGTCAGCGTCAGCGACTGGCCATCGCCAGGGCGCTCGTCCGCGATCCGCGGATCCTGCTCCTCGACGAGGCGACCAGCGCTCTGGACCCCGAATCCGAGGGGCTCGTGAAGGAGGCGCTCGAGCGCCTCATGCGCGGGCGCACGACCCTGGTCGTCGCGCATCGGCTGTCGACGATCCGCCAGGCTGATCGCATCGTCGTGCTCGAGCGCGGACGCATCGTCGAGCAGGGCTCGCACGACGAGCTTCTCGCCGCCGACGGGCGATACGCTCGGCTGCACCTGGTGCAGAACGGCAGGGCATGACCGACCCCCACCGTCCTGAGGAGGACCGATGACATCCCAGAAGACTCTGCGCGCAGCCCTCGTGGGCACCGGCGCGGTCGCCCATGCGCACGCCCGCGCGGTGGCTGCATACCCCCGAGCGGAGCTCGTCGCCGTCGCCGATCTCAGCCGCGAGAAGGCGCAGGGGTTCGCCGAGACCTACGGCATCGCCGCCGCCTACGACGATCTCGACGGGATGCTCGCGGCCGAGCATCCCGACGTCGTGCTGATCTGCACGCCGCCGGCGCCGCACAGGGAGCAGTCCCTCGCCGCGTTCGCCGCCGGTGCGCACGTGATCGTCGAGAAGCCGCCGGCTCCCTCACTCGACGAGCTCGACGAGATGCGGGCGGCGGCCGACGCCGCGGACCGGCGGCTGGCCGTCGTCTTCCAGCAGCGCACCGGGACCGCCGCGGCGCACGTGCGGCAGCTGCTGCAGAGCGGTGCACTCGGTCGGCCGCTGGTCGCGGTGTGCCAGACCCTGTGGTTCCGGGACGCCGACTACTTCGCGGTGCCGTGGCGCGGCAAGTGGGAGACCGAGGGCGGAGGGACGACGCTCGGCCACGGCATCCATCAGCTCGACCTCCTCGCTCATCTGCTGGGGGACTGGTCGTCGGTGCAGGGTCGACTGTGGCGACTGGATCGCGAGACCCAGACCGAGGACGTGTCGACCGCGACGATCGTGTTCGATCAGGGCGTGGTCGCCCAGGTCGTGACGAGTGCCGTGTCGCCGCGGGAGACCAGCTCGATCCGCATCGACACCCAGAAGGCCACGATCACGGTGGATCATCTCTACGGGCACGGCCACGAGAACTGGCGGATCACCCCGGCGCCCGGGTTCGAGGCAGAGGCGGACACATGGGCGTTCCCGGATGCGGAGGAGCGCAGCGACCACGCGCCGTTGCTGCGAGACGTGTTCGACGCTCTGCTGGCCGGGGAGCCGCTGCCCGCGACGGCCGATGCTCCCGCTCGGTCGCTCGAGATCGTGGCCGCGATCTACGCCTCGGCTGCTGCCGACGGAGCCCTCGTGACCCCCGCGCTCCTGGGGACGCACCCCACTCACCGAGCGGGATTCGAGAGCCCGGTCACCGACCTGAGAGCACAGCGACACGACCCTGCCGTGAGAGGATCGAAGACCGGACGGTAATCGATGTAATCCCCGCGTCCGAATTGCCGGTTGCGAAACGTTTCAATCTGGATTAGCGTGCAGGTAAGCGTTTTCCCCACGGTGGAGATCGCACCCGCACCACATGGACATAGGCGTTCCGCGGCCCTGCCGAACGAGGACGTTCACCAGAGAGGACAACGATGTTCAGCAAGAAGCGTCTGGCGGCCGCAGCGGCCGTCGCCACCAGCGCAGCGCTGGTACTCGCCGGCTGCGCCGGCGGCGGCAGCCCCGAGGGTGAGCCCACCTACGACCCCGACGAGAAGGTCACGCTCGACCTCGCGTTCTGGGGCAACGACGTCCGTGCGGACCTGTACAACCAGGCCATCGAGGCGTTCAACGAGGAGTACCCGAACATCACGGTGAACGCCACGTTCCTCGGCTTCCCGGAGTTCTGGGAGAAGCGTCAGACGGAGGCGGCCGGCGGCGGTCTGCCCGACGTGATGCAGTTCGACTACTCGTACCTGCGCCAGTACTCCGAGAACGGGCTGCTGCTCGACCTCGAGCCCTACCTCGGCTCGATCATCGACACCGAGCCGCTGTCGGAGAACATCCTCGACATCGGAGTGGTCGACGACACCACCTACGGCATCACCACCTCCACGAACGCGTGGGGCGTTTTCACCAACCCGGTGCTGCTCGAGTCGGCGGGCGTCGAGCAGTTCGCCGGCGGCGACTGGGAGGACTACGACGAGTGGATGGGTGAGATCACCGAGGCCGGCGGCGGCGAGTTCTGGGGCGGGTCCGACTGGACCGGTCGCATCCAGAACTTCGAGCTGCAGCTGCGCAGCGAGGGCAAGAACCTGTTCGACGAGGACGGGAAGCCCGGATTCGACGAGGAGCGCCTCAAGGAGTTCTGGGAGTCCGGCGATGACATCCGCGACGGTGTCGTCGTGCCGCAGCAGGTCGTCGAGGAGCTCACCCCGCTCACCGCGTTCGACGCCGCGCAGAACGCCAGCGAGCTGACCTGGGACAACTTCGGCGCCGGCTACCTCGCCAACCTCGGCGAGAGCTACACCGAGCTCGGCCTCGTGGCCCCGCCCGTCACCGAGGAAGGAGCCAAGGACCTGTACCTGAAGCCCTCGATGCTGCACACCATCTCCGCCAAGACGGACCACCCGGAGGCTGCGGCCACCCTGGTGAACTTCCTGGTGAACTCGCCGGAGTCCGGTGAGATCTTCGGCACCAACCGCGGCCTGCCGGCATCCGAGACCGCTCTCGACGCCGCCGAGCTCGACCCGATGAGCCAGCTCGTGAAGGACTACGAGGAGTCCATCGCCGACCGCCTCGGCGACGCACCTCCGGTCCCGATCGTCGGCTACGGCACGCTGGAGGAGAAGTTCCGTGTGCTGGGCACCGAGCTGAACTTCGGCACCACGACGGTCGACGAGGCCGTGACGCAGTTCTTCTCCGAGATGGACGTCGTCCTCAACCAGTGACCCCCTCGGTGGGCCGGGCGGCATCCGCCCGGCCCACCGCATCCCATCCACTTCGGAAGGAGCTGTCATGAGCACGACGGCGACCAGGACGATCGTCACGGGCAAGAAGTCCGGTCGGGGGCGCGCGCTGCGCAGCGGCCGCCGCCCCGAGAACGAACTCGCACGGCCGGGCCAGCGCGCGCGTCTGCGGCGAGAGACAGCGACCGGCTATGCGTTCCTCACGCCGTGGCTCATCGGCTTCTTCGGTCTCACGGCCGTGCCGATGATCTACTCCCTGTACCTCTCCTTCACGAAGTACAACATCTTCCAGCCGCCGAAGTGGATCGGGCTGGACAACTACATCCGCCTCTTCACGAGCGACCCGAACTTCATCCAGTCGGCGCAGATCACGCTCGTCTACGTCTTCATCGGCACGCCGATCACCCTCGCGGCCGCCCTCGCTGTCGCGATGCTCCTGAACTACCGAGACAAGGGCGCCGGCTTCTTCCGCTCCGCCTTCTACGCGCCGTCGCTCATCGGCGGCTCGGTCTCGGTCGCCATCGTGTGGCGGGCCATGTTCTCCTCCGACGGTCCGGTCGACAGCGGTCTGCAGATCTTCGGCGTCGATCTCGGCGGGTGGATCGGCAACCCGAGCCTCGTGCTCCCCATGATGATCCTGCTCGCCGTCTGGCAGTTCGGAGCCACGATGGTGATCTTCCTCGCGGGTCTCAAGCAGATCCCCAAGGAGCTGTACGAGGCCGCCGAGATGGACGGCGCGAACGCCTACCGTCGGTTCCGCGCGGTGACGATCCCGATGCTCTCCCCGGTGATGTTCTTCAACCTGCTGCTCGGTCTGATCGGCGCATTCCAGGTGTTCGCCTCGGCGTACATCATCTCGAACGGCACCGGCGGCCCCGCCGGCATGACGAACTTCATCACGGTGTACCTGTACAAGCGAGGGTTCTCCGACGGACAGATGGGCTACGCGGCCGCGATCGCGTGGGTCCTGCTCGTCGTCGTCGCGATCATCGCCTTCATCCTCTTCCGCACCCAGAGGTCGTGGGTGCACTACTCGGGAGACGACAAATGAGCACGTCCAACCAGGCCACCACGTCCGGCGCCGCGTCGACCCCGGTCTTCGCCGCGCAGCAGACCACCCCGGTCGGCCCGCCTGCCCCTCGTCGCCGCATCAAGCGCAAGACGTGGCAGACCGTCATCTGGTTCATCGGTCTCCTGGTCCTCACGGCTGTCGTGCTCTACCCGCTGCTGTGGCTGTTCCTGTCGACTTTCAAGCCGAACTCCGAGTTCGGTCAGAACCCCGGTCTGCTGCCTCAGGCGCCGACTCTCGACAACTACAGCAAGGTCATGGAGGGCATCGCCGGAGTGCCGATGTGGCGCTTCTTCCTGAACTCGCTGATCCTCGCGGTCTCGGCCGTCGTCGGCACTGTGCTCTCTTCGGCGCTCGCCGCATACGCGTTCGCCCGCGTGCAGTTCAAGGGACTCGGCGTGCTGTTCGCGGCCATGATCGGCACGCTGCTGCTGCCGTTCCACGTCGTGATCATCCCGCAGTACATCATCTTCAATCAGCTCGGCTGGGTCGACACGTTCATCCCGCTGATCCTGCCGAAGTTCCTGGCCACAGAGGCGTTCTTCGTCTTCCTGCTCGTACAGTTCATCCGTCAGATGCCGCGCGACATGGACGAGGCGGCGCGCATCGACGGTGCGGGGCACCTGCGCATCTTCTGGTCGATCATCCTGCCGCTCATCAAGCCGGCGTTGATCACGTGCGCGATCTTCTCGTTCATCTGGGCGTGGAACGACTTCCTCGGCCCGCTGCTCTACCTCACGAGCCCCGAGAACTACCCGCTGCCGATCGCGCTGCGGCTCTACAACGACCAGACCTCGTCGTCGGATTACGGCGCCACGGTCACGGCGTCCTTCGTCGCACTCGTCCCCGTGCTGCTGTTCTTCGTCGTCTTCCAGCGCTTCCTCGTCGACGGCGTCGCGACGCAGGGACTGAAGGGCTGACCGTGTCCGTCATGAGCGAGGAGCGTCGAGCGCGGCGGGCAGCCACGCGCGAGGCGCGCTCCGGTGCGGGTCCCACCGTCTCGGGCGTCGAGCCGGGAGTGAATCCCGGAGCGACCGCGAAGTTCGGCCTCTTCGGCGAGGTGCTGACGATCGGACTGATGATGACGGTCGTCGCGCTCGGCGTCGTGACCCTGCCGATCGCCCTCGCCGCGGGCATCCGGCACCTGCGTCGCTTCGTCGCGGCGGAGGACTCCCGCGCCGGACTGTTCTGGGAGGACGTGCGTGCAGGCATCCTGTCGTCCCTCGTCGTCGGCGTCCCTGCGGCGGTGATCGCGGCCGTGCTGACGATCGACGTCCTCGTCGCCGGCTCCGGTGCCCTCCCCGGCGGTCAGGCGATCGCCGTGGTCGGCTGGGCCGGTCTGCTCGTCCTCTCCGTCGCCCTGCTCGCCGCGGCCGGCGCCTGGTCGCCCGCGCTCGGCTGGATCGGCGCGGTCCGCGCCGTGCCGTCGGTCGTGCGGGCGGATGCCGCAGGCGCGGCGTACCTCGCGGCCGCAGCCGTCTTCACGGGCGTCGTGACCTGGGCTCTCGCACCGCTGTTCATCGCCGGGATCGGCTGCGCGGCGCTCGCCGTCGTCGCCGTGCCCGCGCGTCGTAGGCGCGGAGTGCACCACGCAGGATGAGAAGGTAGTCGTTGGCGCACGAGCGCGGACGGACGGAGGCACGCCATGGCGGTAGGGGTGAAGGACGTCGCTGCCGCGGCCGGCGTCTCGGTCGGCACCGTCTCGAACGTGCTCAATCAACCCGAGCGGGTGTCGGCGCGCACGGTCGAACGCGTGCAGCGCGTGATCCAGGAGCTGGGCTTCGTGCGCAACGATGCGGCCAGGCAGCTGCGCGCGGGTCGGAGTCGCAGCATCGGTCTCGTGGTTCCAGACATCGGCAACCCGTTCTTCGCCGAGGTGGTGCGCGGCGCGGAGGACAGAGCCGCGGATGCCGGCATGACCGTGCTGCTCGGCAACAGCGACGAGCGCGACGAGCGCCAGGTCGCCCACCTCGAGCTGTTCCAGGAGCAGCGGGTCAACGGCGTGCTGCTCACCCCGGCCTCGGACGACCTCGCCGCCGTGCACCGCTTCGCCGCCGGAGGGATGCCGGTGATCCTCGTCGACCGCGAGGTCGAGGAGGGCGTGCTGCCCTCGGTCTCGGTCGACGACGTCGAGGGAGGACGACTCGCCGCCGAGCACCTGCTCTCAGGCGGTCGGCGTCGGCTCGCGTTCGTCGGCGGGCCGTCGTCGGTGCAGCAGGTCGCCGATCGTCTGCGAGGAGTCAGAGCTGCGGTCGCCCAGCATCCGGACTCCTCCCTGGAGGTCTTCGAGCAGTCGGCGCTGACCGTGCTGCAGGGCCGCGCCGCCGGTGAGGCGATCGCCGCGCGCCCGCAGGAGTCGCGTCCGGATGCGGTCTTCGCCGCGAACGACCTGCTCGCGGTCGGGCTGCTCCAGGCGTTCAGCTTCGGCTCGGGCATCCGGGTGCCGCAGGACATCGCCATGGTGGGCTACGACGACATCGACTTCGCCTCGGCGACCGTCGTTCCGCTCAGCTCGGTGCGTCAGCCGGCGCGACTGCTCGGGTGGACGGGCGTCGACCTGCTGCTCAAGCAGCTGGACGGGGTGGAGCACGACCGCCGGGTGCGGTTCCAGCCGGAGCTCGTCGTGCGGGAGTCGAGCGCGGCCCGGGACTGATCCCTCCGCAGCGATCGCCGATTCGTGGCTGCCCTCCGAACCCGTTATGATTGCAGGGTGCATCCGTTCTTCACGGTCCGGATGCCTGGAGACGTCGCATAGTCCGGCCGAGTGCACCACCCTGCTAAGGTGGAGTCCCCTCACGGGGACCAGGGGTTCAAATCCCCTCGTCTCCGCAACAGAGTCCCGGTCAGAAGCCGTTTTCATGCGGCCGACCCAGCGCCAGGGATCGTCGTCCGTCTCGCGCGTGGTCTCTCGCACGGGCGTTCGATCAGGCTCCGGCGTCCCGAGACGCGATCGCAGCCGCGAGGTACGACGACGTCGTGCTCCCGTTCGCCGAGGCGACCGCCCGCGGAGTCCCCTGGGCCACGACCGAGCCCCCGAGGTCTCCCGCTCCCGGTCCCATGTCGATCACCCAGTCGGCCTGCGCGACCACGCGCATGTCGTGCTCGACCATCACGACGGTGTTGCCGGCATCGACCAGATGCTGCAGGTGGACGAGCAGCCGATCTGTGTCGGACGGATGGAGCCCCGAGGTGGGCTCGTCGAGCAGATAGAGCGTGTCGCCGTGCTGCGCACGCCGCAGCTCGGATGCCAGCTTCACCCGCTGCGCTTCGCCGCCCGACAGCTCGGTGGCCGACTGTCCCAACGGAAGATACCCGAGTCCCACGTCGAGCAGCGCGTCGAGGTGACGGGCGACGTCCGCATCGTCGGCGAACAGGGTGCGGGCGTCGTGCACGCTCATCGCGAGGACGTCGGCGATCGTATGCCCGTGCAGCTCGATCTCCAGCGTGTCCGGGTTGTAGCGGGTGCCGCCGCAGGTGCCGCACGGTGCATGGACGGTGGGGAGGAAGAGCAGCTCGACCTCGACCGTGCCCTCTCCCTTGCACGTCGGGCATCGACCGCTCGGCAGATTGAAGGAGAAGCGGCTCGCGGCGTACCGCCTGCGGCGGGCCTCCGGCGTCGCGGCGAACAGTGCGCGGACGCGATCGAAGAGCCCCGTGTAGGTCGCCACATTGGATCGTGAGGTGCGTCCGATCGGCTTCTGGCTGACCTGAACCACACGACGCACGCGTCCGGCCGGGCCCGAGGCGTGCCCGGTCGTCTCGGACGTCGGTGAGGAGAAGAGCGGATCCGCGGTCGCGCCGCTGCGCTGTGCCGGGGCCTCGACGGTCTCGCTGTCGACCTCGCTCGACAGGCTCCTGCGCAGCAGATCCGGCAGGGCCTGAGTGACCAGCGATGACTTGCCCGAACCGGACACGCCGGTGACGGCGGTGAGGCATCCGAGCGGAATCGACAGCGAGACGCTGCGAAGGTTGTTGCGAGCGACGTCGACGAGCTCGAGGTGGCTGTCGGCCACGCGAGGGGCGCGCACAGGTGTCGTCGACGGGTCGGTGGACAGGGACTCGGCGAAGAGGTAGCGGCGGGTCTGCGAGGCCTCCGCGTGCCGCAGGCCGTCGATCGGACCGGAGTAGACGATCGTGCCCCCGGTGGCTCCCGCGCCGGGACCGATGTCGACGATCCAGTCCGCGTGCCGGATCACGTCGAGCGAATGCTCCACGAAGAACACCGTGTTGCCTGAATCCCTGAGCGATCGGAGAATGCGCACGAGCGCTTCGCCGTCGGCGGGATGGAGCCCCGCAGACGGCTCGTCGAGCACGAACATGACGCCGAACAGCTGCGAGAGCACCTGGGTCGCGAGCCGCATGCGCTGCAGTTCCCCCGACGACAGGGTCGGAGTCGACCGATCCAGCGAGAGATAGCCGAGGCCGAGTTCGATGATGGGCGAGACCCGATCGCGCAGTTCGTTCACGAGCCGTCTTGCGGCGAGCTGCTTCTCGGGTGCGAGCGCCTTCTCGGCGTCGCCCGAGAGCGCGCCGTCGGAGGGGGCCAGCGCCGTCTCCAGGAGCGCGGCGAGGTCGGCGAGCGGCAACGCGGCCATCTGGGTGATGTCGAGACCGGCGAACGTCACCGCGAGTGCCTCGGGCTTCAGACGACGCCCCTCGCACATCGGGCAGCGGACGCTGATCATGAAGCTCGCCGCGCGCTCCCGCATCTTCGCGCTCTTGGAATTGGCGAACGTGTTGAGCACGTACTGCCGCACGCCGACGAACGTGCTCATGTACGAGGGCTCGATTCCTGCGGCCACGGCTTTTCGCACCTGGGCCGGAGGGCGGTCGGTGAACACCGGGACCTGCGGCGACTCCTCGGTGTAGAGCACCCATCGGCGCTGCTCCTCAGGGAGCTCCCGCCACGGGATGTCGATGTCGTACCCCAGCGAGATCAGGCTGTCGATGAGCTGCTTGCCGTGCCAGGCCCGCGGCCAGGCGTCGAGCGCGCGGTCGCGGATCGTGAGCGAGTCGTCCGGCACCATGAGGTGAAGAGGCACGTCGTAGACCTGTCCGATGCCATGGCACTTCGGGCAGGCGCCCTGCACGGTGTTCGCGGAGAAGTCCTCGGCGAACAACGGGGCGGCGCCTGGCGGGTACGAGCCGACGCGCGAGAACAGCATGCGCACGACATTGCCGATCGAGGTGGCGCTGCCCACGGTGGATCGTGCGCTGCCGGCCGTTCGCTGCTGGGGGAGGGCGACTGCCGGGGGCAGCCCTTCGATCGCGTCGACGTCCGGGATGTCGACCTGGCTCATCAGCCGCCTCGCGTAGGGCGCCACGGACTCGAAGTACCGGCGCTGCGCTTCGGCGTAGAGCGTGCCGAAGGCGAGGGAGCTCTTTCCCGACCCTGAGACGCCCGTGAAGGCGACGAGCGCGTCGCGGGGGATCTCGACGTCCACGTCGCGCAGGTTGTGCTCGCGTGCGCCGGTCACGACGATCGCGTTCGACGCACTGGAGAGCTTCGGTGGCGTCCCGTCCATGCTGGTCCTCTTCTCGTATCCGCGCACTGCGGGGTGTGGATGCGACGATCGCCGGCTCTGCGCCAGGCTACCTCGCACCTGCGACATCCTCCGTGGCCTTGACACGGGTCGCTAGCCTCCCCCTCTCGCGGCTCCCCGCCCGGTGTCGGACCCGATCGATAGAGTCGAGACATGACTGCGACGAAGGTGTTGTTCATCGGTGGCACGGGAATCATCTCCTCAGCGGCGAGTGCGCTCGCCGCGTCTCGGGGCATGGAGGTGACGCTCCTGAATCGCGGGCAGTCGCGCAGGGCGCCCGCCGAGGGCGTCGAAGTGCTGACCGCCGACATCTCGGATGATGCGGCCGTCGACGCGGCTCTCGCAGGCCGCGAGTTCGATGTCGTGGCAGACATGATCGCGTTCACGCCTGAGCAGGTGCAGCGCGACATCGACCGCTTCGAAGGACGCACCGGGCAGTACGTCTTCATCAGCTCGGCATCCGCCTACCAGAAGCCGGTCTCTCGCCTGCCGATCACCGAATCCACGCCGTTGCGCAATCCGCACTGGCAGTACTCCCGCGACAAGATCGCCTGTGAGGACCTGCTGACAGCCGCCTACCGCGATCGCGGCTTCCCCGTCACGGTGCTGCGCCCTTCGCACACGTACGACAGATGGACGATCCCGGCCTTCGGCGGATGGACCGCTATCGATCGCATCCGCCGCGGCCAGGAGATCGTCGTGCACGGCGACGGCACCTCGCTGTGGACCCTCACCCATGCCGACGACTTCGCGGTGGGTTTCGCCGGGCTCCTCGGCAATCCGCTGGCGTGCGGCGACACCTTCCAGATCACGAGCGACTTCGTCTACACCTGGAACGAGATCTACTCGATCCTCGGACGCGCCGCAGGCTCCGAGCCGAAGATCCGCTACGCCACGAGCGCCTCGATCGAGGAGGCTGCTCCGCAGCACGCCGGTCAACTCACCGGCGACATGGCGCACTCGGTCGTCTTCGACAACACGAAGATCCGCCGCCTCGTGCCCGACTTCAATCCGGTCGTCCCCCTGCACACCGCGGCGCGAGAGATCATCGACTGGCACGACTCGCATCCCGAGCTGCAGCGCGTCGATCCCGAGATCAACGCGCTCTTCGAGAGCCTCCTCGCCTGAACGCTCGAAGGCGATCGTGGCGACCAGGGGCGCTCAGCCCGCGGCGAGGACCGCCAGCACGTTCCCGGCAGGGTCCGTGAACCAGGCGATGTCCGGCCCGCGATCAGGGCCTCCCCGCAGGATCCCCTTCTCGTCGGTGGCGAATTCGGAGTCGTCGTAGATCTTCGTCACGACTCCGCGCGCGTTGAGGTCGTCCACTGCCGCCTCGACATCATCGACCGGGAAGTTCAGGATCGTGAAGCTCGCGGGCGTGTGGTTCGGCTTCGCGTAGACGAGGATCGAACCGCCGTCGGGCAGTGCGATGTCGAGGAAGCCCATGGCGTTGGTGGTGACGTCCATGCCGAGGGTGTCGCCGTAGAAGGTGCGGGCGGCGTCGATGTCGTCGACGCTGAAGCCGCTGAACGCATGTGTGGTCTGGAATGCCGTCATGCGATCAGCATGCGCCGGTAGGCGCGCGCTGTCCACCCCTACGGGCGCACCTGATTGAGAAGAGGCTCGCCCGCGAGCAGGCGTCTGACGTTGTCGTCGACCAGTCGCGCGGCGCCGACCGGTCGGTTCCCGGCGATGTGCGGGGTGATCAGGAGGTTCGGCGCGTCCCAGAGCGGGTCGGATGCCGGAAGCGGCTCGGACTTCATGACGTCGACGGCCGCCGCGCGCAGCTGCCCCGATTCGAGAGCGTCGACCAGTGCCCGCTCGTCGACGGTGGCCCCTCTGCCGACGTTCACGAAGGCGGCACCTGGCTTGAGGGCGCCGAAGACCGTCGCGTCGAACAGATCCGCGGTGTTGTCGGTGGCGGGGAGGATCGACACGAGGACATCGGTGTCGGCGAGGATCGCCGCGGCATCCGCATCGGCGTGCACGGGGAACCCCGACCGCTCTCCCGCGGTACGTGCGATGCCCTGCACCTCGGCGCCGAGCGCCGTCAGCAGGGGAGCGAGGGTCGCGGCGATGGATCCGAAGCCCCAGATGGTGACCGCAGCCCCGGCGAGCGTGTGCTGCGCGCGGGTGCCTGGTGCGCTCTGCTCGTCGATGAACTCCTCGTCCCAGCGATGATCGCGCTGCGCATCGCGCAACCGATCCAGCCGTCGCACCGCGCTCAGGATCAGCGCCAGCGCGTGCTCGGCGACCGGGCCGTCGTGCAGTGAGCGGCCGGAGCAGATGCGCACGTCGTCGCCGAAGCCGGCGCCCAGCACCACATCGGCTCCCGAGGCGAGAGCCTGGACGAGCCGAAGGTCGGGCAGAGCGCGGGCGGCCTCCTGCAGCCACGACGCGGAGTTGTGCCAGGCGACCAAAACCTCCGCGTCACGATGCTCGGCGGGGATCGGCTCGTCGATGTCGTAGACGACGCTCTCGACGTCGGCCGTCAGGGCGAGCTCGATGGTGTTCGGGATCAGGATCTTCATGCGCGCCTCCAGGTCACGGTCTCTTACTGTTGCGGGGATTCTGTCGACTCACGCCAGACGACGGTGAGCAGATCGGTCGGCCGCTCCGGTTCGTCGCCACCGCGGACGGCGGCGATCAGCCGCTGCATCGAGTACGCGCCGAGGCGCTCGCGATCCTGCGCGACGCTGGTGAGCGACGGGACGAGGAAAGCGCTCTGGTGCAGGTCGTCCCAGCCCGTCACGGCGACATCGCCGGGCAGTCGCCATCCTCGGCGAGTGGCCGCTCTGATGGCGCCGGCGGCGATCACGTCGTTGGCGGCGATCACGGCGAGAGGCGGCGCATCATCGGGCAGTGCGGCGATCGCTGTCTCGCCCGCCGTGCCGCTCCAGTCGCCCTCCGCGACGCCGAGCGAGTCGAGCCCGAGTCGTCCGACGGTGTCGAGGTAGGCAGCCCGCCTGGCACGAGCCGAGGGGAAGTCCTCGTCGCCGGCGAGGTGCAGGAAGCGGCGATGGCCGAGCGTGGCGAGGTGCTCGATCATCTCGACGATCGGGCGCGCGTCGGTGAACTCCCCGGTCATGTGCATCGCCTCGTCGAACTCGCCGACGGCGAGCACGACGGTCGCGGTCGGCGTCGTGTCGACCTCGGGCACCGGGGTGAAGGAGAGCACTCCCTCGTACTGGCCGGAGTCGACGACCTCGGACAGACGGTCGGCACGCGCCTCGATCGGCTCGGGAAGACTGACGACCTCGACGACGTATCCCTCGTCGCGTGCTGCGGATACCGCGCCGGACAGGAGCGTGAGGGGATTCATGGTGGCGATCGGCACCACGACCGCCAGACGCCCGGTGCGCTGCGTGCGCATCGAGCGGGCGGCGAGGTTCGGGCGGTAGTTCAGCTCGGTCGCGGCGCGGAGTACTCTCTGGCGGGTCGCCTCGGAGATGCCGGTGCGCCCGGTGAAGACGAAAGAGACGGTCGACTGCGAGACCCCTGCGAGGTGGGCCACGTCGTGGCTGGTCGGGCGCTTCTCCACGGCATCCCTCCTCTCGGGCTTGACGGAACGGGACCGCGTATCGATACTATCTACTACGTCTTAGTAATACGTAGTAACGGTTCGACTCAGTGAGGAGTGCAGCATGCGCAAGGTCGGGATCATCGGCACCGGCGGCATAGCCGACGCCCACATCGCCGGGTACCTCGCGTTCCCGGAGGACTGTGAGATCACAGCGCTCGCGGACGTGGTTCCGGGCAAAGCCGCGCAGAAGGCGGCCGATCTCGGCCTCGTCGGCGCTGTCGCGTTCGACGACCCGCTGCACATGCTCGCGCAGGCCGACCTCGACCTCGTCAGCATCGCGACGCCTCCCTCGACCCACGCGGCGCTCGCGATCGCGGCGCTCGATGCCGGCATCGACGTGCTCGTGGAGAAGCCGATGGCCCCCTCGCTCGAGGAGTGCGATGCGATGCTCGCGGCGCAGGAGCGGTCGGGCCGGATCCTGTCGGTCGTCGCACAGAACCGGTTCCGCGACGACCTCGCCGCGCTGAAGGACGTCGTCGACTCCGGTCTCCTCGGCTCGATCTCGCACGTCGACGTCGACTCCGCCTGGTGGCGAGGGCTGGCGTACTACGACCTCTGGTGGCGCGGCACGTGGGAGAAGGAGGGCGGCGGATGCACGCTCAACCACGCGATCCATCACATCGATCTGCTGCTGTGGCTGCTCGGTCGTCCGACCGAGATCACCGCGATGCTCGCGAACGCGCAGCATGACAACGCCGAGGTCGAGGATCTCTCGGTCGCGATCCTCCGCTACGACCGGGGGCTCGCGCAGCTGACGAGCTCGGTCGTGCATCACGGCCAGGAGCAGGGCATCGTGATCCAGGGCGCGAACGCCCGGGTGTCGCTGCCTTTCGCGGTCTCCGCGGAGCGTGCGCGGGCGGACGGCTTTCCGGAAGAGAGCGGGGACGAGGACGTCGTCTCCCGCATCCGCGCACTCGTCGAGGGGCGCACTCCGCTGACGCACGTCGGGCATGCCGGCCAGATCGGGGATCTGCTGGCTGCGACGAGGGAGGGTCGGCGCCCGATCGCCGATGGGGCGGATGGCCGGAATGCCGTCGAAGTGGTGACGGCCATCTACCAGGCAGGATTCGAGCGGCGGTTCGTCGCGCTGCCCATTGCGGCATCCGACCCCTACTATCGCGCCGGCCACCTCGTCTCGGTCGCCCCGCACTTCTTCGAGAAGAGCACGTCGCTGATCGAGGCGGCGTCATGACCGCATCCTCGTTCCCCGGCGGCACGTCGCTGTCGCATCTCGACGTCTATGCGGATGCCGCCGCTGACGGCGTCTGCGGCGGGAGCCCGCACATGCACCTCGTGTCGACCGAGGCCTATGTGGTGATCTCCGGCCGTGGGGCGCTGCAGTCGATCGACGCCGACGGGTTCCGCGAGACGTCGCTCGCACCGGGCGGCGTCGTGTGGTTCACGCCCGGCACGATCCACAGAGCCGTGAACCACGGCGATCTGCAGGTGGTCGTGCTGATGAGCAATGCGGGGCTGCCTGAGGCGGGGGACGCCGTGATGACCTTCCCCGCCGACGTCGTCGCCGACGCAGAGGCCTATGCTGCGGCGGCGGATCTCGGCGACTCGGACGGCCGGGCCGAGCGCGCATCGCGTCGCCGTGACCTGGCGGTCTTCGGTTTCGAGACGCTGCGGGATGCTGTTCTCACCGGTGACCGGGCACAGCTCGAGGCCTTCCATCGTGCCGCCGGTGCTCGCGTGCGCGAGCGAGCCGTGGAGTGGGGCGACCTCGTGCGCGCGCGTCCGCTCGCTCAGGCCGAGCGGTCTCTCGAGCTCGCTGAGGCCGTGGCATCCGGCTCCGTCCTCCACCTCGCAGACGCCCGCGTGCACGAGGCCGTACCCTCGGTGGGGGAGCGGGGATTCGGGATGTGCGGCCGACTGCGCACCTACGAGCTGAGCGACGAGGAGACCGGCCGATGACCCGCGACTACACCTTCGACCCGCTGCCCGAGCCTGTCGTCGGCCCCGGCGGGTTCGTCTTCGCCGCCGTGGGGCTCGACCACGGCCATATCGTCGGCATGGTCGAGCAGCTGATCGAGGCCGGCGCCACTCTCTCACTGGTGTTCGACCCGGATCCTGTGAAGGTCGCGGACTTCATCGCGCGATTCCCGCAGGCACGCGCGGCCGCGAGCGAGCGCGAGGTGCTCGACGATCCCGACGTGCGGCTGGTGGCGAGCGCATCCATCGCGAATCAGCGCGCTCCGCTCGGGGTCCGCGTGCTCGAGGCAGGCAAGGACTTCTTCGCCGACAAGCCCGCGATCACGACGATGGAGGGTCTCGCGGCCGCGCGCGACGCCGTCGACCGCACCGGTCGGAAGTTCGCCGTGTACTACGGCGAGCGGGTGCACTCGGAGGCGGCGATCCTCGCGGGACAGCTGATCGATCAGGGGGCGATCGGCCGGGTGCTGCAGGTCGCCTCGTTCGGTCCGCACCGGATCGGCTCCGGGCGACCGGACTGGTTCTATGATCCCCAGCAGTACGGCGGCATCATCTGCGACATCGGCAGCCACAACTTCGAGCAGATGCTGTACTACACGGGCGCCACGTCGGGCGAGATCGTCAGCTCCACCGTGGCCAATTACGCGCATCCCGAGACGCCGGGACTGCAGGACTTCGGCGACGCGCACGTCGTGCTCGACAACGGCGCGACAGGCTACGTGCGCGTGGACTGGTTCACCCCGGCCGGGCTCGATGTGTTCGGGGACGGGCGCACGATACTGCTGGGCACGGACGGGTACATCGAGCTGCGCAAGTACACCGACATCACGACCGACAACGGCGGCGGGCAGGTGCTGCTCGTCGATCAGGACGGGCAGTTCCGCTTCGACGCGAAGGGAAAGACGGGGTTCCCCTTCTTCGGGCAGCTGATCCGCGACTGCCTCGACCGCACCGAGCGGGCGATGACGCAGTCACATGCGTTCGCGGCGGCGGAGCTGAGCATCATCGCGCAGCGCGACGCCAGGGTGCTCGCCGGCTGACGGCATCCGGTCCCTCGCGCCGGTCCGTCACCCGTTCGGGAGGAGAACTCTGCGTCGGGAGGACGGATGCACCGAACTCGTCCTCCCGACGAGGAGATCTCCTCAATCCACGAGCGCCGCGGCCTGGCGTGCGGCGCCGAGCGCGACGTACTCACCGGGCTCCGGCACCTCGACGGACAGCCCGAGCACCTCGGGTGCGATCCGCCGCACGGCCTCGGACTGCGCGCCACCGCCGATCAGCAGAGCTCTTCCGAGGGGGATGCCGAGCGCCCGCAGCGCATCGAGGCCCGCGCCGAGCCCGCGCAGCATCCCCTCCACGGCAGCCCTGGCGAGGTTCTCCCTGGTCGTCGAGGCGAGCGTCATGCCGGAGAGGGATGCCGTGGCATCCGGCAGGTTCGGCGTCCGCTCGCCCTCGAAGTAGGGCAGCAGCGTCAGCCCGCCCGCGCCCGGCTGCGCCTGCAGCGCCAGGTCGCTGAACTCGGAATGCGTCACTCCCAGCAGCGCGGCCGTCACATCGACCACGCGAGCGGCGTTGAGGGTCGCGACGAGCGGCAGGAAGTTCCCCGTGGCGTCGGCGAATCCGGCGACGGTCCCGCTCGGGTCGCCGACCGCGTCCGTGCTGATCGCGCACACCGTGCCGGAGGTCCCGATCGACACGACGACGTCGCCGGGGGCCGCACCCAGTCCGAACGCCGCTGCGGCATTGTCACCGGCTCCGGGTCCGACCCGTCGACCCTGGGCATCCGTCACCTCTTGGTCGTGGCCCAGTACACGAGGCAGCACGGCGTCGTGTCCGAGGGCGGCCACCAGCAGCTCGCGGTCGTACTCCCCGGTCCGCGGATTCCAGTACCCGGTGCCTGACGCATCCGACCGGTCGGTGACGAGCTCATCGAGCACGGGGTTCTCCGGTCCGAATCCGCGCAGCCGCCAGGTGAGCCAGTCGTGCGGCAGAGCGACGGCCGCGACTCTCGCGGCGTTCTCCGGCTCGTGATCGTGCAGCCAGCGCAGCTTCGTGACGGTGAAGGATGCCACGGGCACGAGCCCCGTGCGCTCCGCGAGGGCATCCGCGCCGAACTCGTCGATGAGGTCCAGGGCGGCACCTGCGGAGCGGGTGTCGTTCCACAGCAGCGCGTCGCGGATGACGCGACCGGACTCGTCCAGTGCGACGAGTCCGTGCTGCTGTCCGCCGATCGACCAGGCGGCGATGTCATCGAGTGAGCCGGCGTCCTCGATCGCCGCCTGGAGGGCGCGCCACCAGGCCTCGGGGTCGACGGACGTCCCGTCCGGGTGCGCCGCCCGGCCCGAGCGGACGACGGATCCGGTCGCGGTGTCGACCACCACGACCTTGCACGACTGGGTCGACGAGTCGACCCGAGAACCAGTGGCATGACGATCAGCGGGCGCCGAGCAGGTGCTCGGTCGCGAGCTGCTGCAGCCGGACGAAGCCGAAGCCCTTGCCGCCGAAGTAGGCGTTCGCGTCGAAGTCCTCATACGCCGAGCGGTCGGCGAGGAAGTCGTCGTAGCTCTCTCCGGGGTTGAGGGTCGGCGTCGAGAGCTCGTCGACGCGGGCGGCGGCGAGCGCCTCCTGCACCTCTGGGTCGGCGCGGAATGCCGCTGCGCGCTCCTTGAGCAGCAGGTAGGTGCGCATGTTCGCTGCGGCCGACTCCCACACGCCCTTCTCGTCTTCGGTGCGGCTCGGCTTGTAGTCGAAGTGGCGGGGGCCGTCGTAGGCGGGCACTCCACCGGGGCCGCCGTTCTCGAGCAGGTCGACGAGCGAGAAGGCGTTGTGCAGGTCGCCGTGTCCGAAGACGAGGTCCTGGTCGTACTTGATGCCGCGCTGGCCGTTGAGATCGATGTGGAAGAGCTTGCCGTGGAACAGTGCCTGCGCGATGCCCGCGGTGAAGTTGAGTCCGGCCATCTGCTCGTGGCCGACCTCGGGGTTCACGCCGACGAGCTCAGGGCGCTCGAGCGAGTCGATGAAGGCGATCGCGTGGCCCAGCGTCGGCAGCAGGATGTCGCCGCGGGGCTCGTTCGGCTTCGGCTCGATCGCGAAGCGGATGTCGTAGCCCTTGTCGGTGACGTAGTCGCCGAGCAGGTTGACGGCCTCGCGATAGCGCTCCAGCGCCTGACGGATGTCCTTCGCGGAGTCGTACTCCGCTCCCTCGCGACCACCCCACATCACGAACGTCTTGGCGCCGAGCTCGGCTCCGAGGTCGAGCTGACGGAACACCTTGCGCAGGGCGTAGCGGCGAACATCGCGGTCGTTCGAGGTGAAGCCGCCGTCCTTGAAGATCGGCGCGCTGAACAGGTTGGTCGTGACCATCGGTACCACGAGACCCGTGTCGGCGAGTGCGCCCTTGAGGCGGTCGATCTGGCTCTGGCGCTCGGCATCCGTCGATCCGAAGGCGAACAGGTCGTCGTCGTGGAACGTGAGTCCATAGGCGCCGAGCTCGGCGAGCTTCTCGACGGCGTGCACCACGTCGAGCGCCGGGCGCGTGGGGCCGCCGAACGGGTCGGCGCCGTTGTAGCCGACGGTCCACAGGCCGAAGGAGAACTTGTCATCACGGGTGGGGGTGGTCATGGCTGCTCCTGTGCAGGTCATCGAATAAGTTGTGCTTCACAACATATCTCATGACGTAGGGGGCGTCCAGCCCCTACAGTGAAGGGATGCCGTCCTCCCCGACTCCCGCACCGGGCACCCGCGCGAACAATCTCGCCCGCATCCTGCGCCTGGTGCACGAGGACGGCGCGCAGTCCAGAGCGGCGCTGACCGAGCGGACGGGGCTCAACCGCTCCACGATCGCCGACCTCGTCGCCGAGCTCGTGCAGCGGGGACTCGTCGACGAGCGGGTGCCGGACGTCCCCGGCCGCGTCGGTCGCCCTTCTCCCGTCGTGACGGCATCGGCCAACGTGGTCGCGATCGCGGTGAACCCCGAGGTGGATGCGATCGAGCTCGCCGCGGTCGGGCTCGATCGCGGAATCCTCGTCCGAGAGCGCCTGCTGAACGAGGCGCTGCCCACGCCCGACGCCGTGGCCGCGACGATCGTCGATCGGATCGCCGCCTGGCGACGCGGTCCGCTCGCCGATTCCCGGGTCGAAGCGATCGGGATCGCGGTGCCGGGGCTCGTCCGCTCCTCCGACGGAGTGGTGCGCAACGCCCCTCACCTCGAATGGGCGGACGTGCCGCTGGCCGAGCTCGTGGCGACAGCGACCTCGCTGCCGACCGTCGTCGACAACGATGCGACCCTCGGAGCCATCGCCGAGCACCGGTACGGCGCCGGCCGTGGCATCGACGACATCGTCTACCTGAACGGCGGGGCGTCGGGCATCGGCGGCGGTCTCGTCATCCACGGGCGGCCGGTCGCCGGGGCGGGTGGCTACGCGGGGGAGTTCGGCCAGAACCGGCCGCGCATCTCCGCCGACGAGGACCGCCGCACCGCCGACGGCGTGCTGGAGGCGGAGGTGAGCCGTCGGCTGCTGCTCGACGCGGTGGGCCTGGAGGCTGCGGACGACGAGACGCTCGACACCGCACTGTCCGCGGCCGAGTCGTCGACCGTCACCGAGGAGATCACCCGGCAGTCGCACGTACTCGCAAGCGCGCTCGCGAACGCCGTGAACGTGCTCAACCCCGCGCTCATCGTCCTCGGCGGGTTCCTCGCCACTCTCGCGGAGCTGCGCGGTGTGCAGATCGCGGATGCCGTCGCCGAGCTCGCCATGTCCGAAAGTGCCGAAGGGCTGCAGATCCGCCAGGCCGCGCTCGGCGCGGACCGCCTGCTGATCGGTGCGGCGGAGCTGGCCTTCGCCGATCTCCTCGCCGATCCGGGGGAGCGGAGCTGATCCTCTCGCGAGGATGATCGGAACGGACCGGAGAAGTCGGGTGACCGGCCCCGCGCGGGCGGCACGATGGTCGGGAAAGGAGGATCCCATGATCGGAACGCTCAACGCCCTGGTCGATCTCGTCGAGACCGACCGAGCGGAGGACCTCGACGTCGGCGGGTTCGCCCGTGCGCACGGCACGACCGAGTACCACCTGCGGCGGATGTTCTCCGCGCTGGCAGGCATGCCGCTGTCGGAGTACGTCCGTCGCCGGCGCATGACTCTGGCCGGAGCGGAGCTCGCCGCCGGCGCACCGCACATCCTGGATGTCGCGGTGCGTCACGGGTACGGCTCGGTCGAGGCGTTCGGTCGCGCATTCCGCGCCGTGCACGGCATCGGTCCGGCAGACGCGCGCCGAGACGGGGGTCCTCTCCGCACACAACCCACGCTCCGGTTCCGCCTGAGCGTCGAAGGGAGCATCCCGATGGACGTCACCATCACCACCACCCCCGAACTGGTCCTCGTCGGCCATGCCGCACGAGTCCCGCTCATCCATGAGGGAGCGAATCCGCATATCCAGGCCCATATCGCATCGATGGCGCCGCAGGAGCACTCCAGGCTCAAGGAGCTGAACGACACCGAGCCGAGCGGCATCCTCGCCGTGACCGCCGACATCGCGCCTGATGCTCCGGAGGGCACCGAGCTCACCTATCTGCACGGCGTCTCGCTGCGGCCGACGACGCCGGTGCCGGCGGATCTCGACGTCCTGCGGGTGGAGCCGGGGGCATGGGCGGTCTTCGCCGCCACCGGTCCGTTCCCCGAGACGCTGCAGAGCCTCTGGGCGGCGACGGCGACCGAATGGTTCCCGTCCAATCCGTGGCGACTGCGCCCCGGGCCGTCGATCGTCCGCTATCTCGAGTTCACCGGCGCACACGCGTCGTGCGAACTCTGGCTGGCGATCGAACCGGCGTGACGTCATCGAGTGGCGGCGCGAGACGCGCCGCCACTCGATGTCGGGCGTCCGTGCCACACTGTGCCGGACGGACCGTGGGCCACTGGCGGTCCGCGCGGGAGAGGGAGACGCGATGGCGATCGATCCGAAGAAGACGCTCGACGCCTATCGGGCGAAGCGGGGCGAATTCCGACTGCTCGATGTACCCCCGATGCAGTACCTCATGGTCGACGGCGCCGGCGACCCGAACACTGCGCCTGCGTACACCGAGGCGGTCGCGGCGCTCTTCCCGATCGCCTACACGCTGAAGTTCGCGAGCAGGGAGCAACTCGGCATCGACACGGTCGTGATGCCGCTGGAGGGGTTGTGGCATGCCCCCGACACGGAGTCCTTCACCTCGCGGCGCGACAAGTCGGCCTGGCTGTGGACGCTCATGATCCTGATCCCCGACCACGTCACGAGCGAGATGTTCGCGACGGCCGTCGACACTGTCGAGGCGAAGCTCGCCGCGAAGAAGCAGTCGTCTCCGTCGCTGCGCACGGTGCGGATCGAGAGCCTCGACGAGGGCCTGTGCGTGCAGACGCTGCACGTCGGTTCGTACGACGACGAGGCTCCGGTGCTCGACAGGCTGCACAACGAGTTCATCCCCGAGAACGGACTGCGGATGACCGGCCTGCACCACGAGATCTACCTCAGTGACGTCCGAAGAGTGGATCCGTCGAAGCTGCGCACGATCCTGCGGCAACCCGTCGAACGCGTTTGAGTCTCGCAGTTCCGTGACGTCGGCCCACGTGTCGCGCAAGCCCCCTGAGGAAGATCCTCACCGTCGATATCCTGCACAGATGAGTACCCCCAAGGACGCCGCGCGCACGGCCCAGCGCTCCGACTCGTTCCGACGCATCGCACGTGCCGGCTTCGTGGTCGTCGGCGTCGTGCACATCATCATCGGTGCCATCGCAGTGTCCATCGCCTCGGGCGGCGGCGGGGATGCCGATCAGGACGGCGCGATGGAGCAGATCCGCTCGACGCCCGTCGGCGGCCTCCTGCTCGGAGTGATCGCGGTCGCGCTGATCGCGCTCGCCGGATGGCAGATCGCGAGCGGACTGCTCGCTGCGGGCAAGGAGGCCCGCAAGTGGGGGATGCGGATCAAGCTGATCGGCATCGCAGCCGCGTACCTCGTGATCGCCGGACTCGCGCTGATCTTCGCTTTCGGCGGGCACGTCGAATCGGAGCAGACCTCGCAGACCCTGAGTGCTGTCGTGCTCGCGGTACCCGGCGGCGGGGCCGTGCTCAGCATCCTCGGTCTCACCGTGGCCGGAGTGGGTATCGGCTTCATCGTGATCGGATTCACGCGCGGATTCGAGAAGACCATGGACGTGCCGGACGGAGTCTCGCGACCGGCGATCGTCGGTCTCGGCGTCGCCGGGTACATCGCGAAGGGCGTGGCGGTCGCCGTCACCGGAGTGCTCTTCGTCGTCGCCGCGTGGACCCAGGACCCCGACAAGGCAGCGGGACTGGATGCCGCGCTGCGCAGCCTCATCGAACTGCCGCTCGGGCGCGCGATCCTCTGGCTCGTCGGAGTCGGCCTCGCCGTCTACGGCGTCTTCTCGTTCGTGCGGGCGCGCTTCGCCCGCATGTGAGACGCCGCCTCTCAGGCGGCAGCCGGCTTCTCGCTCCACACGAGCAGGAACGCTCCGAGTCCGATCATCAGCCCGCCGCCGGTGGCGCTCATCACCTCGAGGCGGCGGGGTGAGCGACCGAACCACTCGCGGGCACCGCTCGCGAGGAGCACCCAGACGGCGTCGCACGAGACACCGATCGCGACGACGATCGCACCCAGCACGAACAGCTGCATCGGCACCGAGCCTGCGTGCAGGTCGACGAACTGGGGCAGGATCGCGAGGAAGAAGGCGATCGACTTGGGATTCGTGACCCCCACGACGAATCCCTCACCGAGAAGACGTGCGCCGGAGCGCTTCTGCGGCGCGCCTGCCGTTGCGGCGGCGGCATCCTTGCGGTGCCTGATCGCCTGAATGCCGAGGAAGACCAGGTATCCGGCGCCGAGCACCTTCACGACGGTGAAGAGCACGATCGACTGCGCAACGACGGTCCCGACGCCCAGAGCGACCGCGACCACCAGCACGATCGAACCGAGCGCAGTGCCCAGGATGCTGAGGAACCCGCCCATCCTGCCGAGCGCCATCGCCCTGCCGATCGTGAACAGCACCGTCGGCCCGGGGATGACGACCATGACGAACGCCGCCACGACGAAGGTGGCGAGGGTCTCGACGCTGAACATGCTGCGAGCCTACGGTGCCTCGGTCGGATCGGATCAACGGAATATCGGTGGCCCCGTCATAAAACCTCCGCGCTCGAGTCTGGATATATGACGGGCAGCCTCGGCCACCTGTCTTGCACTGGGGACTAGACGCAATTTGGGGACAGGCGATCGCTTCGCCGCCTTGCCAGAGACGGCAGGCGGCCGACCGCCGGAATCGGGACGCACATGAGCATTCGCTCACATCGACGGGGGAGAACACCCCGCACCGCAGTCACCGCGTGGTGGCGCGCCATCGTCGTGGCGGTGGGTGCGGTCGTCGTCGCGACGTCCCTCGGCATCACGCCGCCCCAACCCCCGACCGCCCAGGCGGCCGCTGGGGTCACCGAAGCCCCGACCGTGGTGTTCACGGAGAACTTCGAGAACGGCATGACCAACCTCGCCACGGGCGCGAAGTCGTACACCACCGCCAACGGCGCAGCGCAATACGTCGGGGCGGCGGGACAGACCTACACCGGCAGCACCTCGTGGATCAACGGAAACCGCTGCAACGGCGTCATCCTCAGCTACAACAACTCGCTCGCTCCGGCGTGGGCGTCCACGCCGGTGCTGACCAACAAGTGCAGCACCGTCGCCGGAGTGCAGAGCTACAACGGCATCCGCACGCTCGCGAGAGCGATGGGTGTGGTGACGGGCAGCGGCGACAACGAGCACATCGTCTCCGGCTACACCGAATGCCAGCTCACCGCTCTCGGCAACACCGGCACCTGCGATGTCATCGGCTCTGGACCCACCAACGGCGTGATGTTCCAGACGACGACGTCGATCCCCGTCACGCCCAACCGGTATTACACCTTCAGCGTCGACACCGTGTACGGCAACTGCGCGAACCCCGCCAGCACCACGACGCAGGCGAGCGATCCGCAGTACCAGTTCCAGCTGGTCGACGGAGGAGGACTCGCCACCAACGTCGGCGGTGTCCTCAACGGGTGCCGACCGAGCCCGACCCGTCAGACCGTCGTCGTGAACCGTCCGCTCGCGGTGGGCACCAACACCACCATGACCGCCTACGTGCAGTCGCTGCAGGCCACGTCGGCCTTCCAGTACGCGGGCAGCTCGCTCGGCATCAAGATGTACAACGCCTCGGGCGTCACGAACGGCAACGACGGCGGGTTCGACAACATCCGACTCCTCGATGTCACCCCGAGCCTGGACAAGTCGTTCTCGCCGACCGTCGTCACTCGTGGTGGGGTATCGAAGCTCACATTCACCATCACGAACACGACCGACCTGCTCGCCAAGAGCGACTGGACGTTCACGGATGCACTGCCCACGGGACTGGTGATCGCTCCGACGCCGAACATCGGCGGGACGTGCGCGCAGGTCACCGGCAATGCCCTCGTCCGCACGACGGTTGCCGGAGGCACGTCGATCGCGGTGACCGGCGGAGATCTCGCCCTCGGGCAGGCCAGCTGCACGATCACGGTCGACGTCACGTCCAACACCGACGGCACCTACGTCAACGGCCCGGCCAACGTCACCACCAACCTCAACCCGCCGGAGAACGCGTCGGTCGAGTTCATCAAGCCGTCCATCGACCTGGTGAAGACCTCGAACATCGCGAACTACGACTCCGTCGGGGACATCGCGACGTACACGTTCGTCGCCACCAACACCACACCGAAGGCGCTCACGAACACGGTGGCCAACACGAGCCTCACCAACGTGACCATCACCGAGGACTCGTTCTCGGGTGTCGGGGACATGAGCACCCTGGTGTGCGACAAGCCGGCTCCGGTGACGCTCGCGAGCGGGGCGAAGCTCACCTGCACGGCGACCTATGTCGTGCAGCAGAGCGACCTCGACAACGCACCGCTGACGAACGTGGCGCGTACCACCGGCACTCCGGCCACCGGCCCGAACGTCACCGACACCGACGACGAGATCATCCCGGCCGTCTGGACGCCCGCACTGCTTCTCGACAAGACGGTCTCGATCGTCGACGTCGATCAGGACGGCGTGACGGGTCTCGGGGACCACCTCCTCTACGCCTTCGACGTCACCAACACCGGCAACGTCACCGTCGCAGGGATCGCCGTGGTCGACGACCGGCTCACGCAGCGCAGCATCACGGTGACCTGCACTCCGGCGACGATCGCCCCGGCCCAGATCGCGCACTGCGTCGCGAACGCCCCGTACGTCCTGACCCAGGCCGATGTCGACGCGGGAGAGGTCGTGAACACGGCCCACTCGACCGGCACAGATCCCGACGGCGGGCCGGTGCGGTCCAACGACGACAGCACCACGACTCCGGTCGAAGCGTTCCGGATCCCATTGCAGATCGAGAAGATCGGGGAGTCGAGCGACGACACGTGGGTGCGCATGGACGGCTCCTCCTTCGCGATCCTCGAGGACGTGAACGGAGAGCCGGGAACGGCGCTGCCCTTCACCCTCGACGATGTCGAGACCGGGCTGTTCCAGATCGACGGCATCCCGGCCGGAACGTACTGGCTGAGCGAGCTGGCGGCACCAGACGGCTTCACCCTGCTGGCTGCTCCCGTGCAGTTCGTCATCAATGCCGATCGCACGGTCAGCATCACCGCAGGCGGAGATGAGGCTGTCACCGCCACCGGGCAGCTCATCACCGTGCGCGACGTGCCGGCGATGCTTCTTCCGACGACCGGTGGAGCAGGGCCACTGCCCTACCTCCTCGCCGGTTCCCTCGTCGTGCTGATCGCCGGCGGACTGGCCCTCCGGGTCCGCCGCCGCAACGCTCACGCCGAGACCCACGACCCGCAGGCCTGACCTGCAGGACCCGACCACCACCAGCTGAACACCTGCCAGGGCGACCTGGCCACCGAGAGAGAGACACAGTGAACACTCCGAACACCCCACGCGGTTCCCGCGTCGCGGCCGGCCTGCTCGTCGCAGGTATCGCCGCACTGACCCTGGCGGCTCCCGCGAGTGCGGCGACGCCCAACCTCGTCGACCCCGACGCCGTGGGATCGCTGACGATCCACAAGTACGAGGCACCGGAGACCCCGACGGGACTGCCGAACGACGGTACCGAGCAGAACGTGGCACTGCCGCCGCTCGCCGGCGTCGGCTTCACGGTCTACAAGGTCGACACCATCGATCTCACCGGCAACCAGGGCTGGATCGACGCGAGCGACCTCGCCGACCTGAACCCGGACAGCGTCGCCGACATCACCGCGGCCGGCTACACGGCCAGTGCCGTGGGTGGCGAGACGTTGACGGATGCCAACGGCGAGATCGCTCTGGCGAACCTCGACCTCGGCGTCTACTTCGTGGTCGAGACCTCGCCGCTGGCGGGATCCACCGGCGTCGCGCCGTTCCTCGTGACGGTGCCGCTCACGGATCCGGCGAATGACGACGCATGGCTCTACGACGTGCACGTCTATCCGAAGAACGCCCTGACCGCCGCGACGAAGACCGTCGAGGACTCGGCCGACATCAAGCTCGGCGATGAGATCGACTTCACGATCACCGCCGACATCCCGAACGTCGCCGTCATCGACGGATACAAGGTGGTCGACACGCTCGACAGCAAGCTCGACTACGTCAGCGCCGCCGTGACCCTCGCCGACGGCACGGCGCTCGCCGCGACCGACTACACGATCACGCACGACGCGGCCACCAACGCAGTGACGGTCGAGTTCACGGCCGCCGGCCTCGCAGTGCTCGCCGCCCACAACAGCACCGAGGTGCAGGTCGTCATCACCGCCGCCGTCAACGAGATCGGCGAGATCGCCAACACCGCGGTGCTGTACCCGAACCTCGGATCCTTCACCATCACCCCCGGCGAGCCCGGCGGGCCCACCGTGACCCCCGAGGTCATCACCAAGTGGGGCGACATCACGGTCGAGAAGACCGACAAGGCCGGTGCACCGCTGACCGGTGCCGTCTTCTCGGTGTACCCGACCCAGCAGGATGCCGCGGACGGCACCAACGCGATCGCTCTCGGCGGCGCGACGGAGTTCGCCGTCGCAGCTGACGGCACCGTCACCATCTCGGGCCTGCGCTACTCCGACTGGGCGAACAACGCCGCAGTCGCCGCAGGCGACGCGGGCTACCAGACGTACTGGCTCGCCGAGATCGTGGCTCCCGACGGGTTCGAACTCCTCGCCGAGCCGATCGAGTTCACCGTCACCGCAGCCACCACGGCTGTCGGTGTCGACCTCGAGGTCGTCAACGTGCCCTCCAACGCCGGATTCAAGCTGCCGCTGACCGGTGGTGCCGGCACGACGCTGTTCATCGCCGGAGGCGTACTGCTGCTCGGTGGAGCAGTCCTGCTCGCGATCCGCAGCCGCCGCAAGGCCGCCATCGAGGCGTAAGCCGCAGACCGGCCGTGCGGGGGAGGTGAAGAGCTTCCTTCCCCCGCACGGCCCATTCGTGTTTCACCTCCCTCACCTGAAAGCGCTGATGACCCTCCTCGACACCGCCTCATCGGATGCCCCCGCGCCGCGTCCGTCGACCGTTCGCGCGCGGCGGGCACGCTGGGGGTGGAGCCAGACGATCGTCATGCTCATCGCGACCATCGGCGTCGTGGTGCTGGTCTATCCGACGGCCGCGTCCTGGTTCTCCGCCTGGAGCCACGACACTGATGTCGACGGCTACGTGCAGTCGGTCGAGCAGGTACCCGATGAGGCGATCTCGGAGATGCTCGCCGAGGCAGAGGCCTACAACGAGGATCTGCCCACCGGTCCTCTCCGTGATCCGTACGCGCTCGGCGCCGACGGCCAGCAGACGGCGATCGGTGAGGGCGCCTCGGCATACTTCGACACGCTTCGTCTCGAGGGGACCGACGCCATGTCGCGGGTCAGGATCCCTCGGATCCACGTCGACCTGCCGATCTTCCATGGAACCGATGAGGAGACGCTGTCCCGTGGGATCGGACATCTCTACGGGTCGTCACTGCCCGTCGGCGGAGCGGGGACCCATTCGGTGCTGACAGGTCACAACGGCTTCGTGCAGGCGACGCTGTTCGATGACATCGATCAGCTCGTGTCCGGCGACATCATCGTCGTGACGACCCTGGGGGAAGACCTCTACTACGAGGTCGATCGGACCATCACGGTGCTGCCGGACGACACGGAGGCGCTTCGCCAGGTGCCGGGCAAGGACTACATCACGCTTGTGACCTGCACGCCGACCGGAGTCAATACGCACCGCCTTCTGGTGCGGGCCGAGCGCATCGACGCGCCGGCGGAGGCATCCGGTGCCGCCACGATCGCCGACACGACAGATCCTGCCGGGTTCCCCTGGTGGGCGCTACTCGTGATCGGTGTTCCCGCGCTCACCTTCGTCATCCTCACCCCCCGCAGGGCGCGCACGTCTCGCGCAGCACGTGCGGGTCGGCCAGGCGCTGGTCGACGTGGCGCGGCACGCCGTGCCACGCACGTCGAGGGGCCGACAGCACCATGACGACAGACGTCCGTACGAGGCACGCTGCCATCGAGGACGGGGAACCGGAGCCGGACGGAGGGCCTCCCTCCTCGCGCCGGGTCCGTAGGCGGATGCGGGCATTGCTGCTGACGAGCATCGTGCTGGTGACTCTCGGGGCCGTCTTCCTGGCCGCGTCGGTGTTCGCGCCCGATCTGGTCGACAAGACCACCGGGAACGTCAAGGTCGCGGTGCAGAAGCAGCTGCATCAGCTGCTCGCGCCGGACGAGCTGCCCGAGATCCGGCTGGGGGGCGAGGGCGGCATGGTCGAGCTCGATCACTGCGACGGCACGTTCACCGAGATGATCACGTATCGGATCGACGAGGTGCCCCCGCTGTTCGCTGCGCACAACAACTGCGGCGGCGACATCATCCTCGGCTGGGAGCTCGGGCAGCGCGTCAGGGTGGCGGGATCCGACACGCTGTACGAGGTCGTCGAAGAGCGTCACACGCCCAAGTGGTCGAACGTCGAGGTGCTGGTCGGCATGTCCGGCGAGTTCATGGTCCAGACCTGCTTCTACGGCGAGAACAAGATGCGGTTCCTGGCGCTCGCGCCGGTAGGGTCGCCGGCGGAGAGCGACCGGTGAGCGTCGTGCGCAGAAAGTTCCTCGGGATCCGTCACGATTCGGAGCTGTCAGGGTCCTGTAAGTATGGCCTCAGGCCTCGCGACGGTTACCCTGCCGGCGCCCCGCTTCACGTGATTCGTTCCTCCCCGGCCGAATCCCGTCCGGCGGATTCGACCCTCACGAGAGTCGATGGGACGAGGCGCCCCCAACGCCTCGTCCCACTTCCGTCGGCCACCGGCCGCCGCGGCCCGGTTCCGCGATGGTCGTCCAGGTGGGGATGCGCATGAGCCCGCCACCGCCGCACGACCCGGACGTGCTCCTCGATGGGCTTCCAGACGAGCCGTCGGACGAGCAGATCCTCGCAGCCGTCCGCGAGGGGGACATCGGCGACTTCGCGCTCCTGTGGCAGCGTCACGTGGACGCCGCGCGTCGAGCGGCGAAGGCGATCGAGCCGGCCACCGATCCGGACGACCTCGTCAGCGAGGCGTTCGCCTCCATACTCCGCGTGACGAAGAACGGAGGGGGGCCGCGCGACGTCTTCCGTCCCTATCTCTTCGCAGTCCTGCGCAACACCGCAGTCCGTTGGCGCCGTCGGGGGAGGACGGTATCGATCGAAGTGCTGTCGGAACGGGATCTGGCTCCGGACGTCGTCGACCCGATCGAGAGGATGGCGGAGCAGTCCAGCGTCGCTGCAGTCTTCTCGACGCTGTCGGCCCGGCACCGAACCCTGCTCTGGTATCTCGAGGTCGAGGGCATGAAGCCGAGGGATCTCGCACCGCTCATGGGGATCACACCGAATGCGGTGTCCGCTCTCGCCCATCGCGCGAGGGAGAGCTTCCGACGGGCGTGGTTGACGGCGCACATCCACGACCCGTCGAGGCCGGAGGAGTGCCGCTGGTTCTGCGGACGACTGGTGTCGCAGCGTGATCTCCCGGTCAGCGGCGACGACGAGAGGCGCTTCCGCGATCACCTCGCGGAATGCCGAGGATGCCAGGTGGTGTTCGCGGAGATCGACACGGTGACCCACAGGCTGCGCTCCATTCTGCCTGTCGCCGTCCTGGGCGGAGCCGCGGCTGACGCGTACGTCCGTGCCCCCGAACAGGCATCGGCCGCGATCGACCCGCTGCTCCCGCACCAGGGCGGACCCGTGAGCGCGCACGCCTCGGCATCCGTTCCGCTGAGCGGCGTGGCGGTCCCGGCGGCAGCCGCGCTCGTGGTGGCGGTGGCCATCGTGCTCGTCGCGGGCGCCCTCAACGCTCCGACCACGCACACGGACGGCCCTTCGGCCCCCGCCACGCGCGCGCAGGCGTCGGATCCAGTCGTTCAGACCGATGCAGTTCCGACGGAGGCGACTCCGCCGACCGACACCGTCCCGACTGATTCCTCGAGGGAGGCCGACTCGGAGCAGATGGACATCGGCACTCGTCCGCCGACCGCGGTGCCGCCCGCTTCCTCGGACCACCGCGCGATACAGTCAGTCGCACCGTCGCCGATCCCGGTGGATGAGCCTGCACCCGCACCGCCACCGACACCCGATCCCGCGCCGGTGCCGATTCACTCTCCATCGCCCATGCCCTCACCCGGATCGGAGTCCGGTCCGCCGAGCGCAGACACGCCTCCGGCGTTCCGCGTGACGCAGACCATTTCGCAGGACGCCTTCGTCCCGCCGCTGATCGAGGGCTTCGGTCGGCCCGGCGTGCTCATCTCTGCACTCGACGAAGCGGGCGTGGTGCTGACCACGACCACTGTGGGCGACGACGGGTCGTTCTCGCTCGATATCTCCGGCGATCTGCTCCATCACGGCATGACGGTCCGGGTCCGAGTGAGCGACCCCGAATCGTCGGAGACGTGGAATGTCGTCACCATGGGTCCGCTGACCTTCGCGGTCCCGCAGTCGGCGACCACAGCCGGCGAATCCGGCGACGGCTCCGAGCGACCGGCGGACTGCGCGCACCTGTTCGCAGAGCGCGGATCGTGGATCGAGGTCGTGGACCTGGAGGGACGCTCGCGGATGCTGCGGGTGCCCCTGGCCGGAGGTGACGGGGAACTCGTCGAGGTCGAGACGGGATGCTCCTGCGTCGCCGCCCGGTATGTCGATCCCGCTACAGGACGTGCGGGAATCACCGTCCTGATCGGCGACGTCCGATGAACCGCTCAGAGGGGAGGGCGTGCGGATGCCACACCCCGCAGGTCCTTCCCGTGCCCCCCAGAAGAAGTATGCATACGGCCCCGCTCCGAGTACTACCTTTCCGACAGGACGTCTCATGACTACCGCACCGCATGCCCCCACTCGCACCCGGGTAGACCCGGACGCGAGCGACGACGAGCTGGTGCTCGCCACCCGAGCCGGCGACAGTCGCGCCTACGGGGTCCTCTGGGATCGCCACGCACCTGCGGCGAAGCGCGCTGCACGGGCCATCACGAACTCCATCGATCCCGAGGATCTCGTCAGCGAGGCATTCGCGAAGACGTTCAGCGCCATCCGCAACGGCGGTGGCCCCACCGACGCGTTCCGTCCCTACCTGTTCGCTGCGGTGCGCAGCGCTGCGGCGACGTGGGGCGGCAAGCAGAAGGACATTCCCCTCGAATACATCGATGATCTGCCGGTCGATGACTCCGAGGACTCCCTCGACCTGCTCTCCGACAAGTCGCTGCTGTCCACCGCGTTCAAGGACCTTCCCGAGCGGTGGCGGACGCTGCTGTGGTACCTCGAGGTCGAGGGCATGAAGCCCCGGGAGATCGCTCCGCTCATGGGCATGACGCCGAATGCCGTGTCGGTGCTGGCTGCGCGGGCACGCGAGGGATTCAAGATCGCGTGGCTCCACGCGCACATCAAGGAGCCGGGTCGTGACGAGGAGTGCCGCTGGGCGTGCGAGCGCATCGTGGCGCAGGAGCGCAAGCGACACGTCCCCCGCGCTGATCGTGCCCGCTTCGACGCGCACCTCGACGGCTGTCGGCGATGCACCATGGCCAGTGCCGAGGTCGCGCAGGCGTCGAGCAAGCTCAGGGCCGTCCTGCTCCCTGTGCTCCTCGGCGGGCCTGCCGCCGCGGCGTACTCGGCGGGGAGTCCGGCACCGGCGGGCGCAGCAGTCGATCCCGTCGGAACGGTGGCGCGATGGGGCGTCGTGGTCGGAGGCGTGATCCTGGTGGGGACGCTCGCGGTGGGAGTCGTCGCCGTGGCCGCGCAGCTCGCCGGCCAAGGCGCACCCGGTGTCGAAGACCCGCCGTCGGCGCTCGTCGTCGAATCGCCCTCACCGATCGTCACACCTGTCGCGGAGCCTGCGCCGGTCGCCGAACCGCAGCCGGTCGCAGAACCGACGCCGGTCCCACCGCCACTGATCCCCGCGACTGAGGATCCACCGGCGAGCGATCTCCTGACCGACCTTCTGACCGTACCCGGCGTGCCATCCGTTCCGGTGCGCCCGAGCATCCCGCCGACCTCCGGCCCGACCGATCCGGTGATCCCGAAGCCCCTCGATCGCGTCGTCACAGTCGTGTGGGAGGTGACCGACGCATCCGCGGTGCCGCCGGCGATCACGGGGACGGCGACACCCGGCGCGCAGATCGACATCCTCGATGAGGGAGGAGCGGTCATCGCGACCACGACGGCGGACGGGGCCGGCGCGTTCTCGGTGAGTCTCGGTCCGGACACCCTTCGGCAGGGGATGTCGATCGCGGCTCGACAGACTTCGCCCACCACGGGCGCGCAGACCAACAGCGATGCCGTCGGTCCGCTCGACTTCGCCGTGCCGACCGTCGTCGACTCGGGCACCAACACCTCGCGTGTCGATGCCGACGGTGATGGTGCAGAGGATGACGTCGAGCTGACGCTCCAGGGTATCGAGGGGGCGACGGTCTCCGTGGCCATCGATGGTGCGCCCCCCACGGAAGCGCTCCTGACCACCGGATCCACGGTCGTGGGCTTGCTCGACGTGCCGCTCGGTTCGCACGACGTCGTGGTCCGCTACCTCGACCCGGCCACAGGAGCTCTCGGTCTGGCGGAGCGGCAGCGCATCGTGGTGGTCCCCTGAGGTCGGCGCGGACGGGGCCAGGGTGACCCTGAGCAGCTCCTCGGATGAGAAGCTAGAAGGATGAGCATCTCCGGTGGGACCGACGAGGCCGCGCGCAGTGACTCCGCGTTGACGGATGCCGAGGTCCAGCGTCTGCGCGAGGACTTCCCGATCCTTCAGACGCAGGTCAACGGGCATCCGCTCGCCTATCTGGATTCCGGCGCGACCTCGCAGCGCCCCCTCGCCGTGCTCGACGCGGAACGTGATTTCGCCAGCACCCTCAATGCCGCGGTGCATCGGGGAGCGCACACCCTGGCCGCGGAGGCGACCGAGGTGTTCGAGGACGCTCGGGCCACTGTCGCGCGATTCGTCGGGGCGGATGACGGCGAGATCGTCTGGACGTCGAACGCCACCGAGGCTCTCAACCTGATCGCGTACTCGATCTCCAACGCCGCGTCCGGTCGAGGGGGAGCGGCGGCAGAGCGGTTCCGGCTCCGAGAGGGCGACGAGATCGTCACGACCGAGATGGAGCACCACGCGAATCTGATCCCGTGGCAGGAGCTCGCGGCGCGCACCGGCGCGACGCTTCGCGTCATCCCGCTCGACGACGACGGCGCGCTCCGGCTCGACGTCGCGGCCGAGATCATCGGCCCGCGGACGAGGCTCATCGCCGTCACCCACGTCTCCAACGTGCTCGGCGTGATCAACCCGGTCTCGACGGTCGTGTCCCTGGCGCGCGAGGTGGGCGCACTCGTGGTGCTGGACGCGTGCCAGTCCGCGCCTCACCTGCCGTTGGATGTCCGTGCTCTCGATGTCGACTTCGCGGTGCTGTCCGGCCACAAGATGCTGGGTCCGACCGGCATCGGAGCCCTGTACGGACGGCGCGAACTGCTCGAAGCCATGCCGCCGTTCCTCACCGGTGGCTCGATGATCACCACGGTCACCACCACCGAGGCCGAGTACCTGCCGCCGCCGCAGCGCTTCGAGGCGGGTACCCAGCGAGTGTCCCAGGCCGTCGCGCTCGCCGCAGCGATCGACTATCTCACGGCCGTGGGGATGCCACGGATCGCCGCGCACGAGGCGGCATTCGGTCGACGTCTCGTCGACGGCCTCGCTGCCATCGACGGTGTGCGTGTGCTCGGAGCGGGGATCGATCTGCCGCGGGTGGGCCTCGCGAGCTTCGACGTCGCCGGTATCCATTCGCACGATGTCGGGCAGTTCCTCGACGATCGGGGAATCGCCGTACGGGTGGGACACCACTGCGCGCAGCCCCTCCACCGCCGTTTGGGGATCATCTCCTCGACGCGGGCGAGCACGTATCTGTACACGACCGAGGCCGAGGTCGATGCCGTCATCGACGGGGTGCAGGCGGCCATCGACTTCTTCCGGAGGGGCGCATGAGCGACCTGCAGAATCTGTACCAGGAGCTCATCCTCGATCATTCCCGCACTCCGCACGGCTTCGGACTGCGGGAGGAGATCGCCGCGCAGTCGCACCAGGTGAATCCGACGTGCGGCGACGAGGTGACGCTGCAGGTGCATCGCGCCGACGACGGCAGCATCGAGGCGATCGCGTGGGAGGGGCACGGCTGCGCCATCTCGCAGGCATCCGCATCGCTCCTCGCCGAGCTCGCCGAGGGGCTCTCGGTGCCGGAGCTGCAGATCCGCATCGACGCCTTCCGAGAGGCGATGCGCTCTCGCGGCAAGATCGAGCCGGATGAGGAGCTTCTCGGCGACGTGGCCGCACTGGGCGGCGTCTCGCGATACGTCGCGCGGGTGAAGTGCGCGATGCTCGCCTGGGTGGCGGTCGAGGACGCGCTGCACAAGGCCTGATAGCGGCCGGCGTGACGCCGCACGCCCGCCGCCACTCGGTCGACTCGACGCCCTGTCCTCGAGCGCAGAGGATGGAGTCATGACAGTCCAGCTCGCCCCTCTGCCGTCCGACCGATACGACGACTGGTTCGCGACGACTCGTGCGCGGCTGATCGCCCTCCGGCACGACTCCGGATCCCTCGTGGGCGAGGACGCGGATGCCGCCGTCGACCAGTTCCTCGGCGAGATGCTCGCCCAGGGCCTCGAGACCCCCACCTCCGTGATCCTCACGATCGACGATGACGGCCGCCGGCTCGGCACGGTGTGGATCGCGGCGAACAACGGCATCCTGTTCCTGGTCGATCTGGCCTGGGCGGTCGCACCGGATGAGGGGCAGCGCGACGGGCTGCTCGCGGCGCTGCGCAGCTTCGCGGCTGATCATCGGGTCGACCGGATCAGCATCGCGGTCTTCTCCTCGGACGCCGAGGGGCAGGCGTTCGCCGCGGGTCGAGGATTCGAGGTGGCATCGATCCAGATGCTTCTCGAGCCCGTGCCGCATCGTGACGCCGCGCCGGAGGTCACTGTCCTGCCGATGACTCCCGAGCGCTTCACGAGCTTCGCGGCGGCGTCGGAGGCGGCCTTCGCCGACGACCTCGTCGCCTCCGGCCGGTACTCGCCGGAGGATGCCGCAGTCGAGTCGCACCGGCAGATGGTGCAAGAACTCCCCGACGGCATCGCATCCGCCGGGCAGGAGCTGTTCGTGGCGGAGGTGGACGGGGTCGAGGTGGGTGTGCTGTGGCTCGGCATGCGCACCCGGGGAGGCCGCCCGCACGCTTTCGTCCTCGACATCGAGGTCGGCGCGGAGCACCGTCGACGGGGGTATGGGCGTGCGATGATGCTGGCGGCCGAGCGCGAGGCCGTGTGTCTCGGGGCCGAGTCGATCGGCCTGCACGTCTTCGGGTTCAACGCCGCGGCGATCCGTCTCTACGAGAGCCTCGGATACCGTCGCCTCGAGGAGCGCTTCCTCCTCTCGATCTGACCGGACACGCGGCGACACGTCGGGAATAGTGTCAGGCCGTGCACGTTGGCCCCAACATGACAACTCTCGGAATCATCGGTGCAGGACACATCGGCAGCCAGATCGCGCGCGTCGCGGTGGCGAACGGATACGACGTCGTGATCGCGAACTCGCGCGGGCCGGAGACGCTCGCCGACCTCGTGGCAGAGCTCGGCCCGCGGGCGAAGGCGGCCACCGCCGTCGACGCCGCAGAGGCAGGGGAAGCGGTCGTCGTCACGGTGCCGCTCGGCGCCATCGACCAGCTGCCCGCCGAGCAGCTGGCGGGGAAGATCGTCCTCGACACGAACAACTACTACTTCGAGCGTGACGGCCACATCGAGGCGCTCGACAAGGGCGAGACCACGACCTCCGAGCTGCTCCAGAAGCAGCTGCCGACCTCGCGGATCGCGAAGGCGTTCAACCACATCCTCGCCTCCGACATCACGACCGACGGCACGCCTGCGGGCACTCCCGGTCGGCGCGCGCTCGCGACGGCCGGCGACGACGCGGAGGCGGTGGCCTTCGTCACCCGCTTCTACGACGAGGCGGGATTCGACACCGTGAACGTCGGTCCGCTGAGCGAGTCGTGGCGCGTCGAGCGCGACCGTCCCGCGTACGTGGTGAAGCAGAACGCCGAGGAGCTCACGGCGAACCTCGCGAAGGCGAATCGCCTGCCCTGACACTTCCCGCACACACGGTGAGCGGATGCGGGAGCATCCGCTCATCGTGCGCGTGTCGTGCGGGCTCGACCGGGGCGCGGCCGTAACATATGCGCTCCGTTGGGATACCAAACTTGTCGTGGGGTGTCCCGAGTGAGAGAATCCCGATATGGCGGGGGTGGGGGCAGCCGGCGAACTCGAGTCGGTCAGGGTGACGCGCATTCTGCGCGACGACATCATCCTCGGTCGTCGCGCGCCGGGCTCCCGATTGGTCGAGCGGGACATCGCCGCGGAGCTCAACGTCTCACGCCTTCCCGTGCGCGAGGCCATCCGCACCCTGGTGGGCGAGGGCGTCGTGGTGGCGCGGCCTCGGACCTGGGCGGTGGTGCGCGAGTTCACCCACCGCGACATCCAGGATTTCGGGGAGGTCCGTGAGGCGATCGAGACGCTGATCTTCGTCTTCGCCGCCGAACGGCATTCCCCTGACGGCATCGCCCGATTGCGCGACGCCTACGAGCGCGAGCACGCGGCCGCGAGCGAAGGCCGCACGGAAGCCGCCCGCATCGCGGCCGGAGAGTTCCACGAGATCTCGGCGGAGCTGGCCGGCAACGAGATGCTCGGCGAGCTGATAGGCGTCTTCGTCACGCGCCTGAGGTGGCTGTTCGGCCAGCACAACGACCTCCTCGCGATGGCGGAGGAGCACCGCATCATCCTCGAGGCGGTCGCCGCGCGGAATGTGGACGCACTCCGCGAGATCATCCCGCGTCACCTCGCCAGCGGGCAGGCGGCTGCGGAGCGCCGACTCAGCTCCGCGTCGCGCCCGAGCTGAGCATCCTTCCGAGCATCCGCGTTGAGGGAATAGCGGAACGGGGGGTATGGTTGTCCTCGGAGGGATACCCCAGGGGGGTATTCCGACAGGAACTATCGCACTTCGAGAGGACACATCATGAGCACCACCACCTACGCCGTCACCGGAATGACCTGCGGTCACTGCGAAGGGTCCGTCCGCAGCGAGGTCGCCAAGCTCGACGGGGTCACCGGCATCGAGGTCAGTGCCGCATCCGGAACCCTCGTCGTGACCTCCGACTCCGCGCTCGACGACGCCGCCGTGCTGGCCGCCGTCGACGAGGCCGGCTACAGCGCAGCCCGCGCCTGAGATGGCTGGGTCAGGCGGGACCGCATCGTACGATCTCGAGATCGGGGGAATGACCTGCGCGTCGTGTGCGGCGCGCGTCGAGAAGCGGCTCAACCGCATCGACGGCGTCGCCGCCTCCGTGAACTATGCGACGGAGAAGGCCCACGTCGAGGTCGCTGACGGGATCGCGGTCGAGGACCTGATCTCCGAGGTGGTGCGCACCGGGTATTCGGCGGCGCTGCCGCGTGAGGAGGAGGCGGTCGGCACCGACCCCGCCTACCGGCGTCTGCGCCGTCGGCTCGTGATCGCCGCCGTGCTCGCGATCCCGGTGATCGCCCTGGCGATGTTCGAGCAGCTGCAGTTCCCCGGGTGGCAGTGGGCGTCGCTCGTCCTCGCCACCCCGGTCGTCACCTGGGCGGCCTGGCCCTTCCATCGGGCGGCGGTGCTGAACGCCCGCCACCGAGCGGTCACCATGGACACGCTCATCTCGGTCGGAGTGACGGCCGCGTTCCTCTGGTCGATCTACGCCCTCTTCTTCGGGACCGCCGGGATGTGGGGCATGACCCATCCGTTCCGGTTCACGATCGAGCGGGGAGACGGCCTCGGCAGCATCTATCTCGAGGTGGCCGCCGGAGTGACGATGTTCCTCCTGCTCGGACGATTTCTCGAGCAGCGCTCCAAGCGCCGGGCCGGCGCCGCACTGCGAGCGCTCGGCGAGCTGGGAGCCAAGGACGTCTCGGTGCTCCGGGACGGGCGCGAAGAGCGGATGCCGCTGGATCGCCTGGCGGTCGGCGACGTCTTCGTCGTACGCCCCGGCGAGAAGATCGCCACGGACGGCGTCGTCGCGGAGGGCGTATCCGCCGTCGACGCCTCCATGCTCACCGGAGAGCCGGTGCCGGTGGAGGTGCGTGCCGGCGACGGCGTCACGGGAGCAACCGTGAACGTCGGCGGACGACTGCTGGTGACGGCCACGCGGATCGGTGCCGACACGCAGCTCGCGCGCATGGCGCGCCTGGTCGAGGAGGCGCAGTCGGGGAAGGCGGAGGCTCAGCGTCTCGCCGACCGGCTCTCGTCCGTGTTCGTCCCCATCGTGTTCGCGATCTCCGCGCTCACACTCGTCGCCTGGCTGCTGGTCGGCGGGGGCGCGGCGGCAGCGTTCACCGCGGCCGTCGCCGTGCTGATCATCGCCTGCCCCTGCGCGCTCGGTCTCGCGACCCCGATGGCGCTGCTCGTCGGGACAGGACGCGGCGCCCAGCTCGGCGTGCTCATCAAGGGACCGGAGGTGCTCGAATCGACGCGTCGGGTCGACACCATCGTGCTCGACAAGACCGGCACCGTCACCACCGGGCGCATGACGCTCCTCGACATCGTCCCCGCAGAGGGCGAGGACCCCGTCGAGGTGCTGCGGCTCGCCGCCGCGGTGGAGGATGCCTCGGAGCATCCGATCGCCCAGGCCGTCGTCCGGGCGGCGACGGAGCGCATCGGGGAGCTGCCGGCGGTCCACGACTTCCAGAACGTGCGAGGGCGGGGCGTGACCGGCATCGTCGACTCGCACGCGGTCGTCGCGGGGCGGCCGTCGTTCCTCGCCGACTGGGCGCTGGAACTCGATGCGGACCTCGCGTCGGCGTTCGACTCCGCAGAGGACGACGCCCGCACCGCGATCGCCGTCGCCTGGGACGGCCGGGTACGCGGAGTGCTCGTCGTCGCGGATCAGATCAAGCCCACCAGCGCCGCGGCCATCGGTGCGCTGCGGAGCCTCGGACTGCGGCCGGTGCTGCTCACCGGGGACAACGAGCGCGCGGCACGGCGCACGGCCGAGAGCATCGGGATCGAACAGGTCAGAGCCGGCGTCCTCCCGGAGGGCAAGGTCGAAGAGGTCATCTCGCTGCAGGGGCAGGGGAGAGTGGTCGCGATGGTCGGTGACGGGGTCAACGACGCGGCGGCGCTCGCGCGGGCCGACCTCGGCATCGCGATGGGCACGGGCACGGATGCCGCGATCGAAGCATCCGACCTGACGCTGGTCAGGGGCGACCTGTGGGGAGCGGTGGATTCGATCCGTCTCGCCCGGCGCACGCTCGCGACGATCCGCGGCAACCTCTTCTGGGCGCTCGCGTACAACGTCGCGGCCATCCCGCTGGCCGCACTCGGCCTGCTGAACCCGATGCTCGCCGGCGCCGCCATGGCGTTCTCGAGTGTGTTCGTGGTGCTGAACAGCCTTCGACTGCGTCGGTTCCGCAGCGCCGCTCCTGTGCGGTGATCTGGAAGCGGCCCCCGCGCCGAGATATATTGACACTGCGGAATCGTTCCGACATTGCGTCTTGGTCTGGGGAGCGACATGAGGGCTCTCGCGGTCGTCACCGGAGGACTCCTCCTCGTCGGGGGAACGGTACTCCTCGTCGTCGCCGACCAGCAGCGCGTCGCGGCGCTCGACGAGGCGCGAGCCGCCGTCGTGCAGGCCGAAGAGCAGCTCGACGCGACCCGAGCCGAGAACTATCGCCTGGCGGAGCGCCTGACGGCGCTGCGCGCGACGATCGCCGAGCAGGACGCGCAGCTCGAGGACACCACGGGGTTCCTGGAATGACGGTGCTCTCGTGATGAGAAGGGTGTTGTCCGTCACCGTCGTGACGGCGATCCTGCTCGCCTCCGGCGTCGCGGCGCGGGCGATCGGTCTCGACCAGGACAGGGCGGATGCGATCGCCGAGCTGCAGGCGCTGTCGGAGTCGACGAGGTCGGCGCAGATGCGCACCGATCACCTCGACGGCGCGGTCGCAGCTGCGGAGGAGGACACCGCAGCACGGGCGGCCGTGCTCGAGGTGCGGGGTGCGTTCGTCGACGAGATCGCCGCACTGGGCGCTGCGATCACCGGCGCGGAGGGCAAGGTCGACACCGCCACGCATCGTGCCGCGGCGATCGATGCGCAGGAGGTCGTGCTCGCAGAACGCGACGACCCGGCGACCGTGGTCGCGGCGACGGCGACCGTGCATTCGCTGATCAGCAGGGTGGGGGAGGACGTGTCGACCTGGGAGACGGCGCAGTACGCAGCGCCCGGCGGACCAGCGAATCCCTCCAGCGGGCCGGAGGGATTCGCGCGGGTGCGCGCGGCGCTCGACCGGGTCGGCGGCGCAGGGGTGGGACTGTACGAATCGGCGTCGTGCGCGGGTGGCACCGCTCCCGCGTGTGCGAACAGCAACGGCTTCATCAAGTACCGCGCCGACATCGCGCAGTGGAGCACCGCCCGCCTGAACTGGGCCATGGCGCACGAGCTCGGGCATATCTACCAGTTCCGCGTCTGGGGTGCGCTGACCTCATCTCAGAGCTACCACTCCATGTTCGGCGGAGACGCCGAATTCCTCGCGAACTGCATGGCCGTCGTGCGCGGCTATCCCGGATCCGTCGGATGCGATGCCTCGCAGCAGGCCTGGGCCTCGGCGATCTGGGTGGGGACCGTTCGGTGAATCACCGCAGGGGCGTGGTCGTGTCGATCGCCTCGCGCAACGGTCGCCGCATGACGCGCCAGTAGCCACTCGGTGCCAGGCGCACGAGCGTGTCGATGAGGCGCGCCTCCCGCCCGACCATGGTGCGTGCCCGGCGCCACTCGGTCGCCCGCACGATCTGAGCCGCGGCGTCGGCGGGCTCCGTGTGATACATCGCAGCCTGCGCGGCAGCGGCACGTGCGGCGACGGCCGGATCGATCGCTGCGGCGTAGCGGCCGTGCAGGATGATCCCGGTGCGCACGCCCGCGGGGTACACCGCACCGACCGACACCGACGTGCCCTCCAGCTCGTGTCGGAGCGCCTCGGAGAACCCGCGCACCGCGAACTTGCTCAGCGCGTATGGGATGCGGCCGGCGGGAGCGGCCAGCGCATAGACGCTCGCGAGGTGCGTGATATGCGCGGCAGGTGCTGCGCGGAGCGCAGGGAGCAGCGCCTTGGAGATCGAGACGGTGCCCCAGAGGTTCACGTCCGTGAGCCAGCGCATCTCCTCCATGGTCAGCTGCTCAAGCGTCCCCAGCATCGATGACCCCGCGCACGTGATGAGGGCGTTGATGCGGGGGTGCGCGGCGGTGATCTCCTCGGCTGCGGCGAACACGGCGTCGTCATCGCGCAGATCCACGACGTGCGTCGTCGTGACGGCGGTGGACGGCAGGGTCTCCGCCAGGGCGGCGAGGCCGGCGGCATCGTGATCGAGGAGCGCGAGAGCGACACCGTCCGCGGCCAGGAGTCGCGCGATGGCCGCGCCTATGCCGCTCGCGGCACCAGTGATGACGGTCGTGCTCCCGGAGAGGGTCAGACGCTTCATTGCAGTCCTCCAGGGTCGTCGGAGCCGGGCGATTCCGATCCATTCTGGCCGAGTGGATCGGGGAGCGATACCGGTACTCTCGAAGGGAGGAGGTAGCAGTGGGACGAACTGCGGATGCCATCGCCGAGGGCGTTGCGATCGCGACCGCTGCGGCGCGCCTCGCCGTGAAGAATCACATCCTCATCGGCACGATCGCCGAGAACGGGGTCTTCGACACGGACAAGTACGTCGCCGACGCGCGCGAGGCGCTGCGGGCGATGGCCGAGGAATCCGAAGAGGTCGAGCGCAACCTCACCCAGCTGCGCAAGCGCGCCCGCGGGCGTCATTCCGACCCGTCGGGCACCCATGACTACCGTGACCGCGATGTCCGCAATCTGCGCCGACGTGCCAAGCAGTCCCACGGCGTCGCGACCAAGCTGCGCGACATGATGGAGGACGACGATGCGCTCAGGGTCATCGTCGAGGAGGCGCGCGAGGGTGCGTGGGCAGATGTGCGCCACAACCTCGACCGTAGGCTGCGCGTCGAGGGCATGCGACCCGACCAGGACCCCGACTACGAGCGGATGCGAGAGGCGCGGATGCAGGCGCTGCGCCTCGTCGACCTGCAGGCGCTGTCGTCGTTGCAGCGCGCCAAAGCGAAGCGGAAGAAGAAGCAGAAGTCGGCCGCCGACGACGACTGACCCCTCGTTTCGCATTCCCGTCGCGTCTGTTGTAGGCTGTTCTACGGCCCGCTGAGCGGTCCAGGAGCGCCCGTAGCTCAATGGATAGAGCATCTGACTACGGATCAGAAGGTTAGGGGTTCGAGTCCCTTCGGGCGCACATCACGAGAGAAACCCCCGTCGCGAAAGCGGCGGGGGTTTCTTGTTTCTCAGGCTCGCTGTGCCTCGGCGGACGACGCTTCCCGCGCGCTGCCCTCGCCCTGCCCTCGCCCTGCCCGGCCCTCCCCGCGCCCTGCCCGTGCCCTGCGAAGGAGAACTCTCGTTGCGCAGGGTCGGATGCGGCATCCGCTCCTTCGCTGAGCGAGATCCCCTTCGCTGGACGTGGCGCCAGGAATCAGTTCCGGCGCCACATCTCGCCGAGCGCGGAGTTGCGGCCGACCTGAAGCGGGCGAGAAGCGATGGTGCCCCCGCCTCGATAGGCTCGTGCTCATGACGCTTCCCGAGCAGACGCAGAGCGAGTGAGATCTCCTTCATTGGGAGAGGCCGCGAAAGCGCGGCTGAGCGACCTCAGTCGATCAGACTCGTGATCGCCGGGTCCAGGCGAGCCACCTCTGCCGCGGTGGCGACGATGACGTGCCGCATCGCGGCCACGGCGACGGCCGGCGTCACATCGGCACGGTGGGCGAGGCTCACCGTGCGCCTCATCATCGGATGCGTCAGACGCACCGACCGCAGCGCCGGGCGGTCGAGCAGCACCATCGCCGGCACCACGGCGACGCCGACCCCGCGCTCGACGAAGCGGAGCACGGCATCCATCTCCGCCCCCTCCAGCACGTGACTCGGCTCCAGCCCCGCCGATCGGAAGGCCGCATCGGTCGTCGCCCGCAGCTCATAGGTCTCGTCGAGGGCGATCAGCGGGAGCGTCGCGAGGTGGTCGAGGCTCATCGACGGCAGGGTCGACACCGGCGGCTCGGATGCGGCGGAGACGACGACCAGCTCCTCGGTGAGCAGCGGCATCCTGGCGAGGCTGAAGCCGGAGGGCGGAGGCCCTTCGGACTCGGTGATCAGGGCGATGTCGACCGCCCCGACGGCCAGCTGTTCCACCAGCAGGCGCGATCCGCTCTCGGTCAGGTGCAGATCGACGCCAGGGTGCGCCGCATGGAAGGTGCTGATCGCCTCGGCGACGAGGCTGATGCAGAGGGTGGGCGGTGCGCCCAGGCGAACCCGCCCGCGACGGAGCCCGGCGAGTTCCGCCATCTCCTCGCGGATCGCCTCCGACTCGGCGAGCATCCGCTGGGCGCGGGGGAGCAGAGCCTCCCCGGCGGCGGTGAGGTTGATGTGCCCGCGCGCGCGATGGAAGAGCTCGGCACCGAGCTCTCGCTCGAGCGTCGAGATCTGTCGACTCAGCGACGGCTGGGCGAGGTGCAGGTGCTCGGAGGCGCGGGTGAAGTGGCCGAGGCGGGCGACCTCGACGAACCCGCGGAGCTGCTCGAGGTTCATGTTTGCAGTGTATCGATACCAGTAGAACAATGCATTGGAGTTATCGGATCGCCGTGCCTAGCGTGGAATCCATGAGTACACGCGAACGCCAGATCTCCACCACGGTCCTCGTCATCGGCACCGGCGGGTCGGGCCTGCGCGCGGCGATCGAGGTCGCCGAGCACGGCATCGACGTGCTCGCGGTCGGAAAGCGACCGCGTCAGGATGCGCACACCTCGCTCGCCGCCGGCGGCATCAACGCGGCCCTCGGAACCATGGACCAGGACGACAGCTGGCAGCAGCACGCGGCCGACACCATCAAGGAGAGCTACCTGCTCGCCAATCCGCACACGGTCGAGATCGTGACGCAGGGGGCGGAGCGCGGCATCCGCGATCTGGAGCGCTGGGGGATGGACTTCGCCAGGGAGGACGACGGACGCATCTCGCAGCGGTTCTTCGGGGCGCACACCTTCCGCCGCACGGCCTTCGCCGGCGACTACACGGGCCTCGAGATCCAGCGCACCCTCGTCGCGAAGGCCGAGCAGCTCGAGGTGCCGATCCTCGATCACGTCTACATCACCCGCCTGCTCGTGCGCGACAACGTCGTCTTCGGCGCCTACGGCTTCGACCAGGCCGACGGCACGCGCTACCTGATCCACGCGGATGCCGTCATCCTCGCCGCCGGCGGACACAACCGCATCTGGCGTCGCACCTCATCGCGGCGCGACGAGAACACCGGAGATTCGTTCCGCCTCGCGGTCGACGCCGGAGCCCGCCTGCGCGACCCCGAGCTCGTGCAGTTCCACCCGTCCGGCATCATCGAACCCGAGAACGCGGCAGGCACGCTCATCTCCGAGGCGGCCCGCGGCGAGGGCGGCATCCTGCGCAACGCTCTCGGCGAGCGATTCATGTCGAAGTACGACCCGGAGCGGATGGAGCTCTCGACCCGCGACCGCGTCGCGCTCGCCGCCTACACCGAGATCGCCGAAGGACGCGGCACCGAGAACGGCGGGGTGTGGCTGGACGTCTCGCATCTGCCGCGCGAGACCATCATGACCCGTCTGCCCCGCGTCTATCAGACGATGATGGAGCTGCAGATGCTCGATATCACCACCGATCCGATCGAGATCGCGCCCACCGCGCACTACTCGATGGGAGGCGTCTGGGTCCGTCCGGAGGACCACCAGACCGATGTCGACGGGCTGTACGCGATCGGCGAGGCATCCAGCGGACTGCACGGAGCGAATCGCCTGGGTGGCAACTCGCTCATCGAACTCCTCGTCTACGGCCGCATCGTCGGTCAGGCGGCCATGGCTCACGCCGCAGGACTGGACGCGCAGCGTCGGTCAGCGGATGCCGTCGCGCAGGCCCGCGCGGAGATCGACGACCTCCTCGCCGCGGACGGACGCGAGAACGTGCGCGCACTGCAGCGCGCGATCCGCAACACGATGACCGAGCATGCGGGCGTCGTCCGCTCCGAGCAGGGCCTGCGCGCCGGCCTCGCGGACCTCGACATGATCGAGGGACGCATGGAGGACATCGGCATCCACCCCGACATCGCCGGGTTCCAGGACCTCGCGCACGCCTTCGACCTCAAGGCCTCCGCGCTGGCGGCACGCGCCACCCTCGAGGCCGCGCTCGAGCGTCGCGAGACCCGCGGATGCCACAACCGCAGCGACTATCCCGACACCGATCCGACTCTGCAGGTCAACCTGGTGTGGTCGCCGTTCGGCGGCGTGACCCACGAGCCGATCCCGGAGATCCCTGCCGAGATCGCCGAGCTCATGCGCGACGTCGACACCGAGGGCAAGCTCGTCGAGTAGCGGCGCGAACCCACCCCCGGCGCGGCAGGACGCCTCGGGGGAGGAGGGCGGCGGAGCGAGGTAGGAGTCGCTCAGTCGTTCTCGTCGGTCTCCGGACCGTCGATGACCCCGATCCCGACCGCCTCGTGGTCGGGCTCGGGGTCGTTGCGTGCGGGGGCCTTCGGCTCCTCCGACGGCTCCTTCTCGGTGCTCGGCTCCTCGAGCTCGTCGTTGCTGGGGACCTCGTCGGGGTCGGCATCCTCTGGCGACTCCGCCTGCTCGGGCTTCTCGGCGGTCTGCGAGGGATCGGTGAGCTCGCCCGCGTCACCCGACGAGGGGGTCGGTGTGGGCGTCTGCGCCTCGGGGGAGAGGTCGGAGGTCGGGTCCTGCTCTGGAGTGCTGTTCGTCATGGTCTTCCCTTTCGCATCGAGTGCATCACCAGGATGACCACACGAGCCGGAACCGCGAAGGGCCTTGACTGCGGCATCCGGATCGTCCGACGTGCGACGCAGGACGTACGCTGGACGGGTGACAGCGTACGTCTCGGCCTTCGATCTCTTCTCCATCGGAGTAGGCCCCTCGAGTTCCCACACGGTCGGGCCGATGCGGGCGGCACTCGAGTTCGCGCGCCGGCTGCGCTCGACAGGAGCCGTCGATCGCGTCGCCCGCATCGGATGCACGCTCTACGGATCGCTCGGCGCCACCGGGATCGGGCACGGAACGCCGGATGCCGTCGTCGCGGGCCTTCGAGGCCTCGCGCCCGAGTCGTGCGACCCCGCCGACGTGCGCGCCGCCTGGACCGACCTTCGCGAAGGGGCGACCGTGCGGATCGACGGCGTCCACGAGATCCCGTTCTCGAAGACGGACATCGTGTTCGAACCGCGCACCCGTCTGCCGGGCCACCCGAACGCCATGACGATCATCGCGTGGGATGCCGACGGCGTCGCCGTTACGGAGGAGACCTACTACTCGGTGGGCGGCGGCTTCATCCGGCGCGACGGCGAGGACGCGAAGCTCGCCGCCGCCCCGCTTCCCTACTCCTACGCGGATGCCGCGTCGCTGCTGGCGCTGTGCGACGAGCACGGCCTGTCGATCGCCGAGGTCGCTCGCCTCAACGAGACCGCGCAGCGCTCGGAAGAGGACGTCGCTGCGGGGCTCGATGCGATCTGGGACGCCATGGCCGCCTGCGTCGAGAACGGCCTGCACTCGGACGGCGTGCTGCCGGGGATGCTCAAGGTCAAGCGTCGTGCCAGTGCGATCCGCGGACAGCTCGAAGAGGCGGAGGCCGACGGTCATCGGGAGCTCCCCGGCGAATGGCTGGGCGCCTTCGCACTCGCGGTCAACGAGGAGAACGCGGCAGGCGGTCGTGTCGTCACAGCCCCCACGAACGGTGCGGCCGGGATCCTTCCGGCCGTCGCGATGTACTGGTGGCGGTTCCTCGCCGACTCCGGACTCGGAGCAGGCAACGCCGTGACACCGTACGGAGAGCTCGTGGGCAGTGCGCTGCTCGGCTTCGACGGCACTCGTGCGATCGAGTCCGAGCAATCGGAGGGAGACGAGGCCGTCGCCGAGGCGAACCGCCGCCGCGGCATCCGACGCTTCCTCCTCACCGCGACCGCACTGGGGTCGCTCTTCAAGGCGAACGCCTCGATCTCGGGGGCCGAGGGCGGATGCCAGGCCGAGGTGGGCTCCGCCTGCGCGATGGCCGCCGGCGGACTCACCGCCGTCATGGGCGGCACGAACAGGCAGATCGAGAACGCCGCCGAGATCGCCATGGAGCACCATCTCGGGCTCACCTGCGATCCCATCGGCGGGCTCGTGCAGATCCCCTGCATCGAGCGCAACGCCATCGCGGCCTCGACCGCCGTCACGGCCGCCCGCCTCGCCCTGCGGGGTGACGGCAGCCACTACGTCTCGCTCGACGCGGTCGTCGAGACCATGCGGCAGACCGGTATCGACATGTCGACGAAGTACAAGGAGACCAGCGAGGGCGGTCTCGCGGTGAACGTCATCGAGTGCTGACGCGCGCCCGCCGCTGCGGCGGCGTCGGTGGCACCGGGTATCCTCCGATCGGAGGAGGTGCGCATGGAATCGATCTGGGCGTCGGGCAGTCGTCGTCGGCGCGAGCAGCCGATCGTCGCGGTCAGGGCGGCCGACGATGCGCCGGAGCCGGGGCGGCTCTGGCCCACGAGCATCCCGGCCGTCGCCCAGGTGCTGCGGGAGGGGATCGATCTCGCGCCCGGCGTCACCTTCCTCGTCGGCGAGAACGGCAGCGGCAAATCGACCATCGTCGAGGGCATCGCCGGAGCATACGGGCTCTCGCCGGAGGGCGGGTCGAGACAGGCGATGCACAGCACCCGGCCGACCGAATCGCCGCTGTCCGAGTGGCTGCGGCTGCAGCGCGGCGTCGGCGCCGACCGGTGGGGCTTCTTCCTTCGCGCCGAGACGATGCACTCGTTCTACACGTATCTCGAGGCGAACCCGTCGACCAGCGGGCCGGACGTCCCGTTCCACGAGATGAGTCATGGCGAGTCGTTCCTGGCCCTCCTCGACAGTCGTTTCGACTCGCCGGGCTTCTACTGTCTCGACGAGCCGGAGGCCGCGCTCTCGTTCCAGTCCACGCTCGCCCTCATCGCCGTGCTGCAGCGCATCGTCGACGACGGCGGTCAGGTGCTCTGCGCGACGCATTCGCCGGTGCTGGCGGCCCTGCCGGGTGCGCGCATCCTCGAAGTGGGGGACTGGGGCATCCGGCCGGCGGAGTGGGGAGACCTCGAACTCGTGAACCACTGGCGCTCGTTCCTCCAGGATCCGCCGCGCTACCTTCGACACCTCCTCGATTGAGGGGGCACCTGCTCGACTGAGATGTCACCGCGGTCCTGCTGCTCGGGTCGTAGGCTGGCGCCATGACCGACCAGCGCGCTCCGAGGAAACGTGGTCGCCCTCGCGGCGGCTCCGACTCCCGAGAGCGCATCATCGCGGCGGCCGTCGACGAGTTCGGTGAGAGCGGGTACGACGCCTCGACGATCCGCTCGATCGCGACCAGAGCCGGGGTCGATTCGGCGCTCGTCCATCACTACTTCGGGACCAAGGCCGACCTGTTCGCCGAGGCCATCGGCATCCCGCTCCGACCGGATGTCGACGTGCCTGGCATCGTCGCCGGACCGCGTGACGAGGTCGGGCAGCGGCTCGTCCGCTACATCCTCGATGCGTTCGAGCAGCCGGAGATCCGCCGGCGCGGAGTCATGCTGATCCGCACCGCGATCGGCAGCCGTCTCACGTCGCCGCTGCTGGCCGGCTTCCTGTCGCGAGAGCTGATCGGGAAGATCGCGAGGACGCTGGAGGTGCCGGATGCCGAACTGCGCGCGACGCTCGTGGCGTCTCAGGTCGCCGGGCTGCTGATCACCCGATACGTCCTCAGGCTGGCACCGATCGCCGCGGCATCCGTCGACGAGCTCACCGCGCGCGTGGGGCCGACCGTGCAGCGGTACCTCTTCGACTGACTCGCCCCCCTGTACCCTGCCCCCCTGCCCCCCCTGCCCCCCTGCCCCCCTGCCCCCTGCCCCTCCCCCCTGCCCTTCGTCATCCGGGCACAGGTTCGGAGCAGTGCCCCTGACACCCGGGCGCCGGCCGTTCTCGGGCGGCGTGTCGATGCCGAGATCCGAAGCTGTGCCCGGTCGAGAGCGGTGGGCATTGACCGAGCCCGCCGCCGAGCGCATAATTCATCACATCATGAATACTCCGGCCGTCGCGATTTCGGGGCTTCGGGTGCGCCGCGGTGCGACCCAGGTCTTCGACGGCGTCGATCTCGAGATCCCTCGCGGCGAGATCACCGGACTTCTGGGGCCGTCAGGATGCGGCAAGACGACGCTCATGCGCTCGATCGTCGGCGTGCAGCGCATCGCCTCGGGTACGGTCGCGGTGCTCGGCGAGCCGGGCGGCTCCAAGCACCTCCGCCATCGGGTGGCCTACGGGACGCAGGGCGCCGCGGTCTACGACGACCTCACCGTGCATCAGAACCTGTCCTACCTCGCGGCCCTGCTGAAGGCGCCGAAGGGTGACGTCGATCGCGTCATCGACGAGGTGGGACTCGGCGGGCAGGCGAGACAGCTCGTCGGCTCACTGAGCGGCGGCCAGCTGACGAGGGTGTCACTCGCCATGGCGCTCGTCGGATCGCCCGAGCTCATCGTCCTGGACGAGCCGACGGTCGGCCTCGACCCCGTGCTGAGGAGTGAGCTGTGGGGTCTGTTCCGCGGCCTCGCGGAACGAGGCGTGACCATGATCGTGTCCAGCCATGTGATGGACGAGGCCCTGCGGTGCGATCGACTGGTGCTCATGCGCGCGGGGCGGATCATCGCCGACACGACTCCGGCCGGGTTGCAGGAGCAGACCGGGGCCGCCGACCCGGAGGCGGCCTTCCTCGCGCTCATCGAACGCGACAGCCAGCGGGCCGCAACTTCCCCGGCGCGGCCCCTGCGCTCGCGGCGCGCACGGCGGGAGGCCTCGGAATGAACGGCATCCGGATGCTGGCGACCGCACGGCGGGTGCTCGGGCAGCTGCGCCACGATCCTCGGTCGATCGCTCTGATGCTCATCGCGCCGAGTCTGTTGGTCGGTCTGTTCGCGTGGTTGTTCAGCGACCAGGACGGTGTGTTCGATCAGTTCGGCGGCGCGATCCTCGCCCTGTTCCCGTTCATCGTGATGTTCCTGATCACCTCGATCACGACTCTTCGCGAGCGTCGCTCCGGCACCCTCGAACGGCTCATGACCACGCCGCTCGCCAAGGCCGACTTCATCCTCGGCTATGCGATCGCCTTCGGACTCATGGCACTTCTGCAGGCCGTGGTCACGGTGTCGTTCGCGGTCGGGGTCTGCGGGCTGGAGGTCGAGGGGGAACTGTGGCAGCTCGGACTCGTCGCCGTCGTGGATGCACTGCTCGGCACCGCACTCGGACTCCTCGCCAGCGCGTTCGCGCAGACCGAGTTCCAGGCGGTGCAGTTCATGCCGCTGCTGGTGTTCCCGCAGATCATCCTCGGCGGCCTCTTCATGCCCCGCGACCAGATGCCCGACGCGCTGCACGCGATCTCGGACTGGCTGCCGTTGAGCCACGCCATCGACGCGATCAACGCCGTCACCGCGGGGGAGGAGGGCAGCGACGTGTACGGCCCGGTGCTCGTGGTCGTCGCCTTCGGGGTGGGTGCGCTGGTGCTGGCCTCGCTGACCCTGCGGCGTCGCACGGCATGAGCGCTGCCGGTGGCACGCCTCGGCTGAACGCCCGCGTCGGGCTCAGCGCGCGGAGCGGTTCTTGGTATGCCGGGTCGGCGCGGCCGCCCAGGGATCCTCGGGCCACGGATGCTTGGGGTAGCGCCCGCGCATCTCGGCGCGCACCTGCGAGTAGGGGCCGGACCAGAACGAGGCGAGGTCGTCCGTCACCGCGAGCGGACGCCCCGCCGGGGACAGCAGGTGGAACAGGACGGGGACCCGCCCATCGACGAGCCGAGGGGTGTCGGCCCAGCCGAAGCACTCCTGCAGCTTGACCGCGACGACAGGGCGCGCCGTGTCGTCGTCGCTGTCCGGATAGTCGATGCGGACGCGTGAACCGCTGGGCACCTCGAGTCGCTCGGGGGTGAGCTCGTCGAGGCGTGCCGCCTCGGGCCACGGCAGCAGCCGACGCAGCGCGGACGACAGATCCAACCGGTTGGCGGGGGTGCCGCCGGCCAGAGCGTCGATCTCTGAGGCCAACCAGGCGTCGAGGTTTTCGACGAGACCGGAATCCGAGACATCGGGCCAAGGGTCGCCGAGCTCCCGCCGAAGCAGGGAGAGGCGACGACGAAGAGCGACGGCGGCATCCGACCAGGTGAACACGCGCAGTCCGTCGCGACGCAGCGCCCGGCGCACGGCGTCACGCCCCTCAGCGACCGACGCCTTCACCGGCGCCGACGAGCGCAGGATCGCGCCCACCCGGCGTTCGCGACGCGCCTGAACCCGGCCGTCGACGAACGTCGCCTCGACCCGGTCGGTCATGAGGTGGCTGGCCGCGAGCTCCATCTGCACTTCGGTGAGCACGGCAGCGGACCGGACGATGGCACCCGACCCGGCGGCCGCCCGGGCGGAGGCCCGTGCGACGTCGGCGACGGCGAGCCACTCCACGGCGGCCAGTGGTCCGCGTACGCCGGCGCGGGTTCCGGATGCCAGCATGAACGTCGCTCCCTCAGCGGAGCGTTCGACCCGCCGGGCGATCCGCTCGGGGAAGGCCAGGGCGATCACGACGCCGACGCCGTCGAGATCCGGGCGGATGCCACGTGCGTCAGGCGCCATGCGCTCGAGCCGATCCGCATCGGAGCGCCAGCGCCGCGCCTCAGGGGTCCGTCCGCCACGCAGCGTCACGAGCGCCTGGACGACATCGGCCTCCGCGATCCGCAGGTCTCCGCCCAGCAGCGCGACGACCTCGGACGCGAGCCGACTGCCGACCACCGGGCTGCCGTCCCTGAGCGCCCTCGCGAGCCGGGGGTCGGTCGGGATCCGAGCCAGGGCGCGGCCCTCGGGCGTGGCGCGCCCCACCTCGTCGACCGCGCCGAGCCCGTGCAGGACGTCGACCGCCTCTGCGAGACGGTCGATGGGCAGCGGGTCGATCATCCGCAGGCCGGTGGCCCCCGGTGCGCCCCAGCAGGCGAGCAGCAGTGCGGCATCCGCGAGGTCGACCACCGCGATCTCGGGAACCGGCCGTGCGGGGGCCGCCGCATACGAGCGCTCGTCGATGCAGCGGATGACCATGCCCGGACCCTGACGCGTGGCCCGGCCGGCGCGCTGCACGCACGAGGAGCGGGGAGCTGCGGTGGTGACGAGGCCGGTCATGCCGCGGGCGGCATCGCGCTGCGGATGCCGGGACAGACAGGTGTCCACCACGAGACGCACCCCCGGCACGGTGAGCGAGGACTCGGCGAGGGAGGTCGTGACGATGATGCGCGGTGGGTCGGCGGGAGCGCGACCGCGGATCACCGCATCCTGCTCGGAGCCCGGGATCTGTCCGTGCAGCTCCCGCACGTCGAACCCGCCGCCCGCGTCGCGGATGCGGCGGGCGATCTCGGAGATCTCGCGGGCGCCGGGGGCGAAGACGAGCACGTCGGCGGCGGGCTCGGTGCGCACGAGATCCTGCGCCCCGGCGACCGCAGTGGCGGCCACGTGCTCGAGGAAGCCTCTGGTCACCCCGCGCTCGTCGAGACGGGGCACGGGGCTCGGCGCCCAGCGTTCGGCGAGCGGGAAGGCGGGGACGTCATGGTCGACGATGGGCGCGGGATCGTCGTCCGTGCCCAGGGCCGCGGCGATGCGCTCGGCGTCGAGAGTGGCGGACATGGCCACGACGTGCAGGTCGTCGCGCAGCTCGCGCACCTCGGAGAGCAGTCCGATGAGCAGGTCGGTCTCGACGGCGCGCTCGTGCACCTCGTCGATGAGGACGGCGTCGACTCCGTCGAGTCCTGGATCGTCGAGCATCCGCCGCAGCAGCACGCCGGCCGTGACGAACTCGACCCGCGTCTCGCGTCCCACCGCGCGCTCGCCGCGGACGGTGAACCCGACGCGAGTGCCGAGCGGCGTGCCGTCGAGCTGGGCGAGCCGCCGGGCGGCTGCACGTGCGGCGACCCGTCGCGGCTGCGTGACGATGACGCGTCCGGGGGAGCGTGACGCGAGAAGGGGCGGCACGAGCGTGGTCTTGCCGGTGCCGGGCGGGGCGCTCACGACCAGGGCGCGGCTCTCGTCGAGTGCCGCTGCGACCTCGTCGAGGGCGGCCGCGAACGACAGACCCGCGCCGATGGTGGCGAGGTCGAAGGAGTCGGGCGGCACTCCTCCAGTCTGCCCGCTCTCCGCAACTCCGGAGATCCGGGGCGCTTCGGCTGGTATCCGGTCACCTGGCGGCACATGCCGGCGAATCTCCGGAGTCATGGAAACCGAACGCGCGACACTAACCGAACGCGCGAGAGCAGTGGGTCCGTGGACGCCGGAGACGACGGATGCCGCGACCGAACCGGCCGCGGCATCCGCTGTGCTGACTGTGGTGACTACTCCGCGGCGGGAGCCGGCGGTGCGGGCGGCGGCGGGGTGGTCGGGGTCGACTTCCGGGTGGTCGGCGCCGTAGCGGAGGCCACACCCTCGCCGATGCCGCGGCCGACGGCCTGGCCCTGGATGATCGAGGCCAGGTCGAGCCCGGTCGCCGAGCTGACGCTGTCGAACACCGACTTCAGCGCCTTGGCACTGTCGGCGCCGACGACGTTCGAGGCGCCGTCCTCGCTCGAGCCGCCGATGATCGACACGTTGCCGATCGCGGCGTAGCCCTTCGAGAACTCCGCCATGATCGACGGCAGCACGTCGAGGACGCGCTGCGACAGGAAGGCGTCCTGGTTCGAGGCGATGGCCTTCGCCTCGGCCTCGACGGCGGCGGCTCGCGCCTCACCCTCGGCGCGGATCGCGTCGGCTTCGGCGTTGGCGCGGAGGCGACGGGCCTCGGACTCGGCCTCGGCCTGGGCGCGCAGCGCGTCGGCCTCACCGGTCGCACGGGCGATCGCGGCTGCGGCCTCACCATCGGCCTTGGCCTTGTCGGCCTGGGCCTGCTGCTCGGCGATGCGGGTGCGCGCCTCGGCCTGCTTGACCTGCTCGATGGCGCCGGCCTCGGCCGCACGCTCACGCGTGTAGAGCTCTGCCTGTGCCCGGGTCTCGGCCTCGTAGCGCTGCGCGTCGGCGACGCGCTTCACGTCGGCGTCGAGCTGGGCCTGACGGTTCTCGGCCTGCTGCTGCAGGACGGCCTGCTGAGCCTGCTCGCGGGCGAGGTTCTCGGCCTGCTCGGCCTCGGCCCGTGCACGGCCGATGCCGGCGTTGGCGTTGGCGGTGTTCGTGTCGAGGGCCGTCTGCTCGACCAGGTTCGCTTCCTGGTTGGCGATGTTCTTCTGGTTGATCGCACGGTCGGCGTTGGTCTGCGAGATCTCAGCCGACTGACGCTTCGCCTGGATCTCGGGGGCACCGAGCGACTGGATGTAGCCGACCTTGTCGGTGATCCCCTTGATCTGGAACGAGTCCAGGATCAGACCCTGCTCGGCGAGCTCCTGCGAGACGTCGGCGGCGATCTGGTCGGAGAACTTCTTCCGCTCGCGCATCAGCTCGACGACGGAGAGCGTGGCGACGATGCCGCGGAGCGCACCTTCGAGCTGCTCCGTGGTGAACTGCTCGATCGCCTTGTCCTGCGAGGCGAAGCGCTCGGCTGCACGCCGCACGAGGATGGGATCCGAGCCGATCTTCACGATCGCGACGCCGTCGACGTTGAGCGTGACGCTGTCGAGGGACTGCGCCTCGGCATTGAGCGACACCTGGCGTGAGCGCAGCGAGATGATCTCGTGGCGCTGGGTGATCGGGTTGACCAGGGACTTGCCGTTCACGATGACCGTGACGGGCGACTCCGACATCTCGTCCCTGGTCGAGCCGTCTGCAGAGATGACAGCGCGCTGCACCTTCTGCTTGCGTCCCGAGATGACGAGCGCCTCATCGGCGCGAGCCACCTTGATCCAGCTGCGTGCGAACAGCAGCAGGATGAGCAGGACGACGACGGCGATCGCTACGGCGATTCCGACGATGACGAGGATGCCGACGATTCCGGCGATCTCCATGGATGACCTCCCTGGTTCCCCCCGAGGGGGCGGTCGTGTGTCCGCGCGGTCGCGCGGCGTTCAGGCTCCACCCTGCCAGAAAAGGGGATTGCAGGCTCACCCTGCGCGAAGGCGAACATCCCGAACGGAGGAGATCTCCCCGAGGGGAGGAGGGAATCGCTCTGATTCTCCTCCCATCGGGGAGAAGTCCGCCCCACACGGCGGTCCGTTGACCGGCGTCAGCGGGTGCGCAGCTTCTCGGCGAGATCGCGGAGCGTCCTGAGCTCCTCGTCGTCGAGCCGCGACATGCGCGACGCGATGGAGCGCCCGTGCACGGTTGCGATGCTGCGGAACGCCTTGGCTCCGGCATCCGTCGCCCTGATCAGTGCGCCACGGCCGTCGTCGGGATCGGGGCACTTGGAGACGAGTCCGCGCGTGACCATCCGGTCGATCAGGCGCGAGACGCTCGGCTGGCTGATCAGCATGTTGGCGGTGACATCTCGCAGACGTGCGGACATGTCCGGGGAGCGCGTGACCGTGAGGAGGACGTCGTATTCGGCCTGAGCGAGGTCGCCGTGGTCGAAGTCGGCGTTCATCTCGGTGAACAGCTCGTGCTGAGCGCGGAACAGGCTCTCCCAGGCCTGCACGGCGAGCTTGCGATCGGTCATGGGAACAGATTAGTGGCAACAGTAAAGGGCCGGTCGGAGAGGCTCCCGACCGGCCCTTGTCCCTTGCACCAAGAGTGTCCTGCAATCACATGAGGTGGATGCCACAGCAAACATTCACCGTGCGATCACTCTATAACGGCGAGGTAACGAATGCAACGGTTTGGTCACGGAATGTTCGCGTCGGACAGCGCGCCTGCATCGTCCGGCCGGCACCGGCTCGTCCGAGTTAGTGAATTGTGATTTACTAACCGTATGGTCCGACCTAGACGTCTCGAAGACGACGAGCTCCTCGCCCGCATCGTCGGCGCACTGGAGCAGCGTGCTGATCTCACGCCCTGGTCGCTCCAGGATGTCGCTCCGGCGGCGGGAATCGGTCCGGCAGGCCTGATCAAGCGCTTCGGTTCCAAGGTGGGTCTTCTGCACGCGCTCACGCGTCGGTGGATCCAGCTCATCCCGCATGGTCCGCTGCCAGAGGGCCGCGAAGCCGATGCCGAGCTTCGCGAGTACGTGAGCCGAGAGTTCGGCGCCGACTCAGCCGCCGGCGCCGTGTACGCCCTGTCGGAGGTGCTCAGCGAGCTGCAGGAACCCGAACTCGTCGCTCTGCTCGCGGAAGGGTGGCGTCGACAGGCGGCACGACTTGCCGAGCTGCTCGCGGGGATGGATCTTTCCCACCTTGCCGATGCGGAGGCAGGCGGCACGCTGCTGCTCGATGCCCTGCACGGTTCCCTGTTCCGGTCGGCTGTGAACCTGGGCCGGACTTCCCCCCTGACAACCCTCGAACACTTTCTGGAGATGTGGAGATGACCTCTCGCAACTGGCGTGGCCGTGTATTCATCGGCACGAGCGCTGACGGCAAGATCGCCCGTGACGACGGATCGCTCGAATGGCTGACCGACCCGCCGGCCCGCCATCATGATGTCCCGACCACCGCCGACCGCCCCGCCCTGGTCTGGGAGACATTCTTCGAAACGGTCGACGCCATCGTCATGGGCCGTGCCACCTACGACTCCGTGCTCGGCTTCGGGGAGTGGCCGTTCGAGGGCAGGCACGTTCTCGTCCTCACCACGAGATCGGTCATCGAAGACCCTCGCGTCCGCACGGCTTCGTCGATCGATGATGTGACTCGCCTGCTCGACGAACTCGGCGCAAGAGATGTGTACATCGATGGGGGCCGCACCATCCAGTCCTTCCTCCGTGCAGGTCTCGTCGATGAGCTCACTCTCTCCGTGGCGCCGATCATCCTCGGGTCCGGGCGTTCGCTGTTCGGAGAGCTCGACGAGGACGTGCTGCTCACGGTCCGCGGCAGCCACGCCACAGACGATGGGCTGGTCCGCACCACGTACGACGTCGTCGCCGGCTGAGGCGCGGACGGTTCCCTGCGAGCGGCGCGAAGATGGGGGAGTGAACCGTACCGACCGTCTCTACGCTCTCGTCGAGGAGCTGCGCGCAATGTCGCCCCGGCCGCGCAGCGCGCGCTGGCTGGCAGAGCGTTTCGAGGTGTCCCGAAGAACGGTCGAGCGCGACCTCTCCGCTTTGCAGCAGGCGGGCCTCCCCATCTGGGCGGAGCCGGGGCGGACCGGTGGCTACGTCATCGATGCCGCCGCGACGCTGGGTCCTGCGGGGTTCACACTCGATGAAGCGATCGCGGTGCTGATCGGGCTCGGCGGTCTACGACGCAGTCCGTTCCGGCAGCCCGCTGCGACCGCTGCGCGGAAGATCCTCGCCGTCATGCCAGACGAAGAGGCCCGGCGCGCGAAGGCGCTCGCGTCGCGGGTGCACCTGCTCGAGCCCGTTGAGGAGTCGCCGACGCCGCCGGCGTTCGCTACCGCGCTCAGGGCGGGACGCGTCGTGCGTCTCCGCTATCGGGATCCTGCGGGGAGGGAGTCTGTGCGCGAGGTCGAGCCACTGGGCTCGATCGGCAAGGACGGCTACTGGTACCTCATCGCCTGGTGCCGACTTCGCGACGGCGTCAGGGCATTCCGAGGCGATCGGATGCTCTCGGTCGATCTGACGGACGAGCGACCGGAGCCGCGCATCCTGCGTCGAGAGGATCTCGGCATCCAGTACGGTCACCTGCGATCCGTGATCGACGACTGACGACGGACGAGACCGATTCGGGAAACACCGACAGGACGGTGTCGCGATGCTCGGCGAGCATGGTCTCACCACACATCGATCCCGTGCCCAGGAGGTACTGCATGTCGTTCTCGTCCATCCGCATCATCACCGAAGACGTCGACAGGCTCGCCGCGTTCTATGAGCTCGTGACCGGAACCGCCGCCGAGCGACCGGCCCCCGTCTTCGCCCAGTTCACCGGAACGGCGGCGACTCTGGCGATCGCCGACAGGGCGACGGTCGGGATGCTCGGCGACGCCGTATCCCCACACGCGAATCAGTCGGTGTTCGTCGAGTTCGAGGTCTCCGACGTCGACGGCGAGTTCGCACGGTTGCGACCGGAGCCGAGGGAGGTCGTCCTCGCGCCCACGACGATGCCATGGGGCAACAGGTCGGCACTCATCCGCGACCCCGACGGCAATGTCGTCAATCTGTTCAGCAGGCCCTCTGACTGACGGCATCGGATGCAGAGCGCCCGACCGGTGGTCGATACCGACGACCGGTCGAGCGGCGCGCAGCTCGTGCTCGTGAAGCACCGGTCGATCAGTCGTCTGCCGTTCCGGGCGCGACCCCGGCTCGCGTGAGGAAGACCCACGCGCCGTCGACTCCGAACACCAGCGCGGCGACGCTCGCTGCCGCCCAGGCGTACAGGCCCGCGTCGATGCCGGCGACCAGGAGCGCACCCGCGATCATCACGGCGGCGAGAGTGAAGAGCATTCCTGCGACCGCCGGCCATCGGGTCTGAGTCTGCTGCGCACCGCGTGCGGCTCGGTCCAGCACGGTCACGAGCGTGCCGGACGTGACCGCCGCGATCAGGAGTTCTCCGCCCAGCAGTCGCAGATCCTGTGGCGCGACGACGAGCGCTGACGTGATCGTGGTGGTCAGGAACAGGACGAGCACCTGCGCCGCGCGGCTGCGGTACTCGGTCGATGTCGCGATCGTGTCGAAGCGGAAGGCGACGACCAGGAAGACGAGGCTGGCGAGGCCCGCGGCGGCACCCCCGATCAGCCCTGCGAAAGGTCCCCACATCGGGCGGTCCCTAGCGGGTCTCGACGGTCGCGAGCGGTGCGTCGGCGTTCTCGAGGGTGGCGACCGCGTTCGCCCAGGATGCATCGCCGGTGAACAGCTGCGAGCGCAGATAGGCCCACACCAATGCCCGCAGTGCCGCGACGCGCTCAGGGCTCTCGTCGCTCGTCTCCGCTGCGTCGTATCCGGAGACCCCGCCGTAGATGTGCTCGGCGTCCCGGAACATCAGCAGCGTCTTGTTGCCCGCGGGGCTGTGCGTGTAGGCGTCGGAGCGGTAGCTGAGTCTGTCGGAGAAGTTGAGGTTCAGGTCCTTGTCGCCTGCGATCACGAGCGCCGTCCCCGTCATCGAGCTGAAGTCATTGAACCCGAGCATCGGGTAGTTGGTTCGCGCCCACTCTGCCAGATGCTCGTCACCGATCCCGGGGGCTCCGATGATGACGCCGGCACGGATCCGCGGGTCGCTGAGGTCCTTCTCGCGATCGTCCGAGGGGTCCAGCACCTGCATCCCGAGCAGGAGGGAGACGGTGTGCCCACCGAGCGAGTGTCCGACGGCGCCGATCCTTTCCCGGTCGACGCGGCCCCCGAGGCCGGGAACGGCGGCTTCGATCTCGGCGAGCCGGTCGATGATCGTTCGGATGTCGGCTGCCCGGTTCCGCCAGAACAGGGGCGCGTCGGGCAGGTCTGTGTCGCGAAGGCCGAGCACCGTCGAGTCGAGGTGCGTCGGCTGGATGACCACGAACCCATGGGCGGCCCAGAAGTCCGCCACCGGGCCGTAGCCGCGGAGGGACGACAGGTGGTTGGCGCCGCCGTGGCCGTGGGAGAGAACGATGACGGGAAGATCGGTGCCGGTGACCGGTGCCGAGACCTTCAGCTCGAGGGGAACGGGCCGCTCGGGGACCTCGAGAGCGAGGGGGCTGAATACGACGATCGGGGTGGGGTCGCTCACGGGGATGCCGGCTGAGTACGAGTAGGCGCTGGACATGGGAACTCCTGATGTTCTGGACGGGGGAAGAACTGTCAGAACCATTCTTGCCATAGATGGCAAAGTTACGCAACTAGGTAAATTCGCAGTCCGGTGATAGTCTTCCGGGATGTCGAGCAATGGTGAACGGTCAGGCCTGCGCGAGCGATCCAAAGCGCGCCGGCGGCGGCACATCCTGCACACCGCACTGCGCTTGTTCGCCGAGCAGGGCTACGAGAAGACGTCGATCGCGGACATCGCCGATGCGGCAGAGGTCGCGCCCCGCACGGTCACGGGATACTTCCCGTCCAAGCTGGATTTCATCACCGAGTGGCCGGCAAGAGCCGAGCAGCGATTGATCGCGCTAGGTCACGAGTACCCGGGCATCGAGTTCCTCGATCTCGTCGACAGGTGGTGGCGGGCCGCTCGAGACGACGTCGACGCGCAGGAGGCGGCGCTCACCCGCGCAATGGCGCTCAGCAATCCCGGCATCGTCGCGATGGCGGAGACGGAGGTGTCACGACGCTTCCCGGCGAAGGAGTTCGGACTCCCGAGCTTGGGCGTCGACGCATCGCCGCTCGAGGATGCCGGCCGGCGTGCGATCCAGGGCGTCAGCGACGCATACTTCCGGGCGCTCGCCGATGATTCGATCGACGATGACCTGCATGGTGCGCTGCTCGACCTCGTCCGGACGATCATGGACGCCACGGGGGCAGGGCACGGCGCGCTGGAGCGCCATCGCTAGATCACGGCACGCGCGCCGCGGTCTCGTGGGTGACCACGAGCAGCCACGGTGCGAGCGCGACGATCGCCAGGCAGCCCGTCAACGGGAGTCCGGCCGCTGCTGCTGCGACGCCTGCGAGCGCCACTGACGCGGCGCCGAGGAACAGCCCGACTCTGCGCGGAGTCGAACCCAGCCCCAGCGTCACCGCGATCACAAGCAGAACCACGCAGAACGCCGCGGTCGGCACGGCGACCGCCGCGACCGCCGCCTCGACCGGGAGATGGGCTTCGCCCTCGACCGCCAGGGCCGCGACGTGCAGGCCGGCTCCCGCGCCTGCGATGCTGATGAAGACGAGGACGTGCACCCATCCCCAGAGCAGTCCTCGGTGCCGCGCTCGGGCGAGGGCATCGCCGATCGGGAGGAGGAAGTATGCCCACCACATGCCGAACGCCATCGCGACCCCGGCGACCGCGACGACCACCGAGCTCACCGACCACCCTGCGGCGTGGCTGAGACCTGCCACGATGGCCGCGGTCCCCGCGACGACCTCGCCCAGCGCGATGATCGTGAGGAGGCCGTAGCGTTCGGCGAGATGGTGGGGGTGCCAGGGCGTGCCTCCCCGTGTCTCTGCGATCAGAGGTCCGGCCATCTCGACCGCGAACAGCGCCAGCGCGACGACGATCAGCGTCGTCCTTTCCGGCGAGACGATCGTCAGAACGCACCAGCCGACGAGCGCCACCGCGACGGGACTTGCCGACAGGATGTTCGTCCGTCGGCGGCGGGGGTCTTGGATGCCGGATCGCACACGCTGAAGCACGGTCGCCGACCGCATCACGATGTATCCCGTCAGGGTGGCGGAGTTGTCGAGGCGGCCGCCCTCGGCGATGAAGCGGAAGACCTCCGGGATGCCCGTGACGAAGACGATCACGCCGATCAGCTGCACCATGATCGTCACGCGATACAGCCAGTCATCGGTGTCGTACGACGACGCGAACCAGGTGAAGCTGATCCAGTCCCAGCTCACTGCGAGCATGACGGCGACGAACGTGATCGCCGCGACGGCGATCTGCCCTTCGGAGATACGGATGGCCAACTCGCTCGCCGCCACCCCGAAGGCGGTGACGAAAGCGAGGTCGAACAGCAGCTCTAGTGGGGTGGCCGCGCGCAACCCCTGGAGGGGGTCACGCCCATCCATGCGCGACAGCGGGTGCCGTCGCATTGCAGGAAACTCCGTCGTACTGCCTGTTAGTGCCATAAGACGCAATTATGCCATGCATAGCAAAAAACGGATAGTACGACTTTGGCGCTTCCTTCCGGGGATCATCGCTCGGTCTGCGACGACCGAGCTGCGATTCGCGTCTTTCGGACTCTCCATCTCGCGCGCCGCCCCGCTATGAGGCACCCGCTGGAGCCGGCGCATCGATTGCGACCTTCACCCCGATCGCGCCCAGGAGCGTGCCGGTGACCCGACGCTGCCACCGTATCCACCGTGGGGTGCGCTGCAGGAAGATGGCGATCGATCCCGCCAGCAGGATGATCGCGCCGTTCACGAGGACGCCCACGACGATCTGCACGGCACCGAGTTGGAATCCCTGCGCGACGACGCTGCCACGCGCGGGGTCGATGAACTGAGGGATGAGCGCCAGGTACAGGATCGCGACCTTGGGGTTGAGCAGGTTCGTCACCAGGCCCATGCGAAAGAGCGTGCCGAAGGAGTCGCGGCGCAGCGTGCTCGTCTCGAAAGGTGATCGCCCGCCGGGCCGGAGTACCTGGTACGCGAGCCAGAGGAGGTAGACGGCCCCGGCCACCTTCAGCGCGATGAAGAGCCAGGGAACCACGAGGAACACGGCAGCGAGGCCCAGATTCGCCAGCACAAGGTAGACGACGAAGCCGACGGCGGTGCCGGAGAGCGACATCATTCCGGCGCGCCAGCCTTGGCTGATGCTGCGCGAGACCAGGTACATCATGTTCGGCCCTGGGGTGAGGGCGAGGCCCAGCTCGACGAGGGCGATGCCCAGTGCAGCCGTGAGGGAGATCATGAGAGCCTTCCGCAGGGTGTCTTCCGCGAGCCTAACCGGGGCGCAGCGCCGAAGTTCACTGCCTTGCCTCGCACCGCGACGATCGACCTAGCCTTGTGTGCCGGTATATCGCCGTCGTATATCGGCTTCCGCGTAATCGAACTCCACTTGTCTGTTCTCTTAGATGGGTCGCAACTGGGAGCGGCTCGTATCGGACTGGGGAAGACGATGACTGGGGATAGCAGAATCGTGCGTACGCACGCGACGACGACCGCGGGGGAGAAGGCGGCCGTCACGGCGGGACAGAGGAGGCGATGGCGGGGCCTCCTCGCCCTCGCCGCGGGAGTGATCGTCGGGGTCTCGGGGCTCTGGGGCGTCGCATTGCCGGCGGCCGCGGCCCCGACGGTCACCTACCCGGGCGCCATGAGCGGGATCACGATCGAGAAGACCAGCGGGACGGGTCCGGTGGCGCAGTGGGAGCAGGTGCGCATCTCAGGGGAGTGGTCCGTTCCTGACGGGGCTGTTGCGGGCGAGACCTTCGGCATGACCCTGCCCCCGGAATTCCATCGTCAGGCCGCAGGAACGTTCACGATCACGGACCCGGGCACGGGTGCGGTCATGGCGACCTGCGCCGTCGGCGACGGCAGCGGGCCGGATGTGGTCTGCACGCTGACGGATGCGATCACCGGCAAGGAGCAGATCGGCGGCACGTTCTGGATGCAGGCCACGGCCTCGCACACCACGACGTCGGAGACGGTGGAGTTCGATCTCGGCGACACCGTCGAGATCGTCGATCTGCCGGGCGACGGCGGAATCGTGCCGGAGGATCTGAACGAGGATGCTGAGCCGTACAAGTACGCCGGAGCGTCGACGGGCGGGCACCTGAAGTGGGTGGTCGGCATCCCGAGCGCCTACGTGGATGCCGGCGGATTCACGATCTCCGACACTCTCGATGCAGGGCTCGCGGACCATCATTACACCGGCGAACTGACGCTCAACCAGCGTCCGGTCGAGAACGGGGTGCTGGTCGGCGAATGGGCTCCGGTGGCGACGACGAACTATCAGGTCGTGTTCGCCGCAGACGGGCAGTCCTTCGATCTCGTCGCATCAGGATTGCCCGCGTCCGGCTTCGCCTACGAGGCTGTGTACTACACGCAGTCCGATCTACCGGTCGTCGAGGGCGAGGTCTTCGGCAACCACGTGATCGTGAACACCACCGAGACGTCCGCGACGCACACCGTCACGGAGACGGGTGGCGGCGACGGCACGGGTGTCGAGTACACACGCTTCTCGATCACCAAGGCGCTCACCGGTCCGCAGGCCGAGGCGGCGAAGGATGCGACCTACACCGTGCGCTATTCGGTGAAGGGCTCTGACGCCCCGCCGCAGATCATGACGGTCGCCGTCGGACAGTCGACGACCAGCGCCAGGGCGCCCCAGGGGTCGACGTTCGTCGTCGAGGAGGTCGACCTGCCGGTGATCGAGGGAGTGGTCTGGGGCGAGTGGAGCATCACCGGCGAGGGTGTCGTCGATGCCGGTGATGGCACCTACGAGGTGACGCCGGGCACTGCGGCCGGCGTCGAGCTCACCCTCGCCAACGTCGCGAATGCCGTTCCCGTCGTGACGCCGCCCCCTACGCCGGTCACACCGATCACACCGATCACGCCGGTCACGCCGACCGATCACGCGGCGCCGCACGTCTCGTCCACCTCGCCAGGGAGCCTGGCGACCACCGGTGGCGGCGACGCTACGGGACTCGTGGCCCTCGCGATCGTGCTGATCATCGGGGGCGCCGCCATCCGGGTCGCCGCGAGACGAGGGAACTCGGCCGCTCGGCGCTGACGACGATCCACTGAACCGCGGACGATCCGCTGCGCCACGCCTGGTCGCGTGGTTCAGCGGATCGCGTGGCTCAGCGGATCGCGTGGTTCAGCGGATCGCGTGGCTCAGCGGATCGCGTGGCTCAGCGGATCGCGTAGACGGCGCTCCCGACGATCACGGCGACGACGGTCGTCCAGCCGATGATCGCGACGGCCTGCCAGATCAGGATGCGCACCTTGCCCACTCCGGAGGCGGCGAGCATCGTCGCCGTGAAGTGAGTGGGGAGCAGGAGCGGGCCGAGAAGGCTGACCCCGGGGACGCCGTACCGTTCGAACGCACGCTGGAACTTCTCCCGTCGAGCGCCCTTGCGGTCGGATTCGGCGGCCAGCGCCTCGGTCTCTCCCGTACCTCCGCCGGCGAGCACCGCCTGACGGCTGCGGTTGCGGTTCACGATCGCCGATCGCGCGCCCGAGCTGGCGATCACGAGCACGGCGACGCAGAGGAAGTTGCCGACGATGGCCGCGATGGCGGCGACGACGGGATGGATGCCGCCGATGATGCCGATGGACACCGCGCCCTCGCCCTCGATGAAGGGGATCGCTCCGGCCAGGGCCACGATCAGCGGCTGGACCAGCTCGGGGACCTGGGCGACGAAGTCCTGGAAGGTCTCGATGAGATTCATGGAGTGCTCCTGTCGGTCACTGCGCCGGTCTCTCCGTCGCTGTGCATCCAGTCCATCGCGCATCGTCCGACGGCGGCAGTGTCGCGCCGTCACTGCTTTGCAGGTGGTTCTCACGCGGCATCCGTGACAACTGTCACGCCCGTATCGTGGGGGCATGCACAGCTCTTCCGCCGCCGCCGCCGATCCGTTCGGTGACGCACCGCCCGGCGCGCGCCAGCTGGCGCGCGGCATCACGGCGACGTGGTGGTACACGTTCTCCGCCGTCGTCTTCCTCGAACTGTTCCTGGTGCTCGTGTGGGGATTGCAGGTCTTCGCCACCCCCGGACCCCCGGCCGCGCTGCTCGTCGTGGCGGGAGGCGGCATCGTCTGGTGGACCTCGACCATGGTGCTCTTGGCGGCCTACCGGCATCGGGTCGACGCCGAACCAGGCATCGCCTGGCGTCGCATCCTCGTGCCGCTCCTCATCGCGGTGGGATACGGAATCTCGGCGGGGGCCGTGACCGACAGCTGGCTGCTGGCGCTGATGCCGATCGTGCAGTCGCTCGCGTTGATGAACTGGCCGCGCGGCATCCGGCTGCGCATCGTCGTCCTGGCCACCGTGCTGCTGATCTGTCTCGCCGTCATCGACGGCGCACGTGGTGCGGTCCAGTCGGGGGCGCCGGGATGGGTCGCCACGATCTACGTGATCATGCTCCCCGCGATGTCGGTGAGCTCGCTCTGGTGGTGGGACGTCCTCGTCACGCTCGACAGGGCCAGGGCATCGCAGTCACGCCTCGCTGCCACTCAGGAGCGCCTCCGCGTCGCGACCGATGTGCACGATCTGCAGGGCCACCATCTGCAGGTGATCGCCCTGCAGCTCGAGCTCGCAGAACGCCTCATGGCGCGCGATCCCGACGGCGCTCTCGAGCAGCTCAGGGCGGCGCGCATCAGCGTGGACGAAGCCAGGCAGGGCACACGGGACCTGGCGACGAGGTTCCGCTCGGTGCCGCTGGGCGATGAGGTCGCGAACGCGCGCGACCTCCTCAGTGCAGCGGGACTCGAGGTGGAGGCCGACATCGCCCCGGACGCAGATCAGGCACCGGCTGCGGCGCTCGGCCCGGTCATCCGCGAGACGACGACCAACGTCCTGCGACACGGCGCGGGAGGACACGCGCGCCTCGCACTGCGCCGGGTCCCGGAGGGGTGGCGGTATGACGTCGCGAACGACGTGTCGGCAGCGCGAGCCGGCGAACCCGTCGGCTCGGGGCTCGATGGCGTCAGACGGCGGATCGCAGAGGCCGGCGGGACGCTGGAGATCCGCGACGAGGACGGCGACTTCGTGGTGTCAGTCACGGTTCCCTCCTCCGATGGCGGGGACCGAGAGAGGATGGCGTCATGATCAGGGTGCTCCTCGCCGACGATGAAGGGATGATCCGCTCCGCGCTCGCCGCTCTGCTGCGGCTCGAGGGAGACATCGACGTCGTCGCGGAATGCGCCGACGGAGAGCAGGCGCTCGCCGCAGCCCTCCGACTGCAGCCGGATGTCTGCCTCCTCGATCTCGAGATGCCGGGGCTGGACGGGGTCGAGGTGGCTGAGCGACTGCAGCGCGCGATCGCCACGCGCTGCGTCGTGGTCACCCGACATGCGCGGCCAGGGGTCCTCCGGCGCGCACTCGCCTCGGGGGTGTCGGGGTTCCTGCCGAAATCGCGGGGGGCTGATCAGGTCGCCGACGTCATCCGGCGAGTGGCGGGTGGAGCGCGGTACGTCGATCCCGAGATCGCGGCCGACGCGCTGAGCGATGAGCGCTCGCCGCTGACCGATCGTGAACTCGACGTGCTGCGCGCCGGCCGCCGGGGCGAGACGACGGGGCAGATCGCGAAGTCGCTGTCGCTGGCGCCCGGCACCGTGCGCAACCACATCTCCGCCGTGCTCGCCAAGCTGTCGGTGGGGACGAGACAGCAGGCGGTGCTGCTCGCGGAGGAGCGCGGCTGGATCTGAGACCGAGCCCTCGCTCGAGGGGAGGGCGGGTGGAGCTGTGGGAGCAGCCCCACCCGCGAGCCGCGCAGAAGTGGGGAGAAAGCGCGGCTCAGACGCGGAGCCGGCTCGATCCCCCAGGCCCGCTCCGGGTCTTTTCATCAAGACCCCGCTGATGCACGATCGTGACGCGGCCGGGTCAGATCGTCACGGGCGGTCGCCGTCAGCGCGGCGTCGAATCGTGGTCCCCATGCGAGTGATCCTCTTCGAGGATCATGCCGATCGAGGTGGCGCAGGCGTCGCCCTTCCAGGCCTCGAGTCCTTCCCGCACAGCGAAGACGGCGATGACGAAGCCGGCGACGGCATCCGCCCACCACCAGCCGAGGAGACTGTTGAGGGCGAGACCCACCAGCACGGCGACCGAGAGGTACGTGCAGATCAGCGTCTGCTTCGAGTCCGAGACAGCCGTCACCGATCCGACTTCGAGTCCTGCACGCCTTTCCGCGAACGACACGAGCGGCATGACGATCACGCTGATCGCGGTGAGCACGAGGCCGACCGTGCTGTGCTCCGGACGCTCGCCGCTGATCAGCGACGACGTCGACGCGACCACGACGTAGCCGGCGAGGGCGAAGAAGGCCACGGCGATGACGCGCAGGGTCGGCTTCTCCCAGCGCTCCGGATCGCGACGCGTGAACTGCCAGGCGACGGCAGCGGCCGAGAGCACCTCGATGGTGGAGTCGAGGCCGAATCCGATGAGGGCGGCAGAGGAGGCGGCAGAGCCGGCGGCGATCGCCACCGCGGCCTCGATCACGTTGTAGGCGATCGTGAAGGCCACGATGAAGCGGATGCGGCGGTGCAGCGTCGCCCGCCGGGTGGGGGTGAGGGTCGTCGACGACATCAGCACGTGCACCCGTCTCCGTCGCAGCAGTCCGGTTCGACGAGCAGGGTCACCCGGACGAGCTCATCGAGGGCTGGCGAGAGGTGGCGATCGGCGAGCTGGTACCTGCTGCGGCGACCGTCCTGGATGCTCTCGACGAGACCGCAGCCCCGCAGACATGCGAGGTGGTTGGACAGCAGCTGGCGGCTGACGCCGAGTCCTTCCGCGAGGTCGGAGGGGTAGGCGGGCTGCTCCCGGAGAGCGAGCAGGATCGCCGCGCGCGTCGGATCCGACAGGGCATGCCCGAGTCGAGCGACGGCGGCGGTATGCGTGAGGGAGGCGGTGAGTGTCACGCACCCAACTGTACAGATTCTGCTGAATTAACGAAATTCTGAACCACGGTCGACGCAACGTCATCGAAACCTGGGGTGGCTAGCCTGGCAGGCGTGCTCGGCAGGACGAGGAGAAGACGATGGACATGACGATCGAGCGGGTGCCGTGGGCAGATCCGGATGCCGAAGGGCTGCGGGCGGCGCAGCGCTTCGAACTCGACGCTCGGTACGGGAGTGACGATCACGAGCCGGGTGTCGTCCCCTCGGCCGACGACGTGCCGGTCTTCCTGATCGCTCGCGATCGCGACGGGCGTGCCCTGGTGTGCGGGGGTCTTCGCCCGCTCGCCGCCGATGTCCTCGGCGCCGACGTCGCGGAGATCAAGCGGATGTACGCCGCACCCTCCGCTCGGGGAACGGGGGCTGCCGCTGCCCTGCTTCGCGCACTCGAGGGCGAGGCGCGGGTTCTCGGCATCCGTCGTCTCGTGCTCGAGACCGGCACGGCGCAACCCGACGCGGTGCGGTTCTATCAGCGGGAGGGATACGTCTCGATTCCGCTGTTCGGGCACTACGTCGACAGCGAGCTGTCCCTCTGCTTCGCCAAGCGGCTCGACGCCGCCTGAGCCGCTCAGGCGGCGGGGCCGACGATCACGGCGGACTCAGGGGGCAGGCCGATCGCGCGCCCTGTCACGCTCACCTCGGAGGTCTCCAGGAGGATGCGCGCGTCGGCATCCACCGGGAACTCGACCTCGGCACCGGTGAGGTTCACGAGCACCGAGAGCGCGCCACGGTCGATGCGGTACGCACGCGACTGAGGGGCGGCCTCGGCCTCGATCACCGTGACGACGGTGTGCGCCATGTCGGGGTCGGTGAGCTCTGGGCGCTCGCGGCGGAGCGCGATCAGATGGCGGTACAGCGCCAGAAGCGACTCATGGTGAGGCTCTCCGACCTCGTCCCAGTCGAGGTGGGAGCGTCGGAAGGTCTCGGGATCCTGAGGGTCCGGCACGCGATCCGGATCCCAGCCCATGCGGGCGAACTCCGCGATGCGTCCCTCCGCAGTCGCCTTCGCGAGCTCGGGCTCCTCGTGCGAGGTGAAGAACTGCCACGGGGTCGAGGCGCCCCATTCCTCTCCCATGAACAGCATCGGTGTGCCGGGGGCGGTGAGCGTCAGCACCGCGGCGACCGCGAGGCGTCCGGGGGAGAGGGATGCCGACAGGCGGTCCCCCTCGGCACGGTTGCCGATCTGGTCGTGGTCCTGTGTGAACGTGACGAGCCGCCATGCGGGCACGTCCTCGGGCAGCGGCGATCCGTGCGGGCGCCCGCGGAACGACGAGAAGGTGCCGTCGTGGAAGAACCCGCCCTGCGACACCTTCGGCAGTGCGTCGGGGGCGGCGAAGTCGGCATAGTATCCCTCCGTCTCGCCGGTGAGCGCGACGTGCACGGCATGGTGCCAGTCGTCCGACCACTGCGCGGTGAGCCCGTAGCCACCGGCTTCGCGCGGCAGGATGAGTGTCGGATCGTTGAGGTCGGACTCCGCGATGAGGCTGAGAGGTCGACCGAGCTCTTCAGCGAGGGCATCCACCCGCTCCGCGAGCTCCTGCAGGAGGTGCGGCGAGCGCTCGTCGTGCAGCGCATGCACGGCGTCGAGACGCAGCGCATCCACATGCAGGTCGCGCAGCCACATCAGTGCGTTCTCGATGATGAACTCCCGCACGGCGGGTTCGTCGAGGTTCACCGACGCTCCCCACGTGGTGTTCTGCCCGTCACGCAGGTACGGGCCGAACTCCGGGAGATAGTTGCCGCTCGGGCCGAGGTGGTTGTAGACCACGTCCTGCACCACGGCGAGGCCGCGGGCGTGCGCGGCGTCGACGAAGCGCTGGTAGGCCGCCGGTCCTCCGTAGCCCTCGTGCACGGCGTACCAGAGCACGCCGTCGTAGCCCCAGTTCCAGGTGCCGCTGAACGCGTTGACAGGAAGGAGCTCGATGTGGGTGACGCCGAGGTCGACCAGGTGGTCGAGGCGTCCGGACAGTGCATCGAGCGTGCCCTCGGGTGTGAATGTGCCGACATGGAGCTCGTAGACGACACCGCCTGCGAGCTGCCGTCCTTCCCAATGCTCGTCGGTCCACCCGAAACGGCTCGCGTCGAACAGGGCCGAGGGGCCGTGCACGCCGCGCGGCTGACGACGGGAACGCGGATCGGGACGCAGGTCTGCTCGCCCGTCCAGGAGGAAGCCGTACCGCTCGCCCTCGGCGAGCTCGACCTCGGAGCTCCACCAGCCGCCACCCCGGGCGTCCGGCGCGAGGTCGTGCTCAGAGACGGTCGCTCCCGCCGGAGTGAGCCGGCGCAGCCGTACGCTTCCGGCCCGCGGGGCCCAGACGGCGATCATCGCTGCTCCACCAGCAGCGCCACGGGATAGGTGGCGAGCAGATCGTCGAGACGCACGGAGCCCGCCTCGAAGCGGCGTCCTGTCAGCACGTCGACCGCGGGCGTCTCCCGACGCAGCAGCGCGGTGTCGCCCCACCCTCCGCGTCGAGCGAGCCCGACCGGCAACCGCGTCGCGACGGCGATCACCCCTCCACGATCCATGGCGACGGCGTGCTCAGCGGCCTCGCCGACGACGGTGCCGGGGCGGTATCCGTCGTACAGCTCCGGGTGATCGCGACGAGCGCGCAGCGCGCGCGAGGTGACGAGCATCTTCGCGAGCCCAGAATCGTCGATCGGAGGAAGGATGCCGCCGGCGACATCGTCGTCGAGCTGCGCGAGCATCTCGGAGCGTGCGACGAAGTCGACGGGTCGGCGGTTGTCCGGGTCCACGAGCGAGTGGTCCCACAGCTCGGTCCCCTGGTAGACGTCAGGCACCCCGGGGGCGGCGAGCTGGAGCAGTTTCGCCGACAGGGAGTTGCTGCGGCCAGGGAGCACGATCTCGTCGACGAATCCCTCGACGATCTCCCGCGCCGCACCGTTCGCCGCCTCGGCGATCGCAGCGACGCCCTTCTCGAACTCGACGTCCGGGTGCTGCCAGCGAGTGGACTCCGCGGCTTCTCGCGCGGCTTTCAGGCCGTAGGCGTGCAGTCGTTCCGTCGAGATCGGCCAGGCGCCGACCGCTGCCTGCCAGAGGAGCGCGTCGAGAGGTCCGTGCCCGGTCGACGCGACCGCTCGGAGGTCGGTGAGGACCTCGCCCCAGCGCTCCGGCACCTCGGCCAGCACGGAGAGTCGGGCGCGTACGTCCTCGGATCGCTTCGTGTCGTGTGTGGAGAGCGCCGTGAGCGAATGCGGCCAAGAGGCAGCACGAGCACGCTGCGCCTCGTGGAAGTCGTAGACCGAGATCGAATCGATCGAGGGATCGCCACCGACCTCGGTGAGGGTGCCGAGCCGGGTGAGGCGGTAGAACGCGGTGTCCTCCACGCCCTTCGCCATCACGGCACCGCTCAGCTGGGGGAAGCGCTGCGCGACCTCGAGGCTCGCGTCTGCCAGCAAGGGCGCGAGCGCGGCGATCGCGTCCTGGAGATCGGGGCGCCGACGGACGGCATCCTCGATCGCGTGTGCGAGGTGCTCCCGACCCGCCGGCAGATACGACCGGTACACGGGGAAGCTCGCGACGATCTCCGACACCGCATCGGCCGCACCGTCGATCTCGGTCGGCAGAGTGCGCACCAGACGGCGCACCTCGGACTGCAGCAGCTCATCGGCGATCATCCGCTTGGTCCCGTGGATGAGGTCGTGCCAGGACTCCGGGGCGGGCAGACCCGATCCCGACCGCAGCTCCCGATCGAGCGCGTCGAGAGAGCGGACGCCCGCGCCGTCGATCAGCACCCTGTCGATCTCGACCAGCGCGTCGTATCCGGTGGTGCCGTCGGTGCGCCACCAGCCGGGAAGCTCTTCACCGGGCTCGAGGATCTTCTCGACCAGCGTGTAGGCGCCGCCGGTGGCCTCGGCGAGCTGCTCCAGATAGGCACCGGGATCGCGCAGTCCGTCCGGATGGTCGACCCGCAGCCCGTCGGCGAGGCCCTCTGTGATCCACCGGAGGATCTCGCGGTGCGACTCCTCGAAGACGTCGGGATCCTCCACGCGGATGCCGGCGAGCTCCGAGACCGCGAAGAAGCGACGGTAGTTCAGATCGGTGTTCTGGTCCTCCCAGAACCGCAGCTCGTAGTGCTGGGCCTCGAGGAGCTCGGCGATGTCGTCTGCATGCGCGGCGGAGCCGGGGGACAGCGGCAGAACGTGATCGAAGTACGACAGCGTGCCGTCGGGAGCGTCCGCGGCAGGGGCATGGTCGATCTTCAACTGACCGTCGCCGATCACCTCTGCGAGAGGCGCGCCCAGGATCGGCAGCCGCACTCGTCCGTCTGCGACCCGATCGTCGACATCGAATGCGGTCGCGTACCGCGACCCCGGCCCGAGTCGCAGCAGATCCCACCACCACAGACTGTCGCGCGGCACGGCGACCCCGACGTGGTTGGGGACGATGTCGGCGAGGATGCCGAGCCCCGCCGCGCGCGCAGCCTCGGCGAAGCGCCGGAGCCCCTCCGGCCCGCCGCGGGAGTCGTCGACGCGCGAAGGATCGACGACATCGTAGCCGTGATCCGACCCCGGCGTGGCAGCGAGCAGGGGAGAGAGGTAGGCCCAAGACGCGCCGAGATCCGCGAGGTAGCGGGTCACCGACGCCGCGTCATCGAGCGTGAAGCCCGGACGGATCTGCAGCCGATACGTCGAGAGCGGTCGCCGGGTCATCGAGGGAGCTCCGGCGTCCGTGCGGGTGCCGGAGCCTCTGCGCGTTCGGTCTGCACTCGCAGCGATGCCTCGACCGAGTCATCCGTCGGGACCTCGCTCTGATCGACTTCGCGGAGCACGAGCAGCGAGTTCGCCTCGAGGGTCACCGGAGCACCCGCGTCGATGGGGTCCCCACCGGCGCGATCGCCGGCCGTGTCGACCGCGACCTCCCAGCCGCGCCCGTGCCGCTCGTCGGGGAGCACGGCGTCGATGGCCTCGGAGCCGCTGTGGAAGTAGACGAGGAAGTTCTGGTCCGTCACCGGCTGACCTCGACGGTCCTTCTCGCGGATCCCCTGGCCGTTCAGGAACATCCCGATCGCGAGGCCGAATCCGGAATCCCAGTCCTCGGGCTCCATCCGTCGGCCATCAGGGCGCAGCCAGACGACGTCGGGGACGCGCTCGCCGTCTTCCGATCTGACCGGGCGCCCGTCGAAGAACCGGCTGCGGCGGAAGGTGGGGTGGGCGCGGCGCAGCCGGGCGACGGCCGCAGTGAACTCGACGAGCGGGCGGTCTGCGGACTCCCAGTCCACCCACGTGATCTCGTTGTCCTGGGCGTAGCCGTTGTTGTTGCCGTCCTGGGTGCGTCCGAGCTCGTCGCCGTGCGCGATCATCGGCACACCCTGCGAGAGCAGCAGCGTCGCGAGGAAGTTGCGCTGCTGGCGCGCGCGGACCCGGTTGATCGTCTCGTCGTCGGTCGGACCCTCGACACCGTGGTTGCTCGAGCGATTGTGGGATTCACCGTCGTTGTTGTCCTCCCCGTTCGCCTCGTTGTGCTTCTCGTTGTACGAGACGAGGTCGCGCAGGGTGAACCCGTCGTGGGCGGTGACGAAGTTGATCGATGCGACCGGTCGTCGGCCGGAGTGCTCGTACAGGTCGGCGGAACCGGTCAGTCGCGAGGCGAACTCGCCGAGCGCCTGAGGCTCACCGCGCCAGAAGTCGCGCACGGTGTCGCGGTACTTGCCGTTCCATTCCGTCCACTGCGGCGGGAAGTTGCCGACCTGATAGCCGCCGGGGCCGACGTCCCACGGCTCGGCGATGAGCTTCACCTGCGAGACGATCGGATCCTGCTGCACGAGCTCGAAGAACGCGGCCAGGCGGTCGACGTCGTAGAACTCGCGGGCGAGCGTGGAGGCGAGGTCGAAGCGGAAGCCGTCGACATGCATCTCCGTGACCCAGTACCGCAGCGAATCCATGATGAGCTGCAGCGCGTGCGGATTGCCGGCGTTGAGGGAATTCCCGGTGCCGGTGTAGTCGGTGTAGTACCGCTTGTCCTCCTCGAGCCGGTAGTACGCCTCGTTGTCGATGCCTCTCATCGAGAGCATCGGGCCCATGTGGTTTCCCTCGGCGGTGTGGTTGTAGACGACGTCGAGGATGACCTCGATGCCGGCCGCATGCAGCGCCCGCACCATGGCCTTGAACTCCTGGACCTGCTGGCCGTGCTGCCCGCTGGAGGAGTAGTCGTTGTGCGGCGCGAAGAAGGCGAGCGTGTTGTAGCCCCAGTAGTTCGAGAGGCCCTTCTCCTCGAGCGTGGAGTCGTACACGAACTGGTGCACCGGCATCAGCTCGATCGCGGTCACGCCCAGATGCACCAGGTGCTCGATCACCGCGGGATGGGCGATGGCCGCGTACGTGCCGCGAAGCTCCTCCGGCACGTCGGGATGCAGCTGGGTGAGGCCCTTCACGTGCGCCTCGTAGATCACGGTCTGTGCGTAGGGGGTCTTCGGGAGGCGGTCGCCGGCCCACTCGAAGAACGGGTTGACCACGACACCCTTCACCATCTGGGCGGCGGAATCCTCGTCATTGCGCGAGTCGGGGTCGCCGAAGTCGTATCCGAACAGCGGCTGTCCCCACTCGATGCGGCCGGCCACTGACTTGGCGTACGGGTCGAGGAGGAGCTTGTTCGGGTTGAAGCGCTGCCCCTGGGTGGGGTCGTAGGCGCCGTGCACCCGGTAGCCGTAGAGCTGGCCGGGCTGCACGGCAGGCAGATAACCGTGCCAGACGAAGGCATCGACCTCTTCGAGCAGGATGCGCTCTTCGTTGCCGTCCTCATCGAAGAGGCACAGCTCGACCTTCTCCGCGGCTTCACTGAACAGGGCGAAGTTGGTGCCTTGACCGTCGAAGGTCGCGCCGAGAGGATAGGGGGAACCGGGCCAGACGTCGTGGCTCACTGAGCGCGCCGGATCGAGACGGCACGGTGCAGGACGGTCTTCACGGCGTCATGGAAGTCGTGCACTTGGGCGACCTCCGTCGCGCGCAGGTACGGATGCCCGACGTAGCAGACGAAGACCGGCGACACGTGCTCGACATAGCCGACGGGGCCGTCGTGCAAGACGACGTAGCGATCGATGTCGACGCGCTCGTACAGCGGCTCGGCAAGGGCAGGCGCTTTCGTGGGAGCCTGGCCGTGGATGGGCTGGGGGTCATGCGCGGTGTGGGTCTTCGCACTCATGAGGGCTCCTGGTTCTGTTGATGACTACACGCTAAGAGGTCGGATGCGCCAGCGGAACACCATTGCCAGCGGGCGACTGAGGCGCTATACCGGCGGCGTCGGGCCGTCGTGAAACCACCGTCCCGGCACCTGCGAGAATGGAAGCCCCGCGCCGATTCCGAACCGAGGAGCTTCCGTGCAGTACATCTCCACCCGAGGCGGCATGCAGCCGCTGCCGTACTGCGAGACGCTGCTGGAGGGACTCGCTCCCGACGGCGGGCTGGCCGTGCCAGAGACGATGCCGACGGTCGATGGCGAGACGCTGGAGCGCTGGCGCGCGCTGACGTATCCACAGCTCGCCACCGAGGTGCTCGGGCTCTTCGCCTCCGATATCCCGCGGGCTGATCTCGCCCGCATGACCGCTGCGGCCTACGACCCGTTCCCCGAGGAGGTCGTGCCGCTGCGCTCGATCGGCGACGATCTCACTCTCGTCGGACTCTCGGAAGGGCCCACGCTGGCCTTCAAGGACATGGCCATGCAGTTCCTCGGCGAGGTCGTCGAGTACGCGCTGGAGCGCAGAGGATCGGTGCTGAACATCCTCGGTGCGACCTCGGGCGACACGGGGTCCGCTGCCGAGCACGCGCTGCGCGGCAAAGACCGCATCTCGGTGTTCATGCTCTCGCCGAAGGGGCGCATGAGCGCCTTCCAGCGGGCTCAGATGTTCTCGCTCGCCGATGACAACATCCACAACATCGTGGTGGACGGCGTCTTCGACGACTGCCAGAACCTCGTCAAGGTGCTGGCGGGCGACCTCGACTTCAAGCGCACTCAGCACCTCGGCGCCGTCAACTCGATCAACCTCGCGCGCATCACCGCGCAGACGGTCTACTACTTCTGGGCATGGCTGCGCGCGACGGATGCCGGGGGCTGGACGGAGGTCTCGTTCACGGTGCCGTCCGGCAACTTCGGCAACATCCTCTCCGGGTTCTTCGCGAAGCAGATGGGACTGCCGATCCGCCGCCTCGTGCTCGCGGCGAACGAGAACAACGTCCTCGACGAGTTCTTCCGCACCGGCGTCTACCGACCGCGGAGCGCGGCTCAGACCCTGGCCACGTCGAGCCCGTCGATGGACATCTCCAAGGCGTCGAACCTCGAGCGCTTCATCTTCGAACTCGTCGGCCGTGACGCCTCCCGTGTGGTGAGCGCGTGGAGCGAGCTCGAGACCCAGGGCTACTTCGATTTCACCGCTGAGCTCGCGCGTTTCGTCGACGAGTTCGGGATCGTCAGCGGCACCTCGACGCACGACGACCGACTCGCCACCATCAAGGCCGTCTACGAGGCCACCGGCGACATCATCGACCCCCACACCGCGGACGGCGTCAAGGTCGCCCGCGAGTACGTCGAGCCCGGCGTGCCGATGCTGGTGCTCGAGACGGCCAAGCCGCAGAAGTTCGCGGACACGATCCGCGAAGCGATCGGCATCGAACTCGAGTACTCGGCGGAGCTGCGCTCCATGTTGGACGCTCCGCAGCACAAGACGGAGATGGCCGACGACGAGCACGACCTCCGCGCCTTCATCGAGGCCCACGCACTGCGCTGAGCCCTTCAGATCACTCCGGGTCGCCGTGCAGCATCCACGGCACTCCGAACCGGTCGACGAGCATCCCGAAGGACCCGCCCCACGGCGCAGTGTCGAGCGGCATGGTGATCGCCGCCCCCTCGGACAGCGCATCCCAGACCTGCTGCGTGCGCTCCTGGGTGTTGCCGCTGAGCGACACCGAGAACCCCTGCGGCGGCTCGAAGGGGATGCCGTCCGGCGTGTCGGACGCCATCAGCACCAGCCCGTCCGGGGTGGTCAACTGCGCGTGCATCACGAGGTCGTGCTGCTCGGGGTTCTGCACCATGTCGGGGAACTCGCCGAAGACGTTGATCTCGAGATCACCGCCGAGCACCCCCTGGTAGAACTCCATCGCCTGTCGCGCTTCGGTGCGGAACGAGAGATACGGATTGAGATTGGCCATGGCTGCCCCCAGCGATGTCGGGCGGGTCCGCCGTCGGCCCCGCTGCGGCTCATTCTGCGCTCGGGGTCGGACATCCGCAAGAGCGGCGCCTGCGCTCAGGCGGGGAGCGCCTTGACGGCAGCCGTCAGCACCTGAGGGACCGTCGGCACGCCCTCGGCGCGGAAGACCTCGGTGCCCTCGGCATCGCGGATGATGACAGTCGGGGTGAAGCGGATGTCGAGCGCCTCCGCGGCGTCCGGTTCGCTGGCGACGTCGATCTCTGTCACGGTCGCGTCCGGGAGATAGCGCACGGCATCCGCGACGACGGTGCGGGTGCGCGAGCAGGCGCCGCAGAACGCGGAGGTGACCAGCGTCAGTTCCATCGATGTCCTCTCGTCATCACAGGGTGCAACCCGGCATCCACTCGCGCTGTTCCCGTGCCACGATCAGAAATCGGTGCGCTTGACGAGGCCGCGGTTCGTGCGGATGTGCTCGTAGTCCCACTGCACGACCCGCGATTCCGAGAGCCAGACCGCGAGTCGCTCGGTGTCGATCTCCGAGATGTCGACGAACCTCGCCTCCGCCGCCTCGAACGACCCGGAGGCGGTGAGCCCCGGCTCGGCGAAAGACTGCCCGCTCCAGAACATCAGGCGTACCGCGTCCTTCAGCCGGTCGTACCCCACGATCGGGTTGCCGTCGAGGAACCAGACGGGGTGAGCATGCCAGACCTTGGCCGTAGCCTCAGGGAGTCCTCGGTCGATCTCATCGGCGAGGAGGTCGCAGATCAGTCGGTCGTCGGGGTCGAGCCTGCGATGGTAGTCGGCGATCTCGGGTGCGCGGGTCATGGTGCGAGTATGGCCCCTGTGGCAGCGACCGTCGAGCGTCAGGCGTTCGACGTGGTGGCGCGGGGATGCAGCAGCCCCGACACGGCACCGAGCGCGGCGCCCACCACGGTGTCGACGATGCGCTCCCACGCCACGTCCATGGATCCGATCTCCCCCGTCGCAGCGCCCGTCAGCAACAGGACCAGGGGCGTGATGAACACCAGTGCGAGCGCGTAGTGCCGGACGACCACGAGTTCGATCACGAACTGCAGCGCACCCAGCAGCAGGGCCAGCCACAGACCGGACGGATGCAGCAGAGCGAGGAGCGCGTAGACGCCGGCACCGGCGACGGTGCCGAGCATCCGATGCAGCCCCCGCTGCACCGCCGCACGGCGGGCGGCGGCGACGCCGATCACCGCGACCGCCGACCCGACGATCCAGTAGGTCCTGGCGGGGTCGATCAGCAGTCCCAGCAGGACGCCGACGACGGCGACGAGTCCCACTCGGACCAGCAGCAGACGCGAATCGGGCGTGAAGGAGGGACCAGGCAGGAGCTCACGCAGCGGCCGAGCGGAGGTCGACCGTGCGCGGGGGAGCAGCAGCGGGGCCATCGCGACGAGGTAGGAGAACGCGCATCCGGCCGCGAGCGCGATGAGATAGGTCAGCGGATCGACCGGAGAGGTCGCGACGACGTGCGCCGAGAGACCGAAGACCAACACGAAGAAGAGCGGACCGGGCGGGCCGAGACGGTATCCGAAGGCCAAGGCCGCGCTGGCCACCGCCACCACGACGACGCCGATGCTCACCAGCCAGAGGTTCGGAGAGAGGGCGATTCCGAGGGCGGCGCTCCCGACGAGTCCGAGTGCGACGAAGGGGAGGATCCTCGCTCGCTCGACCACCGGTGCCGTGCCGGCGAAGAGGACGGTGAAGGCCCCGGATGCCGCGATGTAACCGAACGAGGGTTCGCCCAGCAGGGTCATGGCGGCGATCGGCACCGCGATGCCCAGCGCTGCCTGGGTGGCGAGGTGCCAGCGCGGTCCGCGCTTCGGGGCCAGGGCGAAAAGACTCATCACTCGATTCTCTCGCGTCGGGGGCTCTCGGCTCGCCGCAGGACGCGGGGATACGATGGCCGACGTGACAGATCCTCGCCCCGGAATCGCCGATCGCCTCTCACGGATGATCCGGCTTCCGACCGTCTCGGCAGAGCTGGAGGAGCGCGGATCGGCACCGTTCGAGGAGTTCGTCGCACTGCTCGCCGAGCTCTACCCGCTCGTCCACGAGCACCTCGACCTCGAGCGGCACACCGACTTCGGCCTCCTCTTCCACTGGTCGGGCCGGGAGGCCGGGGACGGCACGGATGCCGCGGCCGAGGGCCCCGTGGTGCTGATGGCGCACTACGACGTGGTCCCGGTGGATGAGAGCGACGACTGGACGTATCCACCGTTCGATGGCGTCATCGCCGACGGCGTGGTCTACGGGCGCGGTGCCCTCGACGACAAGGGGCCGCTGATCGTCGTGCTCGAGGCGGTCGAGAATCTGCTGGCCGACGGGTTCGCGCCGGCGCGCGACGTCTATCTGTCCTTCGGTGGCAACGAGGAGACGTATGGTCGTGCCGCGGAGGAGATCGCACGGGTGCTCAGAGAGCGGGGGATCGTCCCCTGGCTCGTGGTCGACGAAGGTGGGGCTGTGGTCGATGCGCCCCTGCCGTTCGTCCCGGGGCGTGCGGCGATGATCGGCGTCGGCGAGAAGGGCGTCATGACCCTCACGCTCTCGGCACGCGGCACGGGCGGCCATGCCTCGGCACCCCCTTCTCTCACCGCTGTGCGGCGCGTGGCGAGAGCGGTCGATCGGCTCGGGCCTGGCACGTTCCGGCCGCGGCCGTCGAAGGCCGTCGGTCGAATGCTCTCCCAGTTGGGCGATCACACTCCTGGACTCGCGGGCCGCCTGCTGCGTCTTCTCGGCGCGGCTCCGTCGGTCACAGGCCGACTGTTCGCAGCCCTCGGCGGTGAGGCCGCGGCGCTCGTGCGCACGACCGTGGCTCCGACGATGCAGTCGGGCGGGACGGCGGCGAACGTGCTACCGTCGCACGCGTCTGCGACCGTCAACCTGCGCATCGCCCTCGGGGAGACCACCCAGCAGACGGTGCTGCGGGTGCGGCGCCGCATCCGAGATCCGCTCGTGGCGGTGACCGTCGAGGAGGCGAGCGAACCCTCGCCGGAGTCCGCGACCGACAATGACCAGTTCGCGCTGCTCGCTGAGGCACTCGCCGTCTCGCATCCGGGAATTCCCGCCGTCCCCTACGTGATGATGGCGGCGACGGATTCGCGTCATTTCCACCGCTTCGCGCCCGCCGTCTACCGGTTCGCGCCGCTCGACATGTCGAACGCGCAGCGGGCGTCGATCCACGGTGTGGACGAGAGCGTCGAGATCGTCGCGCTCGAGCGGGGCGAGCGCTTCCATCGTGCGCTCCTCGAGCGGCTAGGGTGATCTCACCCTTCCCGGTCGTCTGAGCGCCCGGACCAGCCTTTTCACCGAGGAGCCGCGATGACGCGCAGTCGAACTCTGGGCACCCTGGCGACGGTCGTCGGGTTCCTCGCCTTCGTGGAGTTCACCAGCGGCGTCCTCCAGGGCTACTACACGCCCATGCTGACCGACATCGCCCGGCATCTCGGGATCCACGATGCCGACGTGAACTGGCTCGAGGGCACGCAGCTCATGCTCTCCGCGCTCGTGGTCCCTGCGTTCGCGAAGCTGGGCGACATGGTCGGACACAAGCGGATGCTGTTGATCTCGACCGCTCTGACCGCAGCCGCCGCTCTCGTCCTCCCTTTCACCGATTCGTTCCCGGTGTTCCTGATCGGCTGGACCCTGATGGGGTTCTACGTCGTCTGGCTGCCGCTCGAGATCGCGCTCATCTGGTCTCGCTCGCGTCGGATGGAGGGCCGCTCGTCGATCACGGCGAAGGCGGCGGGTCTCCTGGTCGCCGCGCTCGAGGGCGGTGCGATCATCGGCGCTCTCGTCGGCGGTGCGCTGATCGACGTCCTGCCGCTGACGGTGGTGCTCCTCATCCCCGCGGTGCTGATCGTGGTCTGCTTCTTCGTCATCCTGTTCGGGGTGAAGGAATCGCCGGAGCCGACGGGCGGGGTGTTCGACACGGTCGGCGTGGTCCTGATCTCCCTCGCGCTGATCTGCTTCACCGGTGGCCTGAGCCTGCTCCGCCTCGACGGCGGACTCGTCAATCCGTGGTCGTGGGCCGTCGTGCTGCTCGGCATCCTTCTCGTCGTCCCGTTCGTGCTGTGGGAGCTGCGCTGCGATGATCCCGTCATCGACGTGCGGATGTTCCGGTCCCCGGCGCTCGGTCCCGTCTTCCTCACCGCCGGCCTGTTCGGGGTGAGCGTGCTCGGTGCGCAGGCCCCGCTGTCGACCTTCGCCCGCACGGATCCGGGTGTCTACGGCTATGGACTGGGCACCACGGGATTCGCGACGTCGTTGATCATCGGGCTCTACCTGATCGCGATGATCGCGGGGGCTCTCCTGTTCCCGACGGTCGCCCGGCTGCTCATGCCTCGGGTCACGCTGATGCTCGCGTCCCTTCTCGTCGGTGTCGGATTCCTGCTCTTCCTGCCGTTCCACGACTCGTATGCGCAGGTGGTGACGAACATGGTCATCGTGGGCCTCGGGTCGGGCGCACTCGTCGCCGCGCTGCCTGCGGCGGCGGCCTCGGCGGCTCCGCCCAGCCAGACGGGCGTCGCGACGGGCCTCACGAACTCGGTCAAGACCGTCGGCGGCGCGATCGCGTCGTGCGTCTTCGGCATCGCGCTGCTGAACGGCGCGAGCGGCGCTGTCGAGGGCACCGCCGGTTCCTTCGCCGGCTACATCACCGTCTGGGTGGTGTGCGGCGTGACGGCACTCGTCGCCGCGGCGATCCTGGTGTTCGTCCCGAAGGCGGCCTTCACCGATCGTGCGGATGCCGAAGCCGTCGACGCGACGGTGGTCTGAGGCTGGCGGGGACGGTCAATCGCGGTCGAGTCCGAAGGTGCGCTTCACCACGGCCTGCATGTCCCGATCCAGACCGTCGATGCGCGTGTTCACGGTGTCGAACCGGGCATTCATCTCGCTGCGGAGGCCGCCGATCTGCGCGTTCATCTCGCTGCGGAGGCCGCCGATCTCGGTGCGAACCACGCGCACGAACAGGCTCGAGACGACGGTCAGCATGCCGAACATGAGCGCCGTGAATGCACCGATCATCGTCCAGATCTGAGCGTCGTTCATGAGGTGCACCGTGTCATCCTCGCATCGTTACATGCGCCGGGCGACGGACGAACACGTTGTATATCGTCATCCCGCGTTCGGGGAGAACCGGTGCGATCCGCGTCCCGTGCAGAGAGGGTGAGCCGTGGTCTTCCGCCACGGCCCACCATCCCGATCAGTCGCCCTTCACGTTGACGAGCTGGCGCAGCGTGTGCCTGATGGCCACCAGGCCGGCGGCATCCGCCATGACCTGATCGATCGGCTTGTACGCCTGCGGGATCTCGTCGATGAACGCATCCGTGTCACGGAACTCGATCCCGTCCATGGCCGCCCTGAGCTGCTCGTGCGAGAACGTGCGCCGCGCCGCCGACCGCGAGTACTCGCGGCCTGCGCCGTGCGGTGAGGAGTTCAGCGACTGCGGATCGCCGAGTCCCTCGACCACGTACGACGCCGTCCCCATCGAACCGGGAATGAGGCCGGGGCGACCCGCATCCGCCTGGATGGCGCCCTTCCTCGACACCCACACCCTCTTGCCGTAGTGCTTCTCGGACTCTGTGAAGTTGTGGTGGCAGTTGATGCGCTCCTGCTCGTCGACCGGGGTGCCGACGAACTCCGAGACCTGCCTCGCGACCCGGTCCATCATCTCCTCGCGGTTGAGGAGCGCGAACCGCTGCGCCCAGCGCAGCTCCCGGATGTAGCGGGTGAACTCGGGCGTGCCCTCGACCAGGTACGCCAGGTCGGGGTCGGGGAGATCGATCCACCACTGCTTCGCCAGCCGCTGTGCGACTCCGATGTGGTGACCGGCGATCCGGTTGCCGACGCCGCGCGATCCGGAATGCAGGAACAGCCACACGCGATCGAGCTCGTCGACCGACACCTCGATGAAGTGGTTGCCCGAGCCGAGCGTGCCGAGCTGCAGCCGCCAGTTCTTGGCGTACTTCTCCGGGTCGAACTCGCTCTTCTCGGCGAGCGTCTCGAGCTCGGCGATGCGTGGTTCCGCGGTCGCCACGATCCTGTTGTTGTAGCGACCGGCCGACAGCGGGATCGCGCGCTCGATCTGCTCGCGCAGTTCGGCGAGGTCGCGACCGGTGAGGTCCGACCTCGTGAACTGGGTGCGGACGGCGATCATGCCGCATCCGATGTCGACGCCGACGGCGGCGGGGATGATCGCACCGAGCGTCGGGATGACCGAGCCGACCGTCGCGCCCTTGCCGAGGTGCGCATCCGGCATGAGAGCCAGATGCGGGTGGATGAACGGCATGCGCGCCGTGGTGTGCGCCTGATCGAGCGTCTTCTCATCGATCATCGACGCCCACGAGAGCAGCCGTGTGGAGAGCCTCTCCATGATTCCTTTCCTTGGGTGATGTGTTCAGCCACAGGTCGGGGATCTCGTGAGAGATGAAGAAAGCCCCGGACCTGACGGTGCGGGGCATGAGAACAGCGGATGCTGTCACACGGCGCGCGCCGGAGGGTACGACTCATCGCGGTCGTTGCGCTTCTGCTGAAGCGCTCCGATCGTGGTGAAAGGAAGATTCCGCACAGCGGACATCCGTCGTCTCCTCGGCGTGAGTGCTGCGCCCGTCCGGCACAGCTTTGCAACACTAGGGCGCGACACGCCCGGGAGTCAAGCCGTCTCGCGCGGCGGGTTGTGCATGAACTCGATGCGGATGCCGTCGGCATCCTCGACGAAGGACGCGTAGTAGCGCTCGGAGTAGCGCGGGTACTCCTTCGGCTCGCGGACCGCGGTCCAACCCGCGTCGAGAGCGACCGCATGCAGGCGATCGACCTCATCCCGCGACGGCACCGAGAAGGCGATGTGCTGCCAGCCGACGCGGCCGTGGCGATGCGGTCCGGAGTCCTCGTCCCACATGTACAGGATGATCTCGGTCTCGTCGCCGTTGTGCCACGAGATCGAGTGGTCGTCTTCTCCGCCGCTCTGATAGCCGAGCGCGGTGAGGACCGGATGGAACTGCGCTCGTCCGCGCTCGAGTTCGTCGACGGTGATACCCAGGTGATCCAGAAGAGCCATGGCTCCAGCTTTCCAGCAGGCACCCGATTCGCACTAGTGCGGCGCGTGGTACTCCGTCTCGCCGCGCTTCCAATAGCCCTTGACGATCGCGACATGGGGGTCGACGCCCCAGCGTTCGAGCAGCGCCCGTCCCGGCCTCACGACCGACTGCTCGGCGGCGATGAAGACGAACGGGTCGGGCCCGACTGCGTCCCCTTCTCCGAGCCCCTCGAGGAAGGCGGCGAGCATCGAGCCGGACCGGGCGGCGCCGCGGTGCAGCCACTCGACGGCGACGGCGGTGTCGATGTCGACCTCGCGACCGGGGGTGCGGGTCTCGATGACGATGCGTGCCGCAGCTCCGTCCGGGATCAGCGCGGCGAAGCGGCGGATCGCGGGGATCGCCGTCTCGTCTCCCGCCAGCAGCCACGAACCGGGGGTGCCGGCGAGGGAAGCCGAGCCCCGCGGCCCGCCGACGCCGATCGACGAGCCCAGCGGCGCGGTCGCCGCCCATGGTGCGGCGATGCCCTGATCGCCGTGCACCGCGAACTCGACATCGAGCCAGTCGGATCCCCAGGCGACGGGGGTGTACTCCCGGCTCGGAGCCGCGCGCATCTCTTCCACAGAGCTCACGGGGCCGGTGGGGAAGAACAGTCGCATGTGGTCGTCCGCGCCGGGGGAGTCGAAACCGGCGAGTTCACTCCCGCTGAGCCGTAGCCGTACATAGTCGGGTGCCAGCCATTCCCTGGCGACCAGAGTCGCGGTGCGGAAGCGCAGATCGAGTCCGCGTCGCTCGATTGTGAAGCCGGATTTCGTCTCGCTCATAAAGTAAGGCTAACCTATCTTCGAGGCGTCGAGTTAGGCATGCCTAAGTCCCCTCGTCCCGCGCCGTCGCGCGCTTCCACCCCGCAGAACAGGAGTCTCTCCATGTCCATGCCCAGAGTCATCTCCGTCACGAGCGTCGGTCTCGTCGGCCTTCTCGCCCTCGCCGGATGCGCGTCCGGCAGTGAGGCGGCGCAGCCGTCCGAGTCGGCTGCCGCAGATTCCGTGACCGTCGAGGACAACACCGGCTCCCACGAGATCGAAACCCCTCCCGCCTCGGTGGTCGCCCTCGACAACCGCACCTTCCAGACGCTCTCCGACTGGGGCGTCGACCTCTCGGCCGGCGCCGTGGCGCTCATGCCGGACACTGTGTCGTATCTCGAGGACGATGACATCGTCGACATCGGCCTGCACAGCGAGCCCGATCTCGAGGCCATCGTCGCTGTGGAGCCCGACCTGATCATCAGCGGCCAGCGATTCACCCAGCACAACGAGGCGATCGCCGAGCTCGTGCCCGATGCCACGATCATCGACCTGGAGCCGCGTGAGGGCGAGCCGTTCGATGCGGAGCTGAAGCGTCAGGTGACGGTGCTCGGCGAGATCTTCGGCAAGCAGGATGAGGCTCAGTCTCTGGTGGACGACTTCGATGCGGCGGTCGAGCGGGCCAAGGCGGCGTACGACGACGCCGACACCGTGATGGCGGTGAACACCTCGGGTGGCGAGATCGGCTATCTCGCTCCGACCGTCGGTCGCTCGTTGGGGCCGATCTACGACATCCTCGGTCTGACGCCGGCGCTCGAGGTCGATGACGCCTCGGACGACCACCAGGGAGACGACATCTCGGTGGAGGCGATCGCCGCGTCGAACCCCGACTGGCTCCTGGTGCTGGACCGCGACGCCGTGTTCGCCGCCGAGACCCCCGACTACATCCAGGCGTCCGAGATCCTCGAAGGCTCCGAGGCGCTCGCCGGCGTCACGGCCGTGGCGGACGACCAGATCGTCTACATGCCCACGGACACGTACCTGAACGAGAGCATCCAGACGTACACGACCTTCCTCAACGACCTCGCCGACGCACTCGAGGCCGCTCAGAAGTAGAGCCGACCGGCGGCATCCGTTCCCTGCGGGTGCCGCCGCCGCTCGGCGTTCGATCATGACCCGCACCGCACCCCCCGCCTTGCCGCGCCGCTCCGTCGGACGGCTCTTCGACGTGCGACTGCTCATCGGCGTCCTCGTCGTCGTCGCGCTTCTCGCCGTGTCCCTGTTCACCGGTGTCTATGACATCGCGGGAGCTGCGGACGGGGCGGCGATGTTCCAGATCACCCGCGTCCCGCGCACCATCGCCCTCGTCCTCGCGGGTGCGGCGATGGCGATGGCCGGACTGGTGATGCAGCTCCTCACCCAGAACCGCTTCGTCGAACCCACGACCACCGGCACGACCGAGTGGGCGGGCCTCGGCCTGCTTGCCGTGATGGTGCTCGTCCCGAACCCGTCGATCCCGCTCCGGATGCTCGGGGCTGTCGTCGCCGCCTTCATCGGCACGATGGTCTTCTTCGCATTCCTGCGTCGCGTGTCGCTGCGCTCGTCACTCATCGTCCCGATCGTCGGGATCATGCTCGGGGCCGTCGTCGGTTCGGTGTCGACGTACTTCGCGCTCGTCACGGACTCCCTGCAGGCGATCGGCGTGTGGTTCGCCGGCAGCTTCACCTCCGTGCTCCGTGGACAGTACGAGATGCTGTGGATCGTCGCGATCGTGGCAGTGATCGTGTTCCTCGTCGCCGATCGTCTGACGATCGCGGGGTTGGGGGAGGAGATCGCGACGAACGTCGGCGTGAACTACAACCGGGTGATCCTGCTGGGGACCGTGCTCATCGCGATCACCACTGGCGTGGTCACGGTCGTCGTCGGCAACCTGCCGTTCCTGGGTCTGATCGTCCCGAACATCGTGTCCCTGGTGCGCGGCGACGACCTGCGGAGCAACCTGCCGTGGGTGTGCCTCCTGGGCATCGCCATCGTCACGGTCTGCGACATCATCGGACGGACGATCATCATGCCCTTCGAGGTGCCGGTGTCGCTGATTCTCGGTGTCGTCGGCGCGATCGTGTTCATCGCCCTCCTGCTCAGGCAGCGTCGTCGTGGCTGACCTGATGGCGGCGGAGGCGCGCACCTCCGGCGCCTTCCCCACCGCCCACGCGCGCCGTCGGTACGCGATCGTGGTCGGCATCCTCGTGGTCCTGGCTTTGGTCTTCGGCTTCGCCCTGCTCGCGTGGGAGAACCCCATGCCCGTGGGATCCGCCGGATTCTGGCGGATCGCGAAGCTCCGGATGACCAACGTGACCGTGATGGCGGTGGTGGCCGTGGCTCAGGCCGTCGCGACCGTGAGCTTTCAGACGGTCACGACCAACCGCATCATCACCCCGTCGATCATGGGCTTCGAATCGCTCTACCGGGTCGTGCAGACGGGCACCGTCTACCTCTTCGGAATCGCGGGACTCGTCGCCATCCAGGGGGTGTGGCAGTTCGGCCTGCAGGTGCTCATCATGGTCGGCCTCGCGATGGCGCTGTATGGCTGGCTGCTGTCGGGGCGCTACGGCAACCTCCAGATCATGCTCCTCATCGGGATCATCATCGGAGGGGGCCTCGGTGCCGTCTCGACGTTCATGCAGCGTCTGCTGACCCCCAGCGAGTTCGATGTGCTCGCCGCCCGCCTGTTCGGCAACGTCTCCAACGCGGACGCCTCCTACCTGCCGCTCGCGATCCCGCTGTGCGTCGCCGCATCCGCGCTCCTGTGGCTTCGCGCGCGACGGCTGAATCTCCTGGCCCTCGGAGCCGACGCGTCGCGCTCGCTCGGCCTCGACCACCGGCGCGAGCTCTACATCGTGCTGTTCCTGGTCGCCGTACTCATGGCGACGTCGACCGCGCTGGTCGGGCCCATGACCTTCCTGGGCTTCCTCGTCGCGACCTTGGCATACCAGTTCGCGGATTCGCACGATCACCGGCTGATCTTCCCCGTGGCCGTGCTGACGGCATTCACCATCCTCGCCGGTGCCTACTTCGTGATGCGCAACATCTTCTACGCCCAGGGCATGGTCTCGATCCTCATCGAACTGGTCGGCGGGACCCTCTTCCTCATCGTCATCCTCAGAAAGGGCAGGCTGTGATCACACTCGATGGCGTGCGCCGAGACTACAGCGACGACGTCGCGATCGGCCCCGTGGACCTCCGCATCCCCGCAGGGGGGATCACCGCGCTGATCGGCCCGAACGGTGCGGGAAAGTCGACGCTGCTGACGATGATCGGACGGCTCGGCGGGATGGACGCCGGGGCGATCGAGATCGCCGGCTACGACGTGGCGACGACGAAGTCGCGCGACCTCGCCAAGATCGTCTCCGTGCTCCGCCAGGAGAATCATTTCGTCACGCGACTGACCGTGCGCCAGCTCGTCGGCTTCGGACGCTTCCCGCATTCCCAGGGCAGGCTGACCCCTGCGGATGAGCAGGTCATCAGCAGATCGATCGACTTCCTCGACCTCGGCGCGCTGGAAGGGAGATACCTCGACGAGCTCTCGGGCGGTCAGCGGCAACGCGCCTACGTCGCGATGGTGTTGGCGCAGGACACGGAGTTCGTACTGCTGGACGAGCCGCTCAACAACCTCGACATGAAGCACGCGGTGCAGATGATGAAGCACCTCCGTCGAGCCTCGACGGAGCTGGGGCGAACCATCGTCATCGTGCTGCACGACGTCAACTTCGCAGGCCGCTATGCCGACCACATCTGTGCGATGAAGGACGGTGGGGTCGTGGAGTTCGGGCCGCCGTCGGCGATCATGACGAGCGATGTGCTGACCCGGGTCTTCGACACCCCGGTGCAGGTGATCGAGGGACCGCACGGGCCGCTGGCCGTGTACTACTGACGAGAGCGCGAGCTCAGAGCTCGATGCCGTGATCCTCGTCGTTGACGCCGGCGTTGCGCCCGCGGCGCGATTCGTAGCCGATGAACCAACCGAGCCACACGATCGCGGCGAGCAGGATGCCGAGCCAGACGTTCTCGAAGATCAGACCGATCACGACTCCGAGGATGAGGAGCCCTGCAGTGACGGAGAGGCGGAGCGCGGTGCGGGACATGGCCTCAGCCTAAACGCCGTGCGGGACCGGGGCGCCGGTCAGCGCCCGCGATGGTCTTCCGGGGAGAGGCGAGGGCCGCGCCGCGGCTCGCTCACCCCACTGGCGAAGATGAGACGGATGACGCGCTGACGATGCCCCGCCCACGGCGCGAGCAGCTTGAGCATCCCGTCGTCGTCGGTGCGGTGTCCGGTCAGCGCATGACCGACCTCGTGAGCGAGGTGGTAGTCGCCGACGCTCACCGCATCGGGGTCGCCGAGCGCACGGATGCGGGTCTCGGCGGAGGTCCAGACACCGACGCCAGGGAAGCTCGTGAGCGCACGGTCGCGCTCCTCGCCGGTGGGGGCGTTCAGGAGGGCGCGGCTGATGCTGTCCGCACGCTCCGCCACCCGCACGATGGTCTTCGACTGCGGTGGCTGCACGGCGACGCGATGCCAATCCCAGGAGGGGATCCGCCGCCACTGCGGCGCCGTGGGTGCGGCGTACATCGGCCTGGGGGTCGGACCTGGCGCGCGCTCGCCGAACTTCGTGACCAGCATCCGCCAGGCGCGGAACGCCTCGAGGCCGGTGACCTTCTGTTCGAGGATGGCGCACGCGAGAGCGTCGAACACCACGCCCGTACGAGCCAGTCGCAGACCGGGGGAGCGGCGAGCGACCTCCGCGATCAGCGGATGGTGGGAGGGGTCGAACCCCGTGGGGTCGTCGTCGGCACCGCAGAGGCTGGGGACGGTATCGAGCGCATGCTGTGCTCCGGCACCCCAGGCGGTGGCCCTGATCTCTCCGCCGCCGGCACGCAGCGCGAGGGTCGCGGGGCCGAGAGGGGTGCGCAGGGCGCGCCAGATCACGGATCCGTCGATGACCATCGTCGGGTCTCCTGGACCGCGGCGCAGCATGCCGACCGTGGCGCGCAGGTCGACCGGTGCCGAGGGGCGATAGACCGTCTGGAGGGGAGCCTCCGCCGCAGGCGCGTCGGCGGCTCCGGCATCCGCGGTCATCGTCATGCGCCCACCATACGTGGCGGGCCTGACATCGCGATCAGAAGCGGTCGGGCGAGGGGGTGCCGTGGCCGTAGCGGATCACGACGTCGGCGTGGCGGTCGAACCGGTACCCGATGCCGCGCACGGTGCGCACGATGTCCTCGTAGCGGCCGAGCTTGGCGCGCAGACGTCGGACGTGCACGTCGATCGTGCGCTCGCCGGGGGTCTCGTCATCCTGCGCCTGCCACAGAGCGGAGACGAGTTCGCTGCGCTCGATCGTACGGCCCTCGCGCAGGACGAGGTACTGCAGGAGCTCGAATTCCTTGTACGTGAAGGACGCGGACTCCCCGTCGATCAGCACGCGCTTGCGCGAGATGTCGACGACGACGCCGCCCTCTTCGTCCGTGGTCTCCTCGTCGGCTGCAGCCTTGGTGCGAGCGATCGCGCCGGGCTCGTGCAGCGCGAGGCGGACGACGTCGAGGTCGCGACCGCCGGAGCCGTGCGGGGCGAGGGCCACCGTCGCGTGCGTCTCGGCGCCAGGGGCGAGTTCGGCCAGCGTGCGGCGCAGCGCGTCGACGAGAAGGGGGAGGCTGACCCCGGCCTCGGCCGCCTTGATCTCGTCGAGACCGACGTAGAGGGCGAAGCCACGGGGTGAGCGGACGGCAGGGAGGTCGGCATCCAGCGGTGCACCGGTCTGCTGCGACGAGACGGGACGGACGGCGGTGGCGACGGGACGCTCGAGAAGTGCGGTGTTCGACATGATGATGAAGTCCTCAGGACGTGAGCCGGAGAGAGGCTCTGCTGCATTGCATGAATGACCGGGCGAGCCGGGAGAGCGAGCAGGGGTGGGTGCTCGGAGACCAGTCCTCGCAGATCGCGGGGAATCAGGTCAGACGGAGTGGCTGTTCGTTCAGCGACACATTCGGCAACACATGCCAACGCGACCGGGCATCATCATCCCGGCAGTCCTGTTCGCCTCCTGGGCGGACAAAGGGCTTGCGTTGGTAGTCATGGGGGGATTATGTCCGAAGAAGTCCGGGCGTGTCAAAACGACCGTCGGCGTGCGAGCGGGGCGTAACGTGGCAGAGGTGACCACTTCGACCCTTGCCGCCGGCTTCATCCTCACTGATGAGAAGGACTCGTCCCGCTATACGCTGACGCGCGACGGGCAGCTCGTGAGCGTTCTGGACTACCGCGACGACGGACACACGATCGCCCTCACGCGAGCCTTCACGATCCCGACTTTCCGCGGCCACGGCTACGCTGCGGTCGTCGTCGAGGGCGCAGTGGCCGAGATCGAGGCGCGCGGCGATCGCAAGGTCGATGCGGTGTGCTGGTACGTCGCCGACTGGTTCGAGGCGCACCCCGAGCACGCCTCCCTGCTGCGTTCGCGATGATCCGAGCGCGTGTGACGCTGTGTTACGCGGCGGCGCGCTGACAGGATGAACCCATGAGACTCGCAGAAGCACTCACGGCTCGTGCAGACCTGCAGCGGCGCATCGAGCAGCTCCGCGCCCGCATCACGGCGAATGCCCGTTATCAGGAGGGGGAGGAGCCCGCGGAGGACGCCTCCGCGCTGCTCGTCGAAGCGGATGCGGTGCTCGTGCAACTGCGCGACCTGATCCGCCGGATCAACGCCACCAACTCGCGGCTCGATCTCGGCAGCGACGGCACGATGACGGATGCGCTCGCAGCGCGGGACGTGCTCCGGCTCCAGCACTCGCTGCTGACGGATGCCGCTGCGGCGGCATCCGGAGCCAACGAGCAGTACCTTCGTCAGATGCGGTCGGAGCTGCGTCAGATCGCGGCGCTTCCCGTCGCCGATGTGCGCACGCGCGCCGACGCCGTCGCGCAGCAGCTGCGTGAGCTCGACAATCGGATCCAGCAGGCGAACTGGCTCCACGACCTGGAGGAGTGAGAGCGGAAGTCGGTAGTCACGACGAGGCGGGCACAACCCCTGCCGGAGGGGCAATCCGGCACCGTGGGGTGGAGGGCAGCCCGGAACGCATCGCGCAGCCCCGCACACCGCACGTGTGATCGCGCATCGCGCATCACTCATCACCACGTGCCGATCGTCGCGACGAGGGTGGGTCAGGGGACCTTCCGCTCAGGAACGCTCGGTCGCAGCTGCGGTAATATGGAAGCCTGCTCAGCCCCGTCGGCTGAGGTGGTCAGGCGCCACAGGCGCGCTGGTCCGAGGCTCGAAACCTCCGGCATCGTTCCCGACACCGGAGGTTCTTCCATGTCATCGTCCCTGCGCGCCCGCCCCCAGACCCGGTGGTGGGCGCTCGTCGTCATCTCCCTCACCCAGCTGATCGTCGTCCTCGACGGCACCATCGTCAGCATCGCGCTCCCGCGTGCTCAAGCCTCGCTCGGTCTGAGCGACGGGCAGCGGCAGTGGGTCGTCACTGCGTACGCCCTCGCCTTCGGTGCGCTGCTGCTGTTGGGCGGACGCATCGCCGACTACGTCGGGCGCAAACGCACGTTCATGATCGGCATGGTCGGCTTCGGTGCTGCCTCGCTGTTCGGCGGTCTCGCTCAGACCGGCTGGGAGCTCGTCCTCGCCCGCGGCCTGCAGGGCGTCTTCGCAGCGCTGCTGGCGCCCGCGGCCCTCGCGCTGCTCACCGTGACCTTCCCCTCCGGCCGCGACCGCAACACGGCGTTCGCGGTCTTCGGGACCGTCGCGGGAACGGGGGCCGCCGTCGGGCTGCTGCTCGGCGGATTCCTCACAGAGTTCACCGACTGGCGCTGGTGCCTTCTCGTCAACCTCTTCTTCGTCGCTGCCGGTCTCGTGGGCGGCGCGCTCTTCCTCACCGAGAGCAAGGCGGAGGGTGACAACCGCTACGACGTGTGGGGTGCGATCACCGTGACGCTGGGGCTCGGCTCTCTGGTCTACGGTTTCAGCCTCGCGGAGAACGGGTGGGGCGATCCGCTGACGATCGCCTTCCTCGCGCTCGGCCTGGCGCTCCTCGGCGTCTTCGTCTGGGTGGAGGGCCGCGTCTCCCAGCCGCTGCTTCCGCTGCGGGTGGTGGCGGATCGCGTGCGCGGAGGGGCGTTCCTGATCCAGGGTGTCGCCGGAGCGATCATGATCGGCGCCACGCTCTACCTGACCTTCCATCTGCAGTTCGTCCTCGGGATGGGCGCGCTGCAGGCCGGCGTCGCGACGCTCCCGCTGCCGATCGCGACGATGGTGATCGCGCCGCTTGCGACGAAGCTGCTCACCGTCATCGGACCGCGTCCGCTGCTCGTGGTGGGGCCGCTGATCGCTGCCGCCGGTCTGTTCGTGCTGGCCGGCATCAGTCCGGACGGCGCCTACTTCGTGCAGATCGCGCCTGCACTGGTGCTGCTCGGCGTCGGGATGGGCTTCGTCTTCATCCCGTTGCAGAACCTCGCGCTGAGCGGGGTGGCGTCGCACGATGCCGGCGTCGCCTCGGCCGTCGCGAACTCGGCGATGCAGATCGGCGGCTCGATCGGGCTGTCGGTGTTCACGGCTGTGTACGCGGCGTCCGTCGGGGGACATGCGCAGGGGGAGCTCACGCCGATCCAGCTGACCGACGCCTACGGGTGGATCTTCATCGTCGCGTCGATCCTGATGGTGTGCGCCTCGATCATCGCGGTGCTGATGGTCCGAGGGCCGAAGGAGGAGCTGATGCCCACCGGCCAGGTCGCCGTCGGCGCGCACTGAGCCTGTTCGACGCGCAGACCGTCGTGCCCGGGCGTCCGACTGACCGCCGGGCGCCCGGGATCCGGGGGTCGAGAACGGGCGCCACGGCACGCCTCGGACCGAATGTCGGTGGGGGTTCGTACCGTGTGAGTATGCGAATCCTGCACACCTCCGACTGGCACATCGGCCGCACCTTCCATGGCAACTCGACCATGGATGCGCTGGCCGAGGTGCTCGCCGCGCTCGCGGTGCAGGTGCGGGATCACTCCGTCGACGTGGTGATCGTCGCCGGAGACGTCTTCGACTCCGCCGCTCCCGCCGGTGCCGCCTACACACTGCTCGGAGACGCGCTGGTCGCCTTGCACGAGACCGGCGCCACGGTGATCGTCACCAGCGGCAACCACGACTCGGCCGCACGACTCGGCTTCCAGGCCCGGCTCCTGCGCGACGGCATCCACGTGCTGACCGATCCGCTCGGCATCGGGACACCGGTCACTCTGTCCGATGCCGACGGACCGGTGCACTTCTACGGCATCCCCTACCTCGAGCCCGCCATCGTTCGACAGCACTGGGAGGGCGTCGACCTCCGTACCCAGGCCCAGACCGTCGCACACGCGATGGATCTGGTCCGCGCGGGGATGAAGGAGCACGGCGGCCGCTCGGTCGCGATCGCGCACTGCTTCTCGGCCGGTGTCGACGCCACGATCGGCCTCGAGCGCGAGGTGCGCCAGGGCGGGCTCGACGTCGTGCCGCTGTCTGTGTTCGACGGGCCGGACTACGTCGCGCTCGGCCACATCCACGGACGCCAGCAGATCAGCGACCGGGTGCGCTACTCGGGTGCTCCGCTGCACTACAGCTTCGGCGAGCAGCACAAGCCTCGAGGGTCATGGCTCATCGACCTCGACGCAACGGGCCTGGTCGGTGTCGACTGGCTCGACCTGCCCGTGCCGCGTCGCCTCGTCACTCTCACCGGCACTCTCGACGAGATCCTGTCGAGCGAGAACGTCACAGCCCACGCCGATGACTGGGTCTGCGCGGTCTATACCGATGCGCTGGCGCAGACGGAGCCGATGCGACGACTCCGTGAGCGATACCCGCATTGCGCGATGGTGCAGCACCAGCCGGCCGAGAGGGCGGAGTCGATCGAGCGGTCCTATGTCGACAGGCTGCGCGGAGCGGCGACCGATCCCGAGCGGATCGAGGCGTTCCTCGAACATGTGCGTTCCGGTCACGGCGCCACCGTGCGCGAGGGCGAGTTGATCCGCGAGGTCCTCGACGACCGCGTGCGTGCCGACGCTCTGATCTGACTGCTCTCGCCACGAGCGTCGAGATACCGACCGGGAAGAAGACTCACCGATGAAGTTGCACCGCCTGGAGGTCGAGGGGTTCGGCCCGTTCCGCGACAGGCAGATCGTCGACTTCGATTCGTTCGCCGACGACGGCATCTTCCTGATCGCCGGCAAGACGGGAGCCGGCAAGTCCAGCATCCTCGACGCGGTGTGCTTCGCGCTCTACGGCGGCGTACCCCGCTACGAAGGTGGCGAGAAGCGGCTGCGCAGCGACCACTGCCGGCCCGACGACGTCACGCAGGTCGTGGTCGAGTTCAGCACTCCCGCCGGTCGCTACCGGGTGACCCGGTCGCCGGAGTACGAGCGCCCCAAGAAGCGCGGCGGTGGCATGACCGTGCAGGCAGCGGCGGTGCAACTCGACGTCCTCGTCGGCGGCGAATGGGTCGGCCTCGCCGCCCGTGAGCGCGAGGCGGCCCTCGAACTCGATGAGATCCTGCAGCTGAGCCGTGAGCAGTTCCTCCAGGTGATCCTGCTCGCCCAGAACCGCTTCTCGGAGTTCCTCCTGGCGGGGAGCAGAGAGCGGCAGGCTCTGCTGCGGCGGCTGTTCGGCACGGAGCGGTTCGAAGACGTCCAGGCTCGCTTCGAGGATCGGCGCAAGGCCGCCGAGGCGGAGCTGGGATCACGGCTCGCCACAGTCACGGCACGCCTCGACGAGGGCGAGAGGCTGGTCGCGAACGCCGAGCTCGCAGGCGACGCCACGGACACCGCAGGGGAAGGGGCGGAGGCGGACGCTCCGCCACGGAACGCGGCGACCATCGAGGAGCGGCTGGAGGAGCTGCGTCGCGCCAAGGCACGCGCGGACTATCGCGCCGAGCGGCGAGCGGCTGAGCGGATCGAGGCTGAGAAACGGTCCGCCGCCGCGGACGCCGCGCTCGCTGCACTTCGTGACGAGCAGCGCGCGCAGGCGGAGCGTAATCGTGCCAGGGCAGCGCTCGATCGTCTCGATGCCGAGGAGCCGCGTGTCGCGGAGGCGCGAGCCGAGCTGCGTGACGCGAGGGCGGTGGAGGCCCTGCGGTCATCAATCGCGGCAGCGACCAGGACCGCCGCCGCCTCCGACGCGGCGCGTCAGACAGCTGAGCGCGCACGCGCCGCCTGGGAGGCTCTCGGCATCGACGCCGACGACCATGCCGCGTGGGCGGCGGAACGCACCCGTCAGACCGGCGCGTGGCAGCGGGCGGCCGAGCTCGAGCGGATGGCCCCTGCGCTCGAGCGTGAACTCACCGCGGCGGCCGAGGCCGTGGCGGTCGCGGCTGCGCGCATCGAGTCCGCAGAGACCGAGCGAGCGGTACTCCCCGCCCGGCTGGATGCGCTGACGAAGGATCGTGACGAGGCCAGACGAACGGCCGATCGAGCCGCAGATCTGCTCGCTGCGCTCGAGATCGCTCATGCCCGGCGTGCGGCTGCGGGCGAGGTCGTCCGTCTGACGGCCGATCGGGCGGAGGCCGAGCAGGTTCTGGCCGAAGCCAGCAGCGCCCTCGCGGGCATGCAGACGGCGCTCGCGCGTCTTCGCCAGCGTCGGCTCGACGGATTCGCGGGCGAGCTGGCGACGACGCTGCACGATGGCGATCCCTGCCCCGTATGCGGTGCGCGGGAGCATCCCGCTCCCGCCGTGCACTCCGACCCTGTCTCCGCCGACGACGTCGACGCGGTGGAAGCCGATCGAGACCGGGCGGCCGCCCTGGAGCGCGAAGCGTCGGAGGTCGTCTCGACACTTCGTGCGCAGCTGGCGGCGGCGGTGACCGGGGCGGACGGGCGCGACGTCGACACCGCAGACGACGAGCTCGCGAGGGCGACCGACGAGCACTCCGCCAGCACCGCGGCCTCGGCGAGGGTCGCCGACCTGGAGCGGCAGCGCGATGAGGTCGTCGACCGCATCCGCGAGCTCGACCGCGATCACGAGCGAGACCTCGCTGCGCTCACGTCCGCTCGCGAGGCCCACGCTGTACTCGCGCAGCGTGCGGCTGACGCCGACACCGCCATCGCCGAGGCCAGGGGATCCTACGGCTCGGTGGTCGAGAGGGTGTCCGCGGCCACGAAGGAAGTCGAGTCGGCGCTCGCCCTCGTCGAGGCGATCGCCGAGCAGGAGCGCCGCACCGCCGCCGCCGACGAGACTGCAGCGGAGCTGGCGGCGGCAATCGATGCCTCCGGGTTCGACGATGCCGCCGCTGCGCAGAAGGCGTTGCGCACCCACGCCGAACGGACCGCGCTGGAGGTGCGGATCACCGAGCACTCCGTGCAGCGCGAGAAGGAACGCGCGATCCTCCTCGATCTCGAGCTGCGCACCCTCCCAGAGGAGCCCATCGACCTCGCTCCGGCTGAGGAGCAGTCGCGACTCGCCCGACAGCTCTGGAGCACGGCGGGTGACGAGTCCGGTCGTGCGTCCGCGGTGGCGGAGCAGATCACCGCGCTCATCGACTCCGCCGCCGCCGAGCACGAGCGCACCGCGGCGGATGCGGCCGACTACGAGGTGCTGCGGGGGCTCGCCGATGCCATCGCCGGTCGTGGAGCGAATACCCGCAAGATGACGCTGGAGACCTTCGTCCTCGCCGCCGAGTTGGAGGAGATCGTCGATGCGGCGAATCGTCGCCTCGGTGACATGTCGGCAGGGCGCTACCAGCTGCGGCACTCCGACGCGCTCGCGGCGCGCGGCGCGGCATCCGGTCTCGGCATCGTCGTGTTCGATGCGTTCACGGGTCAGACGCGACCGGCACAGTCGCTGTCGGGAGGAGAGACGTTCCTGAGTTCCCTCGCCCTCGCTCTCGGGCTCGCCGAGGTGGTCACGGCCCGCGCGGGAGGCATCCGACTCGACACACTGTTCATCGACGAAGGGTTCGGATCACTCGACGGAGACACGCTCGACGTCGCGATGCGCACCCTCGACGAACTGCGCCAGGGTGGCAGGACGGTGGGCGTGATCAGTCATGTCGAGGCGATGCAGGAGCAGATCCCGGCACAGCTCGCGGTGCACGCGACCCCGAACGGTCCGAGCATCATCGAAGCCCGGTGAGGGTCGGGTCTCCTCACCGATCACGTGTGGTCGGACGACTGACGCTCAGACGCCGTACTCGCGGCGGATGACCTCGCGTAGCTGCACGCTGCACCGAGCGATCGCCTCACGGAAGTCCAGGAGCGCACCATCCTCGGCGCGGTCGGAGATCGCACGGAACGCACGGATCGGCACTCCGAACTGCTGGGCGACCCAGATGTACGCATAGGTCTCCATGTCGACCAGTCCCGCGCCGGAAGGCCGGATGACAGAGGTGATCCCCGCGTCACCGACGAAGCTGTCGCCGGTCGCGATCAGCACGCCGTCGCGGCCAGTGGACACGCGAGCGGGAAGCGAGACATGCTGCCCGGCCACACCCTCGAGGTCGAAGACGTCGTGCTGCAGCGCACTGCCGATCTCGTGCACGGTCGCGTCGAGCTCCGGGTCGATCCCGCCGGCTGTCCCGACGACCACGACCTCGGAGTACTCGCGGGCGTCGAGCGCGCGAGTGAGGGCGAACACCGCCTGCATCTTGCCCTCGCCGGTGACGAGCTGGTCGAATCCCTCGAGATGCTCCGGGAAGGCCTGGAGTTCTGAGGCCATGGCCGCGACGAGAAGTTTCACTCCGCCATCCTGCCAGGTGCATCGGCGGCCGCGAAGTCAAGTGTATGCGTCCGGTGTCATCTCGATGTAACACTGAGGGAGGATACTGACGTCAGGGAGACCGGAGGAACACATGACCCTGCAGCAGCAGATCTCTGAAGCGCTCGGCGTGAAGGCCGAGATCGACCCGGAGGTCGAGGTGGAGCGACGAGTGTCGTTCCTGGCCGACTACCTGCGGACCACCGGTGCCAAGGGCTTCGTGCTGGGGATCTCCGGCGGCCAGGACTCCACCCTCGCCGGGCGGCTCGCGCAGCTCGCGGTCGAGCGTGTGCGCGCTGAGGGAGGCGAGGCCAGTTTCCTGGCGGTGCGGCTTCCCTATCGCGTGCAGAAGGATGCAGCGGATGCCGAGGCGGCGCTGCAGTTCATCGGACCCGATTCGTCCGTCGAGGTGAACATCCAGAACGGCGTCGACGGCGTCGAGGAGGACATCGAGTTCGCCGTCACCAGCGACATCACCGACTTCAACAGGGGCAACATCAAGGCACGCCTTCGCATGGTCACCCAGTACGCGCTGGCGGGTCACGACGGTCTGCTCGTGATCGGCACAGATCATGCGGCCGAGGCGGTCACCGGGTTCTATACGAAGTTCGGCGACGGTGCCGCAGACATCCTCCCGCTCTCGGGTCTCACGAAGCGGCAGGGACGGTCGTTGCTGCTGCTGCTCGGGGCACCCGACCAGCTCGCCTACAAGGTGCCCACCGCTGATCTTCTCGACGGCCAGCCCGGCCGTGCCGACGAGGACGAGCTCGGACTCACCTACGAGCAGATCGACGACTTCCTGGAGGGGCGGCCGGTCGACCCCGAGGTCGCCGGACGCATCGAATCGCGGTACCTCGCCACCCAGCACAAGCGTCATCTGCCGGTCACCCCGGACGATGAGTGGTGGCGCTGAGCCGCACCCCGTGATCCCGTGTCGGATGCCGCGGCTAGTGTCGAAGCATCCGACAGAACGGGAGCATCGTGCGGATCGACACTCAGGCGCAGCGCGTCATCTGGAGCGCCAGCGACCTCAAGGCGGCCGCAGAGTGCGAGTTCGCGTGGTGTCGAGCGATCGACGCGAAGCTGGGCCGGGTGCCCGCCGTCGAGGAACCCGAAGACGCCACCCTCGCGCGAGCCGCGCTGCTCGGCGACGTCCACGAGCAGAACGTCCTCGCCCGCTACGTCGCCGAACTCGGCGACGACCGGGTGCACCGCATCGAGAAGGTCTCGTCGGTCGACGCCGAAGCGCTGGCCGCCGCTGTGCAGGAGACCATCTGCGCTCTGACCGGCTCCGATGCGCAGATGGTCTTCCAGGCGGCGTTCGCGACGCCTGAGTTCGTCGGATTCGCCGACTTCCTCAAGCGCGACGAAGACGGCCGGTGGCGTGTCCAGGACTCCAAGCTTGCTCGCAAGGCGCGCGTGACCGCTCTCATGCAGCTCGCGGCATATGTCGATCAGCTCGATCGGCTCGGCATCCCGCGGTCCGACGAGGTCGACCTGATCCTCGGGGACGGCTCGCTCAGCACCCATACGGTGGACGACATCCTGCCGCTGTTCCACGTCAGGCGTGCACGGCTTCGCGCCCTGATCGCGGACCGCCGGATCGAGGATCCGTCCGCTGATGGGGCGCTGGCATGGGGCGACGATCGGGGCGACCTCGAGATCGTCGCGTGCGGACGATGCGCGACGTGCGAGGAGCAGGTCGTCGCGCACCGCGATCTGCTGATGGTGGCGCGCATGCGTCCGGTGCAGCGCGCTCGGCTGCGCGCGGCGGGCATCGAGACGATCGACGCACTCGCCGAGGCGACCGCGCCGCCCGAGGGGATGAACCTCGACTCCTTCGAGACCCTGCGAGCGCAGGCGAGACTGCAGATCCAGGCAGACCTCGACGGTGCACCGACGTACGACGTGCACTATGCGGCGGCGATCCACACATTGCCCGTTCCCAGCCACGGCGACATCTTCTTCGACTTCGAGGGCGATCCGCTGTACACCGAGCCCGCGCCGGACGGCGAAGCGCAGTGGGGGATCGACTACCTGTTCGGCTGGGTCGACAACAGCGACGAGTACACCGCACTCTGGGCGCACGATTTCGTCGCCGAGCGTGAGGCGTTCGAGCGGTTCCTCGATTTCGTCGCGCTCCGCCGATCGACGCATCCCGGAATGCACATCTACCATTACGCGCCATACGAGACCTCGCATCTCGTGGCGATGGCGGCGCGGCACGGCGTGCGCGAGGGCGAAGTCGACCGGCTGCTGCGCGAAGGCGTCTTCGTCGACCTGTATCCGCTCGTCCTGCGCACCGTGCGGGTGGGGTCCCGCTCGTACTCGATCAAGAAGCTCGAGCCGCTCTACATGGGCGCCGACGTGCGCACCAGCGACGTGCAGAAGGGCGACGACTCGATCGTGCAGTATGTCGCGGCGCGCGAACTCGCTGCAGCCGGTGAGCAGGCCGACGCCGACGCGGTCCTCGCCGATCTCGCCGACTACAACCGCTATGACTGCGTCTCGACCAGGCGGCTGCGCAACTGGCTGATCGACATCGCTCGGGCGGAGGGCGTGAGTCCCGCCCCACCGGATGAGGCGGACGAGGTCATCTACGAGCCCTCGCCGCGTTCGGTGGCGCTGCTGGCCGACGCCGAGCGCGCCGCCGCAGCGGGGGAGGACGGTCAGGTGCATCGCATCGCGGCGGCCGCGATCGACTACTTCCCTCGTGAGGCGAAGAGCTTCTGGGTCTCGCACTTCCAGCGTCTCCGCGAGCCCGTCACGATGTGGGATGCGACGCGTGACGTGGTGCGGGTCGACAGTGCGTCGTCGGCGGTGCGTCGTGAGTGGAGCGTGGGCGAGGGGCGCCGGGTGATGTCGCGCGACGTCGAGATCCGCGGCGAGGTCTCACCGGGGACGACTCTGGGGGCGGGTGCGCAGCCCTTCGCCCTGTACTCGGTGCCGGCCCCGTTCGACACCGACGTCCCGTCGAGGGCCGTGCACGTGCCGCACAGCGTCACTGTCGCCGAGGTGCTCGACGACGGCTACCTCATCACCGAGACCGCGATCCAGGGGCAGACCTGGGATGCGCTTCCGGTCGCTCTGACGCCGGCGGCTCCGCCGCGGGTGGTCTCCCTCCAGGGAGCCATCGACGAGTGGGCCGATACCGTGCACGCGGCCGCGCCGGAGTTTCCGCAGGATGCCGCCACCGACATCCTGCGCCGCGTTCCTCCTCGCACCGTCTCGGGGGAGCCGATACCCGCGCCGGGCGAGAACACCATCGACGCGATCGTCCGAGCGGTGCTCGATCTCGACCACAGCTATCTCGCCGTCCAGGGTCCTCCCGGCACGGGGAAGACCTACACGGGGTCGCAGGTGATCGCGCGCCTGGTGATCGATCACGGGTTCACGATCGGCGTGGTCGCGCAGTCCCACGCGATCATCGAGAACCTGCTCGAGCGCGTGGTGGCAGACGGCGTCCCGGCGGCGCAGGTCGCCAAGGCGCCGAAGGACCCGTCAACGGATCCCTCGTACACGGTGATGGCCAAGACCGGCATGGCCTCGTTCCTCGCCGAGCATGCCGAGCACGGGGCCGTCGTCGGCGGTACGGCGTGGGACTTCAGCAACACCTCACGCGTCGACCGAGCGGGCCTCGACCTCCTCGTCGTCGACGAGGCAGGGCAGTTCTCGCTCGCCTCGACCATCGCCGTCGCGGCGGGGGCGAAGCGGCTGCTCCTGCTCGGCGACCCGCAGCAGCTCCCGCAGGTGAGTCAGGGCGCTCATCCGGAACCCGTCGACACGTCGGCATTGGGCTGGGTCATGGACGGCGACGCCGTCGTGCGTCCCGACTACGGCTACTTCCTCGCGCGCTCATGGCGGATGCATCCCAGCGTCGCGGCTCCCGTGTCGAGGCTGGCCTATGCGGGGCAGCTCGCGTCAGCGCCCGGCACGGAGGGGCGATCGATCGAGGGCATCGATGCGGGTCTGCATGTCATCCCGATCCGGCACCGCGGCAACGCCACGCAGTCGTCGGAAGAGGCGGCGCAGGTTGTGGCGCTGGTGCGGGATCTCGTCGGACGTGCCTTCACCGACAACGACGAGCCGGCGACCGTCCGTCCGCTCACCCAACGCGACATCATCGTCGTCGCGCCGTACAACGCGCAGCGTCAGACGGTGCACGATGCGCTGGCGGCTGCGGGCTTCCCCGACGTGCCCGTCGGCACGGTCGACAACTTTCAGGGCAAGGAGGCCGTGGTCTCCATCACCTCGCTCGCCGCATCCAGCGGCCGGGATGCACCGAGGGGACCGGAGTTCCTGTTGCTGCAGAACCGGCTGAACGTCGCGATCTCGAGGGCGCAGGTGGCGGCCTATCTGATCCACTCCCCGGCGCTCCTCGACGACCTTCCGCGTACACCGGAGGGGGTGGCGCGAATGAGCGCCTTCGCCCGCCTCGTCGGTGCGGCCGACTGAGACAGGGGCCGGGATGCATACGACAGACGACATCCTGCGCGCCTCGGCGGCGTGGGTCTGGTTTCCCCGAGACAGCGACCATCATGAGGGCGACCTGCAGCTGGTGCGGTACCCCGAGCGGTTCGGAGGGGGAGTACGCGGTTCTCGCGTGAACTCGGATGCCGACCCGGTGACGGTCGTGGATCGCGCGCTCGAGCGTACAAGAGCGTGGGGCGAGAGCGAGTTCCGATTCTGGACGAACGCCGCCGACCGACCCGACCTCGAAGAGGAGCTGCGGCGGCGCGGTGCCGAGCATGTCGACACGGTCGCGGTCTTCGCTCGTCGGGTCGAGGGCGCAGACCTCGGCGTCCCCCACGGGGCGACTGCAGAGGTCGTCACCACGCTCGAGCAGGTGCGCGAGGTCGATGCGATCAACGTCCCGGTCTGGCAGCAACGTCCGCTCGACGAGGACGGCCTGCGCGTGGAGCACGCGGAGGTCGCGGCGGCTCTCACCGCCGGCACGCAGGTGCGAGTGCTCGCCCGGCTCGATGGCCGTGCTGTCAGCACCGGCGGCTGCACGATCGTCGACGGGTTCACGCGTCTGTGGGGTGCAGCCACCCTCCCAGAGGCACGGGGGCGCGGTGCCTACCGTGCTGTCCTCGCCGAGCGGCTCCGCGTGAGTGCCTCCTACGGGGCGACCACCGCACTCGTCAAAGGACGCACCGCGACGTCGGCGCCGATCCTCGCGAGGGCCGGTTTCACACACTACGGAGACGAGCGGGGGTACCGCCTGACGGTGTGAGCGCGACGGCGAATCGGACGCGATGGGAGCGCGAGGATCAGTCGGCGCTGTGGCCGAGCTCCGCGCGGACGATCCGTGCCCCGGCTGACAGTGCGCTGAGCTTGTCGAGCGCGACCCGCCTCGGAAGCGGTGCCATGCCGCAGTTCGAGCTCGGGATGAGCAGATCCGCATCCACGAATTCGAGCGCGCGACGAAGTGTGTCAGCCACCTCGTCCGGGGTCTCGATCTCCTTGCTCGCGACATCGATCGCCCCCAGCATCACCTTCTTGCCGCGGATCAGCTCGATGAGATCCATCGGCACGTGAGACCGATGACTCTCCAGCGAGACGATGTCGATCGAGGACTTCTGGAGCAGCGGGAAGGACTTCTCATACTGCCGCCACTCCGAGCCCAGCGTCGCCTTCCAGTCGGTGTTCGCCTTGATCCCGTATCCGTAGCAGATGTGGACGGCGGTCTCTGCGCTCAGCCCCTCGACAGCGCGCTCCAGAGCGGCGATGCCCCAGTCCTTCATCTCGTCGAAGAACACGTTGAACGCGGGCTCGTCGAACTGGATGATGTCGACCCCTGCGGCTTCGAGCTCTCTCGCCTCCTGATTGAGGATCGTCGCGAACTCCCAGGCGAGCCTCTCAGGGCTGCGGTAGTGACGGTCGGACAGGGTGTCGATCATCGTCATCGGGCCGGGCAGCGCCCACTTGATGGGCTGATCGGTCTGCGCGCGCAGGAACGCGGCATCCTCCACGAACACAGGCTGACGACGGCTGACGGCCCCCACCACCGTGGGCACGCTCGCGTCGTAGCGGTCGCGGATGCGGACCGTCTCGCGATTCTCGAAGTCGACGCCGTCGAGGTGCTCGATGAAGGTGGTCACGAAGTGCTGGCGTGTCTGCTCGCCGTCGCTCACGATGTCGATGCCGCGGCGGCGCTGCTCGTGAACGGCCGTGCGCAGCGCATCCTGCTTGCCCTCGACGAGCTCGTCGCCCTCCAACTCCCAGGGTGACCAGAGCACCTCGGGCCGTGCGAGCCAGGACGGCTTCGGGAGGCTCCCGACGATCGACGTGGGAAGCAGTCGACGCGAGGCCGTGGATGCACCGCCGGTCATCGGACAGGAGCGGGGTAGGAGGCGGCCCACTGGTCCAGCACGCGCCGGTGCGGCGTGACGAAGTGCTCGTCCGCGAAGCGTCCCTGCGTCACCGCGAGACGGCTGCGCTCCTCACGGTCATAGGTGATCTCAGTGTGCCGGAAGTCTTCATGCGCCAGGCTCGGACGGTAGACGCTCTCCGCCTGCGCGTTCGCGTTGTAGATCTCGGGTCGGTAGATCTTCTGGAACGTCTCCATCGTGCTGATGGTCCCGATGAGCTGCAGGTCGGAGTAGTCGCTCAGCAGGTCGCCGCGGAAATAGAAGGCGAGCGGGGCGGCACTGCCACGCGGCATGAAGTACCGCACCTGGAGTCCCATCTTCCCGAAGTACTCGTCGGTGAGCGAGAAGGAGTCCTGGACGTACTCGATGCCGAGCACCGGGTGGTGGTTCCCGGTACGGCGGTAGGTCCTGCTGGTGGAGACGCTGATGCAGATCACGGGCAGGCTCGAGAACCGAGCCTGGTACGCGTCCGACTCGAGGAAGTGCTGGAAGAGCTTGCCGTGCAGCACACCGAAGTCATCCGGAGTCGTGAATCCGGTCGAGCCCGCGTTCGCTGCGGGCAGGAGCACGCTGAAGTCGTAATCGCGGAGGTAGGAGGAGAAGTTGTTCCCCACGATGCCCTGGTGGCGCTCTCCGGTGAGCCGGTCGAGGATGTGGATATCGAGCATCTCGAGGACGGGGAACTCCCGGTCCTCACCGTCGGAGAACCGCAGATGCACCGAGACGATGTCGAGCTCGACGGTGTACCGCCGGGGGTCATCGCCGGGCGCGAGATCGTTGAAGCGGTGATCGATCATGGCCAGCGCGTTGCGGAGGTTCTGCCGGCGATGTTCCCCGCGCGCGAGGTTGGCGAAGTTCGTCGTGATCCGCGAGCTGTCCGACGGTGCGTAGTCCTCGTCGAAGCGCGTGGTGGTGATGCTGAACGTGATCTCGTTCGCCATGAGGGGGCCAATCCGGGAAGGGAGAGGCCGACTGGCCTCGGGAGTGCGGTGTTCTCATCGTGCAGGGAGAGCAGGGTCATCGGGTAATTCGGCTCCGCTATGAACTGATATAGCCTTCTCCTATGGCCAGGCGACCGAGCGGGATCACGCTGCAGCAGCTCCAGTACTTCATCGAAGTGGCGGCGGAAGGATCGATCACCGCGGCGGCCGACGTGCTCTACGTCGCACAGCCCACGATGTCTGCGGCCATGAAGGACCTGGAGACGCGGGTCGGACGATCCCTTCTGACCCGATCGGCCCGAGGAGTCACGCTGACCACCGACGGCACCGAGTTCCTGGGGTATGCCCGGCAGATCGTCGAGCAGGCCGAGCTTCTCGAGCAGCGCTATCTGGGCAGACCCCCTCCCGCCGTCTGCTCGGCGTCTCGACGCAGCACTACTCGTTCGCCGTCGACGCCTTCGTGCGGATGGTCAAGCGATCCAGCGCCGCCGAGTACGAGTTCTCCCTTCGGGAGACTCGCACCTGGGACATCATCGAGGACGTGCGGACGCTGCGCAGCGAGCTCGGCATCCTCTTCCGCAACGACTTCAACCGGAATGTGCTGGACAAGCTGCTGCGGGATTCCGGTCTCGCCTTCCATCCGCTCTTCGTCGCCGAACCGCACATCTTCGTCTCGCGGCGGAACGCGCTCGCCTCCCGCGAGCGCGCGACCCTGGACGACCTCGTGGGTCTGCCGCGGCTCACCTTCGATCAGGGGGCCAACAACTCGTTCTACTTCGCCGAGGAGATCCTCTCGACCCTCTCCAGTGCGCGGGAGATCCGGGTCTCCGACCGCGCGACGATCTTCAACCTGATGATCGGACTCGACGGCTACACCATCTCCACCGGCATCATCAGCGACGACCTCGACCCCGAGATCGTGGCGGTACCTCTCGACGTCGACGAGCGGATCGAGATCGGCTGGATCGGACGCTCGGCCATCCCGCTCACGGAGCAGGCGCAGCGGTACCTCGACGAGGTGCGCGACGTCGTCGCAGGGTTCGGCGTCGCGCTGCTCGACTAGCGCGCCACCCGCGTGGCTGGGAGGCGCACGCGATCGAGCGTCAGACGGTGCCGTAGAGGCGATCCCCGGCGTCACCGAGGCCGGGCACGATGTAGCCCTTCTCATTGAGTCGCTCATCGAGCGCACCGAGCACGATCGTCACGTCGCGATCCCCGACGAGCGCCTCGATGGCAGCGAGTCCCTCGGGCGTCCCGAGCAGGCAGATCGCCGTGACATCCTTGGCTCCGCGGTCGAAGAGGAACTGGATGGCTGCGGCCAGAGAGCCACCGGTCGCCAGCATCGGGTCGATCGCGAAGCACTGGCGGTCGCTGAGGTCGTCAGGCAGGCGCTCGGCATACGTCGTGGGCTCGAACGTGGTCTCGTCTCGGACCATGCCGAGGAAGCCGACCTCAGCGGTGGGGAGCAGCTTCACGAGACCCTCGAGCATGCCGAGGCCGGCGCGCAGGATCGGTACGACGATCGGGCGCGGCTCAGAGATCTTCACGCCCATGGTCGTGGTGACCGGGGTCGTGATCTCGACCGGGCTGACCTTCACGTTGCGGGTCGCCTCGTACGCGAGAAGTGTCACGAGCTCCTCGGTCAGCTGGCGGAAGACCGGCGACGGTGTGCGGTGGTCGCGCAGTACCGAGAGCTTGTGGGTGACGAGAGGGTGGTCGGCGACGTGGACACGCATGGATACAGGCTAATGGGCGGACGGCTCCGGCACGACATCGACTGCGGAAGGACACCGCAGCCGCTGTCGTAGGCTCGACGCATGAAGCCCTCCGATCGTGTCGCGATGCGTCGAGCTCTCGAGCTGGCAGCCGACGCGGCACAGGCCTCGGAGATCCCCGTGGGGGCTGTGGTGCTGGACGCTCAGGGGATGCAGGTAGGCGAAGGACGCAACGACCGCGAGGCGACGCATGATCCGACCGGGCACGCCGAGATCGCAGCTCTGCGAGCGGCGGCCGCGATTGTCGGCTCCTGGAACCTCGAGGGCCACACGCTCGTGGTGACCCTGGAACCCTGTGTCATGTGCGCCGGCGCGATCCTGCAGGCGCGGATCAGTCGGGTCGTGTTCGGCGCCTGGGACGACAAGGCGGGGGCTGCCGGCTCGATGTACGACGTGCTCCGCGATCGACGTCTGCCGTACCGCGCGGAGGTGATCGGCGGCGTCGAGGCGGATGCCGCCGGAGCCCTGCTCCGAGACTTCTTCGAGCGCCGTCGCTGACGCGGAGCCCGCGCCGACTCAGTCCGAGGACTTGAGTACGAAGACGTCCGTCGAGGGCTCGGGATCGAGGGACGGACGGTACACGTCCGGCTCGATGTAGATCACGCGCGCGATCGGCAGGGCCTCGCGGATGCGACCTTCGATGGCGTCGATGTCGTCAGCGGCCTCGCGCAGCGGCTTGTCGGCGCTGAGCGCGATCTTGGCGGCGACCATCAGCTCATCCGGCCCGAGGTACAGGGTCTTCATGTGGATGATCTTCTCGATCTCGTCACCCGCGTTGATGGCGTCGACGATCCGGTCGTGGTCGGCCTGGGTCGCTCCCTCTCCGACGAGGAGGCTCTTGGTCTCCACCCCGAGCACGATGGCGATGAGCACGAGCAGGATGCCGATCATCAGAGTGCCGAGCGCATCGAAGAGCGGGTTGCCGGTGATGATGGTGAGTCCGACGCCGAGCAGTGCGAACGTGAGTCCGGTGAGGGCCCCGACGTCCTCGAGCAGCACGACGGGGAGCTCGGGGGCCTTCGCCCGGCGCACGAAGGACACCCACGACTGGTCGCGGTCCCGCACCAGGTTGCTCTCCCTGACGGCGGTGCGCAGCGAGAACGACTCGAGCCCGATCGCCACCACGAGCACGACGATCGGCAGCCACCACCAGGTCTTGTCGAGCTCGTGCGGGTGGGTGAGCTTGTCGATCGCCTCGTAGATCGCGAAGAGTCCGCCGACGGAGAACAGGATGATCGACACGACGAACGCGTAGACGTAGCGCTCCCGGCCGTACCCGAAGGGGTGCGACCTGTCCGCCTCGCGCTTCGCCTTGCGGCCGCCGAGCATGAGGAGGAGCTGGTTGCCGGAGTCGGCGACCGAGTGGATCGCCTCGGCGAGCATCGACGCGGAACCCGAGAGCGCCCAGGCGAGGAACTTCGCCAGGGCGATGCCCAGGTTCGCCAGGAATGCCGCGATGATCGCCTTGCTGCCGCCGGATGCACTCATGCGTCGAGTCTAGATCTGCTCGCCCGTCGACACCGGAAGAGCCCGCCGTAGGATGACGACATGGCTGATTCTCTCCCCGCCCTCGCGTTCCTCGGTGCCGGTTCCATGGGGGGAGCGATCCTCCGCGGAGTGGTGGCGTCGGGTATCCGCGTCGACGGCGGCATCACGGCGACCAACCGCACCGCCGAGAAGGCGGCTGCCTTCTCCGAACTCGAGGGCGTCACGAGCATCGCGCTCTCCGACACACCCGACGGCAACACCGAAGCGGCTGCGCAGGCGCGGATCGTGCTGGTCGGCGTCAAGCCCGCGATGGTGCCCGATCTGCTGCGGGAGATCGCTCCGTCACTGGCTGACGACGCGATCGTCGTCAGCCTCGCGGCCGGCGTCACCCTGCAGACGTTCGCCGACAACCTGGGCGCTGAGGTCCGCGTCATCCGCTCGATGCCGAACACCCCGTCGACCGTCGGCAAGGGCATGACCGGTCTCGCGGCCGGCGCTGCCGCGACCCCCGACGACGTCGCGCTCGTGCACCGCCTGTTCCAGACCGTCGGAGCGGTGGTCGAGGTGCCGGAATCGCAGATCGATGCGCTGTCCACCATCTCCGGCTCAGGTCCCGCCTACGTCTACCTCCTCATCGAGGAGCTCACGAAGGCGGCCGTCGGCATGGGATTCAGCGTCGCCGATGCGCGGCTGATGGTGGAGCAGACCTTCATCGGCGCCACCGCCCTGCTCGACGCCTCCGGGGAGGAGCCGTCTGAACTGCGTCGTCGGGTCACGAGTCCCAAGGGCACGACCGAGCGCGCCGTCGCCGTGCTGCAGGACGCGCACCTCGATCGCACGTTCGCGGAAGCGGCGGATGCGGCGCTCGCCCGCGCCCGGGAACTCGCGGCCGGCGCCTGACATGCAGCTGCGGTTCTCGGGGGAGATCTGGTACTGGCGCGGGCCCGCGCCGTTCCACTTCGTCACCGTGCCGCCGGCCGAGAGCGAGATGATCGGCGAGGTCGCCGGCGTCGTCACCTACGGGTGGGGCATGATCCCGGCATCCGTCACGATCGGCAGCACCACGGTCACCACGGCGCTCTGGCCGAAGGACGGCGGCTACATCGTCCCGATCAAGAAGGCGCTGCAGGACCGCGAGGAGATCGGCGTGGACGACGACGTGGAGATCGTCCTCGACGTCGACGCCTGAGAACCGCCCGCGTGCGATCTCAGCGATCGAGGGCGGCGAAGCGCTCGATGTCGCTGTTGGTGCCCGAGACGATGATCAGGTCGTGGTTCGTGACGATCGTGTTGGCCTCCGCGTAGCGGAACGGCTTGCCCGGGCTCTTCACGCCGACGACCGTCACCTTGTACTTGCTCCGCACACCGGACTCGTTGAGGCCGACGCCGCGGATGAACTTGGGCGGGTACATCTTGGCGAGCACGAAATCGTCGTCGAAGCGGATGAAGTCCAGCATCCGGCCGGAGACGAGGTGCGCGACGCGCTCTCCGGCCTCGCGCTCGGGGTAGATGACGTGGTTGGCACCGACGCGGGCGAGGATCTTGCCGTGCGATTGCGAGACGGCCTTGGCCCAGATCTGCGGGACCTTGAGGTCGACGAGGTTCGCGGTGATCAGGACGGATGCCTCGATCGACGAACCGACCGCCACGACGGCGACCTGGAAGTCCTGGGCGCCGATCTGCCGGAGGGCGTCGATGTTCTTGGCATCGGCCTGCACGGTGTGGGTGACGCGGTCCGACCACTTCTGCACGAGCTCGAGGTTGTCGTCGATCGCGAGCACCTCGCGGTCGAGACGGTCGAGTTCGCCCGCGCAGGCGGCACCGAACCGGCCGAGACCGATGACGAGGACGGGAGCGTCGCCCCGGAGGACTTCAACCAACGATCGGCCTTTCCACGGGCAGTGAGTAGTACTGCGTTCGCGATGTCGCGGCGACCGCCGCGGCGAGAGTCACTGTACCAACGCGCCCCATGAAGATGGTGACGGCGAGGACGTAGGAGCCGGCGTCCGGCAGCTCGGCGGTCAGCCCGGTGGAGAGCCCCACGGTGGCGAAGGCCGAGATGACGTCGAAGAGCACATGGCTGATGTCGGCCTTCGTGATCTGGGCGATGATGATCGTCGAGAGCGCCACGATCGTGGCTCCCCACGCGACGACGCTCAGGGCGACGCGCTGCACGTCGCTGGGGATGCGGCGGCCGAAGGCCTCGACGGACTGGCGGCCCTTCGCCTCCGACCACACGGCGATCGCGAGCACGGCCAGGGTGGTGACCTTGATGCCGCCGGCCGTCGAGGCCGAGCCGCCGCCGACGAACATGAGCATGCTCGCGGCGAGCAGGGACGAGCCGTTCAGGTCGTCCATCTCGATCACGTTGAAGCCGCCGGAGCGGGTCATCGCCGAGAGGAAGAAGGCCTGGAACGTGGTGTCGGCCGCATCCATCGACCCGAAGGTCTTGGGGTTGGCGTACTCGAGGATGAGGAAGACGGCGGCGCCGAGCACGAACAGCAGCACGGTGGTGACGAGGGTGAGTTTGGTGTGCAGCGACCACTTCTTCACGTGCCAGACATGCTTGGCGAGCGTGTAGATCACCGGGAAGCCGATGCTCCCGAGGAACACGCCGACCATCAGCAGCGTCAGCACGAGGTAGTCGTCCGCGAACACCGCGACGCCGCCCGCGTTCGGGGCGAACCCGGTGTTGGTGAACGCCATCGCGGCGAAGTACGGGGCCTCCCACAGGGCGGCGATCGGCTCGACACCGGCCATCACGAGAGCGGGGTAGAGCAGCACGGCCAGCACGCCTTCGATGATCAGCGCCGAGACGGCGACCGTCGTCAGGAGCTGGCCGACCTCGCCCAGTCGCACGGTCTGGCTCTCGTTGACCACACCTCCGTGCGCACGGAGGGGGTTCGTGTCACCCGCGGCCAGGAGCTTGGCGCGCAGTCCCAGTCGCTTGGAGATCAGCATCCCCATCAGCGATGCGAGCGTGAGGACACCCAGAGCACCGATGTTCACTCCGATGAAGACCAGTACATGGCCGAAGGGCGACCAGTGGGTCGCCATGTCGACGGTCGACAGTCCTGTGACGCAGATGGTCGAGACGGCCGTGAAGAGGGCGTCGGCCAGGGGAGTGACGGTGCGGTCCGCCGACGCGATCGGAAGTGACAGCAGCACCGTGAAGACCAGGATGAGGAGCGCGAAGATCACGATCGCGAAGCGCGAGGGCGACGACGTGATGATGTGCTTGCCCCAGGACGCGGCGTTCTGGAGCCGCTGTCGAGGAGACGACGCCGAAACGATGCCCGACATCGCGTCCCCCTTCGCTCTCCCACTCGCCGCGTGGTCGCGACTGCACGACGCCGTTCGCCGAGCCTTCGTCATGGTACTCCGTGCCGGGGACGACTACCCTGATCACATGACGGACATCTTCGACGTGATCGCAGACGGTACGAGGCGAGACATCCTCCAGCTCCTCCTGCGTCGCACCACCGAAGGGGATGCCGGCACGAGCGTCAGCCAGATCGTCGCCGATCTGGGCATCAGCCAGCCGACGGTCTCGAAGCATCTGAAGGTGTTGCGCGAGGCCGAACTCGTCAGCGTGCGCGAAGACGGACAACGCCGTTTCTACAGCCTCGAGGTCGAGCCGCTCGGTTCCGTCGACGACTGGCTCGTGCCGTTCCTCATGGATGCCTACGGTGACGACGCCCCGGACATCGACTACCCGGGACTCCCGCTGCCGGACGGCGCCGCCCATGCGGCGGAGGTCGTCGGACGTGCGGCGGCGTCGGCCAAGCACGTCGTCGCCAATGCGTTCAAGAGGCTCGGCGGCTGAAGCCGGCTCGATGCCACTGATGCCGGACGCACGTCGCCCCTGACGATTCGGGGGGCAGTCGTCAGGGGCGAGGCCGCGGGCCCCACGCCCGCGCGACCCGGATGGTGCCATCGTGAGCCGTCTGCTCACCGTCCCAGACCAGTCTGGGCAACTGCGGCATACGTCCTATGTCTCCGCTGAGTCCGGTGGTGCGCCGCAGCTCGATCGGGGCTCAGCGCCGCCCGGCCTTGCGGCGGAAGAGCCAGGTGCCCCAGAGCACGGCGAAGACGAGGATCGCAAGGCACCATCCGACGGCCCATGGCGCGGCATCCAGTGGTGCGGTCGTGAGGAGCCCCCGGATCGTATCGACGATCGGGGTGATCGGCTGATGGGCTGCGACCGGCTGCAGCCAGTCCGGCATACTCGCCACCGGGACGAAAGCGCTCGACAGATAGGGAAGGAACAGCAGCACGAATCCGTAGCCGTTCGCTCCCTCGGGTGAGCCCGCGGCGAGGCCGATCGCCGCGAAGAGGTAGGTGATCGCCAGGATGTACAGCGCGATCAGCCCGGCGAGGGCCACCCACTGCCCGAGCGAGGCCTCGGGGCGGAAGCCGACGAGGATGCCGACGCCGATGACGATCGTCGTCGCGACGAGGTTGCGCAGCAGGCTCGCGACCACATGGCCGGTGAGTACCGCGCTGGCGCGCAGAGGCATCGTCCGGAAGCGGTCGATGATGCCGGTGCGCATGTCGTTGGCGACGTAGACGGCGGTCGAGGATGCGCCGAAGCCGGCGCACGTGAGGATGATCCCCGGCACCACGTAGTCGACGTAGGCGCCGGAGGGATCGATCGCGCCGCCGAAGACCCAGGTGAACATCAGCATGAGCATCACCGGGAGCAGGATCGCCATGAGCAGCGATTCGCCGTCACGCAGCGAGTGACGCAGGCTGCGGCCGACGAAGACGGACTCGGCGGTCAACCCGCGGAGGCGGGGCCGTGGCGGGGCAGCCGACGGCGCGAGGGACGGGATGACGGCTGCGGTGCTCATGCGATCTCCTGGATGCGAGGTGAAGCGGTGACTGCGAGGAAGACGTCGTCGAGCGTCGGACGTCGTAGTGTCACGACGCCGTCGAGCCCTTCTTCGTCGAGCAGGTCGAGGGCCCGCCGCAGATCGGCGACACTGCCGTCCGTGGGGATCTCACGGGTGAGTTCTCCCTGCGCGTCATGGAGCTCGACCGTGTCACCGCCCACCCTGGCCTTGAGCTCGGCGGGGGTGCCGAGGGCGGCGATCCTGCCTCCGTGGAGCACCGCGATCCGGTCGGCGAGCTGGTCGGCCTCCTCCAGGTACTGGGTCGTCAGGAACACGGTCGTGCCGGTTGCGGCGACCGTGCGAATGAGGTCCCAGAGGTCTCTCCTGCTGCGGGTGTCGAGCCCGGTGGTGGGTTCGTCGAGGAACAGCACCTCCGGTGTGACGACGAAGCTGAGGGCGAGATCGAGTCGGCGCCGCATCCCGCCGGAGTAAGTGCGCACCGCTCTCGTCGCGGCCTCCGTCAGGTCGAAGCGGGTGAGGAGCTCCGTCGCCCGACGTGCGGACTCGGCCCGGTTCAGGCCCGCCAGTCTCGCGAACATGACGACGTTCTCCAGGCCCGTCAGGGCATCGTCCACGGCGGCGGACTGACCGGTGAGACTGATGCGGCGTTGGATCTCCGCCGTCTCGGTCCGGGTGTCGTAGCCCAGGACTCTGGCCACTCCGGCGTCCGGGGTGACGAGGGTGGTGAGGATGTTGATCGTGGTGGTCTTGCCCGCTCCGTTGGGCCCGAGCAGCGCGAAGACCTCGCCGCGCCGGACCGTGAAGTCGAGGTCATCGACCACCACCTTCGTCGCGAAGGCCTTGCGCAGCCCGCGAATCTCGATGGCCGTCTCCATCATGTGTCCCTTCGTATTGATCGAGTAAAAACTGTGTGCGTCATACTCAATTGTGTATGACCATAACACACTGTTTACTACATAAACAGAAGTACACTGGACAGGTGATCGACAACGAGCCACCCGAACTGCCTCGAGGGATCGCGCTCGCCTGGGGCGTGGCCGCCAATCCGCAGCGTGGACCGAAGCGCGAGATGAGCGTCGAGCGCATCGTCGATGCCGCGGTCGAATTGGCGGATGCCGAGGGCATCGGCGCCGTCTCGATGGCCGCGGTGGCTTCGGCGTTGGGGTTCACGCCCATGTCGCTCTACCGCTATGTGAGCGCGAAGGACGATCTCCTGCTTCTGATGCAGGAGCAGGCGACGGGCCTGCCTCCCGAATCGCATCGGGAACGGGAGGGCTGGCGGCCGAAGCTGCTCGCGCTCTACGCCGAGCAGGTGCTGCTCTATCAGCGCCACCCGTGGATCCTCTCGCTGCCCATCACCGGCTCGCCGATCACGCCGAACAGTTCGGCCTGGCTCGATGCGAGCCTCGCCGCCCTGGAGGAGACGCCGCTGTCCGCCGAGGAGCGCATGGCGGTGGCCCTCGCGGTGACCGGCGACGCCCGATGGTGCGGCATCGTGCAGGCGGGCTACACGGAGCAGTCCAGGGGCACCGGTCTCAGCGCCGACGAGGTCGCCGTCAGGGAGTCCGAGCTGTACGACCGCGTCATCACGGTGGACGAGTTCCCGGCGCTGCGCCGTGCGATCGATGACGGGGTCTTCACCTCGCCTGCCGATCCGTTCCGATTCGGTGTGGATCGTCTCCTCGACGGTGTCGCGGCATACATCGAGGCGCTCGCCGGAGGAGCCTCGCACGAGGTGAGCGACGAGTGGATCGCGCTGGATCCCGTCGAGCTCGCCGGCGATCGACGCCTCAAGGAGGCGCAGAAGGCGGTGCGCGAAGCCGAGAAGGCCCTGCGTGCGGCGCACAAGATCGAGCGTCAGGCGCTGCGCGAGGCTCGAGAGAGACAGGCGAAGTCCCGCTCCGCCCGATGACAGGGGCAGCAGCGGCATGATGAGGGGATGACCACCGCATCCGCCGAGCACCGCGCGCACTTCGACTTCACGATCTCGTTCGCGAACGGGGGTGGGCTGAGTGGAGACGCCTTTCGTCTCGACCTGCCGCGGCCCGAGCTCGGGGCGGATGAGATCGGGACGCTGCTCGTGCACCACCTCGGCCTCGCTCTGGTCAGCTCCGTCGAGCTGACGAACCTGCGGGTCGTCGAGGAACCGCACCGCGGGAGCCGTGGCGTCGATGCCCCGGCTCGGCAGGCATCGAGAGTGATCGATCTGAGCCACCCCATCGAAGCGGGCCTGGTGACCTACCCGGGCCTGCCTGCGCCGACGATCACCTCGCATCTCACGCGCGAGGCCTCACGGGCGAAGTACGCCCCCGGCACCGAGTTCGCGATGGACATCATCACGATGATCGGCAACACGGGCACGTATCTGGATGCGCCGTTCCACCGCTATGCGGAGGGCGGCGACCTCGCATCCCTCGACCTCGCCACGCTGGTCGGGCTCCCGGCGGAGGTCTTCCATCTGCAGGATGCGTGGAGCCAGGAACGGCGGGGGATCGACGCGGCCACCCTCGCGGATCGCGACCTGCGCGGAGCCGCCGTGCTGCTGGACACGGGGTGGAGCCGGTTCTTCGGGACCCCGGAGTACGGGCACGGGGCGCCGTTCCTGACCGAGGCGGGTGCGCGATTCCTCGTCGACGCCGGAGTCGCGCTGGTGGGGATCGACTCGCTCAACATCGATGACACGGAGAGCGGGGGCGAACGGCCAGCGCACAGCATCCTGCTCGCCGCAGGCGTCCATGTCGTCGAGCACCTGACCCGCCTCGCCGACGTGCCCGCCCGCGGCGCGCGGTTCACGGCGGCTCCTCCTGCGGTGCATGGATTCGGCACGTTCCCGGTGCGAGCGTTCGCGACCGTCGGGGATCCTCGCTGATCACACAGGTCACACGGGTTTACACGCGTCCCAGCTACCCCATAGAGTGTGCTCAATCGAGAAAGGGGTACGTGGGATGCCCGAGGTGCCTGACGTGCGGTTCCTGACGGTGGCTGAGGTCGCCGAGCTGATGCGCGTATCCAAGATGACCGTGTACCGGATGGTGCACGCCGGCGAGCTTCCCGCCATCCGCTTCGGACGCAGCTTCCGCGTGCCCGAGTCCGCCGTCGCCGACGCACTGCAGCGTCCCATCGCCGACGTCGGCTGATCACCCAGGAGAAGATCGTGGACGTCAGCACGTTCTACGCCCTCTTCTCCACGACGTGCTTCGCGCTCACCGGTCTCTGGTGGAACGTGGTGCGCGCGCGTCGCGACTGGTCGAGCGATCCCTCGATGCGCCGCACGATCGGCGGCATCTACCTCTCCTTCCTGCTGCCTGCGCTCATGGGGCTGTTCGCGCAGGTGGGCGGCACCGAGAATCCGATCCTCTGGCGTGCACCCTTCGTCGTCATCGCCGTCGTCGGCGGCGTGTCCATGCTCCGCCTCGTCTCGCGCTCGCGCGGTGACGGCACGACCCGCGCCGTGCGCTGGACGCAGGCCGGCACGATCTTGGTCTACACCGCCACCGCGGTGATCGGCGTGTTCCCGCAGATCGCGACTCCGCTCGGGCTCGCACCGATCCAGGTCGAGGCGCTGCTCCTCATCACCCTCGTGGCCCTCGGGCACGCCCTGGTGTGGCGGTACCTCGTCACCGAACAGGTCGAAGACTGATCGCGTGCGGCGGGGCCTCTGTGGTTTGCTAGACTGATCCGAGGCATTTTTCCTTGCCCGTACCCGGGTGTCCGCCACCGTGCGACGCCCAGCCCCTGACTTAGTGAGGTTTCCGTGGGTTCTGTCATCAAGAAGCGCCGCAAGCGCATGGCGAAGAAGAAGCACCGCAAGCTGCTTCGCAAGACTCGCCACCAGCGCCGCAACAAGAAGTAAGCGGCCAGACACGAGCGCCTGTCTCCGGACGGGCGCTTTGTGTCTCTACCCCCAGGTTTCCCGTCGTCGCAGGAGCATGCCATGAAGTCGATCACCGTCACCGAGCTCGCCGAGCGCTCGAACATCCCGCTCATCGACGTGCGCGAGGCGCACGAGTTCGCCGTCGGCCACGTACCGGGTGCCGTGAACATCCCGATGTCCGAGATCGGCAACCGCCTCGAAGAGCTGCCTGCTGAGGCGTTCGACGTGATCTGCCAGGCCGGCGGCCGGTCCGCTCGCGTCGTCGAGGCGCTCGAGACCCGCGGCTACGACGCGACGAACGTCGAAGGCGGCACCGGCGAGTGGATCGCCCAGGGGCGCGATGTCGAGGTGCCGTCGGCGTGACCACGCTGACCCTCATCGGCAAGCCCGACTGTCACCTGTGCGACGTCGCGTCGGAGATCATCGACGCGGTGGTCGCCGAGCTGCCGGATGCGGCGGCTGAGCGGATCGAGATCGTCGAGGCGTCCATCCAGGACGACCCCGCACTGTACGAGCTGTGGTGGGAGAAGATCCCGGTCGTCCTCATCGACGGCGAGCTGCATGCCCACTGGCGTCTGTCGGCCGACCGGCTGCGCGATGCCCTCGTCGACGCGGTCCAGCAGGACGCACTGGAGAAGGAGTCGCGATGATCAGGCACGTCGTCAGCTGGAAGCTCGCCGCAGAGGACCAGGCAGAACGCGCAGAGCAGGCGGCCGAGGTCGCGCGGCGCCTGACCGCCCTCGACGGAGTGGTGCCGCAGCTGCGCTCGATCTCCGCCGGTGCGAACGTCGCCTATCCTGACGCGAACTGGGACGTGACCCTGGTGGCCGACTTCGACTCGATCGCCGCCCTGGAGGAGTACCAGGTGCATCCGGCCCACGAGGAGGTCGTGGCCTACGTGCGCTCAGTCGTCGTATCCCGGGTCGCCGTCGACTTCGAGGTGTGAGTCGTCACACGCCCGTAATATCGCGTCGCACTTGCAACACAAACGTGATCCCCGGATGATGGCTCGCGGCATGTTCGGTGCGACCGCGCATGTTTAGATGTTCACCTACCCGTCCTTGGGAACTCACCCACGTCTTTTCAGGAGCTGACATGCAGCGTCGCAACATCATCGCCGGGATCGCGCTCGCCGCGACCGTGACCCTCGCCCTCGCCGGCTGCGCCACGGGCGGCGGGAACCCGGGCTCCGGAGAGCCGGCAGCCGGCGATGAGTACGACCTCGTCGAGTCGGGCACCCTCACGGTCTGCTCCGACATCCCCTACGCTCCGTTCGAGTTCGAGGGCGGCGACAACGGCACGGGCTACACCGGATTCGACATCGACCTGCTCGACGCGATCGCGAAGGAGCTCGACCTCAAGCTCTCGGTCCAGGACGTCGGATTCGACGCGCTGCAGTCGGGCACGACCCTCGCGGCGGGCACCTGCGACGTGGGTGCATCGGCGATGACGATCACCGACGAGCGCAAGGCGAACATCGACTTCTCCGAGCCGTACTACGAGTCGCTCCAGTCGCTGCTCGTGCGCACCGACTCCGGCATCGAGTCGATCGACGACCTCTCCGGCAAGAACGTCGGCGTGCAGCAGGGCACCACGGGCGAGGCGTACGCCACGGAGAACGCCGAGGGCGCCGAGCTCGTGCAGTACCCGTCAGACGGAGAGCTGTGGCCCGCGATGCAGGCCGGCCAGATCGACGCCATCCTGCAGGACCAGCCGGTGAACCTCGAGCACGAGAAGGCTGACAGCGCCTACAAGATCGTCGAGGAGTACGAGACTGGCGAGTCGTACGGCTTCGCGTTCGCGAAGGGCGAGAAGGATGCGCTGCGCGAGGCGATCGACGGAGCGCTGCAGGATCTGCGCGACAGCGGCGACTACCAGACCATCTACGACGAGTACTTCACCGCGAAGTAATCGGCGAGCGACGTAGAGCAGGGAGACCTTGACAATGGCGTTGAGGCGCACCACGAAAAGCAAGCTGTACCGGTACATCGTCTATGCCGTGCTGATCGCGATCGTCGTCTGGGCGGCGATCAGCACCGACTGGGCGAAGATCGGACCGCTGTTCTTCAACCCCGAGATCGCGGCGAAGATGTTCCCCGGGATCATCACCACCGCACTCGTGAACACGCTGTGGTTCACCGCGGTGGCGTTCATCGCGGGGCTGCTGCTGGGCATCATCCTGGCGCTGCTGAAGCTGTCGAGCATCGGACCGTTCCGGTGGATCGCGACGGCGTGGATCGAGCTGTTCCGCGGGCTGCCCGCGATCCTCACGATCTTCGGCGTGGCCTTCATCCTGCCGATCGCGCTGGGGATATCCGGGCGTGACCTCGGCGGACCGGTGGTCCTCGGACTGATCGGTCTCATCCTGGTGGCGTCGGCGTACATGGCCGAGACCATCCGCGCCGGCATCCAGGCGGTCCCGAAGGGACAGACGGAGGCCGCTCGGTCGCTGGGTATGTCGCCGATGAAGACCACGTTCTGGATCATCGTGCCGCAGGGATTCCGCATCATCATCCCGCCGCTGACGAACGAGTTCGTGCTGCTGCTGAAGGACACCTCGCTGCTCTTCGTGGCGGGCACCTTCATCTGGTCGAAGGAGCTCACCAACTTCGCCCGTGACGCGGCCACCCAGAACACCAACGCGACGCCGCTCATCATGGCGGCGGTCCTGTACCTGATCGTGACGATCCCACTCACGCGCTTCAGTGCGTGGCTGGAACGACGGATGGCGAAGCAGCGATGATCACCGACCTGATTGATGTCCACGCTCCTGCGATCGACCTGCAGGGGCTCGTGAAGAGCTTCGGCGACAACGAGGTGCTCAAGGGCATCGACCTCACCGTCACGGCGGGCGAGGTCGTCTGCATCATCGGGCCGTCGGGATCGGGCAAGTCGACGCTCCTGCGCTCGGTGAACCTCCTCGAGGAGCCGACGGGCGGCAAGGTGCTCATCGAAGGCATCGACATCACCGACCCCGACGTCGACATCGACCGCGTGCGCACCCGCATCGGCATGGTGTTCCAGAGCTTCAACCTGTTCCCGCACCTCGACGTCATGGGCAACCTGATGATCGCGCAGCAGCGCGTGAAGAAGCGCTCGAAGGCGGAGGCGGCGAAGATCGCGCACGAGATGCTCGGGCGCGTGGGGCTCGCGGAGAAGGCGGATGCGTTCCCCGGCCACCTCTCCGGCGGGCAGCAGCAGCGCGTCGCGATCGCACGGGCACTGTGCATGAACCCCGACATGATGCTATTCGACGAGCCCACCTCAGCGCTCGACCCCGAACTCGTCGGGGAGGTGCTGCAGGTCATGCGCTCACTCGCGGACGAGGGGATGACGATGCTCGTCGTCACCCACGAGATGGGTTTCGCGCGCGAGGTCGGATCCCGACTGATCTTCATGGACGGCGGGCACATCGTCGAAGAAGGTGATCCCCGCGAGGTGATCGGCAATCCGCAGCATCCGCGGACCCAGGACTTCCTGTCCAGGGTGCTCTGACCCGGACGACCTGTATGACACCGAGACCCCCTCCCGCTGAGTCAGCAGGAGGGGGTCTCGGTGTGTCGGGAGATGCTCAGGCCTCGACGACCTCGGCGTCCGCGGCGTTGCGGCGGACCGAGTCGACGCCGTTCAGCGCCGCTGCCTTCGTGGTGTAGCTCTCGCTCGTCGCGATGACCTCGCCGTTGCCGGCCTTGAGACGGAACCGGTGACCACCGGAACTGTCGGTGAACAACTCGAACTTGCCTGCCATGGGGCATCCCTTCGCTGTCGGATCGAGGGAAGTCACCCCTCGAGGGTTACGGTATCTCGGAGTACTGGTCCGGGGATAGAGCGGCGACTCAGCCGCGCGGATGCACTGCCACGGGTTCCGGCGCGACCGCGATGCGTACCCGGTCGCCGAAGGCCGGATGGATGCCGGGCGCGTGCTGCAGGCGCACGAGCTCTCCGGACTCGGTGCGCACGAGTGTGCGGCGCATGCTGCCCAGGAACGTGCTCTCCTGCACGAGGGCGTCGGTCGCGGCATCCGCCTCCGAGGCGAAGTGCACGTTCTCGGGGCGCAGGTAGACGTCGACGGGGCCGTCGGCCGGTGCGCGCAGCGGCAGGCGCTGCCCCCACACCACGACGTGGTCGCCCTCGGCGACCCCGGAGACGACGCTGGAGAGGCCGACGAATGCGGCGACACCGGCTGTCGAGGGGGTCGTGTACAGCTGCTCCGGCGTGCCGATCTGCTCGATCCGCCCCGAGTTCATCACCGTGATCCGGTCGGAGACGGCCAGCGCCTCCTCCTGGTCGTGCGTCACGAACACCGTGGTGATGCCCAGGCGCAGCTGGATGCGGCGGATCTCATCGCGCAGCTGCACCCTGACCTTGGCGTCGAGCGCCGAGAGCGGCTCGTCGAGCAGCAGCACCTTGGGTTCGGTCACGAGCGCGCGGGCGAGGGCTACGCGCTGCTGCTGCCCTCCCGAGAGCTGATGCGGATAGCGGTCGGCGAAGTCGGCGAGACCGACCAGAGCGAGAGCGTCGAGCGCGCGCTTCGCCGCCTCCGCCTTGCCGACACCGCGTCGACGCAGGCCGAAGGCGGTGTTGTCTGCCACCCGCAGGTGCGGGAACAGCGAGTAGGACTGGAACACCATGCCGATGTCGCGCTTGTTCGTCGGCACCCGCGACACGTCGCCGCCATCGAGGAGCACCGCACCGCTGTCGAGCCCCTCGAGACCGGCGAGCACCCGCAGCAGCGTCGTCTTGCCGCAGCCGGAGGGGCCCAGCAGTGACACGAACTCGCCCGGGGCGATGTCGAGGTCGACTCCGTGCAGCACTGTGGTGCCGGAGTAGCTCTTCACGATGTCCTGCAGCTGCACCCGGGTGCCCTCGCCGGCTTCAGCGAGCAGCATGTTGTCGGCGGTCTGGGGGAGGGTCATGAGCGGGCCTTTCCGGTGCCGCGGGCGAGGCGGCCGATGAGGAGGAGCAGGAGGAAGACGAACAGCAGGGCCAGCAGGGTGAAGATCGCCGGTGCGTACGGGTCCTGCTTCTGGACGACGAGCATGGCCGTCTGGAACACCTGACGGTTGAGCAGCGAGGCGATCGTGAACTCGCCGAGGACGACCGCGATCGAGATCAGCGAGGCCGCGAGCAGCCCCTGGCGGAGGTTCGGGGCGAGCACCTTCAGGACGACGGTCGGCCAGCCGGCGCCGAGAGAGCGGGCGGCCTCGGCGAGCGTGCGGAGGTCGGCCGCGTCGATCGACGCCTGGATCGAGCGGTACGCGAAAGGCAGCACGGTGATGCCGTACGCGAAGGCCAGAGTCCAGGTGCCGGTGCCCAGTGCGCGCCCGATCTGCAGGTAGATCGGGGCGAGGCCGACGACCAGCACGATTGCGGGGATCGAGATCGGCAGCAGGACCGCGAACTCGAACACGGGCTTCAGCTTCGCGAAGCGCAGGTTCACGAGGATCATCGTGGGGGCGAGCAGCAGGAGGACGATCGCGACGGTCACCACGGCGAGGATCAGCGAGTTGCCGAGCCCCGTCCAGATCGGCTTGATGGCCGCGGACTTCTCCGGGTCGAACAGCGCGAACCACCGCTCGAGCGACAGCCCGCCGTCGGTGCCGCGGAGCGTGTAGAGGAAGGTGGCGACGAGCGGGATAGCGAAGAACGCACCGACGACGATGCCGATGATCCACCGGGTCGCGACCGAGGGGCCGAGACGGTTCACGACTGCCACCTCGCAGCCCGACGCTGGATGAGCGAGTACAGGGCCATCACCACTCCGACGATCACGATCATGCCGAGCGCGAGCACGCCGGCGAGGTTCTCCCGCCCGAGGACGGTCTCGCTGGTGAGAGCGGCGCGGATCTGCAGTGGCACGATCTGCGACCCCTGGCTGGCGAGCGCGGCGGCGGTGGCATACGACGAGAACGCATTTGCGAACAGCAGCAGCAGACTGGCGAGGAAGGAGGGGGCGAGCACAGGGATGCCGATCCGCAGCCAGAAGCTGGAACGGGTGCCGCCGAGCGTGAGGTTCGCCTCCGCCCACTGCGGCTTCAGCGCGGCGAGGGCGGGCATGAACGTGATCACCATGAGCGGGATCTGGAAGTAGATGTACGGCAGGATCAGCCCGGGGAGCTCGTAGAGCCAGGTGCCGTTTGCGAAGATGTCGATCCCGAAGGCGTCCTGGAGGAACAGCTTGAGCACGCCCTGGATGCCGATCGTGGCGATGAACGCGAAGGCGAGCATGACGCCGCCGAACTGGGCGAGGACGCCGGCCGCGGCATCCACAGTCGAGCGCACGACGCCGTCCGGGTTCATGCCGAGCAGGGCGTAGCAGACGAGCGCGCCGACGATCGCTCCGACCACGGCGGTCAGCAATGACACGCCGGCGGAGTTCGCGAAGGTGGTCAGGACGACGGGGTCGCCGAGCGCCGAGAGGTTCGCCCCCGTGAAGGTGCCGTCCTTCGTGAAGAACCCCGAGCCGATGGCGAGGACGGTGGGGACGGCGAGGAAGAGCAGGACGTAGGCGGCGAAGGGGACCAGGCCGAGCCAGGCGACGGACGGCGCGGAGCGCTGGGCCCGCGACGTGGTCGCGGGCCCAGCGCTGTGCGCTGCGGGGGAGACGGGGGCGGATGCCGTGGCATCCGCCCCCGCAGCGGTGGCAGTGGTCACTGGACCGCCGCTGCCCACTTCTCGCCGAGCAGCGTGCCGGCGTTCGTTGACTGCTCCTCGGTCGGGACGACCGTCTCGCTGGGCACCTCGGGGAGGGCGGCAGCGAGGTCGGCGTCGATCGTGCCGGCCTCGGTCATGGCCTCCATGCGCGCGGGGCGTGCACCGCCCTTGAGCCACAGGTTCTGGACCTCGTCGCTGTAGAGGAACTCCTGCCACAGACGTGCGGCAGCCGGGTTCGGGGCATCCTTGTTGATCGCCTGGTTGTAGTAGCCCGCGTAGCCGGTGCCGTCGAGGACGACGACCTTCCAGTCCTTGTTGCCATCGTCGCCCTGGGCGTGCGCCGCGTTCAAGTAGTCCCAGTCGAAGACGACCGGGGTCTCGCCGCTCGCGACTGTCGCGGTGGTGACGTCGACCTTGAGCAGGTTGCCGGCCTTCTGCAGGTCGGCGAAGAAGTCGATGCCCGGCTGGAAGTCGTCGAGCGATCCGTCCGACTGCACCGTGGCGAGGCCTACGGCCGCGAAGGCGGCGCCGGCCTGGGTGGGATCGCCGTTGATGGCGACGGCGCCCTTGTAGGCGGCATCCTTCAGGTCGTCGAGCGACTCGGGGGCGTCGAACTTCGACGAGTCGTAGCCGATCGACATGTATCCGCCGTAGTCGCCGACGAACAGGCCGCTCGGCTCCTTGAGGGCGTCAGGGATCTCGTCCCATGTCTGCACCTGGTACGGCGCGAACACATCGGTGTTCTGCAGCGCGACGGTGAGACCGAGATCGAACACGTCCGGCGCGGTGTCCAGGCCCTCGTTCGTCTTTGCGGCCTGGATCTCCTCGGCGCTCGATACGTCGGGGGATGCCTCGTTGATCGTGATCTCGGGGTACTTCTCCGCGAAGAGATCGAGGATCTCACCGTAGTTCGCCCAGTCGCGGGGAAGCGCGATCACGTTGAGCTGGCCTTCGGCCTTGGCGGCCTCCTCGAGTTCGGCGAAGGTGCCGAAGTCCTCGACGGACGTCGCGGTCGCAGCATCGACCTCGTCGCTGCCGGCGGCGGGGGTCTCCGCGCCCGTGGCGCACGCGGTCAGGCCCAGCGCAGCGGTGGTGAACAGGGCGATGCCGGCGCCGATGCGCGCGCGGCGGTGGAAGTTGGTCATCAGGGTCCTCTCGGTGTCCGGCAGCGTGAGCCGGAGTCGGGTTGCGAGAGGACACTATGAGCCGCGGGTTGCCGACGATCCCGCCTCGGGTGAACGAGAGGTGGCCGGGGCATGGCCGGTCAGGTGCTGCCAGTCTGGCATCCTGGACGGATGGAGATCGGTGGGATGCTGGGGCTCGAGCAGCTCACCTGGGGAACCCTGATCCTCGTGATCGTCGCGGCGTTCGCAGCCGGGTGGATCGACGCCGTCGTGGGCGGCGGTGGCCTCCTGCAGCTCCCTGCGCTGCTGCTGATCCCGGGGATCTCACCTCTTCAGGCCCTCGCCACCAACAAGCTCGCCTCAGTCTTCGGCACCGCCACGAGCAGCGTGACCTACTACCGACGGGCGAGACCCGACATCCGCACCGCTCTGCCCATGGCCGCGATCGCGCTCGCCGGATCGTTCGGCGGTGCGGCGGTCGCGACCGTCCTCCCCGCGGCGGCTTTCAAGCCGATCATCGTGGTCGCTCTGCTGGCCGTCGCCCTGTTCACCGCGTTCCGCCCGCAGATGGGCGCGGCGACCCGACTGCGCTTCACCGGTCACAAGCACCACATCACCGCGGGACTCGCCGGACTCGTGATCGGGTTCTACGACGGGCTCATCGGCCCAGGCACCGGCACGTTCCTGGTGATCTCACTCGTCGCCCTGCTGGGGTACGACTTCCTCCAGGCGAGTGCGAAGGCGAAGATCGTCAACCTCGCCACGAACACCGGCGCTCTGCTGCTCTTCATCCCGCACGGCGCGGTGCTGTGGCTGCTCGGCGGCATCCTCGCGGTCGCGAACGTCGCCGGCAGCTACCTCGGCTCGCGGATGGCGATCTCCCGTGGCACGACCTTCATCCGGGTGGTGTTCCTCGTCGTGGTGGTGGCGCTGATCGCGAAGCTCGGCGTCGACGTCTGGAACGAGAACATCGCCCCGGCGCTCGCGCAGCTGCGCTGAGCATCCGTCCCCGTCGTGCGCCTCGCACGTCCGATTGCGCCTCGCACGTCCGAATCGGTCGAATCCGGACTTCGGAAGCGTAATCGGACTTGTGTGGCGCACACCGCGCGACGCCCGCACACGCAAAAGGCCCCCTCCCGCGTGTGCGGGAGAGGGCCTCTGCGTAGGTCAGGCCTCGTCGTCCGGTTCGAAGTCGACACCGGCCTCGGCGCGCTGCGCCGCGGTGATCGGCGCCGGCGCCGCGGTCAGCGGGTCGAATCCGTTGCCCGACTTCGGGAACGCGATCACGTCGCGGATCGACTCGGTCTTCGTGAGGTGCTGCAGGACGCGATCCATGCCGAGCGCGATCCCGCCGTGCGGCGGGGCGCCGAACTTGAAGGCGTCGAGCAGGAAGCCGAACTGCTCCTGAGCGACCTCGTCGCTGATGCCCATGACCTCGAACACGCGCTTCTGCACGTCTTCGCGGTGGATGCGGATCGAGCCGCCGCCGAGTTCCGAGCCGTTGCACACGATGTCGTAGGCGTACGCCAGCGCGGAACCGGGGTCGGTGTCGAACGTGTCCTGGAACTCCGGCTTCGGACCGGTGAACGCGTGGTGCACGGCGGTCCAGGCTCCGGCGCCGACGGCGACGTCACCGGATGCGACGGCATCCGCTGCCGGCTCGAACATCGGCGCGTCGACGACCCACGTGAAGGCGAACTCGTCGGGGTTCAGGTAGCCGAGACGACGACCGATCTCCACGCGCGCGGCGCCGAGGAGAGCGCGGCTCTCCTTCGTCGAACCGGCCGCGAAGAACACGCAGTCGCCCGCAGAGGCGCCGACGAACTCGGCGAGACCCGCCTGCTCGGCCTCGGAGAGGTTCTTCGCCGCGGGGCCGCCGAGCGAGCCGTCCTCGTTGAAGAGCACGTACGCGAGACCGCGAGCGCCGCGCTGCTTCGCCCAGTCCTGCCACGCGTCGAGCTGCTTGCGCGGCTGGCTCGCACCGCCGGGCATCACGACGGCACCGACGTACTCGGCCTGGAACACCCGGAACGGCGTGTTCGCGAAGTACTCGGTCGCCTCGACGAGCTCGAGTCCGAAGCGGAGGTCGGGCTTGTCGGAGCCGTACTTGGCCATCGCCTCGGCGTAGGTCATGCGCGGCAGCGGGGTCTGCACCTCGACGCCGATGGTCTTCCACATCGCCTGGATGAGCGACTCCATCAGCGCGATGACGTCTTCCTGGTCGACGAAGCTCATCTCGATGTCGAGCTGGGTGAACTCCGGCTGGCGGTCGGCGCGGAAGTCCTCATCGCGGTAGCAACGGGCGATCTGGTAGTACTTCTCGACGCCGCCGACCATGAGCAGCTGCTTGAACAGCTGCGGCGACTGCGGCAGCGCGTACCAGCTGCCGGGGTGCAGGCGAGCGGGCACGACGAAGTCGCGGGCGCCTTCCGGCGTCGATCGCGTGAGCGTGGGCGTCTCGACCTCGGTGAAGTCCTCGCCGTGCAGCACGTCGCGGACGGCCTTGTAGACGTCTGAGCGCAGGCGCAGAGCGGATGCCGCGGCGGGGCGACGCAGGTCGAGGTAGCGGTACTTGAGGCGGGCCTCCTCACCGACCGTCTCGGTGTCAGCGACAGCGGTCGACACCTGGAACGGCAGCGCAGCGGACTCGTTCAGCACCTCGACCTCGGTCGCGATGAGCTCGATCTCGCCGGTGGGCAGGTTCGGGTTCGCGTTGCCCTCGGGGCGACGCGAGACCTCGCCGGTCACCTTCAGCACGAACTCGTTGCGCAACGGGTGCGCGACCTCTTCGTCGCGGATGACGACCTGGGCGATGCCGGACGCATCCCGAAGATCGATGAACGCGACTCCTCCGTGATCACGACGGCGATCGACCCAACCCGAGAGGGTGACGGTCTGACCGATATGCTCGGCTCGCAGCGAGCCTGCCGAGTGGGTGCGAAGCACGGAGGATTCCTCCTGATCTGGGAAATGGTGAACCCGCCCATTCTACGGGGGCGGGTGTCGCCTCCTCTGCCGGTGGCATATCGCTCAGTAGGATCGCCACGACGGAAAGGCCCACATGGACTCCCACGGCATCGCAGACCTGTACCTCATCCTCGGCTTCGGCGACTCCCGCTACCGCAGGGCCTGACGTGGTGGCATCCCGTCTGCATCTGGTCCGCCACGGTGAGGTGCACAATCCGAAGCGTGTGCTGTACGGCCGGCTGCCCGACTACCACCTGAGCCGCGCGGGGCGGAAGATGGCGAGCGCCGCCTCCGACCACATCGCGAGCCTGGATCGCTCGGTGGCCGGTCTCTATTCCTCGCCGCTGGAGCGCGCACAGGAATCCGCCGAGCCCTTCGCAGAGCACTTCGGCCTCACGCCGGAGATCGACATCCGACTCATCGAGCCCACCAACGTGTTCGAGGGTACGCAGATGCGCCGCTCGCTGCTGAACCCCGTCAACTGGTGGCATCTGCGTCAGCCGTCGCTGCCGAGCTGGGGCGAGCCGTATGCATCGATCGCCGAGCGGATGCTGGGGATGATGGCCGAGGCCTGGCGCTCCGTCGATGACGGCGATCTCGTGATGGTCTCGCATCAGGCGCCGATCTGGATCACGCACCTGCGGGTCGCGGGTCTGCCTCTCCGGCACGACCCGCGTACCCGCCGCTGCGCGCTGTCGAGCGTCACCTCGTTCGAGCTGGTCGGCGACGTCTGGCGTGAGGTCGACTACGCCGAACCCGCAGCGACGGGTGGCGCCGTCGACGTCGGCGCGGTCTGATCATCTCGGCGCGGTCTGATCAGCGCGGCGCGGTGCGTCGCGGTGCCCGTCGGGCGCCGGCTCGCGACCACTCTCAGCGGGCCATCAAGGACTGCATGACGCCGACCGCTGCCAGCTGCCCTGCCGCTGCTGCCAGCAGCACGGAGGCCATCGGGCCGGGGAGCGAGGCGCGGTGCGCGAGGTCGCCCGCCGCGAAGACCCCCGCGAGCGAGGTGCGTCCGAAGTCGTCGATCTCGATCGACCCGGAGGGCAGCAGGGTCAAGCCCAGCTGATCCGCGAACGGCGCCCGATGGCGCAGCGACCCCGAGGCCACGAAGACTCCGGCCACCGTCTGCTCGGCCGTCTTCGTGCTGAGCCGCACTCCGTCGCCGTCGGGCGCGACGGTGGTGACAGGTGCGAGGCTGACGCGGGCTCCGAGGCCCTCGAGTGCTCGGGTCTCGTCGGCCGTGAACGGCTGCTCGACCGGGAAGACCGTGATGTCGCCGACGATGCGGCCGAGCAGCCCGATCAGGTGCTCGGCGCGAGGCGCGGCACCGAGGATGCCGATGGGCATCCCGGCATGCTCATGGCCGTCGCAGAACGGGCAGATGAACGCCCTCGTGCCCCACAGCTCCTGCAGCCCCGGCACGGGCGGCAGGTCGTCGGCGACGCCGGTGGCGAGGATCACGTGACGAGCCTCGACGGTGTCGCCGTCGGCCAACTGCACGGAGAACGTCGCATCGATCGGAGTGACGGTCGTCGCGCCGACGTCGCGGATCTCGACATCGGCGTACTCCGCGAGCTGCGCGCGCGCCGTCGCCCGGAACTCCGCCGGGGGAGTGCCGTCGTTCGCGACGACGTTGTGCATGTGCAGCACGGTGCCGTTGCGGTAGTCGCCGGAATCCAGCAGCAGCGTCGAGCGATGCATCCGCCCGAGAGTCAAGGCGGACTGGAGGCCGGCGGGGCCTGCGCCGATCACGATCGCGTCATACATGTGGGGTCCTTCCGAGGGTGCTCGCTTGCGTTCTCGTCCAGTGTGTGGCTTCATGTCAACATGAAGTCAAGCGTCGTGAACCCATGGTCCGTCGGCGAGGTCGCCGCGAAGTTCGATCTGCCCACGAACGTGCTCCGGCACTGGGAGTCGGTCGGGCTGCTCACCCCCGCGCGCGATGCGGCGGGTCGGCGCCGCTACGGGCAGGACGAGGTCGTGCGCATCGCGGTGATCCAGCGCAGCAAGGCGGCCGGGATGACGCTCGACCAGATCGGCGTGATGCTCGACGACGGCGCCGCCGAGCGTCACCAGGTGCTGCAGCGCCACCTCGACGACCTCGACAGCCGGATGGAGGAGATGCGGCGGTCGCGCGAGATGACCGAGCATGCGATGGGATGCCGATCGCACGACATCGCCACGTGCCCCCGATTCCGGGCCAGCGTGGCCGACGTGCTGGCGCGGCTCTGACCGCCTCCGGGCGGCTCGCACGTCCGGCCCATGCATAGGAACCCCCGCGTAAACTGGGAATCGTGCCACTCGCCTCGACGGTTCGTCCGATCCGCAGCGGCCGCCCCTCCCGCATCCGGCCTTCTCGCCGCGCGGTCGGTGTCGCGCTCGCCGCGGTGCTCGCCATCGGTCTGAGCGCCTGCGCTCCCGATCCTGTGAACGACTCGTTCCTCAGCGGTGACAACCCCGGATACGTCGCAGCCGACGGTGCGATCGTCGAGATCCCCGTCGCGGAGCGGGGCGAGCCGGTCGCCGAGTTCAGCGGCGTCACCGAGAACGGCGACGACTTCGACAGCTCCGAGCTCGCCGGCAAGGTGACGGTCGTCAACTTCTGGTACGCCGGGTGCGCGCCGTGCCGCGTCGAGGCCGAGGACCTCGAGAGCGTCTGGCAGGAGCAGGGCGGCGACGACGTGGCCTTCCTCGGCATCAACACGCGCGACCAGGCGGACACGGCGCAGGCCTTCTCCGACGAGTTCGGCGTGACATACCCCAGCCTGATCGACGTCGACACCGCCGAGGCGAAGCTCGCTTTCGCCTCGTCCGTGCCGATCCAGGCGACGCCCACCACACTCGTGCTCGACAAGCAGGGCAGGGTGGCCGCGCGCATCATCGGCCCGATCGACGGCACCTCGATCCTCTCGACGCTCGTCAAGGACGCGCTCGCGGAGGACTCGTGACCCTCTCGGGGGCGCGGTGAACCCCGAAGCCATCATCGGATCCGGCGCCCTCTGGCTCGCCATCCCCGTCGCGATGCTCGCCGGCCTGGTCTCGTTCCTGTCGCCGTGCGTGCTGCCGCTGGTGCCTGGTTACCTCGGATTCCTCGGGGGAGCGGTCACGCCTCGCCGTTCCGCGAGCACGGCCGACGGCACCGCGGTCTCGACGGTCGAGGCCCCCGCGCGCGGCCGACTCGTGCTCGGGGTGCTGCTGTTCATCCTCGGCTTCAGCCTGGTGTTCGTCTCGCTGACGGCGCTCGGCGGGCTGGCGAACGTCTTCCTGCTCCAGTGGGGCGAGCTCATCACGCGCATCCTCGGCGGTGTGATCATCCTGATGGGCCTCGTCTTCCTCGGCCTCTTCGGCTTCGCGCAGCGCGAGCTGCGGTTCCATGTGGACTCGAAGGCCGGCCTGATCGGCGCACCGCTGCTGGGTGTCGCGCTCGGCATCGGCTGGGCGCCGTGCCTCGGCCCGACCCTGACCGCCATCTTCGCCCTCTCGTTCAACGCGGGCGACCCGGTGCGTGCGGGCATGCTCGGCCTGGCGTACTCGCTCGGGCTCGGCATCCCGTTCCTGCTCGTCGCGCTCGGATTCGGGTGGGCGACGAAGGCGATCGGGTTCCTCCGCCGACACATCCGCGTGGTGAACATCATCGGCGGAGTTTTGCTGATCGTCCTCGGCCTGCTCATGCTGACGGGGCTCTGGACGGAGATCATGTCGAGACTGACGGCGGTGATGAACAGTGTCATCCTCCCGCTCTGATCAGAAGAAGACGCATCGGAAGGATGACGTGAGCAGCACAACCGAGAGGTCAAGCGACCCGCTCCGCCCGTCGGACCACGTCGACGGCGAGGAGTCGATCACGCAGCCGCGTCTCGGCTTCGTGGGATGGCTGCGCTGGGGCTGGCGTCAGCTGACCTCGATGCGCACCGCGCTCATCCTGCTTCTCGTGCTCGCCATCGCCGCGATCCCCGGGTCGATCTTCCCGCAGCGCATGGCCGACCCGAACGGCGTGACGCAGTGGGAGCGCGAGAACCCCGATCTCTTCCCGGTGCTCGACGCGCTCAAGCTCTTCGACGTGTACCTGTCGCCCTGGTTCTCGGCGATCTACCTGCTGCTGTTCGCCTCGCTGGTCGGATGCGTGATCCCGCGCATCCGCCACCACGCCAAGGCCCTGCAGGCGCGCCCCCCGCGCACCCCGGCTCGGCTGCAGCGGCTCGCGGACTTCCGCGCTGTTCGCCGCACGTCGACGGACGCTCCCGCCGAGGCTGCAGCCACGATCGACATCGCGACGAAGCAGCTGAAGGCGCTGGGATACCGGGTCGAGCGCTACGACACCGGTCGTTCCTCCTCCGTCTCCGCCGAGCGCGGATACTGGCGTGAGACAGGCAACCTGCTCTTTCACCTCGCCCTGGTCGGCGTTCTCATCACGGTCGGCGTCGGCGGCGGATTCGCCTACACGGGGCAGCGGGTGCTGGTCGAGGGGGAGACCTTCGCCAACACCCTGCTCGACTACGACTCCATGAACCGCGGCCGGTTCGTCGGTGACGGAGCGCTCGCGCCCTACTCGATGCGCCTCGACAGCTTCGACGTGACCTACCAGCCGTTCGGCGAGCCTGGCTCCGGTCAGGCAGGTGACTTCTCGGCGAACGTCACGGTGCTCGAGAACGGCGAGGAGCGCACCGGATCGGTCAAGGTGAACGAGCCGCTCGGCGTCGCCGACGACAACGTCTTCCTGCTCGGCAACGGCTACGCGCCCACCATCACCGTGCGCGACCCCGACGGCACGGTCGTGTTCACGAACAGCACGCCGTTCCTTCCGCAGGACAACAACATGACCTCGCTCGGCGTCATCAAGATCCCGGACGGCCTCAGCGAGCAGGTCGGTCTCGTCGGCTTCTTCTACCCGACCACCGGCGTGCTCGACACGGGGGCCTTCTTCTCGGGCTTCGGCGACCTGACGAACCCGACGCTCACGCTCGACGTGTACACCGGCGATCTGGGCATCAACGAAGGAGTCCCGCGGTCGGTCTACGTGCTCGACACCACCGGGATGACCAAGGTCACCGGTCGCACCACCGACCTCGAGTCGATCGAGCTGACGCCCGGCCAGACCGCCGACCTGCCGAACGGCATGGGCACGGTGACGTTCGAGGACGAATCGCCTGCGGGAGCGACGGATGCCTCGCAGTCCGTCAAGCGCTTCGCGTCGCTGCAGATCCACCGCGACGCCTCCGGTCCGTGGGTGCTCGGCTTCGCGCTGCTCGCGCTCGGCGGACTCATGCTCGCCCTCTTCATCCCGCGTCGCCGCGTCTGGGTCAAGGCCACCGCAGCCGACGGCGGCGTCGAGCTGGAGTACGCCGGCCTCGCCCGAGGTGAGGACCCGACGCTCGCGACGGCCGTCGACGACCTCGTCGCCGGTCACGCCCGTCTGATGGACGCCTCCGGAGTGACGACCGCGGTCGCCGACGAGCCGGCGGCCGACGACGACGCAGAACCCGCATCCGACACCCCGAAAGTAGACTGACACCATGTTCGACCTCGAAGTGATCTCGCCGATCCTGCTGTGGACGGCGATCGCGGTCTACGCGGCGGCCTTCGTGGCTTTCGCCTTCGACCTCGCCCGGCGGTCTCAGCTGTCGGCCGATGCGGCGAGCGTCCGCGAGTTCGAGCTGGTCGGCGCAGGGGCGAAGGCGGCCACCGGGTCGAGCGGCGGGGCATCCGGATCCGATGCGGCTCCGCAGCGCTTCGTGATGGCGCGCATCGGCACCTCGCTGACCGTCCTCGCCTTCCTGTTCCACTTCGCGGCGACCCTGACCCGCGGACTCGCCGCCGGTCGGGTGCCGTGGGCGAACCTCTACGAGTTCGCCATGATGGGGACGCTGCTGATCGTCGCGGTGTTCCTCGTCGTCCTCACGCGCATCGACCTGCGCTTCCTCGGCACCTTCATCACCGGCCTCGTCGTCGTACTGCTCGGCCTCTCGGCGACGAACTTCTACGTCGACGTCTCGCCGCTGATGGACCCGCTCAAGAGCGTCTGGCTCGTCATCCACGTGTTCGTGGCGTCGCTCGGCACGGCGTTCTTCGCCCTGGCGTTCGCACTGTCCGTCATCCAGCTCATGCAGTCCCGCCGGGAGCGTCTGATCTCGGAGGGGGCGGAGAAGACCGGACCGGGATTCCTGCGCACCTTCCCCGGCTCGGAGCGCCTGGAGAGCATGGCGTACCGGTTCACGATCATCGGCTTCATCCTCTGGACGTTCACGCTCATCGCGGGTTCGATCTGGGCGTATTACGCCTGGAGCCGCTTCTGGGGCTTCGACGTGAAGGAGACCTGGACCTTCGTGATCTGGGTGCTCTACGCCGGATACATCCACGCGCGCGCGACCCGCGGCTGGCGCGGCAACCCGTCAGCCTGGCTGGCGATCGTCGGCTTCTCGGCCGTGCTCTTCAACTTCACGATCGTCAACGTGTTCTTCAAGGGCCTGCACGCCTACTCCGGCCTGAGCTGAGCCGGCGTCAGCCGAACGAGCGGATCCCCAGCGGGATGACCTCCGCGTGCTCGACGCCGTCTTCGTACCAGACGAACTCCGCGTCGTGCACGATCTCGGAGGGGCGCGAGCTCAGCGATCTCCGCGACTTGTGCGACAGCTCGGTCCAGGCGGCGGGGGCGAGGGTCTTCGCGTAGAGGACCGAGAGGTGGAACGTCCACTCCTCGGTCGGGCGCTCGTCGAGGCGGCGGAAGTCCGTCGTCTCGAGCGCCGCACTGAGGTTGGCGTACGCGGACACGAGGGTCGCCGTGCGCCGGAGGCGCAGGATCACGACCTGCCAGGGGGCGGGGAACACGTCGACCGCCTCGGCGACGACCTCCACCGGACGCTGTGCCACGGCCCACTCGCGGATCAGCGCGAGCAGCTCGTCACGCCGCTCCGGCTCATGGAAGGCGCGCAGCGTGACGTGCTCGGTATGCGGGTGAGGCGCATCGAGGCGTCCGAGCGCGGACCGCTGCTCGGCACGGTAGACGTCGGAGACGGCGGTGCGCGGACGCAGCACGAGGTACTGCTGCCCCTCCAGCGAAGCGAGCTGGGCGGGAGAGGTCATGAAAGGGCGACGCATCCCCCGATCGTACGTGCGCGGGGCGCTGCCCGTGTACCGCGCATCGGTCGTGCGTCACGGATTCCACTCCACGACTCCGGAGATCTCGAGCACGCATGCGACGCGACCCGCGTATTCCCTGGCCTGACACGCGGTAGCGGGCCCGAGGACCCCCGGATCTCCGGAGTCATGGATGATGAACGCGAACGAGTGATCGTCAGAAGGTGGCGAACGCCGCCTTCGCCGACGTCGTGCGTCGCAGAGCCACGACCAGGGTCGTCGCGACGAGCGCCAGCACACCCCAGACCACGAGGGCCGCGGCCGCGCCCCCGTTCGCCGCGATCAGGCCCGAGAACGCGGATGCCGTGGGCAGCGCCGCACCGAGGTCGGCGAGCCACCCCGGCACGGTCGAGATCAGGCCCGTCGCGACCGCGAGGACTCCGATGAGCGCGCTCACCCAGCGGCCGACACCCCCGAACAGCGCGACCAGCGCCTGGTTCACGGCGGCGAAGACGATCCCCGCGAGCACGGCGATACCGGCGAACGACCACCAGGCGGCGGCGTCGTAGCTCGCGACGAACTGCACGATGAGCGAGACCAGCAGGCCCTGAGCGGCCCCGATCGCCGCGGCGGGAGCGAAGGCGCGGAGGGCGAGTGCTGCCGACGACCGCCGCGAGGTCAGTGCGCGAGCCGTGTACGAGCGCATCACGAGGAATGACGCGAGCGCGCCGAACCACAGCACCACCGCCGTGAGCAGCGGGATCGCGGTCGGGCCGAAGATGGTGCCGGCATCCGCTCCTTCGGATGAGACGGGGTCCGCGATCACCGCGGCGAGCGAGGTCGACTCCGAGTCGCTGAACGAGGGGAGTGAGTCGGATGCCGTCTGCAGACCGCCCGCGAGATCACCGGTCCCGGTCGCGAGCGTGTCGAGACCGGACGAGAGCTCGGTGGCTCCGGTCGCGAGCTCGGTGGCTCCGTCGGAGAGCTGACCGGCTCCGGTGGCGAGTGCGCGTGCACCGGCCGCCGACTGGTCGAGTCCGTCGGTGGCGAGCTGGTTCAGGCCGTCGGCGAGCGTCGTCGCTCCGGAGCCGGCCTCACGGAACTGCGAGGCGAGCTCGGCCGATGCACCCTTGTCGAACTCCTGAAGAGCAAAGACCGTGCCGGCGGCAGCGCGGGATGCCTGTGTCGTCGTCGTGGCCAGCGTGTTCGCCGCGGTGCCTGCGGTGTCGAGCTCGGCGCAGAACTCCGGCGTCGCCGCCGTGTCGCACTTCGCGATGAGCGCTGCGAGCTGGGTCGAGACGCCGGAGGCGCCGGTCGCCACCTGCCCCGACAGTGCGGCGCTGCCCTTCGCCGCATCGGAGACCGGGGCCGGGACGATTCCGGTCGCCTCCAGCTGCGCCGCGCCGTCGGTGAGACCGGCGCCGAGGGTGGCGGCTCCGTTCGCGGCCTCACGCGTCTTCGACGCCAGGGTGTCGAGCCCCGAGGCCAGCGATGACGCGCCCGTACCGAGGTCGCCCGCACCTGAGGCGAGCTGGGTCGCGCCGTCCGGGATGGCCGCCGCGCCGGTCGCGGCATCCCGTGCACCGGTGGCGAGCTTCACCGCACCGTCCGCCGCGTCGCCGATCTGGTCGCCGATCGTGGTGAAGCCGACGAGGATGTTCTCCGTCGTCGCCTCCGACAGGAGCGTGCCCATGCTCGACGCCGCGACGTTCGCGATCTGGCTCGTGATGAGGTCGTCGGCGACGAGGCCGTCGTCCGGGGTGGTCACCCTGATGGTCGCCTGCTCGGCATCGCCTCCGCCGTCCGCGACCGCCTGGCCCGCAGACGTCGCGGCGGAGGAGAAGTCCTCGGGGATCGTGATGACCGCCTGGTACGAGCCGTCCGCCAGGCCGTCGGCCGCATCCTCCTCGTTCGAGATGATCCAGGTGAGGTTGGAGTCGAGGTCGTCCGAGCCTTCGACGAGGCCCGAGGCGAGCTGGCGTCCGAGCGGCGTCAGCTGACCGTCGATCTCGACCGGCTCGTCGAGGTTCACGATCGCGGCGGTCATCGAGTCCAGACGCTCGGTCGGATTGTGCAACGCCGAGACGAGGATGCCTCCGACCGCTGCGGGCAGCAGCAGGATCCCGAGGATGGTCAGCCAGGTGATGGGCTTGCGCGAACGGACGCGCTCGATGGGGAGGGTCATGCGGTCACCTCGGTCGATTCGGTGGTGTCGTCTGCGTCGTGCGGCACAGGGTATGCGGTGCGCCCGTGCGCCACGGGCGTGTCGATGTCGATCAGGTCGGCAGGGGTGCGGCCGGCCGCCTCGAGGACGTCGAGAGCGGCTTCGGGGGAGAGCGCCGTGAGCACGACGGCCGTGCTCCGACGGGCGTCGCGCAGACGCGCGGCGAGCTGATCGCGCGCGGGCGGCGACAGGCGGTCGACGCCGTCGATCACGACGAGCGCAGGCCTGCCTCGCAGCGCTTCGGACAGGTCCGCCGACAGGTCGGACGTGTCAGCGGTGAGCACGGCACCGACGTGCGCGCGCACCCAGGCGGCGCGACCGGGCAGCAGGTGTCCGGCCACTCTGAGGCGTCCGTCTCCCGGCGTCACGCGACCCGCGATGGTGAGCGCGAGTGCGCGGAGCGCGCCGACCGACGAGCCGGTGAGCACGGCGGATGCTCCGGGTGCGACTCGCAGGTGCAGACCCTCGACCTCGGCATCCGTGATGGTCAGGTCGTCCGCCGCGACGACGGAATCGTCTCCCGGCCACTCCGCCAGGTGGCGCTCGCGCTCGACGGCCTCGCCCTCGATGTCGACGCTCGGGAGGATCCGCTCGAGCCAGGCGGGGATCTCCCAGGCGCGCTCGCCGAGGATCGCCATGAGCGCGGGGATCAGCGTCATCCGCACCAGGAACGCGTCGATCGCGATGCCGGCGGCGAGGCCGAGGGCGATCGGCTTGAGCGACGAGTCGCCCTCGGGGACGAAGGCCACGAACACCGCGAACATGATGAGTCCTGCCGCCGTGACGACCTTCGCCGATCCCGTGAAGCCGCTGCGGACAGCGCGCAGTGCGGCGGCGCGACGGACGGCACGGTCCGGATGCCTCGCCTCAGGGTCGTGCACGAAGTCCTCGCGCATCCGCGACACCAGGAAGACCTGGTAGTCCATGGCGAGCCCGAACAGCACGCCCATCAGGATGATCGGCATGAAGCTGATGATCGGGCCGACCTTCGCCACGTGCAGAGCATCGGCGAACCAGCCCCATTCGAACACCGCGCCCACGATGCCGAACGCGGCGACGATCGAGAGCAGGTATCCCGCCGCGGCTGTGAGCGGCACCCAGAGCGAGCGGAAGACGATGGTCAGCAGGATCAGCGACAGACCGATCACGAAGAGGCCGAAGGGGAGGAGCGCGTTGCCGAGCTGGTCGGAGATGTCGATGCCGACCGCGGTGAAGCCGGTCACCTTGAGGTCGATGCCGAACTCGTCGAGCCATTCGTCGTGGTGCGAGCGCAGCTCACGCACGAGATCGGCGGTGGCGGGGTCATCCGGCGCCGTCTCGGGGACGACCTGGACGATGCCGGTGTCGGCGGTCTCGTTCGGGGTCGCGAGGGCGACCTCCTTGACGCCGTCGATCTTCGCGACCTCGTCGCCGAGATCTTCCATCAGGGTGAGCGGATCGGTCGAGGTGACGATCGTCCCGGTGAGGATCAGCGGGCCGTTGAATCCGGGGCCGAACTCCTCGCCGACGAGGTCGTAGCTCTGCCGCGCCTCGGAGTCCTGCGGCAGCACACCCGCGTTGGGCAGCGCGAGATTCAGGCTGAGCGCGGGCACGGCGACGATGCCCAGTCCGAGCACCACCGCGAGGGACACGAGGATCGGACGCTTCGTGACACCCGTCACCCATCGGTCGCTGAAACGTCGATGGGCGGCGGGGGTCGACTCGCCCTTCTTCGCCTTCGGCGCTCGCCGCGGACGGCCGGCCACGCGCCCCTTCATGAACCCGAGGAGGGCCGGTGTGAGCGTCACGGCGATGGCGACGGCGACCGCCACTGCGGCGGACGCGGCGATCCCCATGGTCGTCAGGAACGGGATGCCGGCGAAGCCGAGTCCGATCAGCGCGATCAGCACCGTCACCCCGGCGAACACGACCGCGGATCCGGCCGTGCCGACCGCTCGCGCCGTGGACTCCTCGGGGTCGATACCCTCGCGGACCTGGTCCTGGTGTCTGGCCATGATGAAGAGGGCGTAGTCGATGCCGACCGCGAGCCCGAGCATCAGGGCGAGGAGCGGAGTGGTCGAGGAGACGGTGGCGAACGCGGTGGCGGCGAAGATGCCTGCCATCGAGATGCCCACGCCGAGCACGGCGGTCAGGAGCGGGAGACCGGCGACGACGAACGAGCGGAAGGTGGCGATCAGCACGAGCAGGGCGATCAGGAGGCCGACGGCCTCGGTCAATGTCACGCCGGGGATGGAGGTGGCGAAGAGGTCGCCGCCGAGCTTGGTCTGCGATCCCGCCGGGAGCTCGTCCGCCAGATCGGCGACGACGCCGCGGAGGTCGTCCTTGGTCGCATCCGAGACGTCTGTCGACTGACCGTCGAACTGCAGGCGGATGATGCCGGCTGTCTCCTTCTCATTCACCATGCCGCTGACGTTCTCGTCGAAGGGCGACGTTGCCGACAGCACGGAGTCGTCGAGATCGGCGAGCTGCTCGACGGCATCATCGATGTCTTCGCGGTAGGGGTCATCCGTGATGGCATCGCCGTCTGCCGCGACGACGATGATCTGCGCGCTCGTGCCGCTCACCGCCGGGAAGGATCGGTTCAGCTGCTCGAGGCCCGCCTGCGACTCCGTACCCGGGATCGAGAACGAGTTGTCGGTACCCGCTCCGAGCACGAGCGCACCCGCGCCGGCGATGCCGAGGGCGAGGAGCCAGGAGACGAGGACGCGCCACGGGTGCCGGTAGGACCAGCGGCCGAGGGACGACAGGAGTGTGGACACGGGGCTCCTCAGGGAACGTGGGCTGGATACACAGGTGTATCCAATACATAGATGTATCGTAAGGTGGCACGTCCCCGGAAAACTGTGTACGGGGTGTGAGAATGAGAGGCAGGAGGATTCGATGACGACACCCGCCACCCGCAGCCGCGAGAACACGCGCGCCCGGCTTCTGGACGCCGCCGCACAGGTGTTCGCCGAGGTCGGCCTCGACGGCGCCTCGGTCGAAGCGGTCTGCGATCGCGCCGGCTTCACCAGAGGAGCCTTCTACTCCAACTTCGAGTCGAAGGACGAGCTGTTCCTGATGCTGGCCGGCAGCGTCGCCGAGCAGCGCGTCAATGCCGTGCGCACGCGTGTCGACGAGATCGCCGCGGACGGTGGACTGTCCGAGGGCTGCGACCCCGTCGAGCTCGTGCAGCAGATCATGGATGCCGGAGGTGACGACCGTCTGGGCGTGATGCTCATGAGCGAGATCCGCATCCGCGCACTGCGTGACCAGCAGTTCGGTGCCGCCTACCTCGCGCAGGAGCGCGAGATGGTGTCGAGCATCGCCATCATCATCACCGACATCGTCTCGGTCAGCTCGCTCGAACTCAGGGTGCCGGCCGAGGAGGCCGCCCGCATGCTCATGATCATCTGGGAGGGCATGACCGTTCGCGGGGCGATGGCCGGTCAGGACTCAGGGCAGCTCCGTCACACCAGCGGCGAGGAGCTCGGGCGTCTCGTCCAGTTGCTGCTCGCCGAGTGAGCCCGCGCGGTATCCGGTGAACTGAGCCTGCTGTTAAGACAGATGCAGGCCGAGAAGACGGATGCATGCCGAGACGACCCGTTTCGGCATGCATCCGTCTTCTCGGCATGCAGGTGAGTGTCGGGGAGGGGAGGTCAGGGTCCGGACCGGTCTCTGTCAGCGGGCGTCGAGCACGGCGTAGCATCGCTCGAGGCGCTCGAGCCACCAGTCGCGCCGGTCGTCCGCTGCCGCGAGGCGGGTGAGCGCGGCGCCATCCGGTATCACGCGCGCGGCCGAGATCGATCCGTCCTCGGGGCGAAGCTCGGCTACGTCGTCGAGGAACAGGGATGACGTGCCCAGGCCGCAGTCGTAGTCGAGGCGCGGCAGCGCGGCAGCGAGGGCCGCGCCCTGGGAGAGCCCGACGGCGGTGTCGAGCGCGCTCGAGACGACCACGGGGAGTCCGGCGGCCGTCACGATCTGCAGAGCGTGGGTGACGCCCCCGAGCGGCTGCGCCTTGATCACGAGCAGGTCGGCGGCCTTCTCGCGTGCGACAGCGAGGGGGTCGGACGACTTGCGGATGCTCTCGTCCGCCGCGACCGGAATGCCCATGTACTTCACGCGGGCGCGCAGCTCGGCCAACTCCGGCACCGTGGCGCACGGCTGCTCGACGTACTCGAGATCGAACTCGTTCAGTGCGTGCACGGCGTGCTCGGCCTCGTCGACGTTCCAGAGGCCGTTGGCGTCGACACGGATGCGGCCCTCCGGCCCCATCGCCTCGCGCACCGCGCGCACCCGGGCGACGTCGTCGGCGAGAGTCTGCCCCGGCTCTGCGACCTTGACCTTCGCGGTCCGGCATCCGGCGAACCGGGCCAGGACCCCTGCGACGGCCGCGGCGTCGATCGCCGGGATCGTCGCGTTCACGCCGATCCGCTCTCGAAGTGGTGTGGGCTGCGTGTTCCAGGCGAAGTCGACGGCCGCCGCGAGCCAGGTCGCGGCCTCGGCGTCGTCGTACTCGACGAACGGAGAGAACTCCGCCCAGCCCTCCGGCCCTTCGAAGAGCAGGGCCTCCCTGGTATCGACACCGCGGAACCGCGTGTGCATCGGAAGGGAGACGACTCGAGCCGAGCCGAGCAGATCTGCGAGTGCGGGGAGCATGTGCTCATTCTGCTCTGTCCGCGCCGCCTCGGGGGATCCGCCGTGCCGACGGCCGAGCCCCGCGCCACGCTTGCAGCACACGGAGATGTGTCATTGACAATGGTGTGTGACGCACACTAATGTGATCGACATGAACGAGATCCTCGACAAGCATCTGCAGGAACTGCGCCGCGGCACCGTGGTGCTGGCCTGCCTTCAGCTGCTGCGCACGGCGGGGTACGGCTACGGACTGCTCGAGGACCTCGAGCGCCACGGCTTCGCCACCGACGCGAACACGCTGTACCCGCTGCTTCGCAGGCTCGAGAAGCAGGAGTACCTCACGAGCGAGTGGAACACCGACGAGGCCAGGCCGCGCAAGTTCTACCGCACCTCGGAAGCCGGCATCCGGCTCGCCGACACCCTGACCGAAGAATGGCGCTCGCTCACGACGGCGATCGCGACCCTCACAGCCGAGGAGAACTGACATGACCACGACAGCCACGCTCACCGAGCGCTACATCAGCGCCACCATCCGCAGCCTCGCCCCCGAACTGCAGGACGACGTCCGTGCCGAGCTCGAGGCGTCGATCGCCGACGCGGTCGACGCCCGCCTCGAACAGGGCGAGTCGCCGACCGAGGCCGAACGCGCCGTTCTCACCGGGCTCGGCGACCCCGGCATCCTGGCCGCGGGGTACGCCGACCGTCCACTGCACCTGATCGGGCCGAAGTACTACCTCGTGTGGTGGCGCCTGCTGAAGCTGCTGCTCATCATCGTGCCGATCTGCGCGTTCGGCGGAGTCATGCTCGGACAGCTCATCGACGGCGCGCCGACCGGCGAGATCATCGGCACTTCGGTGGTCGCAGCCCTCGGTTCCATCGTGCACGTCGGGTTCTGGGTGACGCTCGTGTTCTTCATCCTCGAACGCACCGGCGCAGACACCGGTGTGAAGTGGAACGTCGACCAACTGCCGGAGCCGACGCAGAACGGGGCGGGACGGGCGGATGCGATCGCATCGCTGATCTTCCTGGTGCTCGGTGTGGGCGCCGTGCTGTGGGACGCGTTCATCGGATTCTTCCCGACCGGCGGTGAGCCGATCTCGATCCTCGACCCCGCGCTCTGGCCCTGGGGCATCACCTTCTTCTTCGCGCTGTTCGCCGCCGAGGCCCTGCTCGCCGTGGTGGTCTACGCCCAGCGGCGCTGGACGGTCGGAGCAGCGGTGGTCAACACCCTTCTCGCGGTCGTGTTCGCGGCATGGTCGCTGACGTTGCTGGTGCGGGGAGAGCTGCTGAACCCGGAGTTCCTGAGCTACGTCTTCACCGACAACGGCGTGACGGAGGAGACCATGCGGATCCTCACGGTGATCACGGGCTTCGGCCTGGTCGCGTTCCCGCTCTGGGACATCGTCGACGGATGGATCAAGACGGTCCGCGCCCGCCGCGGCTGAGCGGGAGAACGCAGACGGCGTCGCCTTCGCGGGCGGCGCCGTCTGTGCGTGCGACCCGGGCGGGAATAGGGTGGATCCGTGACCCACGCATTCGTCTCAGACCTCTTCGACCCGGACGAATGGGTGCTCGCGCCCGGTGCCGAGGACTACACCGACATCACGGCGCACGTGAGCACCGACGGGGGAGTCGCGCGCATCGCGTTCGACAGGCCGGAGGTGCGCAACGCCTTCCGCCCGCACACGGTCGACGAGCTGTACCGCGCACTGGACGACGCACGACAGAATCCGCGCATCGGCGCCGTGCTCCTGACCGGCAACGGTCCGAGCCCCAAGGACGGCGGCTGGGCGTTCTGCTCCGGCGGCGATCAGCGCATCCGCGGGCGTGACGGCTACAAGTACTCCGATGACGAGACGACCGTGCATGATCCCGCGCGGGCAGGTCGCCTGCACATCCTCGAGGTGCAGCGGCTCATCCGCTTCATGCCGAAGGTCGTGATCGCGGTCGTCCCGGGCTGGGCGGCCGGTGGCGGGCATTCGCTGCATGTCGTCTGCGACCTCACCATCGCCTCTGCGGAGGAGGCCAGGTTCAAGCAGACGGATGCCGACGTCGGCAGCTTCGATGCCGGATACGGCTCGGCGTACATGGCGCGACAGACCGGTCAGAAGTTCGCCCGCGAGGTGTTCTTCCTCGCCGAGGAGTACTCGGCGCAGCGCGCCTACGAGGCCGGGGCCGTCAACCGGGTCGTGCCTCACGCCGAGCTCGAGCGCGAGGCGCTGAAGATGGCGCGGACGGTGCTGACCAAGTCGCCGACGGCGATCCGGATGCTGAAGTTCGCGTTCAACGCGGTCGACGACGGTCTCGTCGGGCAGCAGGTGTTCGCGGGCGAGGCGACTCGCCTCGCCTACGGGACAGACGAGGCCGTCGAGGGCCGTGACTCGTTCCTGCAGAAGCGGGACGCGGACTGGTCCTCCTTCCCCTGGCACTACTGAGCGGATCGAGACGGACATGGTCGCCCTGATCCCGACGGATGCCGAGGACCCGGCCGCGCTCCGCGAGGCGTTGGCCCGTGCGCTCGACGGCGGCCCGGCACTCGGATTCGGCATGCTCGGCGACGCGCCCGACTGGGTTCCGCAGGGCACGGCGGCGGTCATTGCGACCTCCGGATCGAGCGGCATCCCCAAGCGCGTCGCGCTCAGCGGCGAGGCCCTGCGGGCGAGCGCCGATGCCACGGCCGCGCGCATCGGGAGCGGCCGCTGGCTGCTCGCCCTGCCTGCCGGGTACGTCGCCGGACTCCAGGTGCTGGTGCGCTCGCTCCTCGCAGGCACCCGTCCGGCGGCGCTCGACGGCCGGTTCTCACCCACCTCGTTCGCCGAGGCCACACTGTCGATGCTGCGTCCGTCCGAGGGTATGACGTCGATCCCCGAGCTCTATACCTCGCTCGTGCCGGCTCAGCTCTCGACGCTCCTCGACGCCTCAGACGACCGCCCCGTCCGGTCGGCGCTGCAGGCGTACCGCGCGATCCTCGTCGGCGGCCAGTCGCTGCCTGAGCCCCTTCGCGATCGCGCGGCCGACCTCGGCATCCGGCTCGTGCGCACCTACGGCTCGACCGAGACCAGCGGCGGATGCGTCTACGACGGGGTTCCGCTCGACACGGTGGCCGTGCGCACGGTCGACGGCGAGCTGAGGATCGCCGGTCCGATGCTGGCCGACGGCTACCTCGGCGACGGGGAGCTGACGGCCTCGGCCTTCTCGCGCGACGAGCACGGCATCCGCTGGTACCACACGGGAGATCTCGGACTGTTCGAGGACGGCGTGGTGCGCGTGCACGGCCGAGCGGACAACGTGATCGTCTCCGGAGGGATCAACATCTCCCTCGACCGCGTCGAGCGGCTCGTCCGCCGGGTACCCGGCCTCACCGGAGCGGTCGTCGTCGGCGTGCAGGACGACCGGTGGGGCGAGGCCTCCGTGATCGTGGCTGAGCGGGGCGAGGCGCTGCGGCGCAGCGAGGCGGAGCAGCTCGCCCACGCCCGCGACGTCGTCGCGGCCGAACTCGGCAAGCACGCGCGACCCGCCCGCCTGATCGTGGTCGACGAACTGGACGTCCTGTCGTCGGGCAAGCCGGACCGCGAGGCGATCCGCCGGGCCGTCGCCGAACTGCACTGATCCGCGGGATGGCGCATGCGGATCGCGCCCTGCCAGACTGGGGCATGGCCACCTACACGCACGGACATCACGCGTCCGTCCTCCGCTCCCACAGCGTCCGCGACATCGCGAACTCCGCCGAGTACCTCCGCCCGCACCTGACCGAGACGACCCGGCTGCTGGACGTCGGGGCGGGACCCGGAAGCATCACCGTCGACTTCGCGGGAGTGGTCGCGCAGGTCACCGCCATCGAGATCGACGAGAACGCGCTGTCGCTGTCCCGGACGCTCGCTGCGGACCGCGGCGTCGACAACATCGCATTCTCGGTCGAGGACGTGCACGCACTGAGCTTCGCGGATGACAGCTTCGACGTCGCGCACGCGCACCAGGTGCTGCAGCACGTCGGCGACCCGGTGCAGGCACTCCGCGAGATGCGTCGGGTCACCGCGCCGGGCGGCGTCGTGGCGGCGCGCGACGCCGACTACGCCGGCTTCCACTGGTTCCCGCTGCTCCCCGAGCTCGACCGCTGGCTAGACCTGTACCGGAAGGCTGCGCGTGCGAACGGAGGGGAGCCGGATGCGGGACGCCGACTCCTCGCGTGGGCGAGGGCGGCCGGCTTCGACGACGTCACGGCGACCGCCTCGACCTGGTGCTACGCGACTCCGGACGACCGGGCGTGGTGGGGCGGGATGTGGGCCGACCGCATCCTCGAGTCCGCGCTCGCGCGACAGCTGGTGGACAGCGATCTCGCGACCGTCGCCGACCTGCAGGACATCAGCGACGCCTGGAAGCGCTGGGCCGACGACGGCGACGGATGGTTCCTCGTGCCGCACGGCGAGATCATCGCGAGGGTGTGAACCCCGGCGGATACATCTGCAGGCGGATGCGAGCTCCATACCGCGCCGCGTAGCGTGGGGGAGTGATCCGCCCGCTCTCGCGCACGGCGCTGGCCCTCGACATCGTCGGGGCGGCGCTGCTCTTCGTCATCCTGACCCCGTTCTCGATCGTGTTCTACGGGCCGGGAGCCGTGGGACAGGGCGTCGACGGGACGACCGTGGCGGCCGTGGTGGTGTCGGGCATTCTGATGTGCGGCGGTGTCGCGATCGGCAGGCTCGCCCCCGGCCTCGCGCTCGCCGCAGCCTGGGCGGGAGCGATCGCGCAGATGATCGCCGGCTACGGCCCGCTGCCGATCGACTTCGCCATCCTCCTGGTGCTGTACGCGACGGCTGCCTGGGGCATACGAGCGGTGCTGTGGTGGGGGTTCGGCTCGGCGCTCTTCGGCGCGCTCGTGGCTGCCGTGTACATGGTGGTCGTCACGGGGGTCGTGTCCAGTGCCACCAGCGGATGGGATCAGGTCACCACCGGCACCCTGCTGCTCGTGCTCTGTGCGCTCGCGCTGGGGTTCGCCTGGGTCTGCGGTCTGCTGTGGCGCGTCGTCCTGAGGGCACGCGCGACCCGGTCCGCGCAGCTGCAGGCGGAGTCGCTCGCGGCCGAGGAGCAGGAGCGGGTGCGCATCGCCCGCGACATGCACGACATCGTCGCGCACTCGCTCGCCGTGGTGATCGCGCAGGCCGACGGTGCGAGATACGCTGCGGCGGCGAAGCCCGAGATGGCGACCGAGGCGCTCGGCACGATCGCCCAGACCGCGCGCGGAGCGCTGAGCGACGTACGCCTGCTGCTCACGCAGCTCCGCCACCGTCAGGGAGACGGCCCGCAGCCGACGCTGGCCGACCTGGAGACGCTGTTCGCCCAGGTGCGCCAGGCGGGGATCGAGCCGCGCATCACGGTCGATCCGACACCGCCGGGTGAGCCGCCGGGGGCGATCCAGCTCGCGGTGTACCGCATCCTGCAGGAGGCGCTGACCAACGCCATCCGCCACGGCGACGGGGCGGTCGACGTGCATCTGGCCTGGCTCGCCGATCGGGTCGACATCCAGGTGCGCAACACGGTCGGCCGGGAGCAGCCGCAGGTCGGTGGAGGGCACGGCGTGATCGGCATGCGCGAACGCGCGCAGCTCGTGGGCGGTAGCCTTCAGGCGGAGCGCCAGGGCGCGCAGTTCGTGGTCCGCGCGTCGCTTCCGATCGGAGAATCCGCATGATCAGGGTCGTCCTCGTCGATGATCAGGCGCTGTTCCGCGCCGGCGTGCGGATGCTGCTCGCCTCGCAACCCGACCTCGATGTCGTCGGCGAGGCGGCCGACGGGCGTGAGGCCATCGCCCTCGTCGCGACCACGCGACCGGATGTCGTGCTGATGGACATCCGGATGCCGGTGATGGACGGTCTCACCGCGACCGCCGAGATCCTCGCACAGCCCGATCCTCCCCGCATCGTGATGCTCACGACGTTCGACCTCGATGAGGCGGCGGCCAGGGCGATCCGTCAGGGAGCGAGCGGATTCCTGCTGAAGGATGCCGATCCCGAGTTCCTCCTGGCGGCGATCCGCACGGTCCACTCCGGGTCGAGCGTCATCGCCGCGTCGGCGACCAGAGAGCTGTTCGAGCACTTCGCGGAGGCGCCGAAGCCCGTGCCCCCGCAGTACTCCGCCCTCACCGACCGCGAGCGGGAGATCTTCGCGCTGGCGGCCAGGGGACTCTCCAACTCGGAGATCGCGGCCAGGGAGTACCTCAGTGAGGCGACGGTGAAGACGCACATCAGCCGCATCCTCACCAAGCTCTCCCTGCGTGACCGCGTCCAGCTGGTGGTGTTCGCCTTCGAGCACGGTCTGGCCTGACGTCCGCGGGATCATCCTTGCGATGTACGCGGATGCGTCGCCAGGGCGACGCGGCAGGTGCACTCCGCTCCGTAGCGTCGAAGGCATGGAGATCACGACCACCGACCTCGGGCTCGCAGCCCGCGTCCAGCACCTCAAGAAGACCTACGGCGCAGGAGAAGGCACCGTCCACGCGTTGGACGACGTCAGCGTCGGAATCCGCCGCGGCCAGTTCACCGCGATCATGGGACCGTCCGGATCCGGCAAGTCCACGCTCATGCACATCATGGCGGGACTCGACTCCCCGAGCGAGGGGCGGACCTGGATCGGCGACACCGAGATCACCGGACTCGGCGACCTCGATCTGACGATCCTGCGTCGGCGCCGGGTCGGCTTCATCTTCCAGGCCTTCAACCTGGTGCCCACGCTCACGGCGCTCGGAAACATCATGCTCCCGTTCGAGCTCGACGGTCGGCGTCCGAGCGCGATCGAGAAGGCCCGCATCGACGGCCTCATCCAGACCCTCGGTCTCGGATCGCGGCTGCAGCACAGGCCGCACCAGCTCTCCGGCGGACAGCAGCAGAGGGTCGCGATCGCCCGCGCGCTCGCCACGGCTCCCGATCTCGTCTTCGCGGACGAGCCGACCGGCAACCTGGACTCCAAGACCGGCCGCGAGGTGCTGCAGCTGCTCGCCACCGCGAGCCGCGAGCACGGTCAGTCCATCGCGATGGTCACCCACGATGCCATCGCCGCGAGCTACGCGGATCGTGTGCTCTTCCTGGGCGACGGTCGGATCGTCGCCGATCACCCCCGCCAGACCGCCGAAGAGATCTCCGCCTACATGCTGGCTGCCGAGGTCGCGGCATGAGCGCCGTCATCACTACGGCGACACGCACCGACGTGCCGCAGACGTCGGCCACCGGTCCCCGTCTCGCCTGGCTGCATGATCGCGGCATGGGCGCGAGCATCCTGGTCGCTGCGCTCTCCGCCGCCTTCGGCGTCGTGCTCGTCGAGACCACGGCCTACCTCGGGGCCGTGCTGCAGGCCGATCCGTTCATCGGCGACAGCGAGACGTTGGCATTCATCGTCGCCCTGCTGTCGGTGCTCCTCACCGCCGTCGCGATGTACGTCGCGGCGATCGTGACCGCCAACACCTTCTCGACCATCATCGCGGGGCGAACCCGCCAGATCGCGCTCATGCGTCTGATCGGAGCCACCGCGCGCTCGCAGCGCTCGGAGGTCGGCACGCAGGGCCTCGTGGTCGGCGTGATCGGCGCGGTACTGGGTCTCGGCGCCGGGCTGGCGATCGCCGCGATCGGCGTGCAGATCGGCTCAGGGCTGATCGCCAACGTGCCCGAGGGGTTCTCCCTCTGGCAGCCGTTCATCCTGCTCCCCGCGCTCGGTGTCGCCCTCACCACCTGGGCCGCCGCCTGGGCAGGGTCGCGTCGCGTCCTCGCCGTCACCCCGTTGCAGGCCATCGGCGGAAGCGTCGAGCGCACCCACGATGAGGTCAACCGCACCAGCCGTCACGTCGGCGCGTGGGTGCTGCTGATCTCCGGGGCGATCCTGCTGGCCGCCGGCGTCGCCGTGGGTCTCGTGCATCCGCTCGGCGTGGTCATCGCGTTCCTCGGCGGCCTGCTGTCGTTCACGGGACTCGCGCTCGGGTCGGTGCTGTTCATGCCGCCGGTGCTGCGGCTGGTCGGTCGCATGTTCGGGTCGAGCGCCACGGCGAGGCTCGCGGCCGAGAACGCGCTGCGCTACCCGGAGCGGTCCTCGCGCATGGCGATCGGGGTGGTCATGGGCGTCACGCTGGTGACGATGTTCGCCGTCGCCCTGGAATCGGTCAAGCAGATGCTGATCGGGCAGGTCGAGGGAGAGGTCCCCGCGGAGTTCTTCACCCCGTTCGACGCCTTCGCCGCGGTGATGATGGTGCTCGTGGCGGTCTCCGCCGTGATCGCGGCGGTCGGGCTCGTCAACCTCCTCACCATCGGGGTCGTGCAGCGTCGGCGCGAGCTCGGGCTGCTGCGCTCGATCGGACTGTCCAACACCCAGGTCCGCCGGATGGTGCTGCTCGAGGCCACCCACATCACGGTCGCCGCGACCCTCACCGGACTCGTCCTCGGCATCGTCTACGGCTGGATCGCCGCGCAGTCGCTGCTCGGCTCGACCCCGACGCTCCCCGATTTCGAGCCGGCCGGACTCGTCGCTCCGCACGTGCCGTGGCTGCCCGTGGTCATCATCGTCGCCGCGACGGCCGTGCTCACGCTCGTCGCGGCGGCCACGCCCACGCGGCTCGCGACGAGGGTGGCTCCGGTCGAGGCGCTCGCCGCCGACTGACGCCCTGCCGACGCCCCGACGATCGCCGCCGCGACCGTCGGGGCGTCGCCGTATCCGGTCGGCTCTAGGCTGGAGCGATGCCGTCTCCCTTCGATCAGTCCACATATCAGGTGCGCCTCGACTGGGGTGTCGCGGGGCTGCAGCGCCTGGCACCCGCGGATGTCGTGGTGGTGGTCGATGTGCTGCGATTCTCGTCGAGCGTCGCGGATGCCGTGGCCTCGGGGGGCTCGGTGCGGCTCGACGACGCAGTGGGGTGGTCGCGCAACGGCGCGGCTGTCGCGGCCGCTGCTCAGGTGCAGGGTGCGGTCGTGCTGGTCGGCGGTCTGCGCAACGCCTCGGCGGTGGCGCGGGCCGTGACGACGCTGCAGGAGCGCAACGGGTCGCGCACCTCGGTGGCGGTGATCGCGGCCGGTGAGGCGGATGGAGCCGGGATGCTCCGGTTCGCCGTCGAGGACCAGCTCGGAGCGGGAGCGATCATCGCCGCCCTCACCGACCTGGGCATCGACCACACGGCGCCGGACGCGGCTGTCGCCGCCGAGGGTTTCCGCGCACTGCGACGCGCGCTTCGTCACCTGATCGGCGCGAGCGGCTCCGCGCGCGAGCTCGCCGACGGCGTCGCCGCGACCGATCGGATGCTCTCATCCGGCGTCACCCCGACGACGACCGCGCGGGCCGCCGAGGTCGACGCGCTCGATGTCGTGCCGGTGCTCCGAGAGGGAGCGTTCGTCGTCTTCGAGTGACCCGCCCGTGCGCGCTCTCGCAACAGGCCGGGTGCCCGGCGCGGGATCCTGCGCCGGCGACGTAGGGTCGTGGCATGAGGTACGTCCCCGCTCTCATCCTCGACGCCCTGTTCGTGCTCGTGTTCGCCGTCATCGGTCGCGCCTCGCACGAGGAGGACCCCGGTGGATTCCTGATCACCGCGTGGCCCTTCATCGTCGCGCTGCTGCTCGGTCACCTGATCGCCGCGCTGCTGCCGGCCCGGCCTCGCCGCCCCTGGTCACTGGGCTGGGGTGCCGTCGTGTGGGTGGTGACGGTCATCGGCGGGATGCTGCTGCGGATCGTCTCGGGCGAGACCGCCCAGACCGCCTTCATCATCGTCGCGACCCTGGTGCTGGGGGTCTTCCTCGTCGGCTGGCGAGCGGTGGCCGCGCTGCTGCGTGGGCGGGCTGCGCGTACCCGGGACGAGCGCGACGCGGCGACCGGTGGAGCGGGGCCGGACGCTACGGCAGCCGGAGATCCGATCGCAGGCGAACCCGATCCGTCCGACTCGGCGCCGCACCGAGAAGCAGACGCCGCCTCGGACCCTGAGCATCCGACGAGCTGACGGCACGCATCGGTCGGCTTCACGTCGTGCTCGGTTCGGCGACCGGACCGGGATCGACTGGAGCGGCCGCACCTCAGCCAGGCCGCGCCGCGCTGATCAGCGCGACATCTGCGCGGCGAGCTTCGTGTCCGCGGTGATCTCGCGTCGCGTCCAGGCGAACAGATACCGGGCGTCATAGGAGCGTGAGCAGCGAGCGCACGACGTGGCGCGCGCGGGACGACGATGGCGGTACGTGACGTGACCGACCGGGCACTCGCCCACCCAGGGGGCGAGCTCGACCGCGGTCTCACCGCGATGGGTCGTGCCGCCGACGTAGCCGAGGTCTCTCGCCACGCGCTTCCAGGCGGGGCCATGGGCGGCCTCATGCCCGGCGAGCGCGTGCGCGACCTCGTGCAGGAGCACCTGGTGGATCTCGTCGTCCTCGAACCGGGCAGCCAGATATCGCGACACGGTGATGCGCTTGCGGGTGTAATCGCACTGCCCGGCCCGCCTCTTCGCGTGGTCGAAGCCGAACGACCAGCTGTCGTCGAGATGCAGCGTGATCAGTGCTTCGCCCCAGACGCGCACCCGGTCAAGTTCCGCCATGGGATCAGGCTAAGCCATGCCGCCGACATCGCTGTGCACAGGCGCATCAGCCGGCGACGAGCTGCGACGTCCGGCGACGCTCCGCCGCCTCGATCGCGAGCAGCACGGTCTCGAGCTCACGGTCCTGCGCCCCCGCCTCGCGGCGCAGGAACAGCGACTGCTTGAAGCTCTCGCGAGCCGTCTCGTAATCTCCGGCCTCGTACGCGTTGCGGCCATGGTGGTGGTGGGCGAACGCGGCGATGGACGCCCAGCGCTGGCCCTCCGCCTCCGAGGCGCAGGTGGCGAGCTCCTGCTCGGCTGCGGCGTGCGCGCCACGGTGCTGGAGGATCGTGGCGTGCAGCACGCGGGCCCGGAGGACGTCCTTGCGGGTGCCGGCCATGCGCGACTGTCGGACGGCCTCGTCTGCCAGAGGAAGCGCCTCGTCCAGTCGATCCAGGACCTTCAGAAGCCATACGCGTTCGAGCAGGGCAGGAAGGCTCCGCTGACCCTCGATCTCCTCGAGTCGTGCCGCACATTCATCGAGATCGACCAGCTCGCGCAGCGTCTCCTGGTCGTACCCTCGGATGAAACTCATTGCTCTCCTTCCGCAGCGGTCCCCACACCAGTGTGCCTCGGGTCGGCGCCGGTCGAGGGGCGGCACGCCCCTGGCGCGCGCATCCGATCTCGGAGAACCCGATCTCGACCGGACCGGCAGCGGGAAGGGGCGGTCAGCGCAGGAACAGCGACGCGTCAGGGCGCGGCGAGGCGACCGCATCCGCGTCCGTCACGACCCGCGCACCCTGCACGAATGCCGTGACCTCTGCGCCCTGGGCGATCTTCGCCGGGTGGGGGCCGGCCGCCAGCATCCGCGGGAGCCATTCGGTCGGGAGCGGCGCGGCCGATGCGGCGATCACGAGGTTCCCGAAGCGTCGGCCCTTGAGCACCTGGGTGTCCGCGAGGACGCCGATCTCGGGTAGCACCTCGGCGATCGTCGCGACCTGTCGACGGGCGAAGGCGAGTCCGGGGCCGTCGGCGACATTGACGAGCAGGACTCCGCCGGGGGTGAGGAGCTCCGCGAGCTCCCGGTAGAACTCGAGGCTGGTGAGGTGCGCCGGCGTCTGGGCGCCGGAGTAGACGTCTGAGACCACGAGATCGCAGGCGCCCACGATCGCCGGTGGCAGTCGACGCACGCCTTCGCGCGCATCCCCGATCCGCAGTCTGATGGCCGCTCCGCGCGTGAGCGGCAGGTGTTCGCGGACGAGAGCGGCCAGAGGGGCTTCCAGCTCCACGACCTGTTGACGGGAGCCCGGCCTCGTCGCCTCGATGTAGCGGGGGATGGTGAGGGCGCCGGCCCCGAGATGGACGGCGGTGAGAGGGCCGGCCGGCAGCTGGTCGATCACGGCGCCCATGCGCACGATGTACTCGAAGTGCAGGTGGGTGGGATCGTCGAGGTCGACGTGCGATTGAGGCGTGTCATCGACGATCAGCTCGAAGCCGGTCGTGAACTCCGACGGCACGATGCGCGCGATGCCGCCGTGGTCGAGCCGGGCCTGCGGATGCTCCGTGTCTCGTGCTCGCGTCCTGCCCATGCTCCGAGACTACGCGCTCACTCCGCCTGGTTCCCGACCGAGCACGTCTGCTGATCGACGCTCTGGCCCGAGATCTCCGGCGGCAGCGTCGCACGCGTCTGCGGCGCATCGGTCGGGTCCGCGGTCGGCGGCGCGGAGGGCGGCGGCGTCGCGAGCTCGACGCTCCGGTGTGTCGCCACGTCGCCGGACAGGGCGATCGGCTCGCCCGCGATGAGCGCCGCCCACAGGGGAGCGGCGGCGTCGTAGTCCGGCACCACCTTGTCGCTGTCGTCCGGATCCTCGAGGTTCGGGTACTGCACGAACACGAAGTCCGAGAACTTGACGTCGTTGAGCGCCAACGCGAGCTGGCTGAGGGTGAGGGCGTTGCTGAGCGACTCGCTGGGCACGATGTTGTCGGCGACCGTGTTCATCAGCCGCAGCACCTTTCCGGGGTCCGTTAGCGTCTCCGCGCTCAGCACCTTCCTGGCCAGCCGCGACATGTACTGCTGCTGGTTCGAGATGCGCGCCAGATCGCTCTCGTCGCCGACTCCGTGCCTCGTGCGGATGAACGCGAGGGCGCTCGCTCCGGAGACCGTGTGGGTGCCGACCGGCAGGTCGATGCCGGCGAGGGTGTCGTGGATGCCGTCACCGGCGACGCACACCTCGACGCCGCCGATCGCATCGGTGATCGCGATCACGCCGTCGAAGCTGATCTTGGCCGCGAACTCGATCGGCAGCCCGCTGAGGTCGCTCACCGTCTTCGCGATGCATGACACCCCCGCGTGGTCGAAGAGGGAGTTGATCGGGGCCTTCTCCATCGCGGATGCCGTCGAGCCGTCGGGCCTGGCGCACTCCGGGACCTCGACGCCCAGGTCGCGGGGGAAGGAGACGACCGTGACGTTGCGCGGTGCGGCGGAGACGTGGACGAGGAGGTTCACATCGTTGCGGCTGCCCTCGTCGGTCTTCTCGCAGCGTTCGCCGAGCAGTTTCGTCGAGACCGCCCCGCACTCGTCGGTGCCGACGATGAGGACGTTGAAGGCCTTGTCGCTCGGATACGCGCCGAGCGAGGGCGGGGCGACCTCGGCGTCGTCCTCGAGGGCGACCGCGCCGTCTCCCACACGGTTCAGCACGTCGATGACGATGAAGCTCGCCACCGCGACGGATGAGACGATGAGTACGCCGAGGGCCACTCCGAGGAGTCGGAGGAACGTGGACATCGCGGTCGGCGTCGGCAGGTCGGCATGGCGCGCGACCGTGGCGCGCGTCGCGTCGTCGAGGGCCCCTGGCATGCGCAGAGCCTACCCGCGAGGGGCGATGTTACGGCCGCATGACGTTTCTGAGAATAACTTGCAGGGAATTAGTTAGTGATGAATACTTTTTCCTACGTGGTAGGCATCCGATGCCGCCAGGACGTTCAAAGAGGAGATCCCTGATGCACAAGCGCATTCTTCCGGTCGTGGCGCTCGGCGCCGTGGCCACCCTGGGCCTGGCGGCCTGTGCCGGCGGTGGCGGCGACAACGGCGGAGCCGTCGACGGAGAGGGCCAGGAGCTCACCGTCTGGATCATGAAGGGCACGAACCCCGACGCGACCGCGTTCTACGACGAGGTGTCCGCGGCCTTCGAGGAGGAGACCGGTGCGACGGTCAAGATCGAGGAGATCCAGTGGGCGGATGCTCACGATCGTTTCGTGACCTCGATCGCCGGCGGCACCACGCCCGACATCGCCGAGACCGGCACCACCTGGACCGCCGAGTTCGCCGACGCCGGCGCGCTCGAGGCGCTGGACGAGTACGTCGACGGCGAGAAGGGCCTGCGCAAGGACCTCGTCGACGGGCTCGCGGAAGCCGGCACCTACGACGACAGCCTCTACGGCATGCCGTGGTACGCGGGTGTGCGTTCGATCGTCTACCGCACCGACGTGTTCGAGGAGCTCGGACTCGAGGCGCCGAAGACGTGGGACGACATCGTCACCGCAGGCGAGGCCATCAAGGCCGCCAAGCCCGACATGCTGCCGTTCCCCGTCGCCGGTGACGCCGAGTTCCAGGTCTACCCGTGGGTCTGGGGCGCAGGCGGCGAGGTCGCGACGCTCGACGGCAAGACCTGGACGAGCGAGCTCGACAGCGACGAGTCGCAGGCCGGCATCGAGTTCTACACCGGACTCGCCACCGAGCACGGCTTCTCCTCCGCGGGTGCGACCACCTGGAAGGAGACGGACCTGCGTGACGCGTTCACCCAGGGCAACGTCGCCATGATGCTCTCGGGGTCCTGGACCCCGAAGGCGCTCATCGAGGCGAACCCCGACCTCGAGGGAAAGATCGGCGCTGCGGTCATCCCGGGAGAGGACGGCGGCATCGCGCCGTCCGTGCTCGGCGGATCGCACCTCTCGGTCTTCAACACGACCAAGAACGCCGACCTCGCGTGGGAGTTCGTCAAGCTCATGACCACGGGTGAGTTCGCCGAGAAGTGGGCGGACGAGACGGGCTACTTCCCCGGCGTCCAGTCCGCGATGGAGGAGGCGCTCGCCTCGACCGACCCGCTCGTCGCTCCGTTCGCGCAGCAGATGGTGGAGGGCGGCGCCTCGGTGCCGGTCACCCCGAACTTCGGAGCCGTGCAGGCGAAGAAGACCACCAACTCGATGATCCAGGCCATCCTCAGCGGGCAGAAGGACGTCGCCGCCGCGACGAAGGATGCCGCCGCCGAGATGACCGAGCTGCTCAACAAGTAAGGCTGCATCCCTTCATGTCGATGGTGCACGCGCCGCTGCCGGCCACGAAGACGGAGTCCACCTCCGCCTCCGTGGCCGGCGGCCGGCCGCCCAAGCGGGGTTTCTCGCTGATCACGGCCCGCCCCTGGCTCCTTCTCGCCCCCGGTCTGGCCATCCTCGCGGTGCTCATGCTGTGGCCGCTGATCCAGGTCGTCATCTACTCGCTGCAGGACTACGGTCTGCGCGAGATCAACACCGGCGAGAGCAACTGGATCGGCGTCGACAACTACGTCGAGGCGCTCACCGACCCGACGCTCTGGACGGTCGTCCTTCCCAACACCGTCGGGTTCGCCGCGGTCGCGGTGTTCGTCACGGTCGCCGTCGGAACGCTCGTCGCCCTCCTGCTGGCGAAGCTCGGCACCGTCTGGCGCACCATCGTCTCCAGCTGCATCATGGTCGCGTGGGCGATGCCCGCCGTGACCGGCACGTACGTCTGGACCTTCATCTTCGATGCCGACCGCGGCATCTTCAACACCGTTCTGCAGGACCTCGGACTGATGGATGACCCGGTGAACTGGTTCACCAACCAGTGGTCGTTCTACGCGATCGTGCTGCTGAACGTCGTGCACCACGGCTTCCCGTTCGTCGCGATCACGGTGCTCGCCGGTCTGCTCGGCGTCTCGAAGGAGATGCTCGAGGCGGCCGCCCTCGACGGGGCGAATGCGTGGATGCGGTTCTGGAAGATCATCTTCCCGACCCTCAAGCCGGTGTTCTCGGTGGTCATCATCCTGTCGACGATCTGGGACTTCAAGGTCTTCGCGCAGGTCTACCTGATGCCAGGTGGAGGCGGCGGCAACCGCTCCGTGCTGAACCTCGGCGTCTGGTCGTACGTCGAGTCCTTCGGCCAGAACCGCTACGGCTTCGGTGCCGCGCTCGCCGTGCTGCTCACCCTCGTGCTGATCGGCATCACGATCGTGTACATCCGCTCCCTCATGAAGGAGGACGAGCTGTGAACCCGCGCCCGTCTGTCATGTCGCGCGTCGGGACCGGCATCGCGATCGCCGCCGTCCTGATCTTCACCCTGTTCCCCGTGTACTGGATGGTCTCCAGCGCGCTCGATGCGAAGGCATCCAGTGGCGGTCAGTCGCTGCTGCCGCAGGAGTTCACCTTCGACAACTTCGCCTTCGTGCTGACCGACGGCGGGTTCGGCACGTACCTGCGCAACTCCGCGATCGTGGCGGTCGTCACGGTGCTGGTCAGCGCCCTGGTCTGCCTGCTCGCCGCGGTGGCCGTCGCGCGATTCCGGTTCAAGTTCCGCACCACCATCCTGATGATGATCCTGGTCGTGCAGATGGTGCCGTTGGAGGCGCTCGTCATCCCGCTGTTCCTGCAGGTCAAGAGCCTCGGTCTACTCAACAGCATCCTCGGTCTGATGGTCGTGTACGTCGCCCTCTCGCTCGCCTTCGGGATCTGGATGCTGCGCGGATTCGTCGCAGCCGTCCCGGTAGAGCTCGAGGAGGCCGCGTACATCGACGGCGCCAGCTGGTGGCGGATGTTCCGCTCGATCCTGCTGCCGCTCGTGATGCCCGGTCTCGTCGCGACGAGCATCTTCAGCTTCATCACGGCGTGGAACGAGTTCATCTTCGCCATGACGATCCTCGGCAGCGCCACCGATCAGTACACGGTGTCCATCGGTCTGAAGTCGTTCTTCGGGCTGCACTCGAACGACTGGGGCAGCATCATGGCGGCCTCCACGATCATCACGATCCCGGTCATGGTGTTCTTCGTGATCGTGCAGCGTCGGCTCTCCGCCGGCATGGTCGCGGGCGCGGTGAAGGGATGAGCGACGACCTCGCCCGTCTCGCCAACGGAGTGCTCTGGCCGGGCTTCTTCGGCACCGAGCCGCCCGCGTGGCTGCTCGACGAACTGGGCGACGGCCTGGCCGGTGTCGTCTACTTCGGGCAGAACATCGGAGACGGCCTCGCCGAGATGAGCGCGCGGATTCGAGAGACGAATCCGGATGCCCTGATCGGCGTCGACGAGGAGGGCGGCAGCGTCACCCGCCTGGAGTCCGCCACAGGATCCACACTCCCTGGCGCCGCGCAGCTCGGCGTGCTCGACGACGTCGAGGCCACCAGGATGACCGGGGCCGAGCTCGCTCGCCGCGTGGCCGAGGTCGGCGCGAACGTCGTGCTCGGGCCGGTCGCCGATGTCAACACCGACCCGCGCAATCCCGTGATCGGAGTGCGCTCATTCGGCAGCGACGAGGCCCTCGTCTCCCGCCATGTGCGGGCGGCCGTGGCCGGCATCCAGAGCGGCCCAGCGGCGGCCTGTGTCAAGCACTTCCCCGGCCACGGTGACACGCACGTCGACTCGCACCATGCTCTTCCGGAGATCGCGCTCGACCTCGACGAGTTCGAGCGCGTGCATCTCGCTCCGTTCCGTGCGGCGATCGCTGCGGGAGTCGATGCGATCATGACCGCGCACATCGTCGTCCCGGCATGGGGAGAGGCACCCGCGACGCTGAATCCGCGCGTGCTCGAGATGCTGCGCGACTGGGGCTTCGACGGAGTGATCATCTCCGACGCCCTCGACATGGCGGCGATCAGGGAGACCGTCGGCATCGGTCGTGGGGCAGCCCTCGCGCTCGCCGCCGGCACGGACCTGCTGTGCATCGGCAACCCGACGAATCCGGGCGAGGCCGCGCTCGCAGATCAGGACAGACGCGACTTCCTCGACGCCCGCGACGGCATCGTCGCAGCACTGCTCGACGGATCGCTGAGCCGGGGCCGGGTCGAGGAGGCGGCGCAGCGGGTCGCGGCTCTGGCCGAGAAGCTCCGGGCGCGCGAGGCCGCGGTGTCGCCGGCTGGGGGCTACGACGCGCGCGACATCGTCGACCGGGCGATCAGCGGTGCGACGGCGGATGAGGCGTCGCTCGCCGTCGTCGATGCCCGTCGCCGCTCGACCCTCGCGGTCGACAGCGCGGGTGCCTATGTCGCCGAGGCCCTGGCCGAGGACGGCCACCGGGCGCGGCTCGACGTCGCAAGGTCGTCGCTCGAGGAGCAGGACGCCGCGCTCGACGCTGCGGTCGCTGCAGAAGGGCTCACGGTGATCCTGCTGGACCGACCGGATGCGGACGACGCGCAGCGCGCGCTCGTCGAGCGGGCCGCCGCGCGCGACCCCGAGACGGTCGTGGTGAACGTCGGACTGGCTGCTCGGCGCGCGCTGCCGCTGCCCGTCATCGAGGTGGGCGCGGCCAGCAGGATCGGCGCTCAGACGGCCAGATCCCGTCTCCTGAAGGGGGCGCCGCGCCGCGCCGATCTTCCGCCGGACGGTGCAGGACGGCCCGACTGAGGCAGGATGACACCGTGGACGCCGATGTTCTCGCGCTGGTGCGCCGATCCGTTCCCCGACTGAGTGCTGCCGAAGCACGGGTCGCGGAGACGATACTCGGTGACCCCACGCTCGTCGTCGACCTGGCCATCAACGACCTCGCCCAGCTCTGTCACACCTCGCTGTCGACGGTCGCCCGCTTCGCGCAGTCCCTGGGGTTCAGCGGCTATCGGGAGCTGAGGGTCGCTGTCGCCCGCACCGTCACGCTCGCGCAGGCGCAGCAGGCCAGGTTCGGGCTGGACACCACCGAGATCGATCCGGAGGACGAGCCGTCGGCCATCGCCGCCAAGCTCGCGTCGCAGGAGATCGACGCGATCGAGAAGACGGCGCGGGGGCTGGATGCGGATGCGCTGGACCGCGTCGCGCGCGCGGTCGTCGCCGCGCGGCATGTCGACCTCTTCGGCCAGGCCGCGTCCTCGCTCACCGCGCAGGATCTGCAGCAGAAGCTCGCGCGCATCGGCTGCTCGGTCGCGCACTCGGCCGACCCCCACCTGGCGCTGACGACGGCATCGCTGCGCAACCAGGACGACGTGGTGATCGCGTTCTCCCACGGCGGCGAGACGCAGGAGGTCGTCAGAGCCGTGGAGGTCGCGAGGGACGCGGGAGCACTGTCGGTCGCCATCACCAGTGCACCGGACTCGACTCTCGCGCTGGCCGCCGACATCGTGCTGCTCACCTACGCGCAGGAGTCCCCGTTCCGGATGGCGGCGATGTCGAGCCGCATAGCGCAGCTGGCGCTCGTCGACATCCTGTTCGTCCGTGTGGTGCAGCATCGCGGTGAACCCGTTGTCATCCCCCTGCAGCTCACGCACGACGCCGCAGTGACACGGCGCCGTCGCTGACCCGGCGCCGTCGCTGACCCGAGCAGAGCCGACGGCTGCTCGCGCGGGTCGTCAGTCGACGTGATCCCGGGTGCTGACGAGGACCCTCGTCGCGATCCGATGCGCCCTCGCAAGACTCCCGGTGAGCGAGAGGCCGGTCAGCACGCCGGCGAGGAATCCGGCGGCGAACGCGTCTCCCGCGCCGATCGACTCGACGACGGGGACGTCGAGCGAGCGGCTCTCCGTGCGCTCGGCCCCGTCGAACGCGACGGCGCCGTCCGGGCTCGTGGCGAGCAGGTATCGGGGCTCGGGGAACAGCGCGCGCAGCTGCTCGGGCTCGGAGGTGCCGAACACCGCCTCGGCGTCCGGACGCGTGCAGAAGAGGATGTCGGCACGACGGGCGAGGTCGGCGATCACGTGGCGCCCCTCGTCCTCGCGCCCACGCCAGAGCGCGGGGCGCCAGTTCAGGTCGAAGCTCAGCAGCCGGCCGTCGCGGGGCCGGTCGAAGACGGCGTCCTGGGTGGCGCGAGCAGACGGGGAGAGAGCGGGGGTGATGCCGGTCGTGTGCACGAGCGCCGCCTCGGCCAGCAGAGCGGATGCCGGGGGAGCGGCGAGCGTGGCAGGGGACATCCGCGAGGCCGCAGATCCCGCCCGGTAGTAGTGCATCGTCCCGTCGATCGATCCATCGGGCCGAGGCGAGAGCTCCTTCACGTAGAGGCCGGTGGGCGCGTCGGCGTCGATCTCGACGGCCGAGTCGTCGACGTCGTGCCTGCGCAGCTCGGAGGTGAGGAATCGCCCGAAGCCGTCATCGCCGACGCGGGACACGACGGCCGCGCGGATGCCGGCGGATGCGAGGGCGATCGCCGTGTTCCACTCCGCTCCGGCGAGCGAGCGATGGAAGGTTCTGGCGTCCTCGAGAGGAGCGGCGGTCGCGGGGACGAAGGAGACCAGGCCCTCGCCCAGGCAGGCGGCGAGCGGAGACGTGTCGGGCACGTTCTGGACACTACCGGATCGCCGTCGACGCAGAATATCCGATACCGGAATGCAACCTGGAGGTGTTTTGCATCGGTCTGCCCACTGGGTAGCGTCGAGGAATCACCGTTTCCGGAGTCGACGACGCCTCCGGAACGCGCACTGCAGCGCTCGACAGGAAGGTCACACAATGCACCACACAGTCATGCGTCGGCGAGGACTCATCGCCGTCACCGGAGCAGCGCTCGCCGCGCTGGTCCTCTCGGGATGCGTCGCCAGCGAGCGCGGCGACGGCGGCTCCGAGGGCTCTGGGGATGTGGACGGCACGTTCGTGTTCGCCGCGTCCTCCGACCCCGCCAGCCTCGACCCGGCATTCGCCCAGGACGGCGAGAGCTTCCGCGTCTCCCGTCAGATCTTCGAGGGCCTCGTCGGCACGAAGCCCGGCACCGCCGACCCCGCGCCGCTCCTCGCCGAGAAGTGGGAGTCGTCGGAGGACGGCATGAGCCACACCTTCACGCTGAAGGAGGACGTGACCTTCCACGACGGCACGCCGTTCAACGCCGAGGCCGTGTGCGCGAACTTCGACCGCTGGTTCAACTGGACCGGTCTCGCCGCCTCCGAGGCATTCGGCTACTACTACAACAAGCTCTTCAAGGGCTACGCAGCGAACGCCGCCGACGCGGTCTACAAGTCCTGCACCCCTGACGGCGACTACTCGGTCACCATCGACCTGAACAAGCCGTTCGCCGGCTTCGTCGCGTCGCTGTCGCTGCCGTCCTTCTCGATGCAGAGCCCGTCGGCCCTGCAGGAGTTCGGCGCAGACGACGTCAGCGGCTCGGCCGAGGCGCCGGTGCTGTCCGAGTACGCGATGGGTCACCCGGTCGGCACCGGCCCGTACCAGTTCGACGAGTGGGCGCCGGGTGAGCAGGTCACCCTCAAGGCCTACGACGACTACTGGGGCGAGGCAGGGCAGATCGACGAGATCATCTTCCGCACGATCGACGACCCGACCGCACGCCGCCAGGCGCTCGAGTCCGGCTCGATCGACGGGTACGACCTCGTCGGACCGGCCGACACCAAGGCTCTCGAGGACGACGGCTTCACGATGGTGTCGCGTCCTCCGTTCACGATCCTGTACCTGGCGTTCAACCAGGCGCTTCCAGAGCTGCAGGACCCCAAGGTCCGCGAGGCGCTCTCGTACGCGGTCGACAAGGACGCGCTGATCAGCCAGGTCCTGCCTGAGGGCACCGAGAAGGCGACCCAGTTCGTCCCCGAGGTCGTCAACGGCTACAACCCGGACGTCACCACGTACGACTACGACCCCGAGAAGGCGAAGGAGCTCCTCGCCGAGGCCGGCTATGACGAGTCCAACCCGCTGAAGCTGACCTTCAACTACCCGGTCAACGTCTCGCGCCCGTACATGCCGGACCCCGAGCAGATCTTCACGGTCCTCTCGTCGCAGCTCGCCGAGGTCGGCGTCGAGACCACCCCGGTCTCGGAGGAGTGGGTCGAGTACCTCGACCGCACCACCGGCACGTCTGACCACGGCATCCACCTCCTGGGCTGGACCGGCGACTACAACGACACCGACAACTTCGTCGGCGTGTTCTTCGGACAGAAGAGCTCGGAGTGGGGCTTCGACAACCCCGAGCTGTTCCAGGCGCTGACCGAGGCGCGCGGCGTCTCGAACCTCGAGGACCAGACGGCCCTCTACGAGGACATCAACGAGATGGTCGCGGAGTTCATCCCCGGTGTGCCGCTCGCGCACCCCGCGCCCACCCTGGCGTTCGACTCGCGTGTCGAGAGCTACCCCGCCAGCCCGGTGAACGACGAGGTCTTCACGGACATCGTCCTCACCAAGTAGGTCTGACCGACTGAGATGCCCACCCGGGTCTCCGCGCTCGTCGCGGGGGCCCGGGACCGGCGTACCTTCTGACAACGGAGACCTCTTGCTGCGCACCATCGGCAGGCGACTGCTTTTCCTCATCCCCACCCTGCTCGGGCTCAGCATCCTGCTGTTCGCCTGGGTCAGGGCCCTGCCAGGCGGACCAGCGGTCGCCCTTCTCGGTGAGAAGGCGACCCCGGATGCCATCGCCAGGGTCAACGAGCTCTACGGCTTCAACAAGCCGATCCTGGAGCAGTACTTCATCTGGATCGGCCGGCTTCTGCAGGGCGACTTCGGGACGTCCATCCAGACGAACCGGCCCGTGGTGGAGGAGTTCTTCCGGCGCTTCCCGGCGACCATCGAGCTGAGCGTCGTGGCGCTCATCTTCGCCGTCGGCGTCGGCATCCCGCTCGGCTACTGGGCCGCGAGGCGGCACGGGAAGTTCACGGACCACGCGTCCGTGGTCCTGAGCCTCGTGGGCATCACCATCCCGGTGTTCTTCCTGGCGTTCATCCTCAAGTACGTCTTCGCGGTGCAGCTCGGCTGGCTGCCGTCCGACGGACGACAGGATCCGCGGATCGACGCGACGCATCCGACCGGCTTCTATGTCTGGGACGGGCTCATCACGGGCGAGTTCGACGCGGCGTGGGATGCGATCCTGCATCTCGTGCTGCCGGCGCTCGCACTCGGGACGATCCCGCTCGCGATCATCGTGCGCATCACCAGGGCGAGCGTCCTGGAGGTGCAGAACGCCGACTACGTGCGCACCGGCCGCGCCAAGGGCGTCGGCGCCTCGACGCTGCGCAGCCGGTTCATCCTGCGCAACGCGATGCTGCCGGTGATCACCACGATCGGGCTCCAGACGGGGCTCCTGATCTCGGGAGCCGTGCTCACGGAGACCGTGTTCGCGTTCCCCGGTATCGGATCGTTCCTCGCGAGGGCGATCTTCACCAGGGACTTCCCGGTGCTCCAGGGGTTCATCATCTTCATCGCGATCGCCTATGCGCTGATCAACCTGGCGGTCGACGTGTCCTACAGCTTCATCGATCCGAGAGTGCGGGTGCAGTGATGTCCCGTCTCGTTCTCCGAAAAGAGGTGACGTCATGAGCGTCGCACTCCCACCCGCACAGGGCGGCGGCCTGATCGACACCGTCGCGATCGCCCAGTCCGACCTCAAGGAGGAGCCGGGCGGATTCTGGCGCGACGTGTTCCGCCGCCTGCGGCGCAACCCCACCGCCTGGATCGGCGCGGGCATCGTGCTCGCGTTCCTCCTCGTCGCCGCGCTCGCCCCGCTGCTGGCGCCGTACCCAGAGACGGCGCTCCCCGGTGCGAAGTCCATCACCCCGACGCACATCCCGGGCCCCGGGGAGCTGCCCGAGTTCCCGCTCGGCCTCGACCGCTTCGGCGGGGACGTGCTGTCCAAGCTCATCTGGGGCGCGCAGGCGTCGCTGCTGGTCGGCGTCATCTCCACCGCGCTGGGTCTCGTCGGCGGCATGATCCTCGGCCTCCTCGCCGGCACGTTCGGCGGGTGGGTCGACACGATCATCATGCGCATCGTCGACATCATCCTGTCGGTGCCGAACCTGCTGCTGGCGGTCTCGATCGCGGCGATCCTCGGGCAGACGCCGTTCGCGGTGATGATCGCCATCGGTGCCTCGCAGGTGCCGATCTTCGCCAGGCTGCTGCGTGCGTCCATGCTGCAGCAGCGCTCCAGCGACTACGTGCTCTCGGCGCAGACCCTCGGCCTCGGCCGAGGCCAGATCACGATGTCGCACGTGCTCCCCAATGCGATCGGCCCCGTCATCGTGCAGGGGACCCTGACGCTGGCGACCGCGGTCATCGACGCGGCCGCCCTGTCGTTCCTCGGCCTCGGCGGAGGACGCCCGGAGACCGCGGAGTGGGGTCGCATGCTGACCTACGCGCAGGCGGAGCTCGCCATCGCCCCGTGGCTGGCCTTCCTGCCCGGTATCTGCATCGCGGTCACCGCGCTCGGCTTCACCCTGTTCGGTGAGGCGCTGCGCGAGGCCATGGACCCGAGGACGAGAGCACGATGAGCGCTGCGAGAGAGAATCAGATGACCGACGCCCCGCTGTTGTCGGTCGAAGGGCTGGCCGTCGACTTCGCCACCATGGACGGCGTCGTGCACGCGGTCGAGGGCGTCGACCTCGAGATCGCACCCGGCCAGACCGTGGCGATCGTGGGGGAGTCGGGGTCGGGCAAGTCGACGACCGCGATGGCGATCATCGGGCTGCTCGCCGGCGGCGGACGGGTGGCTGCAGGCAGCATCCGACTCGACGGTCGCGAGATCGCGCATGCCCCCGAGAGCGAGCTGCGGATGATCCGCGGGCGGGACATCGGTCTCGTGCCTCAGGATCCGATGTCGAACCTGAACCCGGTCGCCAAGATCGGCACCCAGGTGGCGGAGACCCTTCTCGCGCATGGCCTCGCGACGAGGCAGAACGTGCAGGAGAAAGTGGTCGAGGCGCTCACCGCCGCAGGCCTCCCCGATCCCGAGCGCCGAGCCAAGCAGTATCCCCACGAGTTCTCGGGCGGGATGCGGCAGCGCGCGCTGATCGCGATCGGCCTCGCCTGCAAGCCGCGCCTGCTGATCGCGGACGAGCCCACGAGCGCTCTCGACGTCACGGTGCAGCAGACCATCCTCGATCAGATCGGCGAGATGACTCGGGAACTCGGCACGGCCGTGCTCCTCATCACGCACGACCTGGGACTCGCCGCGGAGCGCGCGGAGCGTGTCATCGTGATGCACCGGGGCAAGGTCGTCGAGCAGGGGCCCGCGAAGCAGATCCTCGAGGACCCGCAGCATCCGTATACGCAGTCGCTCGTGCAGGCGGCGCCGTCGGTGGCCGTCGCTCGGCTGCGGCCGGAGGCGTTCCGCACCGAGGAGCGCGCGAGCGCGTCGGATGCGGAGCAGGATGCGGCGGTGGATGCGGCGGCCATGCCGGAGTCCGCGGACAACATCGTCGAGATCGAGAACCTCACCAAGGTCTATCCGGTCCGTGGGCAGAAGGAGGACTTCGTCGCGGTGAACGACGTGTCGCTCGCGATCCCGCGGGGCGAGACCGTCGCGATCGTGGGCGAGTCGGGGTCGGGCAAGACGACGACCGCGCGGATGCTGCTGAAGATCATCGAGCCGACCAGCGGCCTCATCCGCTACGAGGGGAAGGACGTCGCCTCGCTGAGTCGAGCGGAGACGCGCGACTTCCGGCAGAAGGTGCAGCCGATCTTCCAGGACCCGTACTCGAGCCTGAACCCGATGTTCACGATCGAGCGGCTAATCTCCGAGCCCCTGGAGTTCTACAAGCGGGGGAGCGGTTCCGACCGACGCAAGCGCGTCCGACAGCTTCTCGACGACGTGGCGCTGCCGCAGTCGATGCTGCGGCGCTATCCGTCCGAGCTGTCGGGAGGTCAGCGTCAGCGTGTCGCGATCGCCCGTGCGCTCGCGCTCTCGCCCGAGCTGATCGTGTGCGACGAGCCCGTGTCGGCGCTCGACGTGCTCGTGCAGGACCAGATCCTGACGCTGCTCGGCGACCTGCAGACGGAGTACGGGCTCAGCTACCTGTTCATCTCGCACGACCTGGCCGTCGTGCGTCTGATCAGCGACTTCGTGTGCGTCATGAAGGACGGATCCCTGGTCGAGGCGGCCTCCTCGGAGGAGATCTTCACCAACCCCCGTGATCCGTACACCAGGCGGCTGCTGGCCTCGATCCCCGGCAACGAACTCAACATCGCCTCGTGAGTCGCAGACTCGACGAATCCTCGGCCTTCTTCGGGTGCCATTACCGCAGCATCCGAAGAAGGTCAAGGATCGAGCTTGCCATGTCGCAAGATCGTGCGTATAGTAGGTAGTTGCGCTCGCTTCTCCCTGCCCTCATATGGTGGTCGGCAGCTCGTTGAGCATTTCGGGCGCACACTCCACCTGACGACAAAGGAATCGAGAAGCCCTGCGGGGCTCACGGAGGTTATTCCCTTGGCTGCTGCTCGCAACGCATCCACATCCACCACCACCAAGAACGGACGCGGAGCATCCCGTCTTTCGTTCGCCAAGATCTCCGACACGCTGACGGTCCCTGACCTTCTCGCTCTGCAGACGGAATCCTTCGGATGGCTCGTCGGCAACGACGCCTGGAAGGCTCGAGTCGCAGAGGCCAAGAAGGCCGGCCGCACCGACGTGAACGAGAACAGCGGTCTCGGCGAGATCTTCGAGGAGATCTCTCCGATCGAGGACCTCGGCGAGACGATGCAGCTGTCGTTCACGAACCCCTACCTCGAGCCGGAGAAGTACTCGATCGAGGAGTGCAAGGAGCGTGGCAAGACCTACGCGGCTCCGCTGTACGTCGAGGCCGAGTTCATGAACCACCTCACGGGTGAGATCAAGACCCAGACGGTCTTCATGGGCGACTTCCCGCTCCAGACCGACAAGGGCACGTTCATCATCAACGGCTCCGAGCGCGTCGTCGTGTCGCAGCTCGTGCGCTCCCCTGGTGTCTACTTCGACAAGACCCCCGACAAGACGTCCGACAAGGACATCGTGTCGGCGCGCGTCATCCCGAGCCGCGGTGCATGGCTCGAGTTCGAGATCGACAAGCGCGACCAGGTCGGCGTGCGCGTCGACCGCAAGCGCAAGCAGTCGGTCACGGTCTTCCTCAAGGCGCTGGGCATGACCAGCGAGGAGATCCTCCAGGAGTTCGCCGGCTACACCTCGATCGAGGAGACGCTCGCGAAGGACACCATCGTCACGAAGGAAGATGCGCTCCGCGACATCTACCGCAAGCTGCGTCCGGGCGAGCAGGTTGCCGCCGAGGCCGCCCGTGCGCTGCTGGACAACTTCTACTTCAACCCGAAGCGCTACGACCTGGCGAAGGTCGGTCGTTACAAGATCAACCACAAGCTCGGTCTCGACGCGCCGCTGACGGACTCCGTCCTCACGGTGCAGGACATTGTCGCCACGATCAAGTACCTCGTCCGCCTGCACGCGGGCACCGAGGAGACCTTCACGGGCATCCGCTCGGGCAAGAAGGCCGAGATCCGGATCGCGACCGACGACATCGACAACTTCGGAAACCGTCGCATCCGCGCGGTGGGCGAGCTGATCCAGAACCAGGTCCGCACCGGTCTGTCCCGCATGGAGCGCGTCGTCCGCGAGCGCATGACCACGCAGGACATCGAGGCGATCACGCCGCAGACCCTGATCAACGTGCGACCCGTCGTCGCCGCGATCAAGGAGTTCTTCGGAACGTCGCAGCTGTCGCAGTTCATGGACCAGAACAACCCGCTCGCGGGTCTGACGAACAAGCGCCGTCTCTCGGCTCTCGGCCCCGGTGGTCTGAGCCGTGACCGTGCAGGTGTCGAGGTCCGTGACGTCCACCCGTCGCACTACGGCCGCATGTGCCCCATCGAGACCCCTGAAGGCCCGAACATCGGTCTGATCGGTGCTCTCGCGACGTTCGCGCGCATCAACTCGTTCGGTTTCATCGAGACCCCGTACCGCAAGGTCGAGGGTGGCGTCGTCACCGAGCACATCGACTACCTGACCGCTTCCGAAGAGGTCGACTTCAACATCGCGCAGGCCAACGCCCCGCTCGACAAGAACGGACGCTTCCGCGAGAGCCACGTCCTCGCACGTCCCAAGGGCGGTAGCGGCGAGGTGGACCTCTTCCTCCCGGAGGAGATCGGCTACATCGACGTCTCGCCGCGCCAGATGGTGTCGGTCGCGACCTCGCTCGTGCCGTTCCTCGAGCACGACGACGCACAGCGCGCCCTCATGGGTGCCAACATGCAGCGTCAGGCTGTGCCGCTGCTGCGCAGCGACTCGCCGCTTGTCGGAACCGGTATGGAGGGCTACACGGCCATCGACGCCGGCGACGTGCTCACGGCTGAGAAGCCGGGTGTCGTCACCGAGGTCTCCGCAGACCGCGTCACCGTCATGCTCGACGAGGGTGGGACGCAGGACTACCACCTGCGCAAGTTCGACCGCTCGAACCAGGGCACGTCGTACAACCAGAAGGTCGTCGTCAACGAGGGCGACCGCGTCGAGGTCGGAGAGGTCATCGCCGATGGCCCCGCCACCGAGAACGGCGAGCTGGCACTCGGAAAGAACCTCCTCGTCGCGTTCATGACGTGGGAGGGCTACAACTTCGAGGACGCGATCATCCTCAGCCAGGACCTGGTGAAGGACGACACCCTCTCCTCGATCCACATCGAGGAGTACGAGGTCGATGCCCGCGACACCAAGCTCGGCAAGGAGGAGATCACCCGTGATCTCCCCAACGTCAGCCCTGAGCTGCTGAAGGATCTCGACGAGCGCGGCATCATCCGCATCGGCGCCGAGGTCCGCCCCGGCGACATCCTCGTCGGCAAGGTCACGCCGAAGGGCGAGACCGAGCTGTCGGCCGAGGAGCGTCTGCTCCGCGCGATCTTCAACGAGAAGAGCCGCGAGGTCCGTGACACCTCCCTGAAGGTGCCCCACGGTGAGCAGGGCACGATCATCGCCGTCAAGGAGTTCAATGCCGAAGACGGCGACGACGAGCTCGGCTCCGGCGTCAACCGCCGCGTCGTGGTCTACATCGCCCAGAAGCGCAAGATCACCGAGGGTGACAAGCTCGCCGGTCGTCACGGCAACAAGGGTGTCATCGCGAAGATCCTCCCGATCGAGGACATGCCGTTCCTCGCGGACGGAACGCCGGTCGACATCGTGCTGAACCCGCTGGGCATCCCGGGTCGAATGAACTTCGGCCAGGTTCTCGAGACGCACCTCGGGTGGATCGCGAAGCAGGGATGGAAGGTCGAGGGAACCCCGGAGTGGGCTGCCAAGCTCCCGAAGGACGCCTTCGAGGCCGCCCCCGGCACCAAGGTCGCCACCCCGGTGTTCGACGGTGCGAGCGAGGAGGAGATCGCAGGTCTCCTCGACGCGACCATCCCGACCCGCGACGGCGTCCGCCTGATCGACTCCACCGGAAAGGCCCAGATGTTCGACGGCCGCTCCGGCGAGCCGTTCCCGGCGCCGATCTCGGTGGGCTACATGTACATCCTGAAGCTGCACCACCTGGTCGACGACAAGATCCACGCGCGTTCGACCGGTCCGTACTCGATGATCACCCAGCAGCCGCTCGGTGGTAAGGCGCAGTTCGGTGGCCAGCGATTCGGTGAGATGGAGGTGTGGGCCCTCGAGGCCTACGGCGCCGCATACGCGCTCCAGGAGCTCCTCACGATCAAGTCCGACGACATCCTCGGCCGCGTCAAGGTGTACGAGGCGATCGTCAAGGGCGAGAACATCCAGGAGCCCGGCATCCCCGAGTCCTTCAAGGTGCTCATGAAGGAGATGCAGTCGCTCTGCCTGAACGTCGAGGTCCTCTCGGCAGACGGCACGCTCGTCAACCTGCGTGACACCGACGACGAGGCCTTCCGCGCTGCGGAGGAGCTCGGCATCAACATCTCCAGCCGCTTCGAGGCCGCCTCGATCGACGAGATCTAAGGTCCAGGTCGCCGCCTGAGCAGCACGTTCAGGCGGCGGCCCACCTCCCCGATTTCTTCAGAAGAATTCCTACACAGGAGAATTTGTGCTCGAGTCAAACACTTTCGATGAGCTTCGCATCGGCCTGGCCACCGCGGACCACATCCGCGCCTGGTCCTACGGCGAGGTCAAGAAGCCTGAAACCATCAACTACCGCACCCTGAAGCCGGAGAAGGACGGTCTCTTCGGAGAGCAGATCTTCGGCCCGTCCCGCGACTGGGAGTGCGCCTGCGGAAAGTACAAGCGTGTCCGCTTCAAGGGCATCGTCTGCGAGCGCTGCGGCGTCGAGGTCACCAAGTCCTCGGTCCGTCGTGAGCGCATGGGTCACATCGAGCTCGCCGCTCCCGTCACCCACATCTGGTACTTCAAGGGTGTCCCCTCGCGTCTGGGCTACCTGCTCGACATGGCGCCGAAGGACCTCGAGAAGGTCATCTACTTCGCCGCCTACATGGTCATCTCGGTCGATGAGGATGCTCGTCACCGCGACCTGGGCACGCAGGAGAACAACATCCGTCTCGAGCTGAAGACGCTCGGAGACCGTCGCGACGCGAAGATCGCCGAGCGCCTGGCTCGCCTGGAGGAGGAGCTCGCTTCCCTCGAGGCGGAGGGCGCCAAGGCCGACGCGAAGAAGAAGGTCAAGGACGCCGCCGAGAAGGAGATGTCGCTCATCCGCAAGGGTGCCGACGAGGCGATCGCCAAGCTCGAGCGCGTGTGGGAGGACTTCCGCACGCTCGAGGTCGGCGCTCTGCGCCCCGAGGACGACGTCTTCCACGAGCTGCAGGACCGCTTCGGTCAGTACTTCGAGGCCTACATGGGCGCCGAGTCGATCCAGCGTCGCCTCGCGGCGTTCGACCTGGCAGCCGAGGCGGAGAGCCTGCACCTGCAGATCTCCGAGGGCAAGGGTCAGCGCAAGATCCGCGCGATCAAGCGTCTGAAGGTCGTCAACTCGTTCCTGGAGACCGGCATGAGCCCGGCCGCCATGGTCCTCGACGTCGTCCCGGTGATCCCGCCGGAGCTGCGCCCGATGGTCCAGCTCGACGGTGGCCGCTTCGCGACCTCCGACCTCAACGACCTCTACCGTCGTGTGATCAACCGCAACAACCGTCTGCGTCGTCTGATCGATCTCGGTGCTCCCGAGATCATCGTCAACAACGAGAAGCGGATGCTGCAGGAGGCCGTCGACGCACTGTTCGACAACGGTCGCCGTGGTCGCCCGGTCACCGGTACCGGCAACCGTGCCCTGAAGTCCCTCAGCGACATGCTGAAGGGCAAGCAGGGTCGTTTCCGCCAGAACCTGCTCGGCAAGCGCGTCGACTACTCGGGCCGTTCGGTCATCATCGTCGGCCCGCAGCTGAAGCTGCACCAGTGCGGTCTGCCCAAGCAGATGGCTCTGGAGCTCTTCAAGCCGTTCGTGATCAAGCGCCTGATCGACCTCGGTCACTCGCAGAACATCAAGGCAGCCAAGCGCGCCGTCGAGCGCACCCGTCCCGAGGTCTGGGACGTGCTCGAGGAGATCATCCGCGAGCGTCCGGTGCTGCTCAACCGTGCACCCACCCTGCACCGTCTGGGCATCCAGGCCTTCGAGCCTCAGCTCGTCGAGGGCAAGGCCATCCAGCTGCACCCGCTCGTCTGCGCGGCGTTCAACGCCGACTTCGACGGTGACCAGATGGCTGTCCACCTGCCGCTGTCGGTCGAGGCTCAGGCCGAGGCCCGCGTGCTGATGCTCGCGTCGAACAACATCCTGAAGCCGTCCGACGGACGCCCGGTCACCCTGCCTTCGCAGGACATGATCATCGGTCTGCACCACCTGACCACGGTCAAGGCGGGCGCAGCCGGTGAGGGCCGTGCATTCGGTTCGGTGGGCGAGGCGATCCTGGCGAAGGACGAGGGAACCCTCGACCTGCAGGCCAAGGTCCGCATCCGCATCCCGGGTCTGACGTTCCTCGAGGGCGAAGCGCCCGAGGGCTACGAGCGTCACGGACTCGTCGACGCATCGCTCGGACAGGCGATCTTCAACGACACGCTGCCGAAGGGCTACCCGTTCGTCCGCGAGCAGGCTGACAAGAACAAGCTGTCGCAGATCGTCAACAAGCTGGCCGAGGAGTACCCCAAGGTCGAGACGGCTGCGTCGCTGGACCGCATCAAGGACGCCGGTTTCTACTGGGCCACGCGCTCGGGTGTGACCGTCGCCCTGAGCGACATCCTGACGCCTCCGAACAAGGCGGAGATCGTCGCCGGCTACGAGAAGCAGGCCGCGAAGGTCCAGTCCCAGTACGAGAAGGGCCTCACGACCGACACGGAGCGTCGTCAGGAGCTCATCAAGATCTGGACCGAGGCGACCGATGAGGTTCAGGCCGCGATGCGGGCGAACTTCCCGGAGGACAACACCATCAACCGCATGGTGTCGTCGGGTGCTCGTGGTAACTGGCTGCAGATCCGCAACATCGCGGGTATGCGTGGTCTGGTGAACAACCCCAAGGGTGAGATCATCCCGCGTCCGATCATCTCCTCGTACCGCGAGGGTCTGTCGGTGGCGGAGTACTTCATCGCGACGCACGGTACCCGTAAGGGTCTCGCCGACACCGCTCTGCGTACCGCCGACTCGGGTTACCTGACCCGTCGTCTGGTGGATGTCTCGCAGGACGTCATCATCCGCGAAGAGGACTGCGGCACGTCGAAGGGCCTCGAGCTCCCGATCGCCGCTCCGAACTCGCAGGGCGAGCTGGTGCGCGATGCGAACGTCGAGAACTCGGTGTTCGCTCGTACCCTGGCCTCCGACGTGGTCGACAGCAAGGGCGAGGTCCTCGCCGCTGCCGGTGACGACGTGGGCGATGTGCTGATCGACAAGCTGGTCGGCCTGGGCGTCGAGACGATCAAGGTGCGCTCGGTCCTGACCTGCGACTCCGCGGTCGGTGTCTGCGCGCAGTGCTACGGCCGTTCGCTCGCGACCGGCAAGACCGTCGACATCGGAGAGGCCGTCGGCATCATCGCCGCACAGTCGATCGGTGAGCCCGGTACCCAGCTGACGATGCGTACCTTCCACACCGGTGGTTCCGCATCGGCGGATGACATCACGCAGGGTCTGCCCCGTGTGCAGGAGCTCTTCGAGGCTCGTACGCCGAAGGCCGCGTCGCCGATCGCCGAGGCCGATGGCCGCATCACGATCGACGAGACGGACAAGGCCAAGAAGGTCATCCTCACGCCCGACAACGGTGACGAAGAGGTGGTCTACCCGGTGCTGAAGCGTGCGACGCTTCTCGTCGAGGACGGCCAGCACGTCACCGTCGGTCAGCCGCTGCTCGTCGGAACGCTCGACCCCAAGGAGGTCATGCGTGTCATGGGTGCTCGCGAGGTGCAGCGTTACCTCGTCGGCGGCGTCCAGGGCGTGTACCGCTCGCAGGGTGTGCCGATCCACGACAAGCACATCGAGGTCATCGTCCGTCAGATGCTCCGCAAGGTCACCGTCGTCGATCACGCCGACACGACCCTGCTCCCGGGTGAGATGGTCGACCTCAAGCGCTACCAGGCGATCAACCGCGAGGCTGTGGCCGAGGGCAAGCGCCCCGCGTCCGGTCGTTCGGAGCTGATGGGTATCACGAAGGCGTCGCTCGCGACGGAGTCGTGGCTGTCGGCCGCCTCCTTCCAGGAGACGACCCGCGTGCTCACCGAGGCTGCGATGCAGGGCAAGCGCGACCCGCTGGTCGGTCTCAAGGAGAACGTCATCATCGGTAAGCTCATCCCCGCCGGAACCGGTCTCTCGAAGTACCGCGACGTCACGGTCGAGGCCACCGAGGAAGCCAAGAGCGAGCGCTACCCGAACCGGATCTTCGCATCCGACGGGGCGTACGCAGACGGCGACTTCGGATACGTCGACTTCGACGCGTTCTCAACGGATGACATCACGCCGGGCACCTACAACTGAGTGCTGAGTGAGTGAGAGGGCCCCGGGCGATTCGCCCGGGGCCTTTCTCGTGCCCGGACGGAGCGCCGCTGCCGTGCGGGGCACAGCTTCGGAGATCGGCGGCGGCACGCCGGGCACGGGTGGGGTCGGCCGAGGTGTCGGCCCCGGCATCCGAAACTGTGCTCGGAGGTGCGGGGCGGAGAGGGGCTGGCGACCGGTGGGGCGGGGAGTGGGCGGGAGTGTCTCAGTCGAAGACGTGCTCCACGATGCTCGACGTGTAGCCCTCGGGGGCCAAATTCGAGTAGCGCGTGTCGATGAGCACGTCGTCGCGCCAGAAGAGGGTGCGGCCGTCGGTCACCGGATACTGGGTGTTCGGCCAGGTCTTCTCGCACCGGGTTCCGCCATCCGGGGTGAAGCAGGCGAAGCCCTCATCCGTGACGAGCGCGTTGAGCATGTCGAGGGCCGGGCCGCGGTTCATGAGCGAGATCGTCGTGACGAGATTCGTCGTGTCGGCACCGGGATCACCCCAGATGCACGTGAGCGTGCCGTCGTCGCCGACACCGGAGGGGCCGAACGCCGCGTCGTTGAGAGGGATGCCGTCGAGCTGCGCGAGCACGTCGTCCGAGAGTATCGCGCGGCAGTCGGTCGGGAGCGCGATCGCAGAGGGAGTCGGAGTGGGGGATGCCGACGGGGTGGCTGTCGTGTCGGGCTCGGACGTCGCAGGTGGGTCATCCTGGTCACCGGTGCCGGATCCCGCGGTGCCGGATCCCGCCGTGCCGCACCCGGCGAGCATAGTGATCAGGAGCAGCGCCGCCAGGGCTCCCGCAGCAGAACGAGTGTTCATGCGCTCACGGTAGCGCCGCGGCGGGCGACCGCGTGTATGCCGCGCGAGCAGGCATGCGCTTGTGTCTCGCGGTAAGGTCGGCAGAATGAGCGATGAATCCTCCCGTGCGTCCGATGTCGTCGTCGTCGGAGATGCGCTTATCGACGAGATCCGAGATGGGGGAGGCGTGCAGGAGCTGGTCGGCGGTGCGGCTCTGAACGTCGCCGTCGGGCTGCGACGGCTGGGTGTCTCGACAACGCTCATCGCAATGGTCGGCGATGACGAGGCGGGGGCGCACATCCGCGAGTACCTCGACGACCACGGGGTTCGGCTCATCGCGAGCGCTGCGCCGCTCGGCTCGTCTCGCGCGATCGTCCAGCGCGCGGCCGACGGCGAGCCCGTCTACGTCTTCAACGAGGCGGCGCAGCGACGCAGCATCCGCTATTCGGAGGAGGCGCGGCAGGCGATCGCCGACGCTGCGCTGGTCGCGGTGAGCTGCTTCCCGTTCGACGTGCCCGCAGAGGTGGATGCCCTGCTCGAGGCGGTCGGCAGTGCGCGGCTCGCCATCGACCCGAACCCCCGAACGGGGATGCTCAGCGACCGCGAGGAGTTCGTGCGGGGCTTCGAGCGTGCGGCTGCAGGAGCGTCGATCGTCAAGGTGGGAGCGGATGATGCGGACCTCCTGTACGGCGGCGATCTGAGCGGCCTGCGCGCGCGACTGCGCGACATCGGAGTCGGAGCGGTGCTCGCGACGGCAGGATCCGCCGGGGCATCACTCGAAGCGGATGCCGTGGTCGTCACGGCGCCCATCGCGTCGCTGCCCGGCCGGATCATCGACACCGTCGGAGCGGGAGACGCGACCCTCGCTGCGGTCGCGGAGGGGCTCGTCGACGGGACCCCGGCGGATGCCGAGGGCTGGCAGGCGCTGCTCGATCGGGCCATGGAGGTGGCCGCCGCCACCTGTCGCGCCGAGGGCGGCCTGCTGCGCACGCCCGAGTCCCTGGCGGAAGCCGACCGAGGCGTCTTCGGCAGCTGAGGGTCCGATTTCTCGCGCCTGACATTGGCAGGTATGATTATCTATCGTGCCCCCGGTTGGCTGTCGAAGTCGGACGGGCGCGCTCTGGCGAGTTACCCAAGCGGCCAAAGGGATCTGACTGTAAATCAGACTGCTCAGCATTCGGGGGTTCGAATCCCTCACTCGCCACCACGAGTTGTTCGTACTTCTCGCAAGAGAAATCCAGGAAACTCGAAACGCAAAGAAAAACGCCCCCCAACCGGGGGCGTTTTTCGTTTTCCGGTGCTCATAATCGTTCCGGGAGCTCTTAGCGCGGCTCGACCACGGCCCCAAGGCCCGTTCAACTGGCTTTCACGCACACTGAAGCCGCCGGTGTTGCTAGAGGTGATGATGGCAGTGGCCAGGTCTGAGAACGTTCCGGAGCGTCGCGTGAATCCGCTTTGATGTTGCGTGCCGTGCGCTTTGGTCGAGAACGTCTCAGAACCTGTACCCGCGTGCCTCAGCCACCGTGGGCGTGCGTGTCCGTCAGGACGTGCTTTGCGTCGAAGACGATGAACTGTCGACGGCGGAGCTCGGACAAGTATGTGTGCTCCACCCGCGCACTCGCCGCTTCTCGGCCGCTAACCACGACATGTTCAGGAGGGCCCCATCCATCGCGCTTCGCGGCTGCATCCTGGACGGGAGGCGCCGCGGTCGCGGCCACGCTTCGACGGTGGCCCTTACGAGTGTGCCAAGAGCGGGGCGATGTGGGTGACAGTATCCCGGCAGTCGGCGAGTACGACGGGTCCTGCCAGGGCACGTGCAGAAGGGGCTAGAGCGCCTCGGCGGAGTCCGTTGGCGCGCGTGTCGTAGACGTCGAAACGACTGTCGTCTTCGACAAGCTCCACACGAAGAGGAAGGCAGTGAACATCACGAATGCGCTTGAGGTGGCAATGAAGTGTCCGCCACGCTGCCAGACCGGAAGCGCGTCCAGCGGCCAACCCGCAGGAGACGTGATCTGCGAAAGAATTGCCAGCGCCAGGATTACTGCTCCAGTAACGATGGCCGAGGTCAGGCGGGCTCGCCTGTACGCGGCGACAGTGTCGCGCACCAACCACACAGCGAGAGCGGCGCACACGAGGCCGACGAAGTCCGCCACAATGAGGACGGCGAGGATGTTCTGTAACTTGAATGTCACCCTCGCGGTCGCCGATCACAGTCGACCGTCGGCGGCCGGCAAGGGGGCGAGTACGCCTTCCAGAGACAGCAGCCGGTTCGCCCCTACGGGTCGGGGGAGCCCGGCTGACACGCAGACGAAAGGGGTTTGCCGATGAGTGACCAGACGAGGCTCGACCAGCTGGAGCGGGAGCACGTCGAGCTGGTGCTGCGCCGGTTCGATCGCAAGGACGCCTGGGATCTCGGGCGGGGGATCGCAGAGCGCGCACTGGCGGCATCCGCTCCGGTGGCCGTCGACATCCGGACGGCCGGCGGGGTGCTGTTCCACGCCTCGCTGCCCGGAGCCACGGCCGACAACGACGTCTGGGCCGCGAAGAAGGCCGCGACGGCCCTGCGTCTCGAGACGAGCACGGCGCTGCTGGAGGAGCGCATCGCACAGGGCGGCCGCGACATGCACGAGCCGGGCTGGCTCGACCGTTCGACCTACGCCGTCGCGGGCGGCGCAGTCCCGATCAGGGTCGCTGGGGTCGGCGTGGTCGCCGTCGCCACGGTGTCTGGTCTCCCGTCCGCAGACGATCACGACCTCGTGGTCGAGGGGATCCGGGGTCTGCAGCTGCTCGCGGGATAGCTCCGCGACCGCCGCAAACCCCGCCCTCAGTAGTCCGGATGCAGCCGCAGCCGTGACGCGATCTGCGCCGCCTGCTCCGCGGGGGTCAACGAGATGTCGATCGTGATCGCCCTCTCGTCGTCCTCCGGCGGCTCGAGGGTCGCGAACTGCGAGTCGAGGAGGGTGGCGGGCATGAAGTGACCCTGCCGGCGCAGCATCCGCTCGAGGATCAGCTCGCGGTCACCCGCGAAGTGCACGAACGTGACAGCCTCCCGACGCAGCACGTCGCGATAGCTGCGGCGCAGCGCCGAGCAGGTGACGATGCCGGGTTCGCCGGCGTCGATGCGCTCGTCGATCCATTCGGCGATCCGATCGAGCCAGGGCCAGCGGTCCTCGTCGGTGAGCGCGTGGCCGGCTGCCATCTTGGCGACGTTCGCCTCGGGGTGCAGGTCGTCGCCCTCTTCGAAGGCCCAGCCGAGGCGCCCGGCGAGCATCGCGGCGACCGTGGACTTGCCGGTGCTCGCGACGCCCATGAAGACCAGGACGGGTGCGTTGACGGACATCATGGCGGGCTCAGACGAACAGGCTCAGGACGAGGACGCCGGCGAGACCGGTGACGGAGATGAGGCACTCGAGCACCGTCCAGGACTTCAGCGTCTGCGGGATGCTCAGGCCGAAGTACTCCTTGATGAGCCAGAATCCCGCGTCGTTGACGTGCGAGAGGAACACCGATCCGGAGCCGATCGCGAGCACGAGCAGCGCCACCATGGGCGAGTCGAGCGTCTCGGTCAGCGGCTGCAGGATGCCGGCGGCGGTGATCGTCGCGACGGTCGCGGAGCCGGTGGCGATGCGGATGACGACGGCGACGAGCCAGGCGAGCACCAGCACCGACACGGACGAGCCGGACACGAACTGCGCGATGACGTTGCCGATGCCGGTGTCGACCAGCACCTGCTTGAACCCACCGCCGGCGCCCACGATCAGGAGGATACCGGCGATCGGGCCGAGCGACGAGCCCACGATCTCGTTCACACGGGTGCGGTCGAAGCCGGCGCCGCGGCCGAGGATGAAGAAGCCGGCGATCACGGCGATGAGCAGCGCGATGACCGGCGTGCCGAGGAAGTCGAGTGCGACCTTCCACGGAGCATCCGATCCTGCCGCGGAGATGTCGGCGATGGCCTTCGCGAGCATCAGGGACACCGGGAGCAGGATGCTGAAGAGCGTCGCTCCGAACGACGGCCGGCGGCGCTGTGCCTCACCCTCGTCCTCTGCGGTCACGAAGAGCTCGGGGACCGGAACGTCGACCCAGCGGGCGGCGAAGCGGGCGAAGAGCGGGCCGGACACGATGACGGCGGGGATCGCGACGATGACACCGAACGCGAGCGTGAGTCCGAGGTTGGCGCCGAGCGCATCGATCGCGGCGAGCGGACCAGGGTGCGGCGGCACGAGGCCGTGCATGGCGGAGAGGCCGGCGAGGGTCGGGATCGCGATGCGCATGAGCGGCGCACCCGAGCGGCGCGCCACCAGGATGATGACAGGTACGAGCAGCACGAGGCCGACCTCGAAGAACATCGGCAGGCCGATGACGGCGCCGATGAGTCCCATGACCCACGGGAGAGACCGGGCGCTGGCACGGCTCACGAGCGTGTCGACGATCCGGTCGGCGCCGCCGGAGTCGGCGAGGAGCTTGCCGTAGATCGCACCGAGCGCGATCAGGATGCCGACGCCGCCCATGGTCGTGCCGAAGCCCGTCGAGAAGCTGGTGATGGCGGCGGCGATGTCCATGCCGGCGATCGCGCCGGTGGCCAGCGCTCCGACCGTGAGGGAGAGGAAGGGATGCAGCTTCACCCAGGTGATGAGGATGATGATGATCGCGATGCCGATCACGGCGGCGGCGATCAGCTGTCCTGCGGGGCGGTCGGGGGCTGCGGTGTCGCTGACTGCCGTCATGAGTGCATCGGCGGCGGGGGTGAAGAGTGCCATGAGCTTCCTTGATCCGGGCGTGGTTTACGACCTTATGTCGTACATAATAAGCACGCATACCACGACATGCGCAACATAAAAGACCATCCGGTCGCAGACGACGCACATCAGGCCGCCTGTACAGGCATACTCGTCATATGACCGTCCCCGGCCCGTCCAGCCCCGTCCACGACTCGCTCGTCGCCGAGTTGGGGCGGGCGATCGTCGACGGAGAGCATCCGCCCGGCTCGCGGATGCTCACGGTCGAGTTGGCCCAGGAGCGCGGCGTCTCCCGCTCAGCCGCCCGCGAGGCCGTCCGAGTGCTCGAGTCCTTCGGCCTGGTCTGGGTCCGTCGCAAGTCGGGGGTCGAGGTCCGACCGCGCGCGGACTGGAACGTCTACGCGCCCGAGGTGATCGCCTGGCGGCTCGCCGGACCGGGGCGCGATGAGCAGCTCAGGGAGCTCAGCCAGCTGCGTTCGGTGATCGAGCCGCTGGCGGCCCGGCTGGCCGCTGGCACCGCGACCTCGGAGCAGCGGGTCGAACTCGTCTCGCTGGTCGTCGCGATGGGGCAGGAGGACCACGCGGCCGATGACGATCGCTACCTCGAGGCCGACATCCGGTTCCATCGGCTCCTGCTGGAGTCCTCAGGGAACGGGATGCTCGCAGCCCTCGGCGGCATGGTCGAAGCGGTGCTCCGCGGCCGGACCGCGCACCATCTCATGCCGCACGTGGCCGATCCGAACGCCGTGCAGTGGCACCGGGACGTCGCGTTCGCGGTCGCCGGAGGAGAGACGGATGCCGCGGCCACCGCGATGCGCAACATCGTCACGGAGGCCGACGAGGCGATGCAGCGCGCCGCCGGCTGACTTGCCCGCAGCCGGGTCGGCGAGCCCCTGAGGGCCGCGTCTTCATAGACTGGACGGATGCGAGCGCTCACCGAGGCAGAGGTCCGTGCATCCTTCGTCAACGCGGATGCGGACGAGCTGCGGGTCATGGAGATGCCGCACGACTTCGTGCTGATCGACTGGGACTACCTCGACTTCTTCGCGTGGCGCGATCCGAGTGCGGGCCGCCGCGGGTACGTGCTCACACAGCACGACGGTGAGGTGTCCGGCATCGTGCTCCGTGCATCCGATCCGGGCCGCGCACGCTCGGGCATGTGCAACATCTGCCACACTCTCCAGCCGGGAAACCAGGTCGCGCTGTTCTCGGCGCGGCTCGCGGGGGAGGGCGGAGCGCGGGGAGACTCGGTCGGCACCTACATCTGCACGGACCTGTCGTGCCACGAGAACGTGCGACTCGCGCATCCGCTCGCGCCGAACGAGGTGCTCGCGCCGGGTCAGGTCGACCTGCGCCTCGACGGCACGCGGCGACGCATGGAGTCGTTCGTCGGGCGCGTACGGCAGCGCGCCTGATCGCGATTACCCTGGTCGCATACGTCCTGCGCTCGAAGGAGAAGCCATGAACGATGCCATCCTGCTCGCCGTCGACGGAGGATTGGCTCGGCTGACGCTGAACCGCCCCGCACGACTCAACGCCTTCAACGCCGACCTCGCGCACGCGTGGCGGGATGCCACGGCAGAGGCGACGTCGCGGTCCGACGTCAAGGTCATCCTGCTCGATGCGGCAGGCCCGGCGTTCTGCGCGGGCGGCGATGTCATCGAGATGGCGACGAGCATGGGGTCGGGTGCGGAGATCACCGCGCTCGCCGAGGTCATCAACTCCGGCATCCGCTCGCTCACCGAATCCGCCGTGCCGGTCGTCGCCGCCGCCCACGGGACCACGGCCGGGGGAGGACTCGGGATCCTCCTGAGCACGGACTACGCCGTCGTCGGCTCCCGCTCGCGCCTCGGGAGCCTCTACGCCAACATCGGACTCACGCCGGATCTGTCGGTGTCCGCCCAGCTGGCTCGCGCGGTCGGCCAGCGCAGGGCTCTGCAGCTCGTGCTGCAGGATCGACTGCTCACCGCGGACGAGGCCGTCGAGTGGGGACTCGTCGCTGAGGCGGTCGAAGGTGAGGACTCCGCGCACGAGGCCGAGCAGGTGCGAGCGCGTGCCGAGGAGATCGCCCGATTCTGGCTCGCCGGAGCGGCCGAGGCCTACGGGCATGCCAAGAGGCTCGTGCGCTCGCAGCCGGAGCGCACCTTCGCCGAGCAGCTCTCCGAGGAGGCGCGGTCGATCGGGGCATCCATGGCCACGCCGGACGCGCAGGCCCGCATCACCGCCTTCGCCGCCGCATCCGCCCGCCGCGGCTGAGCCGTTCGTCGGCCCGCCGTCGATCTCCCCACCGATCGTGCGGGCGACGTGAGTCGCGCGCCGCCGCGTGCAAGGATGAACGCAACGCCGCTCAACGAGAGGAACGCGATGTCGCAGCCGGAGATCGTCCCGCAGCCCCCGCTGGCCGAGAAGAAGAACATGTCCCTGCTCATCCGAGGTGCGCTCTGGATCGCGATCGGCGCCCTCATCGCGGCGGCCCTCGTCTGCGTCGTGTGGGTGCTGATCGGAGATCAGGACGGTCTGATCGGCCGGGCCTTCCTCACCATCCTCCTGCTCGCGGCGTTCGCGGGGATCGCGATCCTCGAGGCCGGGCTCGCGCCGAACCGTCCGGACTGGCTCGCGCTGTCGAGCATGGTCACCTGGATCTTCGCGCTGCTCGTCGGTGCGGTGAAGATCTGGCTGCCCGAAGACGATCAGTACTTCGCGGGCGCTGAGCGCTTCTTCCAGCTGCTGCTCGTCGTCGGCATCCTGCAGCTCGCGCTGCTGCACGTGCGACTGTTCACCCCTGCCGCGCAGCGCCATGTCACGTCGTTCACCCGCATCATCTACATCGCGACCATCGTGTTCCTCGGAGCGCTCGCCGCGATGCTGATCTTCTTCCTGACCTTCCCGAACACGTTCGAGTACGGCGAGCTGTACTGGCGCATCGTCGTGGCGCTGACGATCCTCGCGGCCGTCGGCACCACGCTCATCCCGCTGCTGAACGCTCTCTTCGCTCCGCGCAAGCCGGCCCCTGCGGCTCAGGGCATCGCGGCCGCGCCGGCCTGGCCGACGTATGCGGACGGCGCGACACCGCTTCCCGCGCTCATCGACGGATCGCCGGACTGGAACGCCTACTACACCGGGCACCCCTCCGCGCAGCCCGCGCAGCAGAGCCTTCCCGCAGCGCCTGAGCAGTACCCGGGACAGCAGTATCCGACGCAGCACTACCCGAACCAGCAGCCTCCGGCCCCCCAGTTCCCGGTCGCGCAGTTCCCGCCCGCGCCGGCGCCCGAGCCGTACGCGCAGGCACCCGACGTGCCGCCCGTGCCACAGGCTCCTGAGGCGTATCCGCCCGCTCCGCCGCGCCCTCAGCAGTGACCGGCGGCCTGGCGCAGGAACTCGCCGACATCGCTTCGCAGATCGCACGTGAGGCCGGCGACCTCGCTCGCACACGGCGAGCCGAGGGCGTGCATCTCGCCGCGACGAAGTCCAGCCTCGCCGACATCGTGACCGATGCCGACCGGGAGGTCGAGGCGCTCATCCGTGAACTCCTCCAGACGGCGCGCCCCGATGACGGGTTCCTCGGCGAGGAGTCGGATGCCGCCGAGGGCGACACGGGCATCACCTGGGTCGTCGACCCGATCGACGGCACCGTCAACTACGCCTACGGCATCCCCTCATACGCCGTCAGCATCGCCGCGGTCGAAGGACCGGCCCGGCCGGGGGAGTGGGTGGCCCTGGCCGGGGCCGTCTTCGCCCCTGCGTCCGGCGAGCTCTTCACCGCGGCGCGAGGGCACGGTGCCTGGCTCGGCGATCAGCGGCTGTCCGTCACCACCGAAGCGCCCGCCGGGGCGCTCCTCGCGACGGGCTTCGGATACGACCCGGCGACACACGACGGTGATCTCGCCACCGTGCGCCGCGTGATGACCATCGCCAGAGACCTGCGTCGCGCCGGTGCCGCGTCGCTCGACCTCGCGTTCGTCGCCGCAGGTCGTCTTGACGGGTACTTCGAACGTGGCCTCAAGCCGTGGGATCACGCCGCCGGTGCGCTGCTGGTGAGCGAGGCCGGCGGACTTGTCTCCCTGGTCGACACCGCGTCTGCGAGACCCATGCTCATCGCCGGTGGAACCGAGGTCCACAACCGGGTCGCCGAAATTCTTCAGGATGAAACGTGACCGATTCATGGCATTCCCAGGTGGAGCAGGCTAGGGTTTATCCGATCGTTACTTTCATCGGCCCGAATCGATGAGGGTAGTAAGCGCCCCCGAGCTTGACGTTTAACCCGAGAGAATCTGCTTTGCCCTTCGAGAATCCCCAGGCTGCCTCTGCGCCCACGCGCCGCTCCAGCCGTCCCCGCACTGCGGCCTTCGAGGCCCCCGCGGCAGGAGCACCGGAAGCCGTCTCCGAAGCCGCACCCATCGTCTCCGACACCCCGACCTCGCGCCGGGCAGCGCGTCAGCGACTGAACACCGCTGAGGTCTTCATCGCCGCGACCGCTGTCGCCGCAGCCACTGCCTCCTCCGGTTCGGATGAGCTCGTTGCGGCAGAGCCTGTCGAAGCGGATGACGTCGTGGAACCGGCCGTCGAGTCCGTCGACGCCCCGATAGACCTGTCGTCTCTCGCGGACGACGTCGAGGCTGAGCCTGACGAGGCGGAGTCTGATGTCGCAGACGCCGAGTCCTCCGCCGACGCTTTCGAGACGGCGGCCCGCGCGTTCCGCTCGATCGCCGCGGCAGCCATGTCGGCTCCCGATTCCGAGCCGCAGGCCGAGCCTGCCCCGCAGGCACCGACCGAGCACGTCGCCACGCGGCGTCCGAAGGCCCGCAAGTTCCTCGCCGTCGGCGCGACGGTCGGCGTGATGAGCCTCGCCGGACTGCTCGCCGTCGGCATGACGCTTCCCGCAGAAGCGGTCGCCGCCGTGCAGGGCCCGCAGGCCGTGGGCACCTCGCTGGTCGCCGCATCCGCGTCCTCGAAGGCAGGCACCGCCGACGACGAGATCCAGGCGTTCGTCACCTCTTCCGATGTGAGGAACGAGTCGCTCGCTCGCTCTGACAGCTTCTCCACCGTCTCGCTGATCCAGGTGGCCTCCGAAGAGGGCATCAACTACTCCAACGAGGTCTTCACCAACGACGCCGAAGCTGCCATCCAGTGGCCCTTCAAGGTCGGCGTCGGGATGAGCTCGGGATACGGCATGCGCTGGGGCCGTCTGCACGAGGGCATCGACTTCGTGCCCGGCGAGGGCGCTCCGATCCAGGCGATCGCCGACGGTGTCGTCCGCATCGCGACCGAGCAGGGCGGCGCCTACGGCGTGACCGTCTACATCGATCACGTGATCGACGGCAAGGTCATCACGAGCCACTACTCGCACATGCAGTACGGCTCTCTGCAGGTCAAGGCCGGGCAGACCGTGAAGGTCGGCGACATCGTCGGCCACACAGGCAACACCGGTCGCTCCTACGGAGCGCACCTGCACTTCGAGCTCATCGTCAACGGCAGCACGATCGATCCGCTGCCGTGGCTCCGTGAGAACGCAGGTCGGTACTCGTACTGACCGCCTCGATTTCATGAGGACGCCACAGTGATGGTATTCTCGTGTGGTTGCCCCGCGAGGGGCAGCACGCCCCGATAGCTCAGTGGCAGAGCACTTCCATGGTAAGGAAGGGGTCGTCAGTTCAATCCTGACTCGGGGCTCACAGTGTTCGTAGCTGCGATGCGGATGCGGTGCGGCAGGGTAGCTCAGCTGGTCAGAGCGCACGACTCATAATCGTGAGGTCGCGGGTTCAAGCCCCGCTCCTGCTACAGATTCAAACCCCCGGTTTTCCGGGGGTTTTGTCGTATCCGGGCATCACGTCTTGCCGAGTTGCAATGGCGGTCGACCAGGGTGATCCCCGGCTGCCCATGTCAAGGGGGCTACGCGGTCTGACCCCGCGAGTGAGACTGATCGTCCCTTTCCGCAACAGACGATCGGAGCGATCATGTCAGACCCGCAGGCAGCACCCGACGAAAACGCCGAGATCGACGCGACGGGCGTCGACGCCGACTTCGTGACGAACGACCCCGATCCCGAGGTGGATCCTGCGACTCCCGGCGAGAGCCAGAAGGCGCCGGGCGACAACGCCGACCACCCCGACGAGCTCGAGGTCGGCGACCTTCCCTGACCCGCGCCGCACACGCAAAGGCCCGCTCTTCGTCCGAGGAGCGGGCCTTCGTGTCGAGTGTCAGCAACGGGCGGCGCGTGCCACTGCCGATGAACTGTAGAGAGATTCCCAGACGGATCTGTGACGATTCCCGTTCGGCATCCGTCTTAGTGGTGTCGCTGCACTGCGACCCGCCCCGCAGGGGAGGACAGATCGATGGAGGAGCACACGATGACGAACGTCTCGAACGCACAGCAGCCCGCAGTCCAGGACGCGCCCGCAGGCGTGGCCGTCGCCTCGACGGGGGAGACGATCATCGAAAACGGCGTCGTCGCGAAGATCGCCGGCATCGCGGCTCGCGAGGTTCCTGGTGTGTACGCCCTCGGCGGCGGAGCGGCGCGTGCGGTCGGCGCCATCCGCGATGCGCTCAACTCCACCGACCTCGCCCAGGGCATCAGCGTCGAGGTCGGCGAGACGCAGGTCGCGGTCGACGTGACGATCGTCGCCGAGTACCCGGCGTCGCTGCAGAAGGTCGCCGATGACGTTCGTGCGGCGATCTCCCTCGCCATGGCCGAGTATGTCGGCAAGCAGGCCGTCGAGGTCAACGTCACGATCAACGACGTGCACATCCCGACGGAGGACGACGTCGCAGCCGACCCAACCCCCGCCGCGGACGGCGCCGATTCGCGGGTTCTGTGACTCGGTCGGTCGTGAACACGTGAGTGCTTCAGGGGCTCGTGGCCCCGTCACCGGAGGATCGACGATCCCATCCGATGACGGGTTCGCTCCGAACGGCTCACAGGGCAGGGAAGAGGGGGACGCCGTATGGCTGGGGAAGGATTTCGCTCTGCTCTCGAGCAGGCCGACGACCGGATCGTCGCCGGTCGGGCGATGGACGGAGACGTCGCGGCATTCGCCGTGCTCGTCCGCAGGTACACCCCGATGATGCGCGCCTACACGCAGCGGATGCTGAACGCCTCGGCCGATGTCGACGACATCGTGCAGGAGACGTTCGTGACGGCGTGGCAGCGGTTCTCCGAGCTCGACGACCCTGGCAAGGTCAAGAGCTGGCTGATGAGGATCGTGAGCCGCAAGGCCGTCGACCGCATCCGTGCGCTTCGTCCGGTGCTCGATGTCGACGACATCGAGCAGGAGGCGCCGGCGCACAGCGCGCCGGCTCGTGTCGTGGAGGCGCGAGCGGGCATCGAGGCTCTCGGAGCGGCGCTGCAGGAACTCCCGGCCGCCCAGCGCGAGTGTTGGGTGCTGCGCGAGATGGGCGGCTACTCGTATGAGGAGATCGCCGAGGAGCTGGAGATCTCGGTGTCGACCGCTCGCGGCCTGCTGGCCAGAGCCAGGAAGTTCATGATCGTGCGGATGGAGGCCTGGCGATGACCGATGACCAGCAGACCCCTGACGTCCGCGAGCTCGGACTCGAGCCCGGCGACCTAGACGGACACACGCTCGAAGAGCTGAGCGACTACCTCGACGCAGGACGACGGCCGCTCGATCCCTCGATCGAGGGTTCACCCGGGTGCCAGCTCGCGCTCGATGCGCTCGACCGGCTGCGGGGGCTGGGCGGGCAGCTGATCGAAGCGGATGCAGCGGCGATGCCAGAGGTCGACGACAGCTGGGTGGATCGGATCCTCACCGGCATCGCACTGGATGCCAGGGCAGGCCGACGCATCCCGTTCGTCGAGGAGGAGCCGGCGGTCGACTTCGGAATCACCGAGGGTGCTGTGCGCGGGCTGATCCGGTCGGCGGAGAACGCCGTTCCCGGCATCCTCGTCGGGCGGTCCACCCTCGATGGCGATGTGACCGTGGTCGGTTCGCCGGTGCGGATCGCGATCGAGGTGAACGCCGTCTACGGAGAGTCGATCCCGAAGGCCGTCGAGATGCTCCGAAGCGAGGTCGCGCGGCGGCTGCAGCAGCACACCGACCTGACCGTGACCGGGATCGACGTGACGGTGCGCGACGTGCAGCGCATCGGCGACACGAGGGGAGAGCGGTCATGACCATGACAGCGCAGCCGGAGCTCGCCGGACGCATCCAGGCCGCCGTGGTGGCGACTCCAGGGGTCCGCAGCGTGTATCGCGCCGGCTCCCTCATCTCCAACCTCGTCGGCGAGAGCGCCGTCGCCGTCGGCATCAACCGCGACGACGAGCCCCTGGTGTCCGTCCGCATGGGCGATGCCGGCGTGCTCGTCGAAGCGTCGCTCGGCATCGAATACTCGGCGGGCGCGGCGAAGACGCTGCGCGCCGTGCGACGGGCGGTTGGAGAGGCCCTGGGGGCAGAAGGCCTCACCACCGCCGAGATCGTGCTCACGATCGCGTATGTCCATCCTCGGGAGGCATCGTCGGACTGAGAAGTCCGCGTGAGCACGCAGAGGCGCCGATCCTGGGTGAGGATCGGCGCCTCCTTGTCTGGCGACTGCAGCGATCAGGCGATCGCGCGCAGTCCCTCGACGAGCGGAGTCGTCGGGCGGCCGATGAGTCGCGAGAGCGTTCCGTCGGTGTCGGCGAGCGCCCCTGCGGCGATGCCGGCATCCAGAGCGACCACGAAGCCGGCGGTGCCCTCATCGAGTCCTGCGGCGCGGAGCCCGGCGAGCTGCTCGTCGGCGGTCAGCGGCTGGTACGCGACGTCGCGGCCCGAGATCTCGGCGATCGCGCCCGCGAGGTCGTCGTAGTTCCACGCCACGTCGCCACCCAGCTCGTACACCTGACCCAGGTGACCCTCGTCAAGAAGGACGACTGCGGCGGCCTCGGCGAAGTCCTTGCGGCTGGCCGAGGCGACGCGCCCGGCGCCTGCACCCGATGCGAGCACGCCCGTCTCGGCGGCGCGGGCGAGGTCGGCCGCGTAGTTCTCGGTGTACCAGTTGTTCCGCAGGATGACAGAGGGGACGCCGGATGCGGCGATCAGCTCTTCCGTCGCCTTGTGCTCCGGCGCGAGCACGAGGTCGCTCGTGGTGGCCTTCGGGGCGCTGGTGTAGACGAGCTTGGCGACGCCGGCATCCTTCGCCGCATCGATGACCGCCTTGTGCTGCGCGACGCGCTGGCCGACTTCGGAGCCCGAGACGAGGAGGACCGTGTCGACGCCCTCGAGGGCGCTGCGGACGGAGGCAGGGTCGGAGTAGTCCACGCGGGCCACGCGGACGCCGAGGCCTTCCGCCTTCGTGACGTCGCGCGCACCGGCGATGACCGACTGCGGGTCTGCGCCGCGCTCGAGGAGGCTTTCGATGACGAGGCGTCCGAGGTTGCCGGTCGCGCCGGTGACGAGGATGGTCATGGGGTGGTGTCCTTTCGTAGGTGACATGACCCACAACCGCCGGTGCCTCTTCGTACATTCCGGATCGTGGGTACCCACTTTGAAGTAAGGTACATACATGACGGTTAGTTATGCGCAGATCCGCGAAGCGACGCCACAGATCTTCGAGCCCGGATGCAGCACTCGGGTCGTCCTCGATCATGTGATGAGCAAATGGGGCGTGCTCGTGCTGTCCGCGCTCTCCGACGGCACCCGTCGCTGGGGCGAGCTGCGCCGGGAGGTCGGCGGCATCAGCGAGAAGATGCTCGCATCCACTCTGCGGACGCTCGCGGACGACGGGCTGGTGCATCGGGAATCGCTTCCGACGGTGCCGCCGCACGTCGAGTACAGCCTGACCCCGCTCGGCCGCGATCTGATGGAGCGGATGCTGCCGCTCGTCGAGTGGGTGGCCGACCACGCGGACGCCATGATCGACCGCGTTTAGTCCGACGGATTCCGTCGCGCAATCATCGAAGGACCCACGGAATCCGTCGGTCGAAGAAAAGGATTGACGCGATAACCGTAGTGCCCGTATCTTCTGAGCATGTCAGCTACGACGCCGATCCATCTCGAACGCCCTGACGGCAAGGGCCTCGCCGCGGGAACACTCGGTCTGTGGGGGTCGACCGTCATCGGCCTCGCCTCGACGGCCCCCGTCTACTCGCTCGTGGCGACGCTCGGCTATGTCGTGCTCGCCGTCGGCGCGCAGGCGCCGATCGCCTTCATCATCGCGTTCGTGCCGATGCTGCTGATCGCCTTCGCCTACCGCGAGCTCAACAACGCCGTCCCCGACTGCGGCACGACGTTCACCTGGGGCACGAAGGCCTTCGGTCCATGGGTGGGCTGGATGGGAGGCTGGGGCGTCGCGGTCGCCGGAATGGTCGTGCTCGCCAACCTCGCCCAGATCGCCTCGGTGTACTTCTGGTCGCTGATCGGGTTCGACCTCGAGAACAACGACTGGCGGATCGTGCTGGTCGCGGTGCTGTTCATCGCCGCGATGACCTGGGTCAGCTGGCGCGGCGTCGAGATCGGCGAACGCATCCAGAACGTCCTGCTCGGCATCCAGTACCTCGCGCTGGCGATCTTCGTCGTGGCAGCGCTCTGGCAGTTCTTCGCCGGAACCGCGCCGAACCCGACGCCGTTCGAGATGGAGTGGCTGAACCCGTTCGCGTTCACGAGCTGGCCCGGCTTCACCGAGTCGATCCTGCTCGCGCTCTTCATCTACTGGGGCTGGGACACCTGTCTCGCCCTCAACGAGGAGACCAAGGATCCCAAGAAGATCCCCGGACGCGCAGCGTTGCTGACGACGGTCATCCTGCTCGTCACCTATGTCGGCGTCACGATCGCCGCGATGATGTACGCCGGCCTCGGCGCGGAGGGCACCGGACTCGGCAACGAGGCCAACGCCGACGACTTCTTCCTGGCGATCAAGGACGGCCTGCTCGGCCCGTTCGGCTGGGTCCTCGTGGTCGCGGTCGTGCTCTCGGCCATCTCGTCCACGCAGACCACGATCCTCCCGACCGCCCGCGGCACCCTCGCGATGGGCGTCTACCGCGCTCTGCCGGCGAAATTCAAGGACGTGCACCCGACCTACAAGACCCCGTCGTTCTCGACCATCGTCATGGGCGTCGTGGCGATCGCCTATTACATCGGCATGACCCTGATCAGCGACGACATCCTGCAGGACTCGATCCTGTCGCTCGGTCTGGCGATCGCGTTCTACTACGCCATCACCGGATTCGCCTGCGCATGGTACTTCCGCAAGGACCTCACCCGCTCGGCCCGCGAGTTCTTCTTCAAGGGCCTGTTCCCGGTGCTCGGGGCGGCCATGCTGACGTGGGCCTTCGTGCAGTCGGCGATCGACATGTACGACGTCGACTACGGCTATACGGTGCTGCTCGGCATCGGCGGCACCTTCGTAATCGGCATCGGAGCGCTCGCGTTCGGACTCGTCCTGATGTTCGTCTGGTACCTGTTCCCGCGGTCCAAGAGGTTCTTCCGCGGCGAGAGCCTCAACCGCGACACCCAGGTGATGGTCCCCGACGAGCCGGGCCTCATCCGCTCGATCGACGGGGGCATCTGACGGCAGGTATCCCGTCAGACCCGGATCGCGCACCGCCACGGCCTAGGCTTTATCCGTGCGCATCCGTCTCGACATCGCCTACGACGGCACCCACTTCCGAGGGTGGGCCAAGCAGCCCACCCTGCGCACCGTGCAGGGGACCCTCGAGGCCGCCCTCGCCCGCATCGTCGGCTCGGACGTGCAGTTCGTGGTCGCCGGGCGCACGGATGCCGGAGTGCACGCCGAGGGTCAGGTCGCGCACGTCGACCTGGACGAGGGGCAGTGGTCGCGCATCGAGTCGCGCCAGGGCAGAGCGCCGCAGGATCCGGCCGCCTCGATCGCCCGTCGCATGCGCGGCGTGCTCGGCGCCTACCCCGATGCCACGGTGACACGCTCGTCCATCGCGCCGGAGGGTTTCGACGCACGCTTCTCGGCGGTATGGCGGCGCTACCGCTACCGTCTCGCCGATGCGACCTCCGGGTACGACCCTCTCCGACGCCACGACACCACCGCCTACCGTGCTCCGCTCGACGAGGTGGTGATGGATGCCGCGGCCCGCACCCTCATCGGGCTCCATGACTTCGCCGCGTACTGCAAGCCGCGCGAGGAAGCGACCACGATCCGGACCCTCCTCGACTACCGCTGGACACGCGATGCCGAGGGCGTCCTCGTCGCCGAGGTGAAGGCCGACGCGTTCTGCCACAGCATGGTGCGAGCGCTCGTGGGCGCGTGCGTCGCCGTCGGCGAAGGGCGGCTCGATGTCGACGATCTGGTCCTGCTGCGCGACGCGCTGACCCGCACGAGCGAGTTCAAGGTGCTCGCGGCGCGCGGTCTGACGCTCACCGAAGTGGGGTACCCCGCAGACGACCTGCTCGCGACGCGGGCCGGCCAGACTCGCGCCCGCCGGGACGGCACGAGCGCATGAGTGCGCGTTCGGCATCCTTCATCGAGGTCTTCACGCCCGCGTGGTCGTTCTGGCGCGCAGTGCTCGACACCGCTGTGGGCTTCATCGTCGGCATCCTCTACACGTTCCTCGGCATCGTGATCGTCGGGATCGTGGGGGAGGAGGCACTGTCCTCGCTCTACTGGCAGGTCGATCTCGACCCGCTCCTGCGCTCGAGCATGGGCGCGATCCTGCTCGTCGGCGCCGTACTCGCCGTGATCGTGCCATGCGTGCTGATCGTCGAGCGCTTCGCCGCGCTCCGTGCGGCGGAGGCGAGCGCACGGATGGATCCGGATGCGGTGCCGCAGCGCCCGCTGCGGACAGAGCTGACAGCCGCGCCGGCCACCTACCTCAAGACCACGGGCACCGTGCTGCTCTGGAGCGTCGGTGTGCTGGGCGCCATCTTCCTGCTCGCCGTCCTGTTCACGGAGGATCTGCGCGAGGACGCGGTGAGCTGGATCGCCCTCCTCGTCTTCGCCGCGCTGACCGCTGGTGCCGCGGCGCTGCAGGGGCTGGGGCGTCGGCTCGTCGCGCGGGACGCGGCGCGGATGGTGGCCCTCACCGGCGGGTGGAAGCCGCTCATCCGACGCGCGGAGGCCTCCGATTCCGAACGGCGCAGCGCGGCGTCACCCGCTGTCGTGCCCCGTTGGCTCACGGCCCCGAGCGCGCGCCTCCTGGGCAGGATCGCCTCGATCCTGATGGCGGCGACGTGGGTGTCGCTGGCCGCCTTCATGCTGTCGGTGTTCCTGCGTCAGCAGTGCCGCGGCTGCGACCCGGTCTACTGGGACCAGCCGATCGAGAACGGCATCGATGTCCTGAGCCTGTCGAGTGGGGCGGCGATCGCGGTCTGCGCTGCCCTGGGTGCGCTCGCCTGGCTCGGCGGGGTGGCCTTGCAATGCGCCCGCGAGGTCGCCCTGGCGCGATGGGTCTCGGACCGCACGCCGCGTCGCATCGACGTGAACCTGATCGATCCGCTCCTGTCGGAGAATCGGTCGATGGTCCGACTGCAGTTCGGACTCTCCGCGCTCGGCGCGTGCGGGGTCGTCCTGTCGATCGGAGCCCTGTGGGCGGACTGGACCACGCTCGACTCGGATGCCGTGCTGCTGGTCTCGACCGCGCTGATCCTGCTCGGGTTCGCGATCGGGTGGAGCGACGCGCCCCGTCGCCGGCGCGAGCGTCAGGCCATCCGCGACGCCCTGTCCCCCGGGGACGGTCAGCGAGGAGGGCGCGGAGGACGCCCCCGCTCGCGCACGCCGCGTCGGGCGCGGTCGGCGCCGCGGCCCTGACCCCTGACGTTCGCGGCACGGCGTTCACCGGCCGGACGGACGATTGCCACCGGAATCCAACGCGGACGCACTAGCGTGAGTCTCGATGAAGGTGATCTCGTACAACCTGCAGAAGCACCGCGCCGCGGGAGAGCTCGTGGCCCTCGCCTCGGCGCACGATCCTGACATCCTCTGCCTGCAGGAATGCGACGTCGCAGACCTCCCCGACCGGATCGGCGACCTCGCGCTCGCCGATGCCACGCAGGGGAACCGCCTGGGACTTGCGATGTTCTACCGCGAGAGCGCGTTCCACCTGCAGGGCATCCGGACGATCGAGCTGAAGAAGTCGCTGCACGACCGCATCGCGAAGCCGGCACACGAGCGGGTGCTCGGAGCTCGGCTGCGCGACATCGACGCAGGCAGGGAGTTCATCGCCGCGTCCTTCCATGCGGCACCGCTGACAGCGCTGAACTCGCTGCGGCGGCATCAGATCCGCGCCGCGCTCACCGAGCTCGCGACGCTCGGCGATCGCCTTCCGCAGCTGATGGTCGGGGACTACAACTACCCGGTGTTCAAGGAGAACCTCGGCAAGACCGTCCGCGAGCACGGCTATGCGCTGACGATGAGCGACGACCACACGTACACGCGCTATCGGGTCTTCCGCGGACACTACGACTTCGCGACGTCCGTCGGGTTCGAGATCGAGCGGGTCACGACCCTGCCGCAGGGCCTCAGCGACCATCGACCGATCCTGGTGACCGCGCGGTTCGACTGACGTGACGGCTCGATTGGGATTCCGGCGCTGGATGACGTAAGCTGTCTCTTTGGTACTCGACTGCCGAGTACTAACGAACGTGAGCCCTCCACTGGCGTGTTCATCCCTGTAGGGAAGAACCACCCCGGAGTGGGATTCACGAACTTCTCCGTTCGAACAAGAAAGCAGCACTATCGTGACGCGCACTTACACCCCGAAGGCCGGCGAGGTCCAGCGTGACTGGGTCGTCATCGACGCCACTGACGTCGTTCTCGGCCGCCTGGCTTCGCACGCCGCTACGCTCCTGCGTGGCAAGCACAAGCCCACCTTCGCCAACCACATCGACTCGGGTGACTTCGTCATCATCGTGAACGCCGACAAGGTCGCGCTCACCGGTCAGAAGCTCCAGAAGAAGCTGGCCTACCGCCACTCGGGTTACCCGGGCGGCCTGAAGTCGGTCACCTACGCCGAGCTCATGGAGAAGAACCCGGTCCGTGCTGTCGAGAAGGCCATCCGTGGCATGCTCCCCAAGAACAGCATCGGCCGTCAGCAGCTGTCGAAGCTCAAGGTCTACGTCGGTGGAGAGCACCCGCACGCCGCTCAGCAGCCGAAGACGTACACCCTCGACCAGGTCGCCCAGTAAGCGCCGTAAAGACTTAAGGACATACTCGTGGCTGACATCCAGGACACCACCGAAAACCCCCAGAACTTCTCGACCTCGACCCCCGAGACCGACGCAGTGGAGGCGGCTCCCCGCCCCGTGCTCAGCGTCCCGGGTGCCGCTGTCGGCCGTCGCAAGCAGGCCATCGCCCGCGTGCGTCTCGTCCCCGGCTCGGGAACGATCACGGTCAACGGCCGCACGCTCGAGGACTACTTCCCGAACAAGCTGCACCAGCAGCTGATCAACGACCCGTTCACCATCCTCAACCTCGCCGGCGGCTACGACGTCATCGCGCGCATCTCCGGTGGTGGCCCCTCGGGCCAGGCCGGTGCGCTGCGTCTCGGTATCGCTCGGTCGCTCAACGGCATCGACGAGGAGAACAACCGTCCGACCCTGAAGAAGGCCGGCTTCCTCTCGCGCGACGCGCGCGTCAAGGAGCGCAAGAAGGCTGGACTCAAGAAGGCCCGCAAGGCGCCTCAGTACTCGAAGCGTTAAGGTCAACCGCTCCGATGCCGATCTTTGGCACGGACGGTGTGCGAGGACTCGCCAATGGCATCCTCACCGCCGACCTGGCGCTCACCCTGGCCCAGGCGACTGCTGTCGTCCTGGGCCAGGGCCGTACTGCGGAGGCACGCAAAGCCGAAGGCAAGCGCCTCACCGCAGTCGTGGCCCGGGACCCTCGGGTCTCCGGTCACTTCCTCACCGCGGCCGTCTCAGCGGGTCTCGCCTCCTCCGGAGTCGACGTGCTCGAGGCAGGGGTCATCCCGACGCCCGCGCTCGCATTCCTCGTCGGCGACCGTGATGCCGACTTCGGTGTGATGATCTCGGCGTCGCACAACGCGGCACCGGACAACGGCATCAAGATCTTCGCCCGCGGCGGCGTCAAGCTCCCCGATGTCGTCGAGCAGCGAATCGAAGAGGCGATGGCCGGCGACAAGCTGCGCCCCACCGGTGCGGGCGTCGGTCGTATCGACCGGTTCTCCGACGCCGAGGACCGCTACGTCGTGCATCTGCTCGGCTCGCTGCCGAACCGTCTGGCCGGCATCAAGGTCGTCCTCGACTGCGCGCATGGTGCGGCATCCGGAGTCTCGCCCGAGACGTTCCGCGACGCCGGAGCCGACGTCACGGTGATCGGCGCCGACCCCGACGGCTGGAACATCAACGACGGCGTCGGATCGACGCACCTCGACCAGCTCGCCGAGGCCGTCGTGCGACTCGGAGCGGACATCGGAATCGCCCACGACGGCGACGCCGACCGCTGCCTGGCCGTCGACGCGCAGGGCAAGGTCATCGACGGCGACCAGATCATGGCGATCCTCGCGGTGTCGATGAAGGAACGCGGTCACCTGACCGACGACACCCTCGTCGCCACCGTGATGAGCAACCTCGGACTCCACGTGGCGATGCGCGAGCACGGCATCACCGTGCGTCAGACCGCTGTCGGCGACCGCTATGTCCTCGAAGACATGAACAGGGGCGGCTATGCCCTGGGCGGCGAGCAGTCCGGTCACGTGATCATGAGCGAGTACGCCACCACCGGCGACGGGCTCCTCACGGGTCTCCACCTGGTCGCCGAGATGGCTCGCCAGAACAAGACGATCGCCGAGCTCGCGAGCGTCATGACCGTGTACCCGCAGGTGCTCGTCAACGTCCGTGACGTCGACAAGGACGCGGTCGACGCGGATCCCGACGTCCAGGCCGCCGTCCGCGAGGTCGAGACCGAGCTGGGCGAGACCGGCCGTGTGCTGCTGCGCAAGTCCGGCACCGAGCCCCTCGTGCGCGTCATGGTCGAGGCGGCGGACGCCGACTCGGCTCGTGCGTACGCCGATCGTCTGGTCGACGTGGTGCGGGAGCGCCTCTCGCTCTGAACCGTCGAGCGCGCCGCGGGACCGACTGCTGTCAGTTCCGCGGCGCGCTCCAGTTCAGCTGCTCGATGTAGCGGAGCAGCACGCCTTCGCGCAGAGCCCACGGCGACACCTCGAGCTCATCGACGTCGAGCGCGGTCATGGCCGTGTGCAGCGACACGGCAGCGGCGACGATCTGGAACGTGCGGTCGGCGGTGATACCGGGCAGCTCCTGACGGGCAGAGGCGGGCAGGCGTGCGAGACGCGGGATCCACGACCCGAGCGATGCTCGCGGCAGGACCATCCGCTGAATGCCGGACCACCCCGGCACGGGATAGCCGGCGAGCCGCGCCAACGAACGGATCGCCTTCGAGGAGCCGACCACGTGGTCGGGCCGCGGCAGCGCGGTGAACCGGGGCAGTATCTCCGAGAGCGTCGACGAGGCGTGTGCGCGCAGGCGCTCCACGTCATCCTCGCCCGGAGGGTCGTGCGGCAGGAACTGCACCGTCATTCGGCCGGCGCCGAGCGGGACGGATGCCGCGGCGTCCGGCAGCTCATCGCCTCCCGCCGCGACCTCGAGCGAGCCTCCGCCGATGTCGAGCAGGAGCAGCTGACCGGCCGACCAGCCGAACCACCGTCGCACGGCGAGGAAGGTCAGCTCCGCCTCCGTCTCGCCGTCGAGCACCTGGAGCGGCTGCCCGAGCGCAGTCTCGATGCGGGCGATCACGTCGGCGCCGTTGCGGGCGTCGCGCACGGCGCTCGTCGCGGTGGCCAGCAGCTCGTCGACCTTCTCGGCCTCCGCGACCCTGCGCGCCTGCACGACCGCCGATTCGAGCGCACGCACGCCCTCCTCCGAGATCGCGCCGTCGTCCGTCAGGTACCGCATCAGCCGCAGCACGGTGCGGTCGCTCGTCGTCGCCAGCGGCCGCCCGCCGGGGCGGACGTCGGCAGCAAGCATATGGACGGTGTTCGAACCGATGTCGAGGACTCCCAGGCGCACGGATAGAGACTACGCGCGCGCCGTTACGATGTACTCGTGACCACCGCCGACCCCACGCTGCCGCTGTCTCCGTATCGCGAGATCGGCCGCGATGAATGGGCACGGCTCGCGGCGGGACTCGACCAGCCGCTCACCGAGACCGAGGTCGTGGAGCTGCGCGGCATCGGCGACAGGCTCGACCTCACCGAGGTTCGCGAGGTCTATCTGCCGCTGAGTCGACTGCTCAGCCTGTATGCCACCGCGACCAAGCGGCTGGGGGCGGCGACGAGCTCCTTCCTCCAGGAGGATGACACGACCACGCCGTTCGTGGTGGGAGTCGCCGGCTCTGTGGCGGTCGGGAAGTCGACCATCGCCCGCCTGCTGCGTGAGCTGATGAGCCGGTGGCCAGGGACGCCGCGCGTCGAGCTGGTGACGACCGACGGGTTCCTGTATCCGAACGCGGAGCTCGAGCGTCGGGGTCTGATGGACCGCAAGGGCTTCCCCGAGTCCTACGATCGTCGGTCCCTGATCGAGTTCCTCACCGAGGTCAAGAGCGGGGCCGCGGAGGTGCGGGCGCCGTTCTATTCGCACATGCGATACGACATCGTCCCGGACGCACATGTGGTGGTGCGGCGGCCTGACGTCGTCATCGTCGAAGGCCTCAACGTCCTGCAGCCGCCGCCCGCACCCAACGATGTCGCGGTGAGCGACCTCTTCGACTTCTCGATCTTCGTCGACGCCGACACCGCCCACATCGAGAAGTGGTACGTCGACCGGTTCCTCGCGCTCCGTCAGGGAGCGTTCTCGAACCCCTCGTCGTACTTCAACGTCTTCGCCCACCTCACCGACGACGAGGCGATCACGACGGCGCTCGGGTACTGGAACGAGATCAACATGCCGAACCTCGTCGAGAACGTCATGCCGACCAGGCATCGGGCCCGACTGGTGCTCAACAAGGGCATCGATCACAGCGTCGAGAGCGTGCTCCTGCGCAAGCTCTGACCGGGCGCGGAGGATTCGTTCGGAACCTTCGCAAAAAGCCAGGCTTACTCTTGACCACATGTGTGGAATCGTCGGATACGTGGGCCCGCGGCCCAGCCAGGACATCCTGCTCGCAGGCCTCGCCCGTCTCGAGTACCGCGGATACGACTCCGCGGGCGTCGCCGTGATCGACGGCGACGGCTCGCTGGGCATGCGCAAGAAGGCGGGCAAGCTCGCCATGCTGCGCGACTCGCTGAAGGACGCCGCCCTCGCTGAAGGCAACACCGGCATCGGGCACACCCGTTGGGCGACACACGGTGGACCCACGGACGAGAACGCGCATCCGCACCTTGCGGACGACGACAAGCTCGCACTGATCCACAACGGCATCATCGAGAACTTCTCCGCGCTTCGCGAGGAACTGCTCGCCGACGGCGTCAGCTTCCGCAGCGAGACCGACACCGAGGTCGCAGCGGCACTGCTCGGACGCGAGTACCGCACCAACGGCGGCGACCTGCAGGGGGCGTTCCGCGCGGTCGTGAACCGCCTCGAAGGAGCCTTCACGCTGCTCGCCATGCACCAGGACCACCCCGGCCTGGTCGTCGGAGCCCGTCGTAACTCCCCGCTCGTGATCGGCCTCGGCGAGGGAGAGAACTTCCTCGGCTCCGACGTCGCCGCATTCATCGAGCACACCCGCAAGGCACTGGCCATCGGTCAGGACCAGATCGTGTCGATCACGCCCGAGTCGGTCACCGTCACCGACTTCGCCGGCACGCCCGTCGAGGCGGAGCCGTTCGACGTGTCGTGGGATGCCGCCGCCGCCGAGAAGGGCGGATGGTCCAGCTTCATGGCCAAGGAGGTCGCCGAGCAGCCCGAAGCGGTCGCGAACACGATCCGCGGCCGCATCCAGGGCGACCAGGTCGTCATCCCTGAGCTCGACGGCATGGACGAGCTCTTCCTCGGCATCAACCGCATCATCATCACCGCCTGCGGCACCGCCGCGTACTCGGCGCTCGTCGGCAAGTACGCCATCGAGCAGTGGGCGCGGATCCCCGTCGACGTCGAGCTCGCGCACGAGTTCCGCTACCGCGACCCGGTGATCGGCGACGACACGCTGGTCGTCTCGATCAGCCAGTCCGGCGAGACCATGGACACCCTGATGGCGGTCAAGTACGCGAGCGAGCGCGGCGCGCGCACGCTCTCGATCTGCAACACCCAGGGTGCGACGATCCCGCGCGAATCGGATGCCGTCGTCTACACGCACGCAGGTCCCGAGGTCGCGGTCGCCTCGACCAAGGCCTTCTCCGCGCAGATCACCGCGCTGCTCCTCCTCGGCCTGCACATGGGCCGCGTGCGCGGCACGGTGCAGGATGCGTCCGTCGACGTCGCCGAGCTCGGCGCGCTGCCCGAGAAGATCGCCAAGGTCCTCGAGAGCGAGCAGGAGCACGTCACCCAGCTCGCCGGCTGGATGGCCGACACCCGCTCGGTGCTGTTCCTGGGTCGCCACGTCGGCTTCCCGATCGCACTCGAAGGCGCTCTCAAGCTCAAGGAGATCTCCTACATCCACGCCGAGGGCTTCGCCGCAGGCGAGCTGAAGCACGGTCCGATCGCACTGATCGAGCCGGGTCAGCCCGTCTTCGTGCTGGTGCCCTCGCCCCGCCACTCGGCGCTGGTGCACTCCAAGGTCGTCTCGAACATCCAGGAGATCCGCGCTCGCGGCGCTCGGGTGATCGTCGTGGCCGAAGAGGGCGACGCGGCCGTGCTGCCGTTCGCCGACGAGGTCATCCGCATCCCGCTCGCCGGCGCGATGTTCGAGCCGCTGCTCGCGGTCGTCCCGCTGCAGATCTTCGCGATGGCGCTCGCCACGGCCAAGGGCCTGGATGTCGACCAGCCGCGCAACCTGGCGAAGTCGGTCACGGTCGAGTAAGTCTCTCGCCCGCAGGGTTGCACCTGCAGGTCAGAATCACGGATGCAGGCCAGGATCGACGATCCGGGCATGCATCCGTTTTCTGAGCATGCATCTGCGACGGGATCATCGCCGGGCCCGAGCGACAGCCGAGATGACGGCTCGGGCGACGGCATCCCAGTCGTGCATGATCATGGCGTAGTCGAAGCGAAGGGTCTCGAATCCGAGACGGGATGCCGCGGCATCCCTCATCAGGTCCTTGTGCCGCATGTCGGGACCGTCGTGGTTCAGGCGACCGTCCACTTCGATGATCACGCGCCGCTCGACGACGAAGTCCACGCGCCCCACACCGTCGATGATGACCTGGCAGTCCAGGCGGATGCCGAGCAGGTGAAGCCGCAGTCGGAGGATCGATTCGAGTCCGCTCTCGGCATCCGGGCGTGCGAGGTCCAGGAGCCAGTGCGCGGACTTCGGGAGTTCGCGCCTGATCCTCCGGCGATCCTGCGCGGACAGCAGATGCTTGTTCCACGCGGACTCGTATGCCGCGAAGAACGCCTCCTCATCGAGGCATCTATAGGCGTGGAGGAGGGCCGCCGCGACCGGAGCCGGCCCGAGGCCTGCGGTGCCGGGAGAGTGATGGGGGATGCACTCGCACGGGCTGTGCGGATGCCGTCGGCCGGAGCCGCCCATCCACACATGCACGATCTCATCGACGCGCGGAAGCACCCAGACTCCGTGCGCGCGGAGGGCATCCGCGCAGGTGAGCGCCCCGCCATGGGCGGCCGCGGCGATGACCTTCGAGTCCGTCGTCGGCAGGGCATAGACCCCCGGCCGGACGCGGCGTAGGGTCCCCGCGCGCGCCGCTGTGGCGAGACGCGTCCGGGTGGATCCGTACTGCTGCAGCGTTCGACCGTGCGCGATCCCGCCGAGCATACGGAGGAGGTCTGCGGGGTCGATCATCCTTCGATCATCCGACGTCGTCGGCGTCGCCCGACGACCAGAACCCGCACTCTGTGCAGAACCGCCGGTGCCCTGGAGCTGTGCAGGGTACGTGCTCCGCACGGATGCATGCCCGTACGACGGATGCAGGCCGAGATCGGGGAATCGAGCATGCAGGTGTTCTCTGAGCATGCATTCGGCATGGCGTTGAGGGGGGAGCGGGACCCTGAATGGCGTCGAGGGGGGGGAGGGGGACCGGGAATGGACGGAACCGTCGGGGACGGGGTGCCAGCGGTCGGGCCCGGATGCCGCGACTAGGCTGAACAGGTGATCATCGGGACCGGCATCGACCTCGTGGACATCCCGCGTTTCGAGCGCACCCTCGAACGCACGCCACGACTCCTGGAGCGGCTCTTCGCGCCGAGCGAGCGCGCGCTGCGGCTGCCCTCGCTGGCCGCGCGGTATGCCGCGAAGGAGGCGCTGATCAAGACTCTCGGCGGGTCGGACGGCGTGCACTGGATCGAGATCGAGATCGCCTCCGAAGCCTCGGGGCGCCCGCACTTCGTGCTCTCCGGATCCACCGCGCAGGCCGTGGAGGAGCGCGGGATCACCCGACTGCACCTGACCCTCACCCACGACGCTGGACTCGCCGCCGCATTCGTCGTCGCCGAAGGAGAGCCGCTGTGACCGTTCCGTTCCGCGAGGCGCGCATCGACCTGGATGCCATCACCGACAACGTCCGCCACTTCCGTCGTCTGACCGGCGTGCAGGTCATCGCCGTCGTCAAGGCGAACGCGTACGGTCACGGCGCGGCCGCGGCCGCCGTCGCCGCACTCGCAGGCGGCGCCACGCGCCTGGGGGTGGCCGAGATCCCGGAGGCCCTGGACCTGCGCCGCCAGGGCATCACTGCGCCGATCGTCGCCTGGCTGCACGCGCCGGGTGAGAGGTTCGAACAGGCCGCAGCCCACGACATCGAGGTGGGCATCTCGTCGTTCGATCAGCTCGAGGCGGCGGGTGCCGTCGCATCCGTGGACCGGCCGGTCGGAGTCCACCTCAAGTTCGAGACCGGCCTGTCGCGCAACGGCATCGCCCCGGCCGACTGGCGCCGCGTGCTCGCGGAGGCGGCGCGACTCGAGCGCATCGGCCGGCTGCGCATCATCGGGCTCTTCAGCCACCTCTCCAACACCTCCCCGCAGGATGACCGGGAGGCCCTCGCGAAGTTCGAGGAGGGCGTCGCTGCCGCGGCATCCTTCGGCATCCACCCCGAGATCCGGCACATCGCGGCGACGGCGGCTGCGATCGATCTGCCCGAGATGCGCCTGGATGCGGTGCGGATCGGCGTCGGCATCTATGGCCTGTCCCCGTTCGACGACCGGTCGTCCGCCGAGCTCGGACTCCGCCCCGCGATGACCCTCCGCGGCGCCATCGCGGCGGTGCGGCGGGTGCCGGCGGGCGCCGGTGTCTCGTATGGCTACGACCATCGCACCACTCACGACACCACCCTGGTGCTGGTGCCGCTGGGGTACGCCGACGGCGTGCCCCGACAGGCCTCGGGTCACCTGCCGGTCTCCATCGGAGGACGCCGCTACACGAACGTGGGACGGATAGCCATGGACCAGTTCGTGGTCGACGTCGGCGATTCGCCGGTCTCGATCGGCGATGAGGTCGTGCTCTTCGGCGACCCGACGCTCGGTGCCCCGTCGGCGGCGGAGTGGGCGAACGCCGCATCGACCATCAACTACGAGATCGTCACGCGCATCGGCGCCCGAGTGCCGCGGAGGTCCGCGTGAGCGTGGACCCCGCCTTCCTCGGACGAGTCGAGATCGCGACGTCGGACGCGATGGAGCAGCTGGGTTTCCGCATCGGCGAGCAGCTCGAGGCGGGTGACCTCCTGATCCTCACCGGTCCCCTCGGTGCCGGCAAGACGACGTTCACGCGCGGCCTCGCGGAGGGCCTCGGAGTGCGGGGACCCGTGCAGAGCCCGACCTTCGTCATCGCCCGCACGCACCCGTCGCTGGTCGGACGCGCCTCGCTCGTGCATGTCGACGCCTACCGCCTGGGGTCGGAGGCGGAGCTCGACGACCTGGATCTCGACCTCGCCCGTTCGGTCGTCGTGATCGAGTGGGGCCGCGGCATGGCGGAGGAGCTCGCCGAATCCTGGTGGGACATCGAGCTGGAGCGACCTGTCGGCGGCGACGACGCGCTCGACCCCTCAGAACTCGACGCGGACGCCCCGCGCTACGTGACGATCACGCGCGGCGGACGCTCAGCGATCCCCGGCTGAACCACGACTACCCTGGAGAGGTGATCCTCGCCGTCGACACCTCCCTGGGCACTGCCGTCGCCCTCATCGACGTCGACGGCAGCCGCCGCTCCGAAGCATCGGCCGCAGATCCTCTCGGACACGCCGAGGTCATCGGCGAACTGCTCGCACGAGCCCTCGACGACGCAGGCACCGATCCGATCACGCACGTGGTCGCCGGGATGGGTCCGGGTCCCTTCACCGGGCTCCGCATCGGGATCGCCGCTGCTCGCGCGTTCGCACGAGGCCGCGGCATCCCGGTGGTTCCCGTGCCGAGTCACCACGCCGCAGCCCTGACCGCGATCGAACGCGACTCCCTGACCGGTCCGTTCGCGATCGTGACCGACGCCCGGCGGCGCGAGGTCGCCATCACGGTGTTCGACGGAGTGGATGCCGACGGCATCCCGCTCGTGCGCGATGACACCGTGCTGGTGCCGCGGGTCGAGGCGGACGAGCATCTCGCCGGAATCCGCCGTATCGACACGGAGACGCTCTCTGCCGTGGACCTCGCCAGGGTGGGCGCGCGGACGATCACCGCCGGACGCATCCTCGCCGGTGAGGAGCCGCTGTACCTCCGCCACCCGGACGTCACGGTGCCAGGGGCGCCGAAGAAGGTGGGGCGATGACACTGCGCGCGGCCACACCGGCTGATCTCGATGCGATCATGGCGATCGAACGCCGCTCCTTCCCGACCGATGCCTGGAGCTCCGAGGCGATGGCGCTCGAGCTCTCCAGCCCGCACGGTCGATACCTCGTCGACGAGCACGAGGGCGTGATCATCGGCTACGGCGGCGTCCGCGCCTTGCAGGGCAGCGGTGACGCCGACATCCAGACGATCGCGTTCGACGCCGAGCACCGCGGCGCCGGTCGGGGACGCGCACTGCTGCGTGCCCTGCTCGATGCCGCCGTGGAACGCGGAGCACGAGAGGTCTTCCTCGAGGTGCGCGCCGACAACCCGAGCGCCGAGGGACTCTACCGGTCTGAGGGCTTCGAGGAGATCGCCCGCCGTCCGAGGTACTACCAGCCGGATGACGTGGATGCGATCGTGATGCGCCTCGCGCTGCAGCATCCCCGAGCTGCCCACCGTGACGAGGCGGCGGCCGATGCCGTGAAGGAGACGAGCGCATGAGCGAGCCGCTGGTGCTGGGCATCGAGACCAGCTGCGATGAGACGGGCATCGGGATCGTCCGCGGACGCACTCTGCTGTCGAACACGATCGCGTCGAGCATGGACGAGCACGCCCGCTACGGCGGCGTCGTGCCGGAGGTCGCCGCCCGAGCGCATCTCGAAGCGCTGCAGCCGTCGATCGACGCCGCGCTCGTCGAGGCCGGGGTGCGACTCGAGGACCTGGATGCCGTGGCGGTGACGAGCGGCCCCGGGCTCGCCGGTGCGCTCATGGTCGGCGTCGGCGCGGCGAAGGGACTCGCGATCGCCCTCGACAAGCCGCTCTACGCGGTCAACCACCTGGTCGGCCACATCGCCGCCGACATCCTCACCCCCGGATCAGAGCCGCTGGAGTATCCGACCATCGCACTGCTCGTCTCGGGCGGGCATACCTCGCTTCTGCATGTCCGCGATCTGACGACGGACGTGGAGATGCTGGGCGAGACGATGGATGACGCGGCAGGGGAGGCGTTCGACAAGGTCGCCCGCCTGCTGTCGCTGCCCTACCCGGGCGGCCCCGAGATCGATCGAGCGGCGCTCGACGGCGACCCGACGGCGATCCGATTCCCGCGCGGCCTCTCCCGCGCATCCGACCTCGCGAAGCACCGTTACGACTTCTCCTTCTCGGGACTGAAGACGGCCGTCGCCCGCTGGGTGGAGCGCTGCGAGGCCGACGGTGTGCCGGTGCCAGTCGCCGATGTGGCGGCGAGCTTCCGTGAAGCGGTCGTCGACGTGCTGGTCACGAAGGCCCTCGCCGCCTGCGCCGACCTCGGCGTGCCGCGCCTGCTGCTCGGCGGCGGTGTGATCGCGAACCGCCGACTGCGCGAGGTGGCGCTCGCCCGTGCGGAGGCGGCAGGCGTGACCGTGCGCATTCCGCCGCTGTCGCTGTGCACCGACAACGGCGCCATGATCGCCGCGCTCGCCGCCGAGCTGATCTCGTCCGGTCGCGCTCCGTCGACCCTCGGCTTCGGTGCCGACTCCACGCTTCCGGTCACCGAGATCCAGGTCGACGAGCGCGTCGCGGTGCAGTGATGAGCGATATGTCCCGCACGTCAGGGTCGGCGGGTGCGGACCCCGCCGCTGAGGCCGCAGCCTCAGCCCCCCGTGCGAGCGTGGAGGGGCCGAGCGGCGAGGTCGAGCGACCCGTGGGATCGGCGCGTCTCCCCGGCGCTCGCCGTGAGGGCTATTCGAAGCTGCCGACCGGTCCGGTGAGCGTCGAGCCGATCGTCGTGACCGGTCCGGTGATCGACGCTCCCGAGCGGGACGACGACTGGGAGCCGTCGGCGGCGTCCGGTGTCGATGACACCCGGCTCGCGCCGTGGGCGCTGATGGCCGCGATCGTCGCGCTGGTCGCCTCGTTCTTCGTCGGGTGGGGCATCCCCGTCGCCGTGGTGGCGGTGATCGCCTCGATCATGTCACTGCGTCGTCCCGTGGAGAGCCGGGCCATCGCGCGCTGGGCGCTCGTGCTCGGGCTCTGCGCGACCGTGTACAGCCTCGGCTGGCTGGTCTGGGCGGGGATGCAGTTCGAGAGGATCGGATAGCGGATGCTCGACGTCGAGGACTCCGTCGAGCTGCGTGCCCTACAGGCGCGCGCCTACGGACGTTCCGGTGCGCTGAGCGATGCGGAGGCCGAGCGACTGCGCGAGCTGGAGGCTGCTCGAGTGTCGGAGGACGGGCTCGCTGCGACGACCGCTCCTGTCACGGCTGCGCCGGCGTCGCAGCCCGGGGAGTCGGCGCCCCAGACCGGGGAGTCGGCGTCGCAGCCCGGGGAGTCGGCGCCCCACCGCGAGCCGGCGCACCGCAGGCCGACAGACGCCGTCGTCGCCACGGATCCGGGGCCGCACGACGTGTCCGCGCGCACGGTGCTCCGCCGGCGGTGGCCCGTCGTGCTCGGGGTCTCCGTGGTGTTCGTCGTCGTCGGGGTGCTGCTGGGGTGGCTGCTGTTCGCGGACCGGGGGCCGCGGCCCCTGCAGCTGACCACGACGCAGCAGGACTGGCAGGCCGCGCTCATCGCCTCGGGCGACTTCGATTCCGGGTCGATCCGCGCCCTGCAGGAAGAGGAGGGGGTGGTGATCTGGTTCGCGACGAAGGAGGGCGGAGCGAACGTGTGTCTGGTCCTGGGCGACGACCGGGCGACGGCACCGGCCTGCACCACCCGCGAGCAGGCGTCGATCCAGGGCGTGAATGCGACGCTCACGACAGTGGTCGACGAATCGCAGAGCTATGACGTGGAGGTGCAGATGCTCCTCACACCGAAGGGGGAGCCTGCGATCATCGCCCGCAGCTACATCACCTCGCCCCAGACCACCGCAACGTTCGCCAGCCAGGAGGAGGTCGAGGCGGCGGAAGCCCTCGCCGAGGCGACGGGGCTGGACCGCCGCTCGATCGCGGTGGTCGGCTACGACGCAGGGGTGCCGATCTGGACGGGGATCGACATGGCCACGCAGCGCTTCTGCCTGGTGTTCGACGGCTCAATGCCCGATCCGCCGATGGTGTGCGACGACAGCCTGATGCTGTCCGGCGCCGAGAGCACCCTCGCCCTCGATGTCGAGGACGCCGGCGGTGTCGCCACCCGGTACGAGTACCGCTTCGGCTACGGTCAGCAGTATCTGACCGTGACGAAGGGCGAGGCGGGCGACGATGCTGCAGGAGACTGATGCCGCCGAGCTGCGCGCCCTGCAGGCGAAGGCGTACGGGCGAGACGGGGGACTGACCGAGGCGGATGCCGCGCGGCTGCGTGAGCTGGAAGGCTCTCGCGCCGAGCCGGAGGCGGCGCCGATCGAGATGCCCTCGGATGGTGAGGGATCGCGGGCCGATGCTGCGATCGTGGAGTCCTCCGACGTTCCCGCGGCGACGGCATCCGGATCGCCGACCGCCGTCGGGGCGGCCCCTGAGGGGCCGGAATCCACAGACCAGGCTCGCGACGAGGGTGAGGGCCTCGCCAGCGTCCCCCGACCGGCGACCGGACTGCGGCAGACGCTGCGTCGGCACTGGAAAGCGGTGGCCGCGGCATCCGTCGCTCTCCTCGTCATCGGCGTGGCGGCCGGGTGGGCGCTGTTCGGTCGCGACGACGCTGTGGCGCTCACTCCCGAGCAGCAGGAGCGCCGGGCCGAGCTGCAGGTCGAGGGGAAGTACGATCCGGGCAGCGTACGCGCGATCGGACAGGATGACGACGTCATCGTCTGGTTCGCGACGAAGGACGACGGGGAGATGGTGTGCGTCACCATCGACACGGCGGAGGATTCCGCACGTCAGTGCCAGCGGGCCGAGGAGTTCGAGAGCGGTGCCGGGGCCGGGGTGAGCATCACCGCGGCGGCTGCGGACGGCGACGAGGCCCCGCAGCAGATCTGGGCCTCGGCCACGAGGACGATGAACGGGGAGATCGTCGCGTTCATCCAGCGCTGGGACAACACCCAGGAGGACTGGCTGGCGCAGTTCCAGGGGGAAGAGCGCGAGAGCGCCGAGGACCTGGTCGCGCAGGGATTCGAGGAGTACTCGTTCTCGGTGATCGGATACTTCGGCGACGCCCCGGTCTGGTCGGCGCAGCGAGTCGTCGACGGCGCGCCGCAGGACTGCCTGGTCGTCGATGCCGTCGACGCACTCGAATGCACCGAGGCAGGGCAGACGCAGGTGCCGGGCCACGAGCTGGAGGTCTCGGGCGTCACCGTCGACAACGCCACAGGGGCGAGCAGCTCCTGGAGCGTGACGCTCGCCTACACGCCGACCGGCACGTCATACCTCATCGTCTCCGGCGAGGCGCCGGCCGCCGAGGCGACCGTGAAGCCCGGCGAGACGTTCGAGGTCGGCGGCGAGAAGCAGGACCCGATACAGGTCGAGGTTCCCTCCGACGACCCTGCAGGCTAGCGTCGCCCGTCGGGACGGACGCTACTCCGGTGCCGGCACCCGGTCCGCGAGGATGGCCCGTCGCTGGTCGCCCACCCGGGTGAGGATCAGAGTGGCCGCCTGGTCTCCCCGCAGCGTCAGCTTCTTGCGGAAGGCGGCGGGGTCGATGTCCATGCCGCGCTTCTTGATCTCGAGCGTGCCGATGCCGTGTGCCTTGAGCACAGCGCTGATGGCCTTCGGGTTGGCCGGCATCGTCTCGCGCACCCGGAACGACTGCACGAAGGGGCTCGTGAGCGCAGCGTCGGACGTGAGATACGCGATGCGCTCATCGAGCATCCCGGCATCCAGCGTCCGAGCGACGTCTCCGATCAGGCGGGCGCGGATCACCGCGCCGTCGGGCTCGTGCAGGAACGCGCCGAGGTCGCGGACGGGCGCGTCGTCGGCATCCGCTCCGGCGGTCAGCTCGTGCGAGCGCTCGCCGCGGACCACGAGCGCGGCGCGGCGCACACCCTCGCGGGCGAGGGAGCCTGTCCAGACGACGAGCTCGACGACACTGCCGTCGGCACTGACCCACTGCGCCTCGGCGTCGGCGGGAAGGGCGTCCCGGTCGTGCCCCGGACCCAGCTTGATCCCCGCGGGGATCCGGGATGCCACATCGAACGCCCAGTCCAGCGGCGGCGAGTAGTCCGACGACGACACGCGACTGGTCTCGCTGTGGCCGGACGTGCGGCGGGCGGGGTCCATCCAGATAGCCTGCGTGGCGACGCCGCCTGCGGGGACGTGGTCCTCGGCCGTTCCGTGCAGGACGGTCGCATCCTCGCCGAACGGCGCCAGGTTGTAGGCGGCGATGGCCGCGGTGACCTCGTCGGCGTCGACAGCGAGCACGTCGAGTCCTGCGCCGGCGAACGCGAGGGAATCGCCGCCGATCCCGCAGCCGAGGTCAGAGACGTGGGTGATCCCCGCCTGCCGGAGCCGCTGGGCGTGGCGCGCAGCGACGCCCAGCCGGGTCGCCTGCTCGAGTCCGGCGCGGGTGAAGAGCATCCGCGCGGCGAAGTCGCCGAACTTTCCCGTGGCCTTCGCCCGCAGACGTGCCTGGCCCACGACGGCCGAGACGAGGTCGGGGGAGTGGCCGGCCGCCCGCAGCTGCGACACGGAACGGGCGACATCGCCGACCTGCTCGACGGGTCCGAGGCTGTCGAGCAGCTCCAGCCCGTCAGGGGTGAGCAGGGCGCGCAGCTCGGAGATCTCCACGTCTCCAGCTTAGGCCGCGGCCCTTCCCTGCCCATTGGCACTCGCATTGCATGAGTGCCAGCGGAACGCCTAGACTGGATTAGCACTCTCGGGTTGAGAGTGCGAAAAGTCTTCCTGTCAGCGTCAAGAAAGAAGAGGTAGACCGTGTCGGTTTCCATCAAGCCGCTCGAGGACCGCATCGTCATCAAGCAGGTCGAGGCTGAGCAGACCACCGCGAGTGGCCTGGTCATCCCCGACACCGCCAAGGAGAAGCCCCAGGAGGGCGAGGTCGTGGCCGTGGGTCCTGGCCGCATCGATGACAACGGCAACCGCGTTCCGCTCGACGTCGCCGTCGGCGACCGCGTGCTGTACAGCAAGTACGGCGGCACCGAGGTGAAGTTCGGCGCAGACGAGTTCCTCGTCCTGTCGGCTCGCGACGTGCTCGCAGTCGTCGTCCGCTGAGACAACGTCTTCGGAAGGGCCCGGATGCATCTGCATCCGGGCCCTTCCTCTGTCCTCGCGGTCTTCCTCTTCTCTCACAGGTAGGGTTGTGCGGTGCCCCCGACGACCGCCTCCGCCCGCGCCACTCAGACCGCGGGGGTCGCGTACGCGGGAGGCGCCTACCTGCTGTGGGGCGTCCTGCCCCTCTACTTCCTGCTCCTCACACCGACGGGGCCCTGGGAGGTCGTCGCCTGGCGGGTACTGCTGTCCCTCGCCTTCTGCCTGATCCTGCTCACGGCGACGCGAGGCTGGTCCGCCTTCGGTGTGATCATCCGGCAGCCGAAGCTGCTCGGGTGGACCGCGCTGGCCGGCATCCTGATCTACGTCAACTGGCAGGTCTTCCTCATCGGCACGCTCACGGGCCACGTGGTCGAGACGAGCCTGGGCTACTTCATCAACCCGATCACCACCGTGCTGCTCGGTGTCTTCGTGCTCAAGGAGCGGATCCGCCGACTGCAGTGGGTCGCGATCGGCATCGCTGCGGTGGCGGTGGTCGTCATCGTGCTCTTCTACCGATCGTTCCCCTGGATCGCGCTCTCGCTGACCGCGTCCTTCGGCGTCTACGGACTCATCAAGAAGAAGATCGGACCAGCGGTCGACGCGGTCAGCGGTCTGACGCTGGAGTCCTTCTGGCTGATCCCGATCGCGGTCGTCCAGCTGATCCTGGTCGCCACGACCACAGGGATCACGATGGGCGCGAACGGCCCGTGGCACGCAGCGCTGCTCGCCTTCGCCGGCGTCGCGACCGCTGTACCCCTGCTGCTCTTCGCGGCAGGGACACGACGGATCAACCTCGCCATCATCGGGATGATCCAGTTCATCACCCCGATCATGCAGTTCATCATCGGCGCGGCCGTACTCGGCGAGCCGATGCCGGTCGAGCGATGGGCGGGGTTCATCATCGTCTGGATCGCGATCCTGGTGTTCGTGATCGACCTGCTGCTCGCCGCGCGACGTGGGCGACGGAGTGCGCAGCCGGAACTGGTCTGAACTCGCGGCTCAAGCGGCGGGAAACTCGGTGTCGGATCGTTAACGCACCGAAACATCGGCGACCCCTACGCGAAGCCTTTCGGTCCTAGTGTTAGAGCACCCGACCGTGGTCACAATCCACGGCCAGTCACGCAAGGGAGCATCATGACCGCATTCACGCGCTCGCGCAGCGCCAAGATTCTCGCCGGAGTCGCGCTGCTGAGCGCCTCGGCGATCGTCGTCGCAGGCTGCACCAGCACGCCCTCGGATGAGCCGTCCGGCGACGGCGGAAAGCCGGCCGCCGACCTCACCCTCGAGCTCGGGTCGCTGCTGCCGCAGACCGGTTCGCTGTCGTTCCTCGGCCCGCCCATGGAATCGGGCGTCGGGCTGGCCGTCAAGGAGGTCAACGATGCCGATGCCGGTGTCACGATCAACCTGACCGCCGAAGACGAGGGCGACACCGACACCAAGGCGTACGAGACCTCGATCACCAAGCTCCAGGGCGCAGGCGTCACCGCCATCGTCGGTGCTGCGGCATCCGGCGTCTCCCGCCTGATCCTCGACGGCAACGTCAGCGCCGGCATCCTGCAGATCTCCGCGTCGAACACCGGCCCCGACTTCACGGACTGGGACGACAACGGCCTCTACTTCCGCACCGCACCGAGCGACCTGCTCCAGGGCGAGGTGCTCGGCAACCTGATCGCCGAGGACGGACACAAGACCCTCGGCGTCATCTATCAGAACGACGCATACGGCACGGGTCTCTTCGAGAACATCAAGTCGACGTTCGAGGGTGCAGGTGGCGAGGTCGTCGCCGACGCGTCCTACAACGTCGGTGACGGTCAGTTCGACGCACAGGTCGAGACCATCAAGGCGCAGAACCCCGACGCCGTCGCGATCGTCTCGTTCGACCAGTTCAAGACGATCGCCCCGCTGCTCGTGAACGCGGGCATCACGCCGGACAAGTTCTACCTCGTCGACGGAAACCTGTCGGACTACGGCTCGTCGCCCGACACGAACTTCCCGTTCTCGCTCGAGGGTGCTCAGGGCACGAAGCCTGGCCCGGCGCTCGAGGACGACTTCACCGACCGCCTCCAGGAGTTCTGGACGGGTGAGGGCAACGCCGAGGTCAACGACTTCACGTACGCGGCCGAGGCATACGACGCCGTCGTGCTCGTCGCTCTCGCATCGCTCGCAGCCGGCTCGACCGAGGGTGCGGACATCGCGGAGAAGATGGCCGAGGTCTCCGGTGGTAGCGGCGACGGTGAGAAGTGCACCAGCTTCGAGGACTGCGCCAAGATCATCAACGACGGCGGCACGGCCGACTACGACGGCTACTCCGGCGAGGTCACGTTCGACGAGAACGGCGACCCGCAGGGCGCCTCGATCGGCACGTACGAGTACAGCGCCGACAACCTGATCTCCCGCACCAACTGATCACGAGCGAAGGCCCCGGATGCTGCATCCGGGGCCTTCGTCGTGTCCGCGCCCAGGGATGCCGTGCAGGACCAGGGATCGTGCAGGACCAGGGATCGTGCAGGACTCGGGAGAACGAGAGAGGGGCGGATGCCGCAGCATCCGCCCCTCTCTCGTGTCAGCCGCGTCAGGCGGCGTCCGTGCCGAGCGTTCCGAGGTACAGGCCGATGACCTTCGGATCGTTGAGCAGGTCGCGCCCGGTGCCCTCGTACGCGTCCTTGCCCTGATCGAGCACGTAGCCGCGGTCGCAGATCTGGAGGCAGCGACGGGCGTTCTGCTCGACCATGATGGTCGTGACGCCGGCCTTGTTGATGTCGGAGACGCGGATGAACGCATCATCCTGGCGCACGGGGGAGAGCCCGGCGGACGGCTCGTCGAGGAGCAGCACGGAGGGGTCCATCATCAGGGCCCTGGACATCGCCACCATCTGGCGTTCACCACCGGAGAGCGATCCTGCGCGCTGCTTGAGGCGCTTGCCCAGCTCCGCGAAGATGCCCGTCACGAACTCGAGGCGCTCGTCGTAGATCTTGGGGTTCTGGTAGAGCCCCATCTGCAGGTTCTCCTCGATGGAGAGCGAGGGGAAGACGTTGTTCGTCTGGGGGACGAAGGCGACACCGCGCTTGACGAGCTTGTCGGCCTTCAGGCCTACGATGCTCTCGCCCTTCACGGTGATGTCGCCGCTTCGCACGTTGACCATCCCGAAGATCGCCTTCAGCAGCGTCGACTTGCCTGCACCGTTCGGGCCGATGATGCCGATCAGCTCGCCCTGCCGCGCGACCAGGTTCGCGCCGTTGAGGATGTTCACCCCCGGGAGGTACCCGGCATGCACGTCCTTGAGCTCGACGATGACGTCAGCGGCTGCCGGCGACGTGGCTGAGGTGTCCGCGCTCATGCGTTGCCCTTCTGATCCTGGTCGAGGGTGCTCGTCGCTTCGAGCTCCGCTTCGGCCTCTGCTTCGATCTGCTCACGGAGCCTGGCGGCCGCCGCGTTCTCGATGACCGGGATGCGGCCGGTGACCGCGCCGAGGTCGAGGTCCTGGTGCGCGCCCAGGTAGGCATCGACGACCGCAGGGTCCTCCATGACCTCCTCGGGGGGTCCCTCCGCGACGACGCGTCCTTCGGCCATGACGACGACCCAGTCGGCGATGTGGCGGACCATGTGCATGTCGTGCTCGACGAACAGCACCGTCATCCCGAGCCCCTTGAGGTCGAGGATGTGGTCGAGCAGCGACTGCGTGAGCGCCGGGTTGACCCCGGCCATCGGCTCGTCGAGCATCACGAGGGTCGGGTCGCTCATCAGAGCCCGCGCCATCTCGAGGAGCTTGCGCTGCCCGCCGGAGAGCGAGGCAGCGAAGTCCTTCTCCTTCGCGTCGAGCTTGAACCGGGTGAGGAGCTCACGCGCCTTCACCTCGATCTCCTGGTCCTGCTTGCGCCACAGGAACGGGAACAGGCTCGACCAGAAGCCCTCGCCGCGCTGGCCGGGAGCACCGAGCTTCATGTTCTCGAGCACCGTGAGCAGCGACAGCGACTTCGTCAGCTGGAAGGTGCGCACCTGCCCCATGCGGGCGACCTTGAAGGAGGGCACGCCCGAGAGGCTGGTGCCGTCGAACGACCAGGTGCCGCTGTTCGGCTTGTCGAAACCGCAGAGCAGGTTGAACAGCGTGGTCTTGCCCGCGCCGTTCGGTCCGATCAGGGCGGTGATCGCTCCGCGCGGGATCTCGAGGTGATCGACGTCGACGGCAGTCAGGCCGCCGAAGCGCCGCTGCACGGCGTCGACGACGAGGATGGGGTCGACCTTCGGCACGCCGGGGGCCGCCGGCCCCGTGGTGAGACCGGTGGTCTTCGGACGGCGGATGCTCCCCGTGGTGGGCGCCGTCTGGGCGCTCTCGTCGGGGGTCAGTTCATTTGACAAAGGTCATCTCCCTCTTGTCTCCGAGAATGCCCTGAGGTCGGAAGATCACGAGCAGCATCAGGGCGATGCCGACGAAGATGAACACGAGCGTCGATGCCTGGCTGTCGGACATCGGCAGCAGACCGGCCTTCGCCATCGACGGCAGCAGGTTCGCCATGAAGGCGAAGACGACCCAGAAGAGGATCGCACCCAGCGTGGGGCCGAAGACGGTGGCGGCGCCGCCGAGCAGCAGCACCGTCCACAGGAAGAAGGTCAGCGAGGTCGTGTAGCTGCCGGGGACGACGGCGGAGGGGAGGACGAACACGATTCCTCCGGCTGCGCCGATGACGCCTCCGACGATGAGCGCCTGCATCTTGTACGCGAAGACGTTCTTGCCGAGCGAGCGCACGGCGTCCTCGTCCTCTCGGATGCCCTTGAGAACTCGGCCCCACGGGCTTCGCATGAGCGACCAGACCAGCAGCACGGCGACCACGAGGACGAGGAGTCCGAACACGCGGTTCCACAGGTCGTTCGCACTGTAGGTCCACGGGCCGAACCCGTAGGTGCCCTGCGGGAACGGGTTGGCGTCGCGGAAGCCGCCGTTGAACTGCGCGAGCCCGTCGGCGGAGTTGGTGTACTCGTCGAAGATCTGCGTCGTGAACAGCAGGCGCACGATCTCACCCGCGGCGATCGTGGCGATCGCGAGGTAGTCGGCGCGCAGCCGCAGGGTCGGGATGCCGAGCAGCACGGCGAAGAACGCACCGCCGAGGAGGCCGATCAGCATGCCGATCCACCAGGGGAGCCCGAAGGTCAGCACCGAGATCGCGTACCCGTACCCGCCGATCGCCATGAAGGCAGCCATGCCGAAGTTGAGCAGTCCCGCATAGCCGAAGTGCACGGCCAGTCCCGTCGCCGCCAGCGCGTAGGCCAGCGTGACCGGGCTGAAGAGATAGGTGGCCGTATTGGAGAAGATGCTTCCGAAGTCCATGGCGATCAGCCCAACCTTTCCCTGCGTCCCAGCAGGCCCTGCGGTCTGACGAGGAGGATCACGATGAGCACGACCAGCGCGCTCGCATACTTCAGATCGGACGGGATCCACAGCGTCGAGACCTCGACCGCGATGCCGACGATGAGTGAGCCGACCAGGGCGCCGAACGCGGTGCCGAGACCGCCGAGCGTGATGGCCGCGAAGATGAGCAGGAGCATCTGCATGCCCATGTCCCACTTGACGCCGGGTCGGAAGTACGCCCAGAGGATGCCCGAGATCGCAGCCAGCGTGCCGGAGAGGATCCACACGTAGCGGACGACCTTGTCGACGTCGATGCCGGATGCCGCGGCGAGCTGCGGGTTGTCGGAGATCGCTCGAGTGGCCTTGCCGATGCGGGTGCGGGTCAGGAAGAACGCGACGCCGAGGATCACCACGACGCTCACGACGATGCCGATCAGGTCGATGTAGGAGAGCGAGATCGGGCCGAATCGGAACGGCTCCGGGCTGGCGCCAGGCAACTGACGCGTGCCACCGCCGATCAGGTACTGGAACGCGTAGCGCAGGGCGAGCGAGAGTCCGATGCTGACGATCATCAGCTGGACGACTCCGAGACCGCGTCGCCTGAGGGGACGCCAGATCCCGGCATCCAGGGCCCAGCCGAACAGACCACCGCCGACCACGGCCGCCACGATCCCGAGCCACAGCGGAAGATGCCAGAAGCTCGTCGTGACCAGTGCGACGAGGCCGCCCCAGGTCACCATCTCGGCGTGCGCGAAGTTCGACAGGCGCGTGGTGCCGTAGATGAGCGCTGCGCCCATCGAGGCCAACGCGAGGAGGAGGCCGAAGTTGAGCCCACCCACCAGGCGAGACAGCAGCTGGTCGATGAAGGAGGTCGTCAGACGCTCGCCCTCACCGAGGAAGAGGTTCATGATCTTCGTGCCGGTGAGGCCGAACTCCACCTCGAACGACGCCGTGGTCCCGGCGATCGGCTGCGTGCCCTCCGGCAGCAGGGCGGGATCGACGATCACGCCCTTCGGGAGAGTGTCCTCATCGACGGTGAGCGTGTAGGTCTCCTTCTCGGGGACGTACAGGCGCCACTTGCCCTCGGCATCCGTCTCGGTGTCGCCCTCGAAGCCGTTGCCTTTGATGGACATCACGACGCCTTCGACCGGGTCGTCATCGAAGGTGATGACGCCGGCGAAGTAGAACTCGGTGATCTCCTGGCCGTCGTCCGTCTCTTCGGCGGAGGCCGCTGCCGGGGGCTGCAACCACAGGAATGCGATGGCGAGCAGCGACGCGAGCAGGATGATGACCCACCGCATTCCGCTTCGAGTCGCCGAGATCGTCGGACGCACAGAACCTCCAGCCGAGTACACAGGCCATGACGGAGTTGTTCATCGGCCTTGATGTACGACGGTATGAGCGTAATGTGTCGGCTCTGTTTCAACCAAGGCACGATCGGCTCACGCTGAGAACGATCCCATCACGAAGTTGCGAAATACCGGTCTGACGGCAGCAGCGATCGTCGGGACGGCCCGAAGGGTGCCGGGAATTTCCTCAGCCTCCCCACGCTTAGAATTGGTACACCCTCGCCCCAGATCGCGCCCGCAGGAGGATCATCCATGGACCAGCACGACCCCTTCGGCTTCGTCGGACTCACGTACGACGATGTGCTGCTCCTCCCGGGGCACACCGACGTCATCCCCAGCGAGGCTGACACCTCGTCGCGGATCACTCGCCGCATCTCGGTCGCCACCCCGCTGCTCTCCAGCGCGATGGACACGGTCACGGAATCCCGCATGGCGATCGCGATGGCCCGTGAGGGCGGTATCGGCATCCTGCACCGCAACCTCTCGATCGCCGACCAGGCCGCACACGTCGACCGCGTCAAGCGCAGCGAGTCGGGCATGATCACCGACCCGATCACGACCAACCCCGACGCGACCGTCGAAGAGGTCGACGCGCTGTGCGCCAAGTACCGCATCTCCGGCCTCCCCGTGGTCGACCCCGACGGGCGGCTCGTCGGCATCATCACGAACCGCGACATGCGCTTCGTCTCGGGCTTCGAGCGTCAGACCACGTTCGTGAAGGACGTCATGACGTCGGAGGGCCTCGTCACCGCCAAGGTCGGCGTCGCCGCGGGAGAGGTCATCTCGCTGTTCGCCAAGCACCGCGTCGAGAAGTTGCCGCTCATCGACGACGAGGGCAAGCTCGCAGGGCTCATCACCATCAAGGACTTCGACAAGAGCGAGAAGTACCCCCTCGCCACCAAGGACGACCAGGGGCGGCTGCGCGTCGGCGCGGCCATCGGCTTCTTCGGCGACGCCTGGGAGCGCGCGGAGGCGCTGCGCGACGCCGGAGTGGACGTGCTCGTCGTCGACACCGCCAACGGGCAGTCGCAGGGCGTGATCGATCTCGTCACCCGCCTCAAGGCGGACGAGAGCTTCGCGCACATCGACGTCATCGGCGGCAACGTCGCCACACGTGAGGGCGCTCAGGCTCTGATCGACGCGGGCGTCGACGCGGTCAAGGTCGGCGTCGGCCCCGGTTCCATCTGCACGACCCGCGTCGTGGCCGGTGTGGGCGTGCCCCAGGTCACCGCGGTCTACGAGGCTTCGCTCGCCGCGCGCCCCGCCGGCGTGCCGGTGATCGCGGACGGTGGCCTGCAGTACTCGGGTGACATCGCCAAGGCGCTCGTCGCCGGTGCGGACGCCGTGATGCTCGGCTCGCTGCTGGCCGGCACCGACGAGTCGCCGGGTGAGATCGTCTTCCAGTCGGGCAAGCAGTTCAAGCAGTACCGCGGAATGGGCTCGCTCGGTGCCATGCAGACCCGTGGCAAGCAGACCTCTTACTCGAAGGACCGCTACTTCCAGGCCGATGTGCCCAGCGACGACAAGCTCATCCCCGAGGGCATCGAGGGCCAGGTGCCGTATCGCGGACCGGTCTCGGCCGTCGCGTACCAGCTGGTCGGCGGACTGCGTCAGTCGATGTTCTACGTGGGCGCTCGCACCATCGAGGAGCTCAAGCAGCGTGGCAAGTTCGTACGGATCACGGCGGCCGGGCTCAAGGAGTCCCACCCGCACGACGTCCAGATCGTGGTCGAGGCGCCGAACTACAAGCGCTGAGACGAGATGACGGAGGGGCCGGATGCGAGAGCATCCGGCCCCTCCGTCATTGGACCGGTCGTGCGATCTCAGTTGCAGGTGTAGGTGACGCCGTCGACCTGCCACACGCCGGGGCCGAGCTCCGCGCACATCGAGAAGATGCTCGCGAAGACGGTGATCAGCAGGATGATCCCGATGATCCAGATCACGGTGATCACCGCGCCGACGATGATGCCCGCGATCGCGAGTCCCTTCGGAGCACGCGCCTTGCCCAGGCGGACGGCGGCGATGATGCTGATGATGAGGCCGATCGGAGCCACGAGGAACGCCAGGACGAGTCCTGTGATGGCGAGACCGTTGCCCGGAGTCGACGGCGGCGTTCCGGGCTGAGCGGGACCCGCGACCGGATAGGCGGCGGGGTCGGCACCGGCCGCTGGCGCGCCGTTCCAGGTCGGCGGGGTGTACTGCGCGTCACCGGAGGGTGGCGGGTTCGTCATGGTCGCTCCGTTTCTGGATGTTCGTTCACGGACGGATGCCGCGCTCGAAGCCGAGCGTAGTGAGCCGGGAGCGGTGGGCGCCATCCCGAGGGTGTCAGGGTGCCGGTCGCAGCCTGCTCTTCCGCCCGCCGTTCCTGCGGCGTACCGTGCCGGTTATGTGCCGAAACATCGTCCCGCTGAACAATCTCGAACCGGCCGCCACGGATGCCGAATGTCACGATGCCGCACTGCAGTTCGTGCGCAAGATCTCGGGGACGACCGCACCGTCCCGCGCGAACCAGGCCGTGTTCGACCAGGCGGTCGAGGAGATCGCGCTCGCGACGAGGGCGCTCATCGACGGCCTGACCACGAGCGCACCCCGCAAGAATCGCGAGGAGGAGGCGACGAAGCGCCGTGCGCGTTCGGCCGAGCGCTACGAGGCGATCCGGGTGTTCCAGCAGGAGAAGCGGGCACGTTCGGCATCCTGACCCGGTCCGGTCCGGTCCTCCTGTCCTGTCCTGTCCTGCCCCGTCCCGATCTGCACAGCATGTCCCGATTGACGGATGGATTCGCGGGATCCCTGTGCAGAACGGGGCAAAGTGTGCGGATCGGGACAGTGACGGGACGGACGCAGGGGACAGTGCCCCGGGAAGAATCCCCGAACGGACGGGGCAAACTCCGTGGATCAGGACGGGCAGGACGGATGCAGGGGACGGATGCCGGACCCGGATGCCTCGATATGCCAGTATTTAGAGACACCCGCTCGACTTCCCCCCGAGCTCCCGGCACGAAGGTCGCCGGGAAGCGGCACGCCGGAGCATGACCGGCAGGGGACTTCCCCATGAGAGCCGCAGATATGCCCCAGGATGCCCCCCGCGTCCTCGTCGTCGACGACGACCCCGACGTCGCCCTGCTCGTGAAGACCGTGCTCGAGAGGCGCGCCGGCTGCGAGGTCGTCGTCGCCACCGACGGTCACGCGGCCGTCGAACGCCTTGCTGGCTTCTCGCCCGACGTCGTCGTCACCGATATCGAGATGCCGGGCTTCGACGGCCTTCAGCTGCTGGCGGCGCTCCGCCGCGACGACCCGCTACTGCCGGTCATCGTGATGACCGCGCACGTCTCCGTCGAGTACGCCGTCTCGGCGCTCCGCGCGCAGGCGGACGAGTTCCTCACCAAGCCGCTCGACAACACCCGCCTGGTCGAGGCCGTGACCCGGCTCGTCGCCGAGGGGCGGGCGCGGCGTGAGGCGAACCGGCCGCACGAGGTCGTGCTCGCGATCGGCGCGCACCCGGATGACGTCGAGATCGGCGTCGGCGGCATCCTCGCGGCCCACGCGCAGGCGGGCGACGCCATCACGATCCTGACGCTGTCGCGCGGAGCACGCGGCGGCGACGCCGACAGCCGCCAGCACGAGTCCCTCGCCTCGGCGGAGATGCTCGGCGCACGCCTGTTCGTCAAGGACCTCGTCGACACGGAGATCTCCGGTGGTGGCGCCACCGTACGGCTGATCGAGGAGGTCGTGCAGGAGGTGCAGCCCACCATCGTCTACACCCACTCCTCGAACGACCGCCACCAGGATCACCGGGCCGTGAGCGAGGCGACCATCGCGGCGACCCGCCGCGTCGGAACGGTCGCCTGTTACCAGAGCCCGTCCGCGACGATCGACTTCCGACCGACGCGCTTCGTGCGGATCGACCAGTTCATCGCGCAGAAGCTCCGATTGCTGGAGTGCTTCGGCTCGCAGACGGCGACCCGGGACTACCTCGAGCCCGATTTCGTGACGGCCACCGCCCGATACTGGTCGCGTTTCGGCGGGGGAGCAGCGGTCGAGCCACTGGAGGTCGTCCGCGAGACCGCCGAGTTCATCGGCGCTCACGAACTCACCCGACGGGAGAGCTGATGACCGCGCGTGTACTGGTGACCGGCGCAGGGGGACCTGCCGGAGTGGCCGTGATCCGCTCGCTCCTGCGACGCTCCGACCTCGAGGTGTTCGCCGCCGACATGGACGGCTGGGCGAGCGGGATCTACCTGGTGCCCCCGACCCATCGCCGACTGGTGCCGCCGGGGCGCGACGACGACTTCGTGCCGGCGATCGCGCGGATGGTGGCCGACGACGAGCTCGACCTCGTGATCTCGACCGTCGACGTCGAACTGATCGCCCTCGCCGACCGTCGGGATGAGATCGCTCCCGCCGTGCTCGCCGCTCCCTCGCAGGAGACGCTCGCGACGGCTCTCGACAAGCTGCTGCTCGCCGAGCGCTGCGAGGCCACGGGGCTGACCCCGCGCACCGTGCTCGCGGGTCCGGACGCCGCGCGCGTCGACTGGGAGTTCCCGGTGTTCGCCAAGCCTCGCCAGGGTGCGGGCAGCCGCGGCGTCCGACTCGTGGCCGACCGCGCGGCCCTCGAGGCACTCCCACTGGACGAGGGGCTCATCGTCCAGGACTACCTCCCGGGCGAGGAGTACTCGGTCGACGTGATCGCCGACGCGACAGGGAAGGTCGTCGCTGCCGTTCCCCGCACGCGAGCTCGCGTCGATTCCGGGGTCGCAATTGCTGGTCGGACCGTGCACGACGATGAGCTCGAGCAGGCTGCGGCGTCCATCGCCAAGGCCATCGGACTGGTCGGGGTGGCCAACGTCCAGCTGCGTCGTGACCGTGCGGGACGAGCCGTGCTGCTCGAGGTCAACCCGCGGTTCCCCGGTGCGCTGCCCCTCACGATCGCCGCCGGCGTCGACATCCCCTCACTCGTGGCCGACCTGTTCCTCGGGCGCGAGATCCCGGCCGAGGTCCCTTTCCGCGAGATCGCATCCGTGCGATTCCTGGAGGATGTGATCCTCGAGATCGACGACGTCCTCGAGTCCGCGCACGCCGGGCATCAGGAGGAGCTGTGACCCACTCCCTGCTGCGCGGCGACCATCACGTCCACTCGACCTTCTCGGACGACGCCGTCTCCTCCCTCGAGGAGAACGTCGCGGCCGCGTCCGCCCGCGGACTCGAGACGGTGCGCCTCGTCGATCACGTGCGCCGCTCGACGACGTGGGTCCCCGAGTACCTCGCGGCGGCCCGCGCGCTGCACGTGCCGGAGGAGCTCACGGTGCTCACGGGCGTCGAAGCGAAGATCCTGGATGCCGCGGGCGAGCTCGACATCCCCGAGCTGCCGTCCGGGATCGACCGGATCCTCATCGCCGACCATCAGTTCCCCGGAGTCGACGGGCCGCTCGGTCCGAGCGTGGTCCGCGAGCGCATCGAGGCGGGGTGGGCCCCGCAGGATGTGCTGGACGTGCTGGTCTCGGCGCTGATCGCCACCATGCGCCGGCATCCGGGCAACCAGCTCGCGCACTGCTTCTCGCTCCTGCCGAAGATCGGCCTGTCCGAGGCCGATCTCGGGGTCGAGCGCATCGACGCCTGGGCTCGAGCGGCCGCCGAGACCGACACGCTGGTCGAAGTCAACGAGAAGTGGGGGTGCCCCGGCATCCCGCTCCTGGATGCGCTGCAGCAGGCGGGCGCGGGAATCGTCGCCTCGACGGACAGCCACGACGCGTCCGAGGTCGGACGCTACACGCGGGTGGCCGAGATGCTGGACGGATGGGAGGGGCGCTGATGTCGGACCTGCACTGGATCGAGACCACGGTCGTCGTGATCCTCCTGCTCTGCGTGCTCGTCGGTACGCTCCCGGTGATCAACACGGGGCTGCAGTTCCTCGCGCTGCCGGTGCACGCGTTCCGCAACCACTACGGCAAGGCGGCCCCTCACCATCCCAGGGTCGCGGTGCTGATCCCGGCGTGGAACGAGGGGCTGGTGCTCGGCCAGGCGATCGAGCGGCTCATGCAGCTGGAGTATCCGGCCGATCGACTGCGCATCTTCGTGATCGACGACGCGTCGACCGATGACACCCCGCAGGTGGTCGGGGCGAAAGAAGCCGCGTACCCCGGGAGGGTCGTGCATCTGCGCCGCGACAAGGGCGGCGAGGGCAAGGCGCACACCCTCAACCACGGGCTGGATGTCGTGCTCGCGGACGACTGGACCGAGTCCGTGCTCATCATGGACGCCGACGTCATCTTCGCGAGGGACTCGCTGCGCAAGATGAGCCGGCACCTCGCCGACGAGAAGGTCGGAGCCGTCACGGCGTACATCGCGGAGGGCAGCCGCGACCGCAACTACCTCACCCGTTTCATCGCGATCGAGTACGTGATCGGGCAGCTCTCCGCCCGTCGAACGCAGAACGTCGGGGGAGCGATCGCCTGCCTCGCCGGCGGTGCGCAGCTGCACTCCCGTGCGAACCTCGAGGCGATCGGCGGGCGGATCCCCACCGGCACGCTCGCCGAGGACACGATGACCACCTTCGAGGGTCAGCTCGCGGGCCGACGGATGGTCTTCGAGCCGCATGCCGTCGTCCTGGCGGAGGAGCCCCGCACGATCGACAGCCTCTGGAAGCAGCGCCTGCGCTGGGCCAGGGGCAACGTGCAGCTGACGTCGATCTACCGCCACCTGTGGTTCCGACCCCGTCGCGAGCACAATCTGGGCAGCTTCGCGTTCGGGCTCGCCTGGTTCACGATCCTGCTGCTGCCGGCGTTCATGATCCTCGCGGCCTCCGCGATGCTCGCGCTGCTCATCCTGCACAGCGACATCGCCGAGTTCGTGTTCCGCTTCATGTGGATCTCCGCCGCCTGCATCTACCTGTTCTCGATGCTCTACGCGGTGCAGCTCGACGGCCGGATCGGTCGCCAATCGTGGCGCGAGGCGCTCATGTTCCCGGGACTGGGGGCGCTCCTCCTCATGGTGATCGCGCTCTTCCCCTGGCTCTTCGAGGGGATGCTGGGCGGCACCGGTGCGGAGATCACCGACCAGACCCGGTTCACGTGGGCGGTGGTGTTCTACCTGTGGGGCCCGATCTCGATGCTGGGCATCTGGCTCGCCAGGGTCGTCGAACCGCTGCCAGGGGGTCGCTTCTTCGCCGGACTGCTGCTGTATGTCTGCGGCTACGGCTCACTGCTGTGCGCCATCACCGTCGATTCGTACATCAAGGAATGGCGTCGCGCCGACGCCGCATGGATCAAGACCGAGAAGATCGGACGGGTCGACTCATGACCGACGCACCCTCATACGCAGCCGAGGAGGAGGAGATCGCGGCGGATGCCAGGCGCGAGAAGCTCCTGATCCCGCAGGCCCTGCTGGCTCTCGGCGTCGTCGTCGTGATCGTCATCGTGCGAGAGCTGCTGCTGTGACCTCCGGGCGGCCGCTGGCCCTCGTCGTCGAGGACAGTGCGGACCAGAGCGATCTCCTGCGCCGATACCTGGATCGCGAAGGGTTCGACGTGTTCGCGGCCGTCGACGCGGAGTCCGCCATCGCCGCCTTCCCCACGATCACACCCGTCGTAGCCGTGATCGACCTCCTCCTGCCGGGCATCTCCGGAGAGGAGTGCGCCCGCCTCGTGCAGGAGCGCTACCCGGACTGCTTCCTCATCGTCAGCTCGGTGCTGGACGTCGCCGACTACCCCGACGCCGACGCCGCGCTGCCCAAGCCGATCGTCGGAGCGGATCTGCGCCGCCTGCTGCGGGAAGTGCCGCGATGAACACCACCACCAGCACCGTGCAGGCCACCATGGAACGCGGGTGGCGCCGGTACTTCGACGAACCGACGCCGCTCATGAAGCAGGGGCCGACCGCGATCGCGGTCGGGGTCGCCGCCGTGCTCATGTGGGCGATCCCCAACATCCCGGTCACCGACCCCGTTGTCGCCGTCCTCGGGCTCGTCACGATCGCCGCGGTGACGGCGCTCGCCGCCGTGCTCTCGGTGCGCGGCGTGTACGACGGCTGGGTCGTGATGCTCATCCCGATGATCGACATCCTCGGGCTCGGTGCGATCAGGGCGGGCACCGGAGGGCCGGCGTCGCTCTTCTCCTCGTTCGTCCTGCTGCCCGTGATCTGGATCGCCGCGGCACCCGGCCGACGCCAGGTGATCATCGTCGGCGTCTTCTCGTCGGTGGCGCTGCTGATGCCGAACCTCATCGACCCCCCGGAGGACCCGGTCGCGTGGCTGCGTGGCGTGATCGGCCCGCTCGTGTTCGCGACAGTCGGCGCCATCGTCAACGAGCTGTCGCGTCTGCAGCGCCTGCGCACAGCCCAGGCCGAAGCGCACGTCGCCGAGCGGACCGAGGCGCTGGCGGCGAAGCAGGCCATGCTCGAACAGCTCACGGCGAGCGAGCAGCAGTACCGCTCGCTTTCCGAATCGTTCACGAGCCTGTGGAACTCGATCACCGGGCAGGCTGTCATCGCCACGGACAACTGCGGCACGATCACGGCCTGGAATCCGGGTGCGGTGCGCCTGCTCGGGATGCCCGTGCAGGAGGCGCTCGCCGAGGTCCGCGTCGACAGGTTCTTCCCCTCGCACGTGCTGGCGCAGTTCGCCCTGGACGGCGCGGGGCGCTCCGAGGACGGGCTGCACCCAGGGCTGCGGGCGCTGTTCGACGATGCGGATGCCGGAGTCCCGGTGGATTCGCACATCGACGTCGCGACCGTCGGCGGATCGACCGTCCCGGCGCGCGTGACCGTCACCCCGTACCAGGACTCGGACGGATCGAAGCACGGGTATCTCCTCGTGATCACCGATGAGACGAGGGCGGTCGAGGTCGCACGGATGAAGGACGAGTTCGTGGGCATGATCTCCCACGAGCTGCGCACGCCGCTGAGCGCCATCATCGGCTTCCTCGATCTGCTGAAGAACGATCCGGCGCAGCCGCTGAGCGTCGACCAGCAGGAGTTCGTCGGGATCATCGAGCGCAACGCGCAGCGCCTGCTGAACCTGGTCGGCGATCTCCTCTTCACGGCGCAGGTCGAGTCGGGGCGTTTTCCGCTGGAGCGCGCCGAGGCCGACGTCACGGAGCTGGTCCGCTCCGCGGTCGTCTCCGCCGGCCCGCATGCGCAGCGGGAGGGCATCGACATCGTCGCCGACGTGCCCACGACCCCGGTGCGAGTCTCGGTGGATTCCGGACGCATCGGTCAGGCGCTCGACAACCTGCTCTCGAACGCGATCAAGTTCACCGGCGAAGGCGGACGTGTGAGCGCGAGCGTCCGTCAGGTCGACGGCGGCGTCGAGCTCGCCGTGCGGGACACCGGCGTCGGCATCCCGGAGGACGAGCAGGGGATGCTGTTCACCCGCTTCTTCCGCGCCTCCACGGCGACCAGGAACGCCGTGCCCGGTGTCGGTCTCGGCCTCACCATCACCCGGGCGATCGTGCTCGCGCACGGCGGCACGATGGACGTCACCAGCCAGGAGGGCGTCGGCACCGAGTTCCGGATGCTGCTGCCCGCCGCCCCGCGCACCGAGGTCATCCCGGTGGTGGATCGCCGGTGATCGTCGGCGTGCGCCTGTTGCTGATATCCTGATCGGCTCGCCATGCGGGCGGAAGGATGGCGCGCACGGTGGGATATATCGATGTAGCGGGGGTCTCCCTGACCCTCCCCGACGGCAGGCCGCTGTTGGACGAGGCGACGTTCCGCGTCGGCTCCGGATCGACCAGTGCTCTGATCGGACCCAACGGCGCAGGCAAGACCACCCTGCTCCGGGTGATCCGCGGCGACCAGCAGGCGGATGCCGGGGTCGTCACGATCGACGGCGGACTCGGCGTGATGGACCAGTTCGTCGGCCACGGCGAGTCGGGTCAGACGGTGCAGGAGCTGCTGGTGCGGGTCGCCCCTCGGCGGATCCGTGCGGCTGCCGAGACGCTCGAGGCCGCGGAGAACGCCCTGATCGAACGCGACGAGCACGACACTCAGATGGCGTACGCGACGGCGATCGCCGAGTACGCGGATGCCGGGGGATACGAGCACGAGACGGTGTGGGATCAGTGCACCGTGGCCGCTCTCGGCGTCCCCTACGAGCGTGCCCGATTCCGCGAGCTCACGACGCTCTCGGGCGGTGAGCAGAAGCGGCTCGCTCTGGAGGCGCTGCTGCGCGGCCCCGACGAGGTGCTGCTGCTCGACGAGCCGGACAACTACCTCGACGTGCCGACCAAGCGGTGGCTCGAGGAGCAGCTGCGTCAGACGCCGAAGACGGTGCTGCTGGTGTCGCACGACCGCGAGCTGCTCGCTCGGGCCGTCGACCGGCTGATCACGCTCGAACCGGGTGGCGCCGGTGCGTCGGCCTGGGTGCACGGCGGCGGCTTCGCCACGTACCACCAGGCGCGCAGCGACCGCATGGACCGTCTCGACGAGCTGCGCAGGCGTTGGGACGAGCAGCACGAGAAGCTGCGAGTGCTCGTCGCGACCCTCAAGGTCAAGGCGTCGGCCAATGACGGGTTCGCCTCGCGCTACCAGGCGGCCCAGACCCGCCTGCGCAAGTTCGAGGAGGCGGGTCCGCCGGAAGAGCGGCCGCCCGCCCAGGACTTCGACATGCGACTGCGCGGCGCCCGCACGGGGAAGCGGGCCGTGGTGGCGCGGCGCCTCGAGCTGACGGGACTGATGCATCCGTTCGACGCCGAGGTCTGGTACGGCGACCGGGTCGCGGTGCTCGGATCCAACGGCTCCGGCAAGTCCCACTTCCTGCGCCTGCTCGCACGCGGCGGGAGCGACCCCGATCCGACGCTCGGTCACGTGACGTCGACCGGCGAGCAGCTGGCGGAGGTCGCGCACTCCGGACGGGCGACGCTCGGCGCGCGGGTCGTGCCAGGACTGTTCGCGCAGACTCACGCGCACCCCGAGTTCGTCGGACGCACGCTGCTCGAGATCCTGCACAGGGGAGACGAGCGACGGGCGGGCATGCCGCGGGATGCGGCGAGCTCGGCGCTGGACAGGTACGGTCTGGTGCGCCAGGCGCAGCAGACGTTCGAGTCGCTGTCCGGCGGTCAGCAGGCCCGGTTCCAGGTGCTGCTGCTCGAACTCTCGGGCGCGACGCTGCTGCTGCTCGACGAGCCCACCGACAACCTCGACATCGAGTCGGCGGAGGCGCTCGAGGAGGCGCTGCGACGCTTCGAGGGGACGGTGCTCGCGGTCACGCACGACCGCTGGTTCGCCCGCTCGTTCGATCGGTTCCTCGTCTTCGGCTCCGACGGCGAGGTGTACGAATCCGACACCCCGGTGTGGGACGAGCGCCGGGTGGCGCGGGCGCGCTGACGCGCGCTCGCGCTGCCGTGCCCTTCCGGCTTCAGGGAAGCCGGAAGGGCCCGGCCGCCAGCGCCGACGGGTCGAGCGCGAGATCGGCGAGCGTGGCACCGATGCCCGGTGCGAACTTGAAGCCGTGTCCGGAGAACCCCGCGCCGACGACGATGCGTCCACGACGATCGAGCACGAAGGTGCCGTCGTCGGTCGAGGTGTACGTGCAGCTGATCGGGACGGCGGATGCCGCGTCGAGGCCGGGCATCCACTCGCGCACGTACGTGGCCAGGGCAGCGGCGTGCGTCGTCGCGTGCGGGCGCGCGTCCGGGTCGACCACATCTCCCACCCGGTGGAAGCCGACCTTGACGCCCTCACCCGGGGTGGGCATGCCGTAGACGGTCGCCGGGTAGCGGGCGGTGTCGACGTAGTGGTTGAACGACGGCCAGGACGCGTACGACGAGGGGGCGAAATGCGCGGGGGACTCCTCGGTGACCTCGAGCCGCGGGAGACGGATGCTCGGAAGCATCCGCTGTGTCCACGCGCCTGCGGTGACGACGACGACCTCGGCCCGCTCCGTGGCATCCGCCAGGACGATCTCGACACCCCGATCCGTCTCCTCGACACGCCTCACGGGCGTCTCCCAGCGCACCTCGCCCCCGGCCCCGACGATGCGTCGCTCGAGCTCGAGCAGCGCGGCTGAGGCGCGGGCGACACCGGCGTCACGCGAGAACAGCACGGGATCCTCGAAGCGCATGCCCGTCCAGCGGGCCGAGGCCTCGCCCGCTGACAGCACCTCGGCGTGGATGCCGCGCGCGTCCAGGCGCCGTGCGATGCCTTCGACGTCGACCTCGCCGTGCGTGACGAGCCCGTGCAACCGCAGCAGCGGCTGGCCGTCGACGCGGCCGAGGGCCTCCCATCCCGCGCGGGAGCGGACCAGCAGATCGAGGTAGTGCTCCTCGTCGTAGGAGTTGTTGAAGTTGCGGGTCGCGCCGTGCGAGGCGCCCTCGTGATGCCCGCGCGCGAAGCGCTCGTAGACGACCGGCCTCAGCCCCCGTCTCGTGAGTTCCCATGCGGTCGCGAGACCCATCACGCCGCCGCCGATGACGGCGACCTCGCCGGTGTGCGTCACAGTGCCTCCGATTCCGCTCCCAGTCTCGCAGCCGTCGGCATGCTCGTGCGCGCCCGGTAGTCTGGGGTGGTGACCATGGAGATCGAGCTGGGCCGAGGCAAGCGCGCGCGTCGCGCGTACACGTTCGACGACATCGCGGTGGTGCCCTCACGGCGCACCCGGAACCCGGAAGACGTGTCGACCGCGTGGACGATCGACGCCTTCGGCTTCGGCATCCCCGTGCTCGGAGCGCCGATGGACTCCGTCGTGAGCCCGCAGACCGCGATCATGCTCGGTCAGCTCGGCGGACTCGGCGTCCTCGATCTCGAAGGGCTGTGGACGCGTTATGAGAACCCGGAGCCGCTGCTGGCCGAGATCGCCGGTCTCGACGAGGGCAAGGCGACGGCGCGGATGCAGCAGCTGTACGCCGAGCCGATCAAGCCCGAGCTCATCAGGCAGCGCATCGCGGAGATCCGCGAGGCAGGCGTGACCGTCGCCGGCTCCCTGACCCCGCAGCGCACCCAGGAGTTCTATGACACGGTCGCCGCCGCGGGCGTCGACCTGTTCGTCATCCGGGGCACGACCGTCTCGGCGGAGCACGTGTCGAGCGTCGACGAGCCCCTGAACCTCAAGAAGTTCATCTACGACCTCGATGTGCCCGTCATCGTCGGCGGTGCCGCGACCTACACGGCTGCCCTGCACCTGATGCGCACCGGCGCGGCCGGCGTGCTCGTCGGCTTCGGCGGGGGAGCGGCGTCGACGACCCGCGCGACCCTCGGCATCCACGCCCCGATGGCCACGGCCGTCTCGGATGTCGCCGCTGCTCGCCGCGACTACCTCGACGAGTCGGGCGGACGCTACGTGCACGTGATCGCGGACGGCGGCGTCGGCACCTCGGGCGACATCGTCAAGGCGCTCGCGATGGGGGCTGACGCGGTCATGCTCGGTGTCGCGCTCGCCCGCGCGACGGATGCACCCGGTCGCGGCTTCCACTGGGGCCCCGAAGCGCACCACCCCAAGCTCCCGCGCGGTCGTCGCGTCGAGGTCGGCGGCATCGGCACCCTCGAGGAGATCCTCTATGGTCCTGCTCCCGTCGCGGACGGCACGGCGAACCTGATCGGCGCGCTGCGCAAGTCGATGGCCACCACCGGATACTCCGACCTGAAGGAGTTCCAGCGGGTCGAGGTCGTCCTCGCGCCCTACGAGGCCTGAGGCCCCGCTCGTCACCGTGACTGCTCCCGCTCTGTTCCCGCCGACCCTTCGCGAGGTCATGCTCCGGGGACGCTGGATCGGGATGCTCGTGATGTGCCTCGTGGTCGCCGGTGTCTTCGCCTGGCTCGGTCAGTGGCAGCTGGAACGAGCCATCGACACCGATCCGCCTCCCGCCGGAGCCACCGAGCAGGTGCGGCCGCTCACCGATGTGGTCGAGCCCGGCGCCTACCTGCCGGAGCCGCTTGTCGGACAGAAGGTCGAGACGTCGGGCACCTGGGTTCCCGACGACTTCCTCGTGGTGTCCGGTCGCTTCAACGACGGCGTCGAGGGCTACTGGGTGACCGGTCAGCTGCGGGTGGCCGAGCGCACCGCCATCGCGGTCGCGATCGGCTGGGCGCCCGACCGCGCCAGCGCCGATGCGGCGGCGGACGAGCTGAACTCGGGTGACCCCGAGGCGACGATCACGGGCCGTCTCATCTCGGATGAAGGCCCGTCGGTGCCGCCGAAGGACGACCCGCAGCGCATGGACCGCATGTCGACGGCCGCGTTGCTGAGTCAGTGGCACGACACCGATCAGCTCGACGTGTACCGGCCGTATCTCGCGTCGACGACCGCCTCGGCAGGACTCACCGACATCGCCTCCCCTGCGCCGGAGGAGCAGTCGCCCGTCAACTGGCTGAACGTGTTCTATGCCGCGGAGTGGGCCATCTTCGCCGGCTTCGCCTTCTACCTCTGGTATCGACTGGCCAAGGACGCCTGGGAGCGCGAGGTCGAGGAGTTCGAGGACGCTGCCGCCGCCGACGGATCCGCCTGAGGATCCGCGCATTCGCGCGGCTTCGGGCGCGCATCCGAGCGTGACGTGCCGCAGCGTTCCACCTTCGTCGGGGGTGCGGATAGGCCATTCGGTGAGCGCTCGATGACCAATGGGAAAACTCCGTTGAGGTTGTCCGAGGGCGTCCGTAAGCTCGCTCACATGTGCGTGAGCTGTGAGCGCGCACAGCCACGGTTTCACGAGAGCCGTCGCCAGACGATACCGAGGAGACAACACCGATGATGTCCGCTCCCGACGCCGCGAACCGCCAGGTTCCCGCGTCAGATCGCAGAGGCGGGGGCCGTCTCGGCATCCTCGCCGCCACCTGCGTCGCAGCTCTCGGCGCCGGCGCCCTGATCGCCGCGCCCGCGTCCGCCAACGTCGCAGGGACGGGGGTGGTCATCAACGAGGCGTACCTCTCCGGAGGCAGCGCCGGTGCGGCTTTCACGAACAAGTTCGTCGAGCTCTACAACCCGACCGCGTCGCCCGTCACGCTCGACGGCCTGTCGCTGCAGTACCGCTCGGCTACGGGAACCGGCCCCTCCAACGGCGTCGCGCCGCTGACCGGTGTCATCCCCGCGGGCGGTCACTACCTCGTGCAGGCGGGCAGCAACGGCGCCAACGGCGCTGCGCTGCCGACGGCCGACGCGGTGAGCACGCTCAACCCCAGCGGCACGAACGGCACGCTCGCCCTCGTCGAGGGAACCACGGCCGTGACCCTCGCCCCCGGCTCGGTCACGGGCGGCGCGGGTGTCGTCGACGTGCTCGGCTACGGAACCTCGAACACGTTCGAGACCGCGGCGGCGACCCCGCCCGCGGGAAACAGCGACGTCAAGTCCCTGAACCGCACCGACGGCAAGGACACCGACGACAACAAGGCCGACTTCAGCCTTTCGGCGACGATCACGCCGCAGAACACCGGCGGCACCGATCCTGATCCCGACCCCGACCCCGACCCCGATCCCGACCCGACCGAGGTGTCCATCGCCGAGGTGCAGGGCACGACGGGCGTCTCGCCGCTGAGCGGCCAGACCGTCACGGTCGAGGGCGTCGTCACGGCCGACTACCGCACCGGCGGCTACAAGGGCATCGTCATCCAGACCGAGGGTTCCGGCGGCGCCGAGGACGCGACACCGGGAGCATCCGACGGCGTCTTCGTCTACCTCAACGCGCTGGCGCCGACGCTCGAGATCGGCGATCTCGTCTCGGTGACCGGAGCGGTCAGCGAGTACTTCGGTCAGACCCAGATCAACCCCACGGCGCTCTCCGGCATCTCGGTGGTGCAGGCGGATGCCGGTGTGCCGGCGCTCACCCCGCTTCCCGACACCGCGGTCGGAGCCGACCGCGAGCAGTACGAGAACATGTACGTCGCCCCCGAGGGCAGCTATCGCCTCGCGTCGAGCCACCAGCTCTTCAACTTCGGCGCCCTGTGGCTGAACGTCGGCGGTGACCTCAACGTCAAGAGCACCGAGACCACGCGTCCGGGCGATGAGGCGGCGGCGATCACCGCGGCGAACCGCGCGAACCGCATCCTCCTCGACGACGGCTGGTCGATCCAGGTCACCAACAACGGCCACCCGGGGCAGCAGCCGTACTTCGCGAAGGACACCGTCGTGCGCAACGGCGACACGGTCGACTTCGGTGACAACGGCTACGTACTGCAGTACGGCTTCGACGACTGGCGGCTGCAGCCCGTCGTGCCGATCGACGACTCGTCCTCCGACGAGCTGAAGGTCGACTTCGAGGCGACGAACCCGCGCACCGACTCCGCACCGTCGGTGGGCGGCGACGTCCAGGTCGCGTCCTTCAACGTCTTCAACTACTTCACGACTCTGAAGAGCGAGAACTCCAACGCTCGGGGCGCGGCGAACGCCGCTCAGTTCGAGATCCAGAAGTCGAAGATCGTCGCCGCCATCAACGGGCTGGACGCCGAGATCGTGTCGCTCATGGAGATCGAGAACTCGATCAAGCTCGGCGGCACGCTCGACGAGGCGCTCGCCGATCTGGTCGACGGTCTGAACGACGCCCTCGGCAGCGAGGAGTGGGACTACGTCCGCACCCCCGACGAGCTGAACGACTCGACGACGACCGACTTCATCACCAGCGCGATCATCTACAAGAAGGATGCCGTCGAGACCGTGGGCGACAGCCTCACCGTGACCGACGAGAGCGTCTGGGGCAACGCCAGGGAGCCGATCGCCCAGGCATTCGACATCGACGGACGCGTCGTCACCGTCGTCGCGAACCACTTCAAGTCGAAGTCGGCTCCCGAGGGCGGTGGAGCCGAGCCCGCTGACGGTCAGGGATTCTTCAACGCCGACCGCGTGAAGCAGGCGAACTCGCTCAAGGGCTTCACCGCCACCATTGAGGAGACCACCGGCAGCAGCGACATCCTGCTGATCGGCGACTTCAACGCCTACGCGAAGGAGGACCCGATCGAGGTCTTCACCAGCGAGGGCTGGAGCGACGTGGCGCGGGAGAAGGCGCCGGAGGAGCACACCTACACGTTCGACGGCGAGCTCGGCTCGCTCGACCACGTGCTCGCCTCGCCGTCGCTGGCCGAGTCCATCACGGGCGCGGGTGTGTGGAGCATCAACTCGCCGGAGTGGAGCGACCGCGGCTACGCGTTCGGCGCCACCGAGGCCGGTACCCCGTTCCGCTCCAGTGACCACGACCCGATCATCGTCGGCGTCTCCTCGGAGATCCCGCCGGTGAGCATCGACGTCGTCACGATCAACGACTTCCACGGACGCATCGAAGCCGACGGCGCTGCCGCAGGCGCCGCTGTGGTCGCCGGAGCCGTGCAGCAGTTCCGTTCCGAGAACCCGAACACGATCTTCGCGGGCGCCGGCGACCTGATCGGGGCATCGACCTTCACCTCCTTCATCAACGACGACAACCCGACGATCGATGCACTCAATGCGGCTGGTCTCGACGTCAGCGCCGCGGGCAACCACGAGTTCGACCAGGGCTGGGAAGACCTGCGCGACCGCGTGCAGGACCGCGCGGACTGGGAGTACATCTCCTCGAACGTCTTCGTCACCGAGACGGGCGAGCCTGCGCTCGCACCTGCCTGGGTGAAGGAGCTCGACGGCGTGCGCGTCGGCTTCGTCGGCGCCGTCACCGAAGACCTCGACTCGCTCGTCTCTCCTGAGGGCATCGCTGATCTCGAGGTGCGCAGCATCGCCGACTCGGTGAACGCCGTGGCCGACGACCTGCGAGACGGCGACGCCTCGAACGGTGAGGCGGATGTCGTCATCCTGCTCGTGCACGAGGGCGCATCGAGCGTCGAGCTGTCGAGCATCACGCCGGACTCGCCCCTCGGCGAGATCGTCTACGGCGTGGACGAGGACGTGGACGCGATCGTCTCGGCGCACACCCACCTCGCCTACAACCACGTGATCGACGGACGCCCCGTCGTCTCGGCCGGTCAGTACGGCGAGAACCTGGGCCTGATGAACCTGCAGGTCGATCCGAAGACGAAGGAGCTGATCTCGATCACCAACGAGATCAAGCCGCTGACCGCGGGAGGCAAGGCGCTGTACCCGGCGGTTCCCGAGGTCGCCGACATCGTCGCGAAGGCGAAGGCCGAGGCCGACGTGCTCGGTGCGGTCAAGGTCGGCGACATCACTGCCGACTTCAACCGTGCTCGGCAGACGAACGGCTCGGAGAACCGCGGTGGCGAGTCCACCATCGGCAACTTCGTCGCCGACGTGCAGAAGTGGTCCACCGGTGCGGACATCGCGCTGATGAACCCGGGCGGCATCCGTGCCAACCTCACGTACGCCTCGTCGAACGCGAACGATCCCGCCGGCAACGTCACCTACCGTGAGGCGGCGACGGTCCAGCCGTTCGCCAACACCCTGGTGACCCTGACGCTCTCCGGGGCGCAGCTCAAGGGCGTGCTGGAGGAGCAGTGGCAGCCGGCGGGTTCGGCTCGACCGTTCCTCAAGCTCGGAGTGTCGGAGGGCCTGGTCTACACCTACGACCCCGCCGCCGCTCAGGGCTCGCGGATCACGTCGATCACGCTGAACGGGACTCCGATCGATCCTGCCGCGGACTACACGGTCGCCGCGAACTCGTTCCTCGCCGCGGGTGGAGACAACTTCGCCACCTTCAAGGAGGGCGAGGGCAAGCGCGACACCGGGAAGATCGATCTGCAGTCGATGGTCGACTGGTTCGACGCGAACAAGACCGCGACCCCCGACCTCGCCCAGCGCGCGGTCGGTGTCTCGGTCAGCGCGCCGGATGCAGACGGCTACCGCGCGGGCGACCAGGTCACCGTCGCGCTCTCGTCGCTGGCATTCAGCGCGGGGGAGCAGGCGCCGGGTGAGGTGACGCTGTCGCTCGGCGGCACGCAGCTCGCGGCGGGCGCGGTCGACCCGACGATCGTCGACACGACCGACGAGGTCGGTCGGGCGTCGCTCACCTTCACGGTCCCGTCGGGCGTCTTCGGCGAGCAGCAGCTCACCGTCGCCGTCGCCGGCACGGGGACCACGGTGCAGGTGCCGTTCACGATCGAAGGTGAGGAGCCGGTCGAGTTCGCAGGCTCCATCGACCTCGGCTCCTCGAAGGTGACCGCCGGCAAGAAGCTGAAGATCACCGGAGAGGGCTACCAGCCGGGCGAGACCGTGACCGTCGAGCTGCGACCGAAGAAGGGCGCGGCCGTCGAGGTCGGCACCGTTCAGGTCGCGGCCGACGGCACCCTCTCGACCTCGGTGACGGTGCCCAAGAGCACGCAGCCGGGCAAGTACACGGTGGCGGTGGCTCAGGCCGACGGCGACGCGGCGACCGCCACGGTGACCGTCAACCGCGCCGGCGGCATCGGCGGCATCATCGGTGGCATCATCGACTGGTTGTGGGACCTCCTCAACGGATGGTTCTGACCTCGAGAGGCGGCACGTCCGCCTGATACGCACGAAGGCCGTCGGGAGCGATCCCGACGGCCTTCGTCGTGCGTGCGGCGGCCGGGCGGCTTCACCGTGCGTGCGGCGTCCCGGTCCGGTGATGTCATACGTTCCCGCCGATGCATGGTCGAAAGAGCATCCGAATCGGGCCGTTGCGATGCATTTTTGACCACCCACAGGATGCCGAGGCGGGTTCAGCCGCCTCGGCCTCATGCCGCTCCGACGGTCGATGAGGCGCCTCCCCGCCGGTGCGGGGTTAATAGAGCATCCGAATCGGGCAGTTGCGATGCGCAATCGACCACCCACGCGCTGGGGTCGCACGTTCCCGCCGGTGCGGGGTCAAAAGAGCATCCGAATCGGGCAGTTGCGATGCGCAATCGACCACCCACCGGAAGCCGCGGCGGGAGAGGGGTGATCAGGCGGATGCCGCGGTGATCACGCGAGCGGTCACGCGGCGGGGCTGATGACCTCGACCTCCGCCTGCGCGAGAGCAGCCGCGAAAGCGGACTCAGGGGGAGTGTCCGTGACCAGGTAGTCCGCCCGGTCGAGTGTGGTGACCTGAGCGAACAGGCGACGGCCGAACTTCGAGGAATCCGCGAGGATCGCGGTGCGGTCGGCGCGCTGGATCATCTCCGCCATCATGTTCGCGTCGCCCATGTTCGACGTCGAGAACCCGGCTTCGTCGATGGCGCCCACGGCGATCAGGGCCAGGTCGCAGCGGATGTCGACCTCCGGGCCCCCGGGGGTCATCATGAACGTGACGGGTCCGGTCGTGGCCTGGGTGATCGCTCGCACAGCGCCACCGAACACGTAGAGATCGCGGAAGGCCGAGGGTGAGATCTCGGCGGGGATCCGCAGGTTGTTCGTGGCGATCGTCAGATCGCGGTGGTTGCGGAGTGCTCGCGCGAGGGCCAGGGTGGTCGTTCCTGCATTGAGCATCACGACCGCTCCGTCGTCGATGAGCCCTGCGGCGAGCCGCGCGATCGTCTCCTTCTCCTCCGTCTGCAGCCGCAGGCGGACGTCGAGCGCCCGGTCTTTGAGCTGCCCCTCGGCGCTGACGGCTCCGCCGTGCGTGCGGATGACGACGCCCTCACGGTCGAGCTGATCGAGGTCGCGTCGGATCGTGTCGATCGACACGCTGAAGTGCTCGGCGAGACCTCCGACCGTCACCTCGCCGACCTGTTCGACGTAGGCGGCGAGGTCGGCCTTGCGGCCAGCGGGGAGTCGGCGCTTGGACGACGGTGTTGCTTCCATGCAGACATCTCTAGCACAGCTGCGCAGATAAATCGGCAGACTTCGGCAGAGATCGGCATTCCGAATGTCGAGATGATCACTCTGGTTTTTCGCGGAAGAATGCGGATACAGTCGTGAAATCTGTAGTTACAAGTATGAACTCTTGCAGAGAATAGCTTGACGATCCCGCAAACTACGGCATAACATTGCTCAAAACCGCATGAACAAGCACTGAAGCGCGAATGCGGCACGATCTCGAAGAGGAGAAGTGATGATCACAGTGAGGCGTGGGCGACGCATTCTGAAGCTCGCCGGTGCAGCGACGGCAGCCGTGACGGTCCTGGCCGTGGCGGGGTGCACGGCAGGAGACAGCGGAGCCGAGGGCGGGGATGGCGGCGACGTCACCATCGAGTTCGCCCAGTGGTGGGAGCCCGAGCTTCCCGACGGTGAGTTCCGAGCGCTCATCGATGAGTTCGAGGACGCGAACCCGGAGATCACGGTCAAGCTCGTGAGCGGACCGTACGCGTCGACCAAGGAGCAGCTGTTCGCGGGAGCCGCCTCCGGCACCATGCCCGATGTCGTCGGCCTCGACGGCGCCTGGGTCAACGACTTCGCATCCCAGGGCGTGATCGCCGACCTGACGGCGCTGATGAAGGAGTACGACTACGACGACAGCGAGCTCGCCAGCCAGATCCAGGTCGACGACAGCACGTACATGATCCCGGTGGTGAACTTCGTCTACCCGATGTTCACCAACGACACGCTGCTGGCGGATGCGGGCGTCACCGCCCCACCGGCCACGCGCACGGAGTTCGCCGACGCGGCGTCGAAGGTGTCGGCGCTCGGCGGCGACGTCTCTGGTTGGGTCCTCCCGCTGTCGCTCGAAGCACCGAACGGCGTACAGAACGACGTCATGTCGTGGGTGTGGGCGTCCGGCGGGTCGATGCTCAAGGACGGCCAGCCCGACCTGACGAACGACGATGTGACCTCGGCCGTCGACTTCATCGGCGGCATGTGGGACGACGGCTCGATCGCCTCCGGTTCCTTCACCATGAAGGAGCAGGACAAGGTCGAGGAGTTCACCAACGGTCGCGTGGGAATGATGATCGACTCGCTCGCGCACATCAACCTGATCCGCGAGACCAACCCCGACCTGAAGTTCTCGATCTCGGCGCTTCCTGCCGAAGACGGCTACGACGGAGAACGAGGCATCCCCTATGCATCCTGGGGCATCGGCGTGGCCGAGAACTCGGAGCACAAGGAGGCCGCGTTCAAGCTGGTGGAGTTCCTCATGAGCGAGGAGACGAACTCCGAGCTCTCCACGATGGCGAACGCCTTCCCCGGCAACTCGAAGTCGGTTCCCGGATTCGTCGAGGACGACGAGCTGTTCAAGAAGGCGTTCGAGATCTACCAGGCGGGCTACCCGGCCAACGAGTTCACCGGGCTCCCGGTGGCTGAGGAGCTGATGCGTCAGCTCGGAGAGCAGCTGCAGTCGGCCTTCGACGGGCAGCAGTCGGTCGATGACGCGCTCAAGAAGGCGCAGGAGGCCTGGACAGCGGAGTTCTGATCTCCCGCTTCCCGAATGAACGGGGTGCCGCATCGCTCCCGATGCGATGCGGCACCCGACCAACCAAGGAGCCCCGCTTCCCATGAGTCTGAGAACGTCCGACGACACCGAGGTGATCGTCACCGGAGTACCGCTGTCGCGTCGCCGGCGGCAGCTGCGCAAGACGACCGAGTCGTACGCCTTCCTCTCGCCCACGATCATCCTGCTGTTCGTGCTGATGATCGTGCCGATCGTCATGGTGATCGGGTACTCCTTCCAGGACAACGTCATCCTGAACAAGTCGCCCGAGTTCGTCGGGATCGCCAACTACGTGGAGATCCTGTCCGACCCGCGCTTCTGGAAGGCGACGGGCAACACCATCCTCTTCACGGTGACGAGCGTGGTGGCGCACCTGGTCCTCGGTCTCGCCTTCGCCATGATGCTCAACAGTCCGCTGCTCGGTCGGTTCTCCCGATCGTTCTTCCGGGCGCTCTACGTCCTGCCGTGGCTCTTCACGGTCGCCGTGATCGCCGTCCTCTGGCGCATGCTCCTCGCCCCCAACGGTGTCGTCAACTTCCTGCTCAACACCGACATCGAGTGGCTTGCGTCGCCGCAGCTCGCGCTCGGCACCATCATCTTCATCAACATCTGGGCTGGATATCCGTTCTTCATGGTGAGTCTGCTCGCGGGTCTCCAGGGCATTCCGAACGAGCTGAACGAGGCGGCCACCGTCGACGGCGCGGGCGCCGTGCAGCGGTTCTGGAACGTGACGATCCCGCAGCTGCGACCGATCATCGTCAGCCTCGTGCTGCTCGACCTGATCTGGACGTCCCAGCAGTTCGCCCTGATCTGGATGACCACGGGTGGCGGCCCGATCGATGTGACCGAGGTGCTCAGCACCTTCACCTACAAGCTCGCCTTCGCGAAGTACGACTTCTCCCTCGCGGCGACCTCCGCCGTGCTGGTCCTGCTCATGTCGATGGTGCTCGCCGTCTTCTACGTCCGTCACCAGAAAGCGAGGGACTGATCATGGCTCTCACCGTGCAAAACCAGCGTCGCGTCGCGAAGACCGGCGTCATGATCGGGCTCATCCTCGGCGCCGTCTTCGCCGCAGGGCCCGTGCTGTGGATGCTGTCGAGCTCGTTCAAGTCGAACACGCAGATCTTCGAACTGCCTCCGCGTCTGATCACCGACACGTTCTCGTTCGACGCGTACATCGCGATCTTCACCAACCCCGAGACGATGCGGTTCTTCCTGAACAGCTACATCGTGGCCGGTGCGGTGACGATCCTGACCCTGCTCGTCGCGATTCAGGCGGCCTACGCCTTCAGCCGCTTCGACTTCCGAGGCAAGCGCATCCTCAACGTGGTGATCGTCAGCGTGCAGGCTGTGCCCCCGATCACCCTCCTGATCCCGTACTTCGGGCTCATGGTGGCCCTCGGGCTCTACAACTCGTATCTCGGGCTGATCCTCACGTACATGGTGTTCACGCTGCCCTACGCGATCATCATGATGACCGGCTACTTCAACACGCTGCCGAAGGAGCTCGACGAGGCTGTGCGCGTCGACGGCGCGGGGTCGATGACCGCCCTCTGGCGGATCCTCGTGCCGATCTCGATCCCCGGCATCGTGTCGGTCGGCATCTACACCTTCATGATCGCGTGGAACGAGTACCTGTTCGCGCTGACGCTGACCCGCACCATCGACATGCGCACGGTGCCCATCGGCATCCAGCTGCTCATGGGGCAGCACTCGTACGAGTGGAACCAGATCATGGCGATGAGCGTGCTCGGGTCGATTCCCGTGCTGATCCTCTTCCTCTTCTTCCAGCGCTATTTCATCAGCGGTCTCACGGCCGGCTCCGTGAAGAGCTGACCCGCTCCGCGCTGACACACGACCACCACGAAACAGGAGAAATCACGTGCTCTACACCGGCAAATCCATCCTCGATGTCGCCAACGAGAACAACTTCGCCATCCCGGCGTTCAACATCAGCGACTGGGCGATGTTCAACGGCATCATGGACATCAGTGAGGAGAAGGCGGCTCCGGTCATCATCGCGATCCACCCCGACGAGGTGTCGCACATCACGACGGACCTCATCCCCGCGATGCACGCCCGCGCGCACCGGTCGAGCGTCCCGGTCGCGATCCACTGGGACCACGGCGGCAGCTACGAGCAGATCATCTCGGCGATCAAGGCGGGCTTCACCTCGGTCATGATCGACGCCTCGCTCCTGCCGTTCGACGAGAACGTCGCGCTCACGCGCAAAGTGGTCGACGCCGCGCACGCCGTGGGAATTCAGGTCGAGGGCGAACTGGGCACGATCGGCGCGAACGACAGCTACGGCGAGTCGGGGGCGGCGGAGATCATCTACACGAACCCGGAAGACGCGGTCCGCTTCGTCGAGGAGACCGGCGTCGACAGCCTCGCGATCGCCATCGGGACCTCGCACGGCCTGTACCCGAGCGACCGGAACCCCGAGCTGCGCCATGATCTGCTGGAGGAGATCAAGGCCGCGATCGGCATCCCGCTGGTGCTGCACGGCGGCTCGTCCAACCCGGATGCGGAACTCCGCCGCGCGGTCGAGCTGGGCGTGAACAAGATCAACATCTCGAGCGACATCAAGGTCTCGTATCACAACCGGATGCGCGAGATCCTCGGCACCGATCAGCGTCTGCGTGAGCCGAACGCGATCCAGCCGGCGGCACTCGAGGCCATGAAGGCCACCGCTGCTGAGAAGATCGAGCTGTTCGGTGCGGACGGCAAGGCGTCGCTGTACTGAATCCGGATCTCGGAAGGATGATCGGCGACGTGGACAGAACGCTCGTACTCGGACTCGGCGGCACCGTCGACTACGAGCTGAGGTGGGATCCGACGGTGTTCGACCGGCTCGCGCACGCGCACGGCGTGCGTCGTCACGAACTCACCACCACGGCGCCGATCACCGATGAACGCTCATTGCTGGTGGCGGTGCTCGCCTTCGTGGCCTCCGGCACCGGGGCGGAACGGTTCGTCGCGTCCTCGGAGGTGATCAAGGCGTTCGTATCGCACTTCACCCACGAGATCACGCTCGGTGGCACCGGGGTGCGAGCGGGGCTCGTGCTGCATGCGCTCGGCATCCCCAGCGTGCAGCACCTCGTCAGCATCGACGACAACGTGCGCCGGCTGCTCCCTGCCTCCCTCTCGTACATCTGCTCCGCCACCGAGGACACGCTCGATCCGCATCTGATCGTGCAGTATCCGGTGGGGGCGCATGTGCGACTGGTCGACGGCGACCTCCTCGCGCCGGCTCCGAACCGACTGATCTTCGCGAACGATCCGCCGAACAGGAGGATGCTGCTGGCGTCCGACCTCGCCGCGACGCTCGAGGACGCGGAGGTGTTCCTCGTGTCCGGCTTCAACACGATGCAGGATCACGACCTGCTCGAGCTCCGTCTCGCCGAGATCCAGCGCGCGCTGCGCTCCCTGCCGACCGACGCCCTCGTCTACTACGAGGACGCGGGGTTCTATTCGCGGCGCTTCGCCGAGACCGTCCGTGCGCGACTCCTGCCGCACATCGACGTGTACGGCATGAACGAGGACGAGCTGCAGGAGTACCTCGGCCGGTCGGTGAACCTGCTCGACGCCGTCGACGTGATCCGGGCGCTCCGCGAGGCTCACATGATCATCCCCGCGCGCACCCTGGTCGTGCACACCCGCTATTGGGCGATCGCCATCGGGCCGGATGCCGGGCAGCACCGCGCGGCGCTCGAGAGCGCCGTCCGGGTGGCGGCGACACGCTACCGGGTCGGCGATGCGCTGACCGCGGCCGACGTCGAGAAGACGTCCGTGATGGGCAGGCATGGGGGAGGGGTCGATCTGGTCGCTGCTGTCGAAGCCGCCCTCGCCGATGCCGCGGGCGTCGGGGCGTTCTCGCTCGATGTCGCGTCCCCCACCACCGTCGGACTCGGCGACACCTTCGTCGGAGGCTTCATCGCCGGAGTCGTGCGATCCAAGGAGGGCGTGTGAGACCCATCGTGCTGCCGTCCAACCGGCCGGCCGAGCGCTTCTACCGAGGGGGCGCTCGGATCAGTGCGTTCCGTGGCGAGGATTCCGACGCGCCACGCGAGCCCGAGGACTGGATCGCCTCGACGACCACCGTCAACGGCGAGCCGGACGTCGGACTCACCACACTGCCCGACGGGCGGATCCTGCGCGATGCGATCGAGCACGATCCGGTGACCTGGCTGGGGGCCGACCACGTCGCACGGTGGGGTGCCGACACGCGCCTGCTCGTGAAGCTGCTGGACGCAGGGCAGCGGCTCCCCGTGCACGCGCATCCGCACGACGACTTCGCGGCGACGCACCTCGGACGAGCGCACGGCAAGGCCGAGGCCTGGTACATCCTGCAGGGCGGCACTGTGCACATCGGCCTGCGGCAGGACGTCGAGGCCGCCGATCTCGCCGCGCTCGTCGAGCGTCAGGACGCCACCACACTGCTCGGTCTGCTGCACGAGGTCGAGGTCGCCGCGGGAGACGTGGTCTGGGTGCCCCCAGGCGAGCTGCACGCGATCGGCGCCGGCGTGCTGCTGCTCGAGCTGCAGCAGCCCGAAGACCTGTCGATCCTTCTCGAGTGGGGAGACTTCGCGATCGACGGCGCGGCGGTCGGCCATCTCGGCCTCGGCTTCGACCGGGCGCTCGCCGCGGTCACCACGACCGCGCGATCGGCCACAGAGCTCGCCGCACTCGTCTCCACCGCGCCCGGATCAGGTTCCGCCTTTCCCTCGGCCGCTGACGAGTACTTTCGACTCGAGCGGGTTCCCGCGCGCGCAGCAGCGATCGTCGACCGAGGCTTCGCGGTCGTGATCGTGAGCGCGGGCGTGGTCGCCGTGGACGGGAAGACCCACCCCGCGGGCACCACACTGCTCGTGCCGGACGCCGCCGGAGCGCTCGACGTGAGGGGCGACGGCGAGCTCCTGGTGGCGCGGCCCCCGGCGCCCTGAGGCCGGAATCGACGCGGATCCACCCCGGCTAGACTGGTGGCATGCCCGAACCGAAAGTCGCCAGCTTTCCGGCGATCCGTGGTGCGCTGAAGTTCTACCAGATCGCGTCGATCATCACCGGAGTCATGCTGCTCCTCCTGGTCGCCGAGATGGTGCTGAAGTACACGCCGATCCGACTCGAGCTCTTCGCGGGAGGCTCCGGGGGCCTGCTCTGGTTCGCGCCCGTCGTCGAGGGGCCTGAGGGTCTGGAATCGACCGGCGACGGACTCAACATCTCGCTCTCGATCCTGGTCGCGCACGGCTGGTTCTACGTCGTGTACCTCTTCGCGTGCTTCCGCATGTGGAGCCTGATGCGCTGGCCGTTCCTGCGCTTCATCCTGCTCGCGCTCGGCGGCGTCATCCCGCTGCTGTCGTTCTTCATGGAGGCCATCGTCGCCCGCGACGTCAAGGCCTACCTCGCTTCGAGGGAGGCCGCCGAGGCCTCCGCCCCTGCCACGGAAGGTGTCCGGTGACCGAACAGTCCGAGACCCAGCAGCGCCCTGCGCTCGTCGTCGACTTCGGCGCGCAGTACGCGCAGCTGATCGCCCGTCGAGTGCGAGAGGCCGGCGTCTACAGCGAGATCGTGCCGCACACCGCCACGGCAGCCGAGATCGCCGAGAAGAACCCGGTCGCGATCATCCTCTCCGGTGGGCCGTCCTCGGTCTACGAAGAGGGGGCTCCGCGTCTCGACCCTGCGGTCTTCGACCTCGGCGTCCCCACGCTCGGCATCTGCTACGGCTTCCAGTACATGGCGCAGACGCTGGGCGGCGAGGTCGCCAACACCGGCCTCCGTGAGTACGGCGCGACGGATGCGGTCATCTCCGGCGACGGCGGCACGCTGCTCGGCGGCCAGCCGGCGGCGCAGAACGTCTGGATGAGCCACGGCGACCAGGTCGCCAAAGCACCCGAGGGCTTCGACGTGCTCGCCACGACGGATGCCACCAAGGTCGCGGCCTTCGCGAACGAGGAGCGCGGCTTCTACGGCGTGCAGTGGCACCCCGAGGTCAAGCACTCCGACCACGGCCAGCAGGTCCTCGAGAACTTCCTGCACAAGGGTGCAGGCCTCGCCTCGGACTGGAACAGCGACAACGTGATCGCCGAGCAGGTCGAGCGCATCCGCGAGCAGGTCGGCGACGCCCGTGTCATCTCCGCTCTCTCGGGCGGCGTGGACTCCGCGGTCTCGACGGCCCTCGTGCACAAGGCGATCGGCGACCAGCTGACCGCGGTGTTCGTCGACCACGGCCTCCTCCGCAAGGGCGAGCGCGAGCAGGTGGAGAAGGACTACGTCGAGTCCACCGGCGTGCGCCTCATCACGGTCGACGCGGCAGACGTCTTCCTCGGCCACCTCCAGGGCGTCACCGACCCCGAGGAGAAGCGCAAGATCATCGGCCGCGAGTTCATCCGCGCGTTCGAGAAGGTCCAGCTCGACCTCGTCGCCGAGGCGAAGGCCTCCGGCGGCGCCCCGGTCAAGTTCCTCGTGCAGGGCACGCTGTACCCCGACGTCGTCGAGTCCGGCGGCGGCGCGGGCACCGCGAACATCAAGTCGCACCACAACGTGGGCGGACTGCCCGATGACCTCGACTTCGAGCTCATCGAGCCGCTGCGCGCGCTGTTCAAGGACGAGGTGCGTGCGATCGGCCGCGAGCTCGGGATCCCCGAGGCGATCGTCGGACGCCAGCCGTTCCCCGGTCCCGGTCTCGGCATCCGCATCATCGGCGAGGTCACGCAGGACCGCCTCGAGATCCTCCGTGAGGCCGACGCCATCGCTCGCGAAGAGCTCACCAAGGCAGGGCTCGACCAGGACATCTGGCAGTGCCCGGTGGTGCTCCTCGCCGACGTCCGCTCGGTGGGTGTGCAGGGCGACGGCCGCACCTACGGGCATCCGATCGTCCTGCGTCCGGTGTCGAGTGAAGACGCCATGACCGCCGACTGGACGCGTCTGCCCTACGACGTGCTCTCGAAGATCTCGAACCGCATCACCAACGGCGTCCGCGACGTCAACCGCGTCGTGCTCGACGTGACCTCGAAGCCGCCGGGGACCATCGAGTGGGAGTGAATGCTCCGCTCGCACCCGCATGACGACGAACGGGCACGGACCATCTCGGTCCGTGCCCGTTCGCGCATCTTCGGGCAGGATGAGCGTATGACCAGAGCGCGGACGAAGATCACGGTGATCGGTGCGGGAAGCGTCGGGGTGAGCGTGGCGTACGCAGCCCTGATCCGGGGGAGCGCGGCCGAGGTCGCGCTCTACGACATCGCCACGGACAAGGTGGATGCCGAGGTCCTCGATCTCGCGCACGGCACGCAGTTCACCTCGGCGGCCGTGAGCGGCGGATCCGATCTCGCCGTCGTCGAGGGGAGCGACGTGATCGTCGTGACGGCGGGGGCGAAGCAGCAGCCGGGGCAGACGCGCATGGAGCTCTCGAGCGTCAACGCCCGTCTGCTGGAGAGGCTCATGCCGCAGCTCGTCGAGCGCGCACCCGACGCGGTCTTCATCATCGTCACGAATCCCGCCGACGTCATGACCGTCGTGGCTCAGCGCGTCTCGGGTCTGCCGCCGCACCGGGTGTTCGGATCCGGCACCGTGCTCGACACCTCCCGCCTGAGGTGGAGGCTCGCGCACCGGGCGAACGTCAGCACCGCCAGTGTGCACGCCGACATCGTCGGAGAGCATGGGGACACCGAGTTCCCGCTCTGGTCGAACGCCACGATCGGGTCCGTGCCGATCCTCGATTGGCCGGCCGATCAGCCGTTCACGGTGGAGGAGCTCGACCGCATCGCGATCGAGGTGCGGGATGCCGCGTACACCGTCATCCGCGGCAAGGGCGCGACCAACCTCGCGATCGGCGTCAGCTGTGCACGCATCGCCGAGGCGGTGCTGCGCGACGAGCGCGCCGTGCTCCCGGTCGCCACCGTGCTCGACGGCGAGTACGGGATCCATGGCGTCGCCCTCTCGGTGCCCTCGGTGGTCGGTGCCGCGGGTGCCGTCCCGCTCGGGGAGACGCCGATGAGCGCGCACGAGGCGGGGCTGCTCCGCGCCTCCGCGGACGCCATCCGGACGGCGATCGACGAGCTCGGCTGAGCGGGTCCGAAAAGATTCCGGAATTCTTCAGCGACGATGTCGATCTGCGGCATCCTCGTTCGACGTCTTCAATGAGAGGGTCGAGAGACGATCCCAGGACCAAGGAGAACGCCATGAAGTACATGCTGATCATGCGCTCGAACGACGAGGCCGTCGAGGCGTACAAGGAGATGCCCTTCGAGCAGGTCATCGAGGCCATGGGCAAGTACAACGAGTCGATGATCAAGGCCGGCGTGCTGGCTGCGGGCGAGGGTCTCAGCGATGCGGCCGAGGGCTTCGTCGTCGACTTCAGCGCCGAGAAGCCGCTGATCACCGACGGCCCCTACGGCGAGACGAAGGAGCTGTTCAACGGCTTCTGGATCCTCGAGGTGTCGAGCCGTGAAGAGGCGGCGGAGTGGGCGAGCCGCGCGCCGCTCGGCAAGGGCTCGTTCCTCGAGGTGCGCCGGGTGAGCGACGAATCCGACTTCCCGGCCGACAATGAGTGGATCGAGAAGGAGAAGGGCTGGCGCGAAGAGGAAGAGGCGCGTCGCGCCCAGCAGTGAGATGACCGACCCTCATTCCAGCGAGACGGCGCGTTCCGCACCCGACACGGGTGTTGCGGAGCGCGCCGTCGCAGCCGTGTGGCGCATCGAGTCGGCGAAGATCGTCGCGACGCTGACCCGCGTGGTGGGGGACTTCGGTCTCGCCGAGGACCTCGCGCAAGAGGCGCTGCTGGATGCCCTGCAGCAGTGGCCCGTCGAGGGAGTGCCCCGCAACGGCGCAGCGTGGCTCACGGCGGTCGCGAAGCGCAAGGCGATCGACGGTTGGCGGCGACGGGAGCGTCTCGACGACCGCATGGCCGTGCTCGCACACGACCTCGAGCGCGAGCAGGCCGAGGCGGCGGATGCGCCCCCGTGGGATCCCGACGCCGTCGACGACGACGTGCTGCGGCTGATCTTCATCGCGTGCCACCCGGTGCTCTCCCGCGAGGCGCAGGTGGCGCTGACGCTGAGGGTCGTGGCGGGTCTGTCGAGCGAGCAGATCGCTCGCGCATTCCTCGTCCCCACAGCGACCGTGCAGCAGCGCATCGTGCGGGCGAAGAAGACCCTCGCCGCCGCTCACGTGCCCTTCGACATGCCGGGCAGGGACGAGCACGCGTCGCGTCTGGGCGGCATCCTCGGGGTGCTGTACCTGATCTTCAACGAAGGGCACGCGGCGAGCAGCGGGCCCGACTGGATGCGACCCGAGTTGGGTCTCGAGGCCATCCGGCTGACCCGGGTCCTCGTGGCGCTGATGCCGCGGGAGCGCGACGCGCACAGCCTGCTCGCGCTGATGGAGCTGACGGCCGCGCGGTTCCCCGCCCGGATCGACGCTCACGGTGAACCGGTGCTGCTCGCGGACCAGGACCGGCGGCGCTGGGATCGTGCGCGCATCGCTCGCGGTCGCGCCGCACTGGCCACCGCCGACACCCTCGGATCCGGCCGCGGTCCCTACGGGCTGCAGGCGGCCATCGCCGAATGCCACGCGCTCGCGTCGTCGGTGGAGGAGACCGACTGGGATCGCATCGTCGTGCTCTACGAGGCGCTCGGGCGCATCGCTCCCTCGCCCGTCGTCGAGCTCAATCGCGCCGCGGCTGTCGCGATGGCGACCGGCCCCGCATCCGCGCTGCAGATCCTCGACCGGCTCGCCTCCTCCGGTGCGCTGGCCGGCTATCACCTGCTGCCGGCCACCCGCGCGGAGCTGCTGCGGCGGCTCGGGCGGGAGGAGGAGGCCCGCAGCGAGTTCGCGGCCGCAGCCGCTCTCGCGGGCAACGACCGGGAGCGCGCGCTGCTGGAGGCGAAGGCCGCCGACCGCTGAGCATCCCGCCATAGACAGAGAACCGCCCTCTTCACCAGCGTCGCTGGGGAAGAGGGCGGTTTCCTGTGTTGCTATGAGGTCAGCTGCGGGCCTTGCTGCCGCGGTTGACGATCAGGCCGTAGATCAGCAGCACGATGATCGAGCCGCCGATGGCGAGGAGCCACGTGCCCAGGTCCCAGAACTCCGTGAGAGGACGGTTCAGGATCAGGCTGCCGAGCCACCCGCCGAGGAGGGCGCCGACGACGCCGAGCAGGAGGGTGATGAACCATCCGCCACCCTGCTTGCCGGGAAGGATCAGCTTCGCGATGGCTCCGGCGATGAGGCCGAGAAGAAGGAATCCGAGAAAGCTCATGTTCAGCTCCTTTGTTTCGTGAGCCCTGGGGTGCCAGGGCTCGTGTGATCCACTGTGCCCTCTCAGCGTGTTCTCAGCCAACCCCTTGCGCCGAGGTGCCCGGATATGGCAAGAGGCCCGCCTCCCCGGGGGGAGACAGGCCTCGTGAGGCGAGTACGCGTCAGTTGTTGCCGCGGACGATCGCGATGATGCGAAGGATCTCGACGTAGAGCCACACGACCGTGACCATGATGCCGAAGGCACCGAGCCAGCCGTACTTGCGGGGAGCGCCGTTGCGGACGCCCTGCTGGATCTGGTCGAAGTCGAGCACCAGCGAGTACGCGGCCATGATCACGACGAGGACGCCGATGATCAGGCCGAGCGGGATGCCCATGATCTCGGCGCTGTAGAGACCGAAGGCCTGGCCCTGCGGCAGGACGCCCGTCCACATGAGCACCAGGTTCAGCAGCGAGAACACCAGGTAGCCGACCATCGCGATCATGAAGATCTTGGTGGCCTTCTTGGATGCACGGATCTTGCCGCTCGCGAAGAGCGCCAGCGTCACGCCGACGACCGACACGGTGGCGAGCGTCGCCTGCATGACGATGCCAGGCCAGATCGCCTCGAAGAACGCCGAGATGCCGCCGATGAAGAGTCCCTCGAACGCGGCGTACGCGAAGATCAGCGCGGGGCGGACCTTCTTGCGCGAGGTGAAGGAGATGACCATCGCGAGGACGAAGCCGCCGAGCGCGCCGACGATCCACGGGAGGAGGTTCGGCTCGAACCGGTCGTAGGGGTTCTGCTCCGGAGCGGCGACGCCACCCAGGGTCAGGAACCAGCCCACGGCGGCGGTGACGAGCAGGATGGCGAAGAGACCGGCGGTCTTCCAGACGGTGTCCTCGACCGACATGCGGTCGGTCTCGATCGCGCCGGCGGGCGGAGCGGCGTACATGCCCTCCAGCTGCGCGTTGGCGGCGGCATCCATCGTGCCGTGCTGGAACGACGCGGCCTGCGCACCCTGAGCGCCCTGCGGGGCACCCGGGTAGGTCGCGACGTTGCGCGGATCCTGCTGCTGGAACGCCGGGTTGTTGAAGGCGAAGTTGCTCATGTGGGCCTCACTCCAAAGTGGGTTGTAGGTCGCTTTCCTCAACGATACCCGGATGGGCGGTTCATCAGGGTGTTCTACGCTGAGAGCGTGCCCAGGAAATCGCCTCTCGTGATCGGGCACCGTGGTGCGCCCGGCTATCGTCCGGAACACAGTCGATCGTCGTACGAGCTCGCGCTCGCGATGGGGGTGGATGCGGTCGAGCCCGACGTCGTCGCGACGAAGGACGGCGTGCTCGTCGTGCGTCACGAGAACGAGATCTCGGGGACCACGGACGTCGCCGACCATCCCGAGTTCGCGGACCGCAAGACCACCAAGCGCGTCGACGGCCAGGCGCTGACCGGGTGGTTCACCGAGGACTTCACGTGGGACGAGCTCAGCACGCTGCGCAGCCGCGAGCGTCTGCCGGAGGTGCGCCTGTCGAGCGCCAGCTTCAGCGGATCGCAGGCGATCCTGCGTCTGACTGACGTGCTCGACATCGTGCGCGAGGGCTCGGTCGAGCACGGTCGCGAGATCGGGGTCGTGCTGGAGGTCAAGCACGCCACCTATTTCGCGAGCATCGGTCTCGATCTCGCCCCACTGATCGAACGCGAGCTGCGCGCTGCCGGCTGGGCCGACGGCGAGCTGCCGCTGATCATCGAGTGCTTCGAATCCACGATCCTCAAGCAGCTGCGCTCGCGCGGCATCTCAGCGTCGTACATCTACCTGATCGAGGCGTCGGGGCGTCCGTACGACCTGCTCGTCGCGCAGGGCAAGCAGGCGCTCACCTACAAGGCGACCGTCACCCCGCAGGGGCTCGACGCGCTGGTCGGTCAGGTCGACGGCATCAGCGTCAACAAGCGGATGCTGCTCGACCCCGGCAACACGATCGTCCCGGATGCGCACGAGAGGGGGCTGCAGGTCTTCACCTGGACGTGTCGCCCCGAGAACGCGTTCCTAGCGGCGGAGTACCGCAGCTCCGGGGGCAAGAACGCCTACGGCGACTACGAGGCCGAGTGGGGCGTCATCGCCCGGACGGGCGTGGACGGCGTCTTCGTCGACCACCCCGATCTGGGCGTCGGCTTCTTCCGCAGCTGACCGCGGCGCGCCGTCTCGGTGACGGTCAGAGCGGACCGAGCACCTCGGGCACCGCGCGATCCAGACGCAGCGCCCGCAGCGGGGCGAGGATCTGCCGCTCCTCGAAGCGGAAATGCGATTCCATGATCGCCCCGATGCCATCGAGGTGCCGTTCGAGGGCGTCCCGACTCTCGCCGCCCTCGGCCGCCATGCGCAGCGCACCGAGCAGATGGGCGAGCATCGAGTGATCCTGCATGAGCTTGTCGATGACTTCGCCGAGCTCGGGATGCTCCTCGCGCAGCGCGGGGAACAGCGCCCGATCCTCGCTCAGGTGATGCCCGTCGAGCGCCGAGCAGAAGCCGATGCAGAACAGCACGAGGTCGGAGGCGGCATCCGGGGCATCGGCTCCGTCATCCAGCGCTGAGCGGGTGGCCTCGAGAGCGGCCCGCAGCCGGCTGTGAGCCCGGCGCAGCTCCTCGTCCCAGGCGATCAGGCGGTCGGCATCCATCTCCCGCATTCTAGGGCGGGATCAGGGGTCAGAGAGTGCGATCGAAAGCGCCGCGGCGCGAGACGATCTCCTTGCCCAGCGGCATCAGCGAGACGGGGACCATCTTGAAGTCGGCGACCCCGAGGGGGATCCCGATGATCGTGATGCAGAGCGCGAGACCCGAGACGATGTGGCCGAGAGCCAGCCACCACCCGGCGAGGACGACCCACAGCACGTTGCCCAGGAACGAGCCCACGCCCGAGGTGGGCTTGCTGACGATCTCGCGACCGAACGGCCAGATCGCGTATCGGGCGATGCGGAACGAGGCAATGGCCCAGGGGATCGTCACGATCGGGATGCAGAGCAGGATGCCCGCCAGCATGTAGCCGAGGAACAGGGCGAGACCGGCGAAGATCAGCCAGATGATGTTGAGGATGGTGCGCACCGTCCGATCATCGCATCGGCAGCTGGACGCTGGCCGGTGCACGGCAGGCGGTCGGGGCCTCCGTCGAATCGGGCGCGGCGGATGCCAGACTGACCGCATGACCGGAATCGTCGTCGAGGGTGTCAGCAGATCGTTCGGGAGCGTCCAGGCGGTGCGTGCGGCGACGCTGCGCGCCGAGCCGGGCAGGGTCACCGGGCTCGTCGGGCCGAACGGAGCGGGCAAGACGACGCTGCTCCTCATGCTCGCGTCGCTCCTCGCGCCCGACACTGGAACGATCCGCATCGGCGGGGTCGACCCCTCCGAAGACCCGCTCGCCGCGCGGCGCCTGCTCGGCTGGATGCCGGATGCCCTCGGCGCCTGGCCGTCGCTGACCGCCAGGGAGACGATCACGACGACCGCACGCCTGTACGGGATCGCGCCGGACGCCGCTGCCGACCGTGCCGCCCAGCTGCTCGCCCTCGTGGATCTCGCCGATCTCGCCGACGCCCCGGCCAAGGTGCTCTCGCGCGGACAGAAGCAGAAGCTCGGACTCGCGCGCGCCCTCGTGCACGACCCGCAGGTGCTCCTGCTCGACGAGCCGGCATCCGGGCTCGACCCGGAGGCCCGCATCCAGTTGCGGGTGCTGCTTCGGCGCCTGGCGGCGGAGGGGCGGACGGTGCTGATCTCCAGTCACATCCTCTCCGAGCTCGAAGAGGTCATCGACGACGCGGTGTTCCTCGTCGCCGGCTCCGTGGCCGACGGCGCCGAGGCGCAGAACACCGGTCGCGCCTGGCGGATCCGGATGCTCGGCGCCGACGCCGCCCGCCAGGCCGCCGATTCATGGCAGGTCGCCCAGATCCTCGGCATCCCGGTCGAGTCGATCGGCGCCGACCGCGGGGGAGTGCTCGTCGGATTCGTGGACGACGAGGCCGCGGCCACCGGACTGCACACGCTCGTCACCGCGGGCCTGCGCATCTCCGAGTTCGCTCCGGCGCAGAGCGCTCTGGAGCACACGTTCCTGAACCTGCACCGCCCGTCCGCGGCACCTCAGGCCGCCGCCGCTCCCGGCTCCTCGACGACACCGGGCGCACCGCCCTCGGCACCGCCGCCCCCGCCCGCCGCGACGGCGAAGAACCCCGAGGAGGCCGGAGCATGAGCATCACCAGCATCGGGATCATCGCCCGCCTCGAACTCACCCAGCGCCTGCGCAGCGTGGGCTGGTATGTCCTGCTCGGCGTGTTCGCACTCGTGCTGCTCGCCGTCACCGGCTTCTCCTTCGCCGTCTACTCGTGGGGCGACTTCGTCGGAGCGGGGGTGTTCTCGATCGTCGTGAACATGGTGCTGCTGCTCGTCGTCCTCGTGTCGCCGACGCTCAGCGGCAACGCGATCAACGGCGACCGCGACGCCGCGACCCTCGCCGCCGTGCAGGTCACCGCCGCGTCGACCGGCGACATCATGGTGGGCAAGCTCGTCGCCGCCGTCGCGACCGGCTTCGCGTTCCTCGTCGTGGCCATCCCGTTCCTGGCCGTCTCGCTGCTCGGCGGCGGCTCGAACCCGCTCGTGCTGCTCGTCTCGCTCCTCGTGCTCATCGTCGAGATCATCATCGTGGCGGCGATCGGCGTGGGGCTCAGCGGCTTGATCGCCCGTCCGCTGTTCTCCGTCGCGACGACGTACCTCGTGATCGCCGGTCTGGTGATCGGCACGCTCATCGCGTTTCTGCTCGGCGGGATGGCCGTGCGCACCGAGACCACGCAGTACAACCGCCCCTACGACGACGTCGGCAACGTGGACTGCGAGTCCTGGGACTCCTACACGACCGAGGTCCCGCGTTTCGACCTCGTGTGGTGGGTGCTCGCCGCCAACCCCTTCGTGGTGCTCGCGGATGCGACGCCGACCGAGTTCGATCCGAACGGATACCCGGTCGACATGTTCGGTCAGATCAAGCTCGGTGTGCGCAGCGCTCAGCAGACTCCGCTCGACCAGCGCTTCGACGAGTGCTCCGACGACCCGTACGTCTACCCGACGCCCGAGGAGACCATCGCCGGCACCGTGCCCAGCTGGTTCGTCGGTCTGGGCGTGCAGCTCGTGCTCGCCGGAGGGCTGTTCGCGGGTGCCTGGTCGCGGACCCGCACGCCGGCGAAGCGGCTCCCGCCGGGCACGCGCATCGCCTGAGCGCGAGAGGACCTGAACGGCGAGACGAGGTACGCGCGGCTGAACGGCAACCGTCCGTTCACCTGCCGTGCACCGGGGAGTCGCGCGTCGGCCATGCGGAATCGGTGATGTGGGGGGATACCCGACTGATTCCCCCAGGAGCCCCATGTCCCGCCTGCATTCCGCGGCTGCGGTCACGACGGTCTGCGCACTCAGCGCCGCCGCCCTGCTCGCCGTACCGCTCGCCGCCACCGGAGCCGAGACCGGCATCCGCATCAACGAGGTCGAATCCAGCGGAGAGGTGCCGGGCGACTGGATCGAGTTCGTCAACACCTCTGCCACGGCGATCGATCTGAGCGGCTTCGTCGTCCGCGACAACGGCGAGGACGAGTCGTACACGTTCCCGCAGGGGAGCGTCATCGAGCCAGGGGCGTATCTCGTGATCGATGAGGTCGCCGCGGGCGTCGGAGACTTCTCCTTCGGTCTGGGCAAGGACGATCAGGTGCGACTGTTCGACGCGGGCGGAGTGCTCGTCGACGAGACCGCCTGGACAGGGCATGCCGCGGTCACCTGGGGAGCCGAGGACGTCGACGGCACCGTCGAATGGGCGGCGACCGCCGAGAGCACCAGGGCGGCGGCGAACGTCTTCCCGTCCGACGTCCCCGATGCGGGCTCGATCGTCATCAACGAGGTCGACTCGCAGCCGGCCGACTGGATCGAGTTCTACAACGCGGGCGACACCGACCTCGACATCTCGGGGTATGAGATCCGCGACAATTCGGACGACCACCGGTGGCAGTTCGGCCCCGGCACCCGGATCGCCGCGGGAGAGTTCCTCGTGGTCGAGGAGGGCACCATCGGCATCGTCGGCGGTGCGGAAGCCGCCTTCCGCGATCCGATCGGCATCGGCAGCGCCGACCGCATCCGACTCTTCGACGCTGCGGGAAAGCTGATCGACGACACGCTCCCGTGGAGCGGACACGCGGCGATCGACGGCGACTTCGCTGCGGCCACGCTCGCCCGCTGCCCAGACGGTCGGGGATCCTTCGTGCTCGCCCGTTCGACGCCGGGCGCGGCGAACTCCTGCGTGATGCCCGATGTGGCGATCAACGAGATCGAGTCGAACGGCGACGCCACCGACTGGGTCGAGGTCGTCAACACCGGAAGCACGCCGGTGGATGTGGCCGGGTGGACCGTCATGGACGGCGATCCGGTCGGTCATGCGGCCGAGACGACCCCGCTGCCGGCCGGCGCAGTGCTGGAACCCGGTGCGTACCTCGTCTTCGACCAGCCGAAGGACTTCGTGTTCGGACTGGGCAACGGCGACACCGTCACGCTGCGCGACGCGAACCTGAACGTCGTCGACGAGCACGTCTACACCGCCCACGCGGCCGGTGTCCTGGCTCGCTGCGCGGACGGCAGCGGCGACTTCGTCGACATCGCCGTATCGACCAAGGGGCTGCGCAACGCCTGCGGGAACCCGGTGCGGATCAACGAGGTCGAGTCGGACGGCGGATCGCCCGACGACTGGATCGAGCTCGTCAACCCGACGGCCTCGACGCTCGACGTGTCCGGCGTCGTCGTCAAGGACGACGACGATGCGCATGCCTATCCGATCCCTGCCGGCACGACGATCGCCGCGGGGGGCCACCTCGTGATCGAGCGCGCCGCTCTGGGCTTCGGCCTCGGCGACGGCGACACGGTGCGGCTGTTCGACGGCGATCTGCTCGTGGACTCCGCCTCGTGGGGCGCGGGCCACGCCGCGACGACCTGGGGACGCTGCCCCGACACGACCGGCGCCTTCGGCGTCACGGCCCGCAGCACCAAGGGAGAGGCGAACGTCTGTTCCGGAGAGATCGCGGTCTCGGCCTGGACGGGGTCGGCGGAGGTCAGGGTGCTCGACTCGGCTCCGACGTTCCTCGAGGACAGCTCGGGTCTGGACGTACAGGAGACGAAGGACGGTGCATTCCTGTGGGCCGTCGACAACGGCGAGGGGCGGATCTGGAAGCTGAAGGCGCATGCCGACGGCTCCTTCTCGCAGATCCCGGGCTGGGATTCGGGTAAGCGGGTGCGATTCCAGAAGGATGCAGCGAACCCCGGTGCGGCCGGCCCCGACACCGAGGGCATCACCGTCGACGACGAAGGCGCCGTGTACGTCGCCTCGGAGCGCGACAACAGTGCCAAGGGCGTGAACCTCAACACTGTGCTGAAGGTCGATCCCGAGACATCCGCCGGCGACCTCGTCGCCCAGCAGGAGTGGGACCTCACCTCGCTGCTGCCGGCCGTCGGTGCGAACCTCGGCATGGAGGCGGTGCAGTGGGTGCCGGACTCGGCCCTCGACGGGAAGCTCTTCGACATCACGACCGGCGCCGCGTACGACTCGACGACCCACGCCGGCCACGGTGGCGGGCTGTTCTTCGTCGCGGTCGAGGACAACGGTCACGTGTACGCCTTCGCGCTCGCCGCCGACGGCGGGGCCACGCTCGTCTCCGAGATCGCGCCAGGGCTTCCCGGAGTGATGGCTCTCGACTACGACAGCGTCCTCGACGTGCTCTGGGCGGTCTGCGACGACGGCTGCCAGGGCCGCTCGGCGCAGATCACGCTCAACGGCTCGGCGCAGCCGGGGATCGCGCACTTCGCGCGGCCCACCGGCATGCCCGACATCAACAACGAGGGATTCGCCACGGCTCCGGCGTCGCTCTCCGCCGACGGGCAGCGTCCGGTCTGGTGGTTCGCCGACGGATTCGCCTCGGAAGCTCTCAGGGTGGGCACCCTTCCCGGCACGGCGGGGGAGAACCCCGGCAATCCGGGCAACCCCGGCGGCGAGAAGCCGCCGCTGCCCGGCTCGGCGCTCACCGACGACAACCGCAACGGGGTGACGGTCGACCCGGCGGTCGCCTCACGGGGGCAGACCGTGACGGTGACGGCGGGCGCAGCGCACGCCTCCGAGCGTGTGTCGGTGTGGATGTACTCCGAGCCGGTGCGCCTGGCGACGGGTGCGGCCTCCGCCGACGGAGCGCTCACGGTCACGATCCCGACGGATGCTCCGCTCGGCGCCCACCGTATCGCGGTGTACTCCGCAGCCGGTGAGCTGATCGGCTGGGCCGACATCCGCGTCACGCAGAGCGGCGGGGGGCTCGCCGCGACAGGTGCGGAGATCCCCTCTGCCGCGATCGCGCTGGCGCTGCTGCTGATGCTGGGCGGCGCGCTCGCGGTCCGCCGACGCAGCCGCGCGGCCTAGGAGTCACGAGGGCGGGGAGGCCGTGCTCCGGCCTCCCCGCCTGCCCTCCCGTGCCCCCGTGTCGGTGGCTCGGCCTAGACTCATAAGGCCATGACCGAAGCCCCCCTCATCGTCCCCGGATCCGTCGGCCCACGCTCCACAGGGGCGGAGGGGCACGACGATCTCCTCGCCGGCCTCAACCCTCAGCAGCTCGAGGCCGTGACCTATCGCGGCCCCGCGCTGCTCATCGTCGCGGGTGCGGGCTCGGGCAAGACCAGCGTGCTCACCCGACGCATCGCGTCACTGCTCCGCAGCCGCGAGGCATGGCCCAGCCAGATCCTCGCGATCACCTTCACCAACAAGGCCGCCGGCGAGATGCGCGAGCGCGTCGAGGCGATCATCGGCGACGCGGCGCGCGGCATGTGGATCTCGACGTTCCACTCCGCCTGCGTGCGGATCCTGCGCCGGGAGGCACAGCAGTTCGGCTTCACGAAGTCGTTCACGATCTACGACTCCGGCGACTCGCGGGCCCTGATCAAGCGGCTCGTCAAGGAGCACGAGGCCGACGCGTACGGTCTGACCCCGGCATCCGTCCAGTCGCGCATCTCGAAGCTCAAGAACGAGCTCTCGGATGCCGAGGCCTACGCGCGCCAGGCCAACATGTCGGACCCGGCCGAGCGGATCTTCGTCGAGCTCTTCACCGACTACCAGCGGCAGCTGCAGAAGGCCAACGCCTTCGACTTCGACGACCTCATCGGTCAGACGGTCTACCTGTTCCGGGCGTTCCCGCAGGTCGCCGACACGTACCGCCGTCGGTTCCGGCACATCCTCGTCGACGAGTACCAGGACACCAACCACGCCCAGTACGCGCTGATCCACGAGCTCACCCGGCCGGTGTCGGGCGAGTCCGCCGATCCGTATGCCTCCAACGGCATGATGATCTTCGAACCGGAGACTTCGCCGGAGCTGGAGGGTGCATCGCTCACGGTGGTCGGCGACTCCGACCAGTCGATCTACGCCTTCCGCGGTGCCGACATCCGCAACATCAGCGAGTTCGAGCGCGACTTCCCCGGTGCTCGGGTCGTCCTGCTCGAGCAGAACTACCGGTCGACGCAGAATATCCTGTCCGCGGCCAACGCCGTGATCGGCAACAACTTCGACCGCAAGGACAAGAAGCTCTGGAGCGACAAGGGCGACGGCGACATGATCGTCGGCTTCACGGGGTACTCGCAGCACGATGAGGCCCAGTTCGTCGCCGACGAGGTTGAGGCGCTGCACCGCGCCGGGATGCCGTACTCCGAGATGGCGGTGTTCTACCGCACCAACTCGCAGTCCCGCGCGTTGGAGGAGATCTTCATCCGCTCCGCCGTGCCCTACAAGATCATGGGCGGCACGAAGTTCTACGAGCGCGCCGAGATCAAGGACGCCCTGGCGTACCTCGTCGCCGTCGCGAACCCCGCAGACGAGATGGCGGTGCGCCGCATCCTGAACAAGCCGAGACGTGGCATCGGCGACGTCAGCGAGACGGCGATCGCACGGTTCGCCGAGGACCACGGGATCACTTTCCGCCAGGCCCTCTCGGTTCCCGATCAGCTGGGCTTCGGCCCGAAGATCCAGGCCGGGATCGCCCAGCTCGACGCAGTGCTCGCCGAGGCGACCGAGATCATGCTTCCGGCGTCCGGTGAAGTGCCGGCGCCGACGACCGTGGCCGACGGGCTGAGTGTGCTGCTCTCCAAGAGCGGCTACCTCGACGCGCTGCGCGCCAGCCGCGACCCGCAGGACGAGGCCCGCGTCGAGAACCTCGACGAGTTCGTCGCGGTCGCGCGCGACTTCGCGCGCAACAACCCCGAAGGCACCATCGTCGACTTCCTCACCGAGGTCGCGCTCGTCTCCGACGCCGACGACCTCGACGACGAGTCCGGATCGGTGTCGCTCATGACGATGCACACGGCCAAGGGTCTCGAGTACGACGCCGTGTTCGTCACGGGTGTCGAAGAGGACCTGATCCCGCACCGGATCTCCGCGGGCGAGCCTGGCGGGCCCCAGGAGGAGCGTCGGCTCTTCTACGTCGGCATCACCCGCGCGCGCAAGCGCCTGCACCTCTCGCTCGCGATGACCAGGGCTCAGTTCGGTGAAGTGTCGGTCGCCATGCCCAGCCGGTTCCTGCAGGAGATCCCGGCGGGACTCATCGACTGGCGCCAGTCGCCGGGAGACGTGAACTCCCGGGGCGGGTCGCAGTCGCGCGCGCTCAACGCGCGTCGCGCCGGCGGGTTCGGCGGATCCGGCTCCGGTGATCGTTTCGCCGTCAAGCAGCTCCCCGGCAGGGACTCGCTCAAGCCGCTGTCGACCGCGATGGACAAGTTCCCCAACCGTGTCACGGCCAAGATGCGCGACAACGGCGATCTCGAGCTGGCGGCGGGCGACCGCATCCGTCACTCCGACTTCGGCGAGGGGCGCGTCGATGCCGTGACCGGCGAGGGGGCGAAGCGCATCGCGCATGTCCGCTTCGATTCGGCCGGGCAGAAGAAGCTCCTCATCAAGGTCGCGCCGATCGAGAAGATCTAGCGGTTCCGCGGGTTAGGCTGGCTGATATGGCCCTGTTCTCACGCCGCAAGAAGTCCGCCGACGACGTCGTCGCCGACCAGACCGAGACTGAAGTCGAGACCACCGAGTCAGAGGATGTCTCGGCGGCCGACGCATCCGATGCGCAGGCGACGCCGGACGAGACCCCCGAAGCGGCACCGAGCATCGGCATCTCGGTCCAGGCCTTCCGAGGCGTGGGTGCTCAGGCGGGCCCTGAGGTGACGCTTCCCGCGGCTGATGCGGCAGCATCGTCCGGATCCGCCTCCGTGCCGATGTCGGCACCCGCTGCCGCGCCTGCGCCTGTCGCGACGCCTGCACCCGAGCCCGAGCGCCGCCTGCCGCTCGCTCCCGTCCAGCCGCCCGAGCAGACCGAGACCGTCCCCGGCATGAAGGACAACGTCCTGCTCCGCGAATCGCTCAAGGAGGTCGAGAAGGGCGCGACGAACGAGCAGCTCCTCGGCGTGCTGCGTCAAGCGCTGCAGGGGCACCTGTACATCCGCGTGAACGGCGACGCCCGTGCGCAGATCAGCGAGGGCAAGCCGCTGGCCGTCGCCGTGGTGCGTGACGGCGAGCGCCAGTTCATGCTCGCGTTCAGCTCGGCCGCGGCCGTGCGCGACTCGGTGCAGCTCGAGAAGGATCCGTCCGCGACCTCGGCCGTCGCCCAGCCGGTCACCTCGGTGCTCCAGCAGGTCGTGTCCGGAGACTTCGCCGGGCTCATCGTCGACAACGCCTCCGCGCCGCATCGCGTCGTGTTCCCCACCGAACTGCTGCAGAAGGCGCTCGACCAGGCCGACGTCGACATGACGGTGAAGTCGATCCTCGCGGCTCCGCGCGAGCAGGACACCGCGTCCAAGCTCGGCGATGCGCTCGCCGTGAAGCGCATGTGGGTCGCCGTGAACGAGGGCAACAGCAGCGGGCAGGTGGGCATCGCCGAAGCGCAGACGCCCGACGGCAAGCGGTTCCTGCAGCTGTTCTCGCACCCCCTCGAGGTGCTCGCGCTGGGCCGGGGAGACCGCCCGCTGCCGTTCGAGCCGCAGCAGCTCGCGAATCTGCTGTCCAGCCACATCGAGATGGCGGGGGTCATCATCGACCCGGCAGGGCCCAGCATGCTCGTCGAGCGCGACGCCCTCACGTCGGTCCTGATCATGGCCGTCGACATCGGCGACTGAGGGGTTCCGTCCGTCGCACGCTGACCCTAGGGTCGGAGCATGGCCTCAGAACGCGTGACCCTGACCGTCATCGATCCTGACGGGGAGCGCGAGGTCGCCCTCTCCAGTCCGAATCGCGTCGTCTGGCCGAAGGACGGCATCACGAAGGCCGAGCTCGCGGAGTACTTCCAGCAGGTCAGCGTGCCGTTCCTCGAGGCGAACGGCAACCGACCCGTGTCCCTCGAACGGTTCCGTGACGGCGTGGGCAGCGAGGGCTTCTTCTCCAAGAACCCGCCCAAGGGCACACCCGAGTACGTCGACGCCGTGACCGTCACGTACAACAGCGGGCGACGGCATCCGCAGATCGTGCTCAACCGCCCGAGCGCCATCGTCTGGGCCGCGCAGATGAACACGATCGTCTTCCACCCGTGGGCGTCGCTCGCCACCGATTCCGACAACCCCGTCGAGCTGCGCATCGATCTCGACCCGCAGCCCGGCACCGGGTTCGCGGATGCCGTACCGGCCGCCCACGCGCTTCGAGAGGTGCTGAAGGAGGTCGGGCTCGACGCGTTCGTGAAGACCAGCGGCAACCGCGGACTCCACGTGTTCGCTCCCATCGAGCCGACCCATGAGTTCCTCGACGTCCGTCACGCCGTGATCGCCGCCGGGCGGGAACTGGAACGACGGATGCCGGAGCAGGTCACGATGAACTGGTGGAAGGAGGAGCGGGGGGAGCGGATCTTCATCGACTTCAACCAGGCGAATCGCGATCGCACCATGGCGGGCGCGTACAGCCCGCGGGCACTCCCCGGCGCCACGGTCTCGACGCCGGTGCACTGGGACGAGCTCGACGGACTCGACCCCGCGGCCTTCACGGTGCGCAGCGTCCCCCAGCGTCTGGAGGAGATCGGAGATCCGTGGGCGGGGGCGCAGGAGAAGCGCGGCCGCATCGACACGCTCCTGGAATGGTGGGAGCGCGATGTGGCGGACGGACTCGGAGAGCTGTCGTTCCCGCCGGAGTTCCCCAAGATGCCCGGCGAGCCGCCGCGCGTGCAGCCGAGCAAGAAGGTGGCCGCGAACTGGGACGAGAACGGCGATCCGGTCGAGGACTGACGCTCAGCCGATCACGTCGGCGAGGTCGTACCCGGCGACCGTGTCGAGCTGGTCGTAGGTGCAGGAGCGGGCGTCCCGGTCCGGGCGCCAGCGCTCGAACTGCACGGTGTGCCGAAAGCGGGCGCCTTCGAGCTGGTCGTAGCGGACTTCGAGCACGAGCTCGGGGCGCAGCCGCACGAACGACACGTCCTTCGATCCGCTGAACCGCGAGCGTTCGCCTTCGCCCGTGACGGCGTCGCCCGCGTCGTCGCGTTCGACCAGCGGCTCCAGCTCCTCGACGAGCTGCCGGCGACGCACGTCGCTCCACGCGGCGACGCCGCCGACCTGGCGCAGAGTGCCGTCCGCGTCGTACAGCCCGACCAGCAACGAGCCCACGCCGGAGCCCGACTTGTGCACGCGATATCCCAGCGCGACGACATCGGCGGTGCGGGCGTGCTTGATCTTCACCAGCGTGCGCTTGCCCGGCGCGTAGGGCTGATCGAGGGGCTTCGCGACCACGCCGTCGAGCCCCGCGCCCTCGAATTCGGCGAGCCAGCGCACGGCGGCGTCGCGATCGCGGGTGGTGCGGGTGATGTGCAGCGGATGCTCGACCGAGGACATCAGCGTCTCGAGCCTGGCGCGCCGCTCGGCGAACGGCGTGTCCTGCAGGTCCTCGTCGCCGAGGGCGAGCAGATCGAAGGCGATGAACATCGCGGGCGTCTCGACGGCGAGCCTGTTCACCCGGGACGCGGCGGGATGGATGCGCTGGCTGAGCGCCTCCCAGTCCAGTCGCTGCGCGCCGTCCGGCCCGGTGGCGACGACGATCTCGCCGTCGAGGAGGCAGGGGCCGGGGAGCAGCCGCGGGATCGCTTCGACCAGCTCGGGGAAGTAGCGGGTGAGGGGCTTCGCGCCGCGGGAGCCGATCTCGACGTCCTCCCCGTCCCAGGCGATCAGACCGCGGAAGCCGTCCCACTTCGGCTCGAAGAGGAGTCCGCCGGCGGTCTTCGCGGGGTCGGGGACGGATGCTGCCGCCTTCGCCAGCATCGGGGCGGGGATCTCGTAGCGCATGGATCCATCCTGGCCGGGGTTCGGCCGACGCAGAAGGGCCAGTTCGGCCGCATCCGTCTGCAGCGGCGCAGGCTGAACTGCGTGCGGGGAAGCAGTCAGCCGAAGAGATCGCCGAGGGAGGCGGGTCTTCCGGCATCCTTCAGGGCGGTGCGCGCGGCGTGCCAACCGGCCATGCCGTTGACGCCGGGACCGGGAGGCGTCGAGGCGGAGGCGAGGTAGACGCCGCGCATCGGGGTGCGCCACGGGGCGGTGCCGAGCACGGGCCGACGCAGCGCCTGCGGGATCGTGAAGGCGCCGCCCAGGATGTCGCCGCCGATCTCGGACGGGTTGATCGCCTCGCGATGTGAGGCGGGCACCGAGTGGTGCGCGAGGATCAGGTCGCGGAAGCCCGGCGCGAACCTCTCGACCTGGCGGGTGATCAGCTCGGTGGCGTCGAGGTCGGAGTTCTGCGGCACGTGGATGTACGTCCAGAGGACCGCCTTGCCCTCCGGAGCCCTGGTGGGGTCGAAGACCGACGGCTGCACGGTCAGGACGTACGGTCGGTCGCTGATCCGTCCCCTGGCCACGGCGTTCTCGCTCTCCCAGACCTCGGCGGCCGAGCCCCCGACGTGCACGGTGGGCGCCTGTGCCACGTCGGCGTTCGCCCAGGGGATCGGCCCGTCGAGGGCGAAGTCGACCTTCGCGGCGGCGGGGCCGTAGCGGTATCCGCTGATCGCCCTCGCGTATCCGGCGGGGATGTCGGGGTGGGTGAGCGTGAGGCGGGGTGAGGTGTTCAGCAGCAGCAGGTCGCCACGGGCGGGGTCGCCCCAGTCCAGTGTGCCGAGGTCCGTGACGTGCGCGCCGGATTCGACGGTCCCGCCGTGCGCCTCGATGTCCGCGACCATGCTGTCGGCGATGCGCTGCGCTCCGCCGCGCGGGTACATCCAGCCGCCCGCGTGGGCCTGGGCCGCGAGCAGCAGCCCGGCGGCCGCACCGGCGAGCGAGGGCATCGGGGTGTTCGCGTGCGCGAGCACCCCCGACATCAGGCCGGCGGCCTCGTCGGTGCGCAGCGAGCGGCGGGCGAGCGGTGTGCCCTGATCCAGCATCCGCAGTGCGAAGCGGAGCGCCGTGAGCGGGTCGCGCGGGATCCGGAGCATCTGGTTGCCGGTGAAGTCGACGACGCCCTCGACGTGGCTGCTGAGCGGGCGGAGCAGTGCGAGCCAGGCGCGTTCGTCGACACCGAGTCCCGCGGCGGTGCGCTCGATGTCGCGCCAGGCGATCCCTGCGCGTCCGCCGTCGAGCGGGTGGGCGTAGGAGATCTCGGGGAGGATCCACTCGATCCGCTCCGCGAGCCCGAAAGCCTGGAAGAACGGCGACGAGAGCGCGGCCGGATGCACGGCGGCGCAGATGTCGTGGAGGAACCCGGGGAGGGTGTTCTCGGCGGTGCGGACGCCGCCGCCGATCGTGTCGGATGCCTCCAGGACGCGCACCTCGTACCCGGAGCGGGCCAGTGCCACCGCCGCCGCGAGGCCGTTCGGTCCTGAGCCGATGATCGTCGCGCGAGCCATACGGCCAGTCTTCCACGTCCGGGCGTGAGATCCTTGAAGAGATGAATGAAGTCCAGGGCCCTACCCCCACCGGAACCTCCCGTCCCTACCGCACCCTCACCGAGGCGCTCCGCGCGCACCGCATCGCCGTCGAGAACCACGAGTTCATCACGGCGATCACGGATGCCGTCGGCATCTCCTCGTACATCGACCGCGGCCGCTACATCGAGGCGATCCGCCGCGGCGCCGGTGCTCCGCTGCACATCGGCAAGACCTACACGAACGGCTTCACGGAGGACGAGGCGGTCGTGATCGGCTCCACGCCTCTGCGCCTGCAGCCCAGCGAAGGACGCGCTCCGTACTTCTACGTGACGCATCCGAGCGAGTTCCGTCCGATCGCGCCGGTGAAGGCGAAGCGCTCGACGACACCCCGTGTCGCCGCGGCGCCGAAGGTCGCACGTACGCCGAAGCCGGTCGAGCGGGACTATGGCGTGTGCGACGTCTGCTTCATGCTGAAGACGCCGTCCGGCGGCTGCGGCTGCGACTGAGCTCTGCCTGCTGTCCCGATCTGCACAGGATTCCCCGCACAGCACACGAACGGGCCGGACTGGTGTGCCCTCCGTGGCATTGTGTGCGATTCGGGACAGTCGTGACCGGTCTGGGACAGTCGTGACCGGTCCGGGACAGTCGTGACCGGTCTGGGACAGTCGTGACCGGTCTGGGACAGTCGTGACCGGTCGCCGAGAGTCGTGTCAGGCGAAGGCGCTCATCCCGGTGATGTCACGCCCGAGCAGCAGCGCCTGCACGCTCTCGGTGCCCTCGTAGGTGTGGATCGCCTCGATGTCGGCCATGTGCTGCATCACGCCGTTCTCGAGCAGGATGCCGTTGCCGCCGAGCAGGTCGCGGGCGATGGAGGCCACCCGCCGCGCCGCTCGGGTGTTGTGGAACTTCGCCAGTGAGGCCTGCGTCGGACGCAGCTCGCCCGCGGTCTCGAGGTCGGCGAGGCGGCGGCAGTAGAGCTGCATCGCGGTGAGGTCCTCGAGCATGTGCGTGAGTCGCTCCTGCACCATCTGGAACTTCGCGAGCGGCTTGCCGAACTGGATGCGCTGCTTCGAATACGCCAGGGCCGCCTCGTAGCAGGCGGTCGCGTGACCGAGTGCCGACCAGGCGACGCCCGAGCGCGTGGCGTAGAGCACGACCGAGGCGTCCTTGAAACTGTGCGTGCCCGGCAGGACCGCATCGAGGGGCACGCGGACGTCGTCGAGCACGATGTGCGCCTGGTGGATCGCGCGCAGCGATGCCTTGCCGCGGATCGGGGTGCCGGTGTAGCCGGGGGTCTCCTGCTCGACGAGGAAGCAGCGGACGGCACCGTGCTCCGGAGCCGTCTCATCGTCGACGCGCGCCCAGACGAACGTGATGCCGCCCGATGCGCCGTTGCCGATCCACTTCTTGGTGCCGCGGAGCACCCAGTGGTCGCCGTCGCGGCGCGCCACCGTCTCCAGGGACACGGAGTCCGAGCCGTGATCGGGCTCGGTCAGCGCGAACGACCCGAAGACCGAGCCGTCAGCGAGCGCCGTGAGCCACTTCTCCTGCTGCTCCGGCGAGCCGAAGAGGGCCAGGGTGCGCAGCGCCAGGCCGCCCTGCACGGCGAGCACGGTGCCGAGCGACCCGTCGCCTCGCGAGATCTCCATGTTCACCAGCCCCGCGGCGAGAGGGGAGAGGCGCGTGAGGGACGGATGCTCGATGCCGTCGACCACGAGGTCCATCTCGCCCATGCGGCGAGCGGCGTCCAGCGGGTACTCGGCACGGTCCCACGCGTCGGCCATCTGCGCCCCGACCTCGTCGATGTATGCCTTCGCTCGATCCCAGGCGGCGCGGTCGGCCTCGGGGATGTCGGCGAAGACGGCGTAGTAGTCGCTGTCCTGGCGTCCGGTGATGTCGTACGACGAGACGCGCTCGCCGGGGAAGGGGGAGGCTGCGGTGCTCATGGTGACTCCTTCGTGGCACCAAGTATCGTACGCGTTGAAACTCGGTTCCACGACCCCGCCGCTCGCGGACGGCGCGGCTCAGTCGAGCTGGGAGCGCAGTCTTCTCGTCACCTCGGCGATCGGCATCGACCGGGGGAACACCGCGACCACCACGTCGTCCGGCTCGTCGGTCGCAGCATCCGCCGGCACACCGTAGCGCCGGCGCACATCGTTCAGTGCCGACTGCAGCGTCGACAGCGGCACCTTCTTGCGTCCGCGGAGCAACTGGCGCAGCACGTGGTTGTGCACCGCCGTCACGAGCGCCGCGAAGCCGACGGCATCCAGCGGATCCACCCCGGGCAGCGCGCTGCGCAGGTACTCGTCGAACAGCCGCTCGTACCGGAACACCGTGATGATCTCGCGTTCGCGCAGCACCGGCACCTGACGGACGATCTGGTACCGACGGCGGGCGAGCTCCGGGTCGTGCGCGAAATGCGCGAACACGGACTCGGATGCCGCGCACACGGCGCCCCACGGATCTTCGTGTCCCTCGGAGAGGAACTCGCGGAGGCGGTCGAGGAGCAGCTCGTGATCGGCGAAGACGACGTCCTCCTTGCCGCCGAACTGACGGAAGAACGTGGACCGGGAGACCCCTGCGGCCTTGGCGATCTGCTCGACGGAGGTCTGATCGAATCCCTGGGCCTGGAAGAGCTCGAGGGCGGCGGCGACGACGGCGTCGCGCGAATCGGGGAAGTCTCGCATAGCGAAAGCCTAGGACCTCGCGGCCCGAGCGCCACGGTGTCTGACGTTCCGCGACGCTCAGGTGCGTCCAGATCGGGGTAGTAGGCTGGGGGACTGGTCGATGTCTCGACATCGAGAGAATTACCAGACAGCAGCCCAGTGAAGGAACCACAGTGGATCTGTACGAGTACCAGGCACGAGACGTTTTCGAGAAGTACGGAGTGCCGGTCCTCGCCGGCATCGTCGCCGACACCCCTGAGGAGGTGAAGGCAGCCGCGGAGAAGATCGGCGGAGTCGTCGTCGTCAAGGCCCAGGTCAAGACCGGTGGACGCGGCAAGGCGGGTGGCGTCAAGGTCGCGAAGACTCCCGACGAGGCGTACGAGGCCGCCAAGGCCATCCTCGGCCTCGACATCAAGGGCCACGTCGTCAAGCGCGTCATGGTCGCCCAGGGTGCGCGCATCGCCGAGGAGTTCTACTTCTCCGTGCTGCTGGACCGCGCCAACCGCTCGTACCTGAGCCTCTGCTCGGTCGAGGGCGGCATGGAGATCGAGGAGCTCGCGGTCGAGCGCCCCGAGGCTCTCGCCCGCGTCGAGGTCAACCCGCTCACGGGCATCGACAAGGACAAGGCCGTCGAGATCGCTCGCGCAGCGCGCTTCCCCGAAGACCTGGTCGAGAAGGTCGCCGACGTCTTCGTCAAGCTCTTCGAGGTCTACAAGGGCGAGGACGCGACGCTCGTCGAGGTCAACCCGCTGGTGCGCACCGAAGAGGGCGACATCATCGCGCTCGACGGCAAGGTCACCCTCGACGACAACGCCTCGGAGATCCGTCACCCCGAGCACGAGGCGCTCGAGGACAAGGACGCCGCAGACCCGCTCGAGGCCAAGGCCAAGAAGAGCGGCCTGAACTACGTCAAGCTCGACGGCGAGGTCGGCATCATCGGAAACGGTGCAGGACTCGTCATGTCGACCCTCGACGTCGTCGCCTACGCCGGGGAGAAGCACGCCGGCGTCAAGCCCGCGAACTTCCTCGACATCGGCGGTGGAGCCTCGGCCGAGGTCATGGCAGCCGGCCTCGACGTCATCCTGGGCGACCCGCAGGTCAAGAGCGTCTTCGTCAACGTCTTCGGCGGCATCACGGCGTGCGACGCCGTCGCCAACGGCATCAAGGGCGCCCTCGAGACCCTCGGCAGCACGGCCTCCAAGCCGCTCGTCGTGCGCCTCGACGGCAACCGCGTCGACGAGGGTCGCGCGATCCTCGCCGAGTACGCGCACCCGCTCGTCACGCTCGCCAGCACCATGGACGAGGGCGCCGACAAGGCCGCCGAACTCGCCAACGCCTGATCGCAGAGAGACACAAGGACTAGAGAAATGTCGATCTACCTCAACAAGGACTCCAAGGTCATCGTCCAGGGCATCACCGGCGGCGAGGGCACCAAGCACACGGCGCTCATGCTCAAGGCAGGCACCCAGGTCGTCGGCGGAGTGAACGCCCGCAAGGCCGGCACCACGGTCGCGCACACCGACAAGGACGGCAACGCCGTCGAGCTCCCCGTCTTCGCCTCGGTCGCCGAGGCCATGAAGGAGACCGGCGCAGACGTGTCGATCGCGTTCGTGCCCGGCGCCTTCACGAAGGACGCGATGATCGAGGCCATCGACGCCGAGATCCCGCTGCTCGTGGTCATCACCGAGGGCGTCCCCGTGGGCGACTCGGCCGAGGCGTGGGCCTACGCGCAGAGCAAGGGCAACACGACCCGCATCATCGGGCCGAACTGCCCCGGCATCATCACCCCCGGTGAGGCGCTCGTCGGCATCACGCCGGCGAACATCACCGGCAAGGGACCGATCGGCCTCGTGTCGAAGTCGGGCACCCTGACGTACCAGATGATGTTCGAGCTGCGCGACCTGGGCTTCTCGACCGCCATCGGCATCGGCGGCGACCCGGTCATCGGCACGACCCACATCGACGCGCTCGCCGCGTTCGAGGCCGACCCCGAGACCAAGGCGATCGTCATGATCGGCGAGATCGGCGGCGACGCCGAGGAGCGGGCGGCCGACTACATCAAGGCGCACGTCACCAAGCCCGTCGTCGGCTACGTCGCGGGATTCACGGCACCGGAGGGCAAGACCATGGGCCACGCCGGCGCCATCGTGTCGGGCTCGGCCGGCACCGCTCAGGCGAAGAAAGAGGCCCTCGAGGCCGCCGGGGTCAAGGTCGGCAAGACGCCGTCCGAGACCGCCGCTCTGATGCGCGAGATCGTCGAGTCGCTCTGACCTGAGCTACAATCGAAGAGAAGGCCCTGGACTCCACTCCGGGGCCTTCTTTCATGCCCGGGTGCATCTCGCCCGTCGGGCGTGCAGACGAAGAGAGGGGCGGATGCCGCAGCACCCGCCCCTCCTGTCGTATCCGTTCGCTCAGGCGACGCCGAAGAGCGCTTCGATCGGCCCGCGGGCGAAGAAGATCACGAAGCCTGCGGCCACGATCCACAGCAGCGGGCTGATCCTCCGCGCCTTGCCGGAGAACGCCTGCACGAGGACCCAGCTGACGAAGCCCGCGCCGATGCCGTTAGCGATCGAGTAGGTCAGCGGCATCACCGTGACGGTCAGGAACACCGGCAGGAGGACGCTGAACTCGGTCAGGTCGATGTACTTGATCTGCGCCATCATCATCGCGCCGACGATAACCAGGGCAGCCGCGGCGATCTCGGTCGGGACGATCGAGGTGAGCGGGGTGAGGAACATCGCCAGCAGGAACATGCCGCCCGTGATGAGGTTCGCGAAACCGGTGCGCGCGCCCTCGCCGATGCCGGCACCGGACTCGATGAACACCGTGCTCGACGATGATGACGTCCCACCGCCGATGATCGCGCCGACGCCCTCGACGACGAGCGCCGACTTGATGCGGGGGAAGTCGCCGTTCTCGTTCGCGAGATCGGCTTCCTTGGCGAGGCCGGTCATCGTACCCATGGCGTCGAAGAAGTTCGAGAAGACCAGGGTGAAGACGATCATCACGATCGCGACCAGGCTGACCTTGCTGAAGTCGAAGCCGAAGTCGACCGCGCCGATGAGGCTCAGATCGGGCAGACCGAACGGCGCACCGGTGAGGGTCGGAACCGTGAGGCCCCAGCCCCCTGCGTTGTCGTCGGATGCTGCACCGAGGTGCCAGATCGCCTCGACGATCACGGCGAGCACCGTGCCGGAGACGAGGCCGATGAGGAGCCCGCCCTTGACCTTGCGGGCGACCAGGATGCCGGTGAGGATCAGCGTCACGATGAACAGGACGGTCGGAACGGTGGCGACCGATCCGCCGACTCCGAGACCCACCGGAGGGGACGCGCTGCCGGTGGACGTGACGAAGCCGGAGTTGACGAAGCCGATGAAGGCGATGAACAGGCCGATGCCGACCGTGATCGCGATCTTGAGCTGGAACGGGACGGCGTCGAAGATCATCTTGCGCAGACCGGTCGCCGCCAGGAGGACGATCACGAGACCGTTGATCATCACGAGCGCCATCGCCTCTGGCCAGGTGACCTGGCCGACGACGGAGAACGCGACGAAGGCGTTGATGCCGAGGCCGGCGGCGAAGCCGAACGGCAGGCGAGTGATGAGGCCGAACAGGATCGTCATCACGCCGGCGGTGAGCGCTGTCGCGGCTCCGACGGCGCTGAAGTCCAGCGTGTTGCCGGCGACGTCGGCCGAGCCGGACAGGATGATCGGGTTGAGGATCACGATGTAGGCCATCGTGACGAACGTCACCAGGCCCCCTCGGATCTCGGTGCCGATCGTGGATCCGCGCTTGCTGATCTCGAAGAAGCGGTCCAGAGCGTTCGTGGGTTCGACCTCGGACCGGGTGGGGGATGGGGCAGTTGTCATCGGGAAACCTCCGCTGGAGACGATATCGTGTCGTCGGAGCCGCGCGCGCCCCCAGGCGACGACAGGGTTCTCGTCGTAGTCTCGATTCGATATGCAACGCCTCCTCGTCGCGCTCCTCGCCGCCTTCGATGCCGCCATCGCCGCGGCCGTCGGACTCGTGGTGCTCCTTGCGCCGCTCACGCTCCTGTGGACGCTCTCGTTCGGCGTCACAGCCGATTGGGGCGCGCTCTGGCCGCTGACCGGGACGCTGTGGCAGTTCGGTCACGGTGTGCCGCTCGATGTCGATGTGTCCGCTGACGTGCTCAGGGCGACGGGGATCGCGCCGGCCGCAGCCGCCTTCACCCTCTCGGTGACCCCGCTGGCATTCCTGCTCTTCACCCTGCTGTTCGCGGCGCGCTCGGGGGGCCGCGCGGCCCGTGCCGGCGCGTGGCTGCTCGGCTCGGTCTCCGGTGCCGCGACCTTCGGAGCGATCGCGCTCGGCGTCGCTCTGACCGCGAAGCTCGGAGCCGCCAGAGTGCCGCTCGTGCTGGCGGTGCTGCTGCCGACCGTCGTCTACCTCGTGGGTGCTGTGGCGGGTGCCGTGCGCAGCGCCTGGGAGGACGGCGACGGAGGGCTCCTCGACCGGGTGCACGACGTGATCGACTCCTGGGGCGACTGGGGGCCTGTCCCCAGCGCATCCGTGCGTGGCGCGGCGTTCGCCGTGGTGGGCATGACCGCGGTCTCGGCCGTGGCCGTCGCGATCCTGACCGCGACGAGGGGCAGTGAGGTGGTCGCTCTCTTCCAGGCCGCCCGCGTCGACGCCCTGGGGGCCGGGGTCATCACGCTCGGTCATCTCGCCTACCTCCCGACGATCATCGTGTGGGCAGCGTCCTGGCTCGCAGGGCCCGGCTTCGCGGTCGGGGTCGGCACCGCCGTGTCTCCCGCCGGGACGCAGCTCGGAGTGGTGCCGGGCATCCCGGTCCTGGGGCTGCTGCCGGAGAGCACCTCGATCTGGATGCTCATCGTGATCATCGTGCCGATCGGCGTCGGTGCCTTCGCGGGGTGGGCGGTGCGCTCGCGCCTCGTCTGGGAGGGCACGCCGCTCGGCGCCGCGCCGCGGGCCGCGATCGCCGCGGGCATCGGCGTGCTGACGGCCGCTGTCGCCGCGATCGCCGCGCTGCTGGCCGGCGGCTCGATGGGGCCGGGGCGTCTGGCCGAGGCCGGACCCGCCGTGCTGCCGTTCGCCCTCGCGCTCGGCGGAGAGGTGCTGCTGGGGGCCGCGATCCTGTTGCTCTCGCCGCGTCACCGGGATGAGCTCGCCGAGGAGCGGACGGATCGGTGGATCGCCGAGATGAGCGCCTCCGATCTGCACGGCGACGGTGCGTCGTCATCCGCGGTCCGCCCGGTGCAGGGCGACCCGTTCCCCACCGTGACGGCCCCGGTCGACGAGTTCCGACTTCCGCGTCGGGACCCCGGCGATCCGCTGCTCTGACATGCGGCTCGGGGCCCGCCGTCGGCCCCGGTAGACTGGGCGCGTGCTCACGGTCGCCGTTCTCATCTCGGGCACCGGCTCGAACCTTCGCGCCCTCCTCGAGGCCGCTCGTCACCCCGATTTCCGTGCCAGGGTCGTGGTCGTCGGAGCCGACCGCGAAGCCGACGGACTCGCCCACGCCGAGGAGTTCGGCATCCCCCGCTTCACCGTCCCGTGGCACCAGCACGAGTCGCGCGAGGCATGGGGAGAGGAGCTCGGACGTCAGCTGGCCGTCTGGAACGCCGACCTGGTCGTGCTCAGCGGCCTGATGCGGCTGCTCCCGGCCGGACTGGTCGCCGCCCTCTCGCCGCGCCTCATCAACACGCATCCCGCGTACCTCCCGGAGTTCCCCGGCGCACACGGCGTCCGCGACGCGCTCGCCGCCGGTGTCACCGAGACCGGCGCGAGCGTGATCGTCGTCGACGACGGCGTCGACACGGGACCGATCCTCGCGCAGGAGCGCGTGCCGATCCTCGACGGCGACACCGAGCACACACTGCACGAGCGCATCAAGCCCGTCGAACGCCGACTCCTCATCGACGTGGTGCAGCGCATCGCGACCGGTGAGCTGTCGCTGACCTCCGCACCCTGAACCGATCCACGCACGCCCCCCCTCGCACGAAGGAGCCCATCATGGCCGGCCCCCGCCACGACCACTCGCTGTACCGCGATCGCGACACCGTCCCCGTCCGTCGCGCACTCGTCTCGGTGAGCGACAAGACCGACCTCCTGGTGCTCGCGAAGGCCCTCGCGGACGCCGGAGTGCAGATCGTCTCGACCGGCTCGACCGCCGCGACCATCCGTGAGGCCGGTTTCGAGGTCACCGACGTCGCCGCCGTCACGGGCGTCGCCGAGATGCTCGACGGCCGGGTGAAGACGCTGCATCCGAAGATCCACGGTGGACTGCTCGCCGACCTGCGTCTCGAGGACCATGAGCGCCAGCTCGCCGACCTCGACATCGCTCCCTTCGAGCTCGTCGTCGTGAACCTCTACCCGTTCATCGAGACGGTCGCCTCGGGGGCCGAGGGTGATGACGTCGTCGAGCAGATCGACATCGGCGGCCCCGCCATGGTGCGCGCCGCCGCGAAGAACCACGCGAACGTGGCGATCGTCGTCTCGCCGCAGTCCTACCCCGGCATCATCTCGGCGATCGCAGACGGCGGTACCACGCTGACCCAGCGTCGCGAGCTCGCCGCCCGTGCCTTCGCGCACACGGCGGCCTACGACACGGCCGTCGCGTCGTGGTTCGCCGAGGGCACGCTCGGCGACGGGGAGGACCTGCCGACCCACCTGACGATCCAGGCCGAGCGCCTCGCGACGCTCCGCTACGGCGAGAACTCGCACCAGCGCGGTGCCATCTACACCCGCGTCGGCGGCCACGGCATCGCCCAGGCGACGCAGCTGCAGGGCAAGGAGATGTCGTACAACAACTACGTCGATGCGGATGCCGCGCTGCGCGCCGCCTACGACATGGTCAAGCCCGCCGTCGCCATCATCAAGCACGCGAACCCCTGCGGCATCGCGACCACCGCCCCGAACGCGCTGGACCCGATCGCCAGCGCGCATCTGCGTGCCCACGAGTGCGACCCGGTGTCGGCCTACGGCGGGGTCATCGCTGCCAACGGCACGGTGACGCTCAAGATGGCGGAGAACTTGAAGGACATCTTCACTGAGGTGATCGTCGCGCCCTCGTTCGAGCCGGCCGCCCTCGAGGTCTTCAAGGCGAAGAAGAACCTCCGCCTCCTGCAGCTGCCCGAGGACTGGCAGCAGGAGCGCTCCGACGTGCGTCTCGTGTCGGGCGGCCTGCTGCTGCAGGACGCCGACCGCTTCCCCGACGACATCGTGTCGGTCGCGAAGAACTGGGAGCTCGTCTCGGGAGAGCGTCCGAGCGACGAGGAGATGGAGAACCTCATCTTCGCGTGGAAGGCCTGCCGTGCGGTCAAGTCGAACGCGATCGTGCTCGCGAAGGACAACGCCACCGTCGGCGTCGGCATGGGCCAGGTCAACCGCGTCGACTCGTGCCGCCTCGCGGTCGAGCGTGCAGGAGACCGCGCTGCCGGCTCCGTCGCCTCCTCCGACGCGTTCTTCCCGTTCGCCGACGGCGCTCAGGTGCTCATCGACGCTGGTGTCACCGCGATCGTGCAGCCCGGCGGCTCGGTGCGCGATGAAGAGGTCGTGGATGCCGCTCGCAAGGCGGGCGTCACGATGTTCTTCACGGGAGAGCGTCACTTCTTCCACTGAGGCATCGGCCGGACGCCGGTGGCGGACCGGGACAGCGATGTCCGATTTCCGCCAGCCGGTGTCCGGGGTCGATGGCAGAGTGGAGGCATGAGCTTCCCCACGACGGACTTCGACGAGCGGTATCGAGCGATCAGCGCCCGCGATACCCGCTTCGACGGGCAGTTCGTCACGGCGGTGCGCTCCACTGGCATCTACTGCCGCCCGAGCTGCCCCGCGCGCACGCCGAAGCCGCAGAACGTCACGTTCTATCCGACCAGCGCCGCCGCGCACGAGGCCGGCTTCCGCGCCTGCAAGCGCTGTCTCCCCGAGGCCGCTCCCGGCTCCCCGGCCTGGGATCTGCGCGGCGACGTGGCGGCGCGGGCGATGCGGCTGATCGCCTCCGGGGTGGTCGAGCGCGAAGGCGTGTCCGGCCTGGCCGTGCGGCTCGGATACTCGACCAGGCACCTCACCAGGCTGCTGTCGACCGAGCTCGGAGCCGGCCCTCTCGCGCTCGCCAGAGCTCACCGCGCGCATACGGCGCGGATGCTCCTCGTCGGCACCGACATGCCCATCTCCGACGTGGCCTTCTCGGCGGGATTCGCCAGCATCCGGCAGTGCAACGACACGATCCGCGAGGTGTTCTCACTCACGCCGGGCGAGCTGAGGGCGCGACGGCGGCTGCCGGCATCCGCCGCTCCCGGGGCGATCGACCTCGTCCTGCCGTATCGCGGCCCCTTCGACGCATCCGGCATCTTCCAGTGGATGGCTGCACGCGCGGTCTCGGGTGTCGAGGAGGCCACCGCCACCTCGTTCTCACGGCATCTGCGGATGGCGGGTGGACCGGCGTGGTTCGAGGTGAGCAGCGACGCCTCCGAGCGCCTGCACCTGCGCGCCCGCGTCGCGCGGCTCGGCGATCTCGCGCCGCTCGTCTCCACCGTGCGGCGCATCTTCGACCTCGACGCCGATCCGCTCGCCGTCGACCAGGCGCTCAGCGTGCACCCCGAGCTCGCCCCGCTGGTCGCGCGCACGCCCGGCATCCGCGTGCCGGGCTCCGCCGACCCGCACGAGATGCTCATCCGCGCCATGATCGGCCAGCAGATCACCGTCGTCGCCGCCAGGACGGCCCTCACCGCGCTGACGGATGCTCTGGGCGAGCGCACCGAGCAGGGATTGCTGTTCCCGACGATGACGGCGATCGCCGAGCACGGCGCAGAGGTCCTGCGAGGCCCGGCGGCCCGGATCGGGGCGATCGTCGGAGCTGCCGCCGCGCTCGCCGACGGCTCGCTCCGGCTGACCGTCGGGGATGACGGGGTCGACCAGCGCGCCGCCCTCCTCGCCATGCCGGGAATCGGCCCCTGGACGGCGGACTACGTGCGGATGCGCGTGCTCGGCGATCCCGACATCCTGCTCCCCGGTGACGTCGCGCTCCGCGCCGGCGCCGCTGCTGCAGGGCTCCCGGGCGAGGCGCGACCGCTCACCGTCTGGGCGGAGCGTACCGCCCCCTGGCGCAGTTACCTCAGCGCCCACCTCTGGCGCGCAGCACCTGTGCGGACGCCGCGTTCCGCACGCCCGATCACGACCGTCGCCCAGAAGGAGACACCATGACCGCTCTCATCCAGACCATCGACACCGCCGACGGCCCCTTCACGATCCTGGCCGACGACCGGCAGCGCGTGCTCGCCTCCGGATGGACGGCGGACCGGGCGGCGATCGTCGCGCGGCTCTCGACGGCCACCCGTCCTGCCCGCATCACGGAGGGCGACACGGATGCCGCGGCGGCGGTCCGCGCCTTCTACGCGGGTGAGGTGACGGCGATCGACGGCGTCGAGGTCGCCCAGACGGGCACGGAGCTGCAGCTCGCGGGGTGGGCCGCGTTGCGCCGGATCACCCCCGGTGAGCCGCTGACCTACACGTCCTTCGCCGCGCAGCTCGGAAACCCCCGGGCCGTGCGCGCTGCAGCGTCGATCTGCGCCAGGAACGCGCCTGCACTCTTCGTACCGTGCCACCGCGTGCTGCGGTCGGACGGAACCCTCGGCGGGTTCGCCTGGGGTCTGGATGTCAAGTCGAGCCTCCTGGCGCGCGAGGCCGGCGAGCGCTGAGCCGAGGGGCCAAGGGCGTCCAGCAGGGGAGCGGGGATCGAGCGCGAGGAGGCGCTCCGAAACCGATCGGGAATCTCTCTTGCGCTCAGCTTGTTCACAGGAATAGGCTGGTGGGCTGTCGCACCGACCGGACGACACAGCCGAGCCCCTGAGGAGGACACCATGACAACGATCGCCGCTGCGCAGATCGCCACTCTCGGCTCGACCCCGGTGCGACCGCTGCGCTAGAGCCTCTTCCGACACGCACCACCTCTTCGGATGCCGGACTCGACGAGTCCGCTGCTGCGTCCGACCCCTCCAGCTACCGCTTCCCCATACGAAACTCGTCTGAGAGACATGTCTTCCTCGCCTTCATCGCAGAACGCCTCCTCCTCGTCCTCCCTCTCCACACCGGCCGCACTGTGGCGCCTGAAGCCCTTCGTGAAACCGGCCATCTGGCGGCTCGCCGGCGGTGCCGCCAGCGCGCTCGTCGCGGCGATCATCGCCCTGATGATCCCGATCGTCCTCGAGCAGATCATCCGCGGACCCGTGCAGACCGGAGCGATCGACGCGATCGCGTGGGGTGCGCTCGCCGTGTTCGGCCTCGCCCTCGGCGAGGCGCTCATGGTGTGGCTGCGTCGCCAGTTCGTGCTCAACCCCGCCACGCAGGTCGAATACAAGATGCGCACCGAGCTGTACTCGCGTCTGCAGACGCTGCCGGTCTCGTTCCACGACCGCTGGCAGTCCGGCCAGCTGCTGAGCCGCATGATGCAGGACATCGGCCTCATCCGCCGGTGGCTGGCCTTCGGTCTGGTGCTGCTCGTGGTCAACGTGCTGACGATCATCATCGGGTCCGTGCTGCTGTTCCGCTGGCACTGGCTGCTGGGCGTCATCTTCATCGTCACCGCCATCCCGCTGTGGATCCGCGGCTACCTCTTCGAGAAGCGCTACGGCGCCCTCACCCGCCGCAGCCAGGATCAGGCCGGTGACCTCGCGACCAGCGTCGAGGAGAGCGTGCACGGCATCCGCGTGCTCAAGGCCTTCGGCCGGGGCAAGCATGCGCTGAGCCGATTCAGCCGCCAGGCCGAGACGCTGCGGGAGACCGAGATGAGCAAGGCGGGCGCGATCGCGTCCATCTGGTTCTGGCTCGACCTCATGCCGCAGATCGCCTTCGGCCTGAGCCTCATGTCCGGCATCTGGCTGATCTCGCAGGGTGAGATCGACCAGGCCCAGCTGTTCGCGTTCTTCGCGATGGCGGTCGTCCTGCGCTGGCCCATCGAGTCGATCGGCTTCCTGTTCTCGTTCATGCTCGATGCACGTACGGCCACCGACCGGGTGTTCGACATCTACTCGGAGACGAACACGATCACCGACCCGGAGAATCCGGTGCACATCGCGGAGCCCCGCGGAGAGCTCGCATTCGAGGCGGCGCACTTCCGCTACCAGGACGCGGGATCGCACGAGCGCGACCTGCTCGACGGGATCGATCTCGTGCTGCGCCCCGGCGAGACCATGGCTCTGGTCGGTCTCACCGGAAGCGGCAAGACCACCCTGACGACGCTGCCGACGCGTCTGTACGACGTCACGGGCGGCCGGGTGACCCTCGACGGCGTCGACGTGCGCGACCTGCCGCTGGCCGAGCTGCGTCAGCACATCGCGATGGCGTTCGAGGACGCGACGCTCTTCTCTGCGACCGTGCGGGAGAACGTGCTGCTCGGACGCGCAGACCTCGACGTGCACAGCGAGGAGGCCGAACGCGTGCTGCGTGAGGCCCTCGACGTCGCGCAGGCGTCGTTCGTCGATTCCCTCCCCGAGGGAGTCGAGACCGTGATCGGCGAAGAGGGGCTGAGCCTCTCCGGCGGACAGCGCCAGCGCCTCGCGCTCGCGCGCGCGGTGGCTGCCGACCCGAAGGTGCTCGTCCTCGACGACCCGCTGTCTGCGCTCGACGTCGACACCGAGGCCCTGGTCGAGGAGGCGCTGCGTCATGTGCTCGCCGACACGACCGCGATGATCGTGGCCCACCGCCCGTCGACCGTGGCCCTCGCCGACCGCGTGGCGCTGCTCGAGTCCGGGCGCGTCACCGCGGTCGGCACCCACTCCGAGCTGCTGAAGACGAGCCGTCACTACCGTCACGTCATCTCCAGCCTCGAAGCGGAGGAGGCGGCGCGCACCGGCGCGATCCCGATCATCCGCGACGAGCAGGACGAGATCGAGACCGCCGTCCAGGACGGGATCCGGCAGGATGCCGCCGACGAAGACATCATCACCGAGAAGGAGGTGCAGCGATGAGCTCCGCCATCACCGGAACCCAGGACGAGGACCGCTCCCGCTACACCCGGGAGGAGAGCCGCGCCATCCGGCGTCGCTCGCTGCGCCTGCTGGGCTCACTCGTGCGCCCGCTGAAGACGCAGATCACGCTCGCCGCGATCGTGCTCGTGATCTCCACCGCGCTGCAGGTCGCCGGACCGATCCTGATCAGCATCGGTCTCGACCGCGCGCTCCCCGCCGTGCTCGAGCGTGCCGACTGGATGCCGACCTTCATGATCGGCGGCATCTACCTTCTCGCCGGTGCCGTGGCCGCGGCGATGATCGCCTGGTACGTGATCATCGCGGCAAAGCTCACCCAGGCCGTGCTGCTGGATCTGCGCAAGCGGATCTTCCTGCACACGCAGCGGCTGAGCCTGGAGTTCCACGAGTCATACACGTCGGGGCGCATCATCTCCCGCCAGACGAGCGACCTGGACTCGATCAAGGAGCTGCTCGACGGCGGCCTGAACGAACTCGTCTCGGGTGTGCTGTTCGGCCTGTTCACCTTCATCGCGCTGTGCGTGTGGGATTGGCAGTCCGGACTCATCCTCGCGATCGGCGGCGTGCCGCTGTTCTTCCTGATGCGCTGGTTCTATTCGCGCTCGCAGCTCGTGTACCGCGAGTCGCGGGTGATCAGCGCCAAGGTCATCGTGCAGTTCGTCGAGACCATGACGGGCATCCGCGCGGTCAAGGCGTTCCGCAAGGAGCCGCGTAACGACGCGACCTTCCAGAAGATCGCCGGAGACTACCGGGACGTGAACCGGCGCTCGATGCTGCTGTTCGGCACGTTCGAGCCGGGCCTGATGGGCGTCGCGGCACTGGTGCTCGGCATCGTCGTGCTGTGGGGCGGCATCCGGGTCTCCGACGGAGCTCTGACGGTCGGTGTGCTCCTGTCCGCCGTGCTGTACGTGCGCAACTTCTTCGCGCCGATGCAGGAGATCGCGATGTTCCTGAACTCCTACCAGTCGGCGACGGCCGCCCTGGAGAAGGTCTCCGGCGTCCTCGAAGAGGTGCCGACGGTGCCGGACCCCGAGAAGCCGGTCGACCTCTGGGAGTCGCGCGGGCATGTCAGGTTCGACGAGGTGACCTTCGGATACAACGGCGAGAAGACGATCCTGCCGAACTTCTCCCTCGACATCCCAGCGGGTCAGACGATCGCCCTGGTCGGGACGACGGGTGCGGGCAAGTCGACGCTGGCGAAGCTGATCTCGCGGTTCTACGACCCCTCGATCGGTACCGTCACCCTCGACGGGGTCGACCTGCGCGATCTGCATCCGAAGGATCTCCGACGGGCCATCGTCATGGTGACCCAGGAGGCGTACCTGTTCAGCGGGACCGTGGCCGACAACATCGCGCTCGGCAAGCCGGACGCCTCGCTCGAGGAGATCAGGGCGGCTGCGCGGGCGGTGGGTGCCGATGGATTCATCTCGTCGCTCCCTGACGGCTACGGCACCGACGTCAACAAGCGCGGCGGCCGCGTGTCGGCGGGGCAGCGCCAGCTGATCTCGTTCGCACGGGCGTTCCTCGCCGACCCCGCGGTGCTGATCCTCGATGAGGCCACAGCTTCGCTCGACATCCCGTCGGAGCGGCTCATCCAGGACGCGCTGCAGACACTGTTGAAGGACCGCACGGCGATCATCATCGCCCACCGGCTCTCGACTGTGGCCATCGCCGATCGGGTGCTGGTCATGGAGCACGGGCGGATCATCGAGGATGACACTCCCGACTCCCTGATCGGGGGCACGGGCAAGTTCGCCCAGCTCCACGCCGCCTGGCAGCAGACGCTGGTGTGACACTGCCGACCCGCTGAGGACGAGCGCACTGCGGCCGCGACCGATCATCGGTCGCGGCCGCAGTCGTGCGCTCACTCCGCGAGCGCCGTCGATCTCGTCCGCCCTTGGTCCGCCGCTACCTCTCGCCCGCCGCCCTTCCTCTCGCCCGCCCCCTTTCCTCTCGCCCGCCCCCTTTCCTCTCGCCCGCCGCTCCTGTCGGGGTCAATTGAGCACCTCTGGGAGCCTTTTGCGGTGCGTTATTGACCCCGCAGCGGTCCAGCGGTGCGTTATTGACCCCGCAGCGGATCGGCGGGGGCGGTAGAGGATGCCCCAGTCGGCGCTCTGACGGCGCGGCGACGCGCGGTGCTGGGTAGCATCGAAGCATGGACCCGTTGCTGCTCGCCGTCGAGTGGTGGTGGATCGCGCCCGTCGCAGCCGGCGGAGTCGCCGCCGGGGGATACGGTCTGCGACGCCGCAGCAGGCGGAGCGGACGACGGCTGGAGTACGACGCGGCTCGCCATGACCTCAAGGCCGCCCAGCAGACCTCGGTGGAGCGGAGGATGTCGGTCAAACTGGCTCGCGCCGACGTCGCTCGCATCGCGGCGGAGCGCAGCGCGCGCCGCGCGACCTCGGATCAGCTCGCCGGCGCCAAGCGGATCCTGCGCGCCAAGGAGAACGACGCCAAGGCCGCTGCGGCCGACGTGCGTGCCAAGCAGGTGCGGGTCAATGCCGCTCGCGCCGCGATTCCCGCCGCCTCCGAGCCGCGTCCGTTGGAGAGGCTGCACGCGCAGCACGAGGCGCTCGTCGCGCGCTGGATGCGGTACGAGACCGACCCCGCACTGCAGATCTCCTACCCGGAGATGACCGACGTCAAGCAGCCGGCCACGGCGGAATACCTGCGTGCCGCCGGTCGCGCCGTCGAGGCTCGGCGCGCCGCGGACAGCGCCGCAGCGCCGGCTGAGTTCGCCGCCTATCGTGACGCCGTGTCGGAGTTGGAGCGCGCGTTCGAGGCGGCCGAGTACGCCGCCAGAGTGCGCGCCGGCGAGGCGCCGCAGTCGACATCGGCCTGGCAGGATGCGGCGCAGGACATGCTCAGCCGGTCAGCCGAGGCGATCGATCGCGCTGCGGGGGCCGCAGCATCCGCTCTCGCCGCGTGGAACGATCGCAAGCGTCCTGACAAGCGCTGACCGCCCGCCCCGGCCTCGGTCGGAGGCGGTCAGCCGGTCACCTCCGAGAGATCGACCTCGTAGACGCGCTCGCGACCATCGGGGCTCGTCACCCTCACCGACGCCGATCCTGATCCGCCCGGGAACACCCGCAGTCGAAGGCCGTCGTGGTAGTCGTAGTCCGGCCTGTCGGTGCGCGCACCCCAGGGGAGCGCTGTGCCCGGCCGCACATAGAGCGGCAGCGAGTCGAAGGCATGGGTCTCCCGCCGCCAGCCCCCGCCGATCACCGTCTCCCCACTCAGGAGCGAGGTCCACTCGCCCTCCGGCAGATAGAACTCCACGGCCCCGTCCTCCGAGAACACGGGAGCGACGAGCAGGTCCGCCCCGAGCATGTACTGACGGTCGAGGTACCCGGCGGCGGGGTCGTCGGGGAACTCCAGCTGCATCGGGCGCATCACCGGCAGCCCGGTTCGCGAGGCGTCGATGCCCTGTTGGTACAGGTACGGCATCAGCTGCATCTTGAGGTGCGTGAAGCGCCTCGTCACGTCTACGGCCTCTTCGTCGAAGGCCCACGGCACCCGGTAGGAGCTGGAGCCGTGGAAGCGGGAGTGCGAGCCGAGCAGGCCGAAGGCCGTCCAGCGCTTGAAGACCCCGGCATCCGGAGTGCCCTCGAACCCGCCGATGTCGTGGCTCCAGAACGCGAACCCGCTGAGCGCCAGGGAGAGCCCGCCGCGCAGGGTCTCGGCCATCGAGGCATAGGTCGACGTGGAGTCGCCGCCCCAGTGCACAGGCATGCTCTGGCCGCCGGCGGTCGCCGAGCGCGCGAACAGCACGGCGTCGTCGGCGCCACGGGCTTCGACCAGCACGTCGTGCACCGCACGGTTGTAGAGGTCGGTGTACAGGTTGTGCATGCGCGCGGGGTCCGAGCGGTCGGCCCACACGACCTCGGTCGGGATGCGCTCGCCGAAGTCTGTCTTGAAGCAGTCGACACCCTGCGCGATCAGCCCGCGGAGCTTGCCCTGGTACCAGGCTGTGGCATCGGGGTTCGTGAAGTCCACGAGTCCCATCCCCGCCTGCCACAGGTCCCACTGCCAGACCGATCCGTCGGCGCGCCGCACGAGGAAGCCCTGATCGGCGGCTTCGCGGAACAGGGGGGAGCGCTGCGCGATGTAGGGGTTGATCCAGACGCAGACGCGGAGGTCCTTGTCGTGCAGTCGCGACAGCATGCCCTCGGGATCGGGGAACACCCGCGAATCCCAGACGAAGTCGGTCCAGTTGAACTCCCGCATCCAGAAGCAGTCGAAGTGGAACACCGACACCGGCAGCTCCCGCGCCGCCATCTCGTCGATGAAGGAGGTGACCGTCTGCTCGTCGTAGTCGGTCGTGAAGCTCGTCGACAGCCAGAGCCCGTATGACCAGGCGGGCACCACCGGCGGTCGCCCGGTGAGCGCGGTGTAGCGGCCCAGGACCTCCTTCGGCGTCGGGCCGGCGATGACGAAGTACTCGAGCACCTCGCCCGAGACCGAGAACTGCACGCGCTCGACCGACTCCGAGCCGATCTCATATGCCACGTGACCGGGGTCGTTCACGAGCACTCCGTACCCGCGGTTCGAGAGATGGAAGGGGATGCTCTTGTACGCCTGCTCGCTGGACGTGCCGCCGTCGGCGTTCCAGATGTCGACCGACTGGCCGTTCTTCACCAGCGGGCCGAAGCGCTCGCCGAGACCGTAGATCAGCTCGCCGACCCCGAGGTCGAGCTGCTCGTGCACGAAGACGGATCCGCGGGGGGTCGAACCGCCCTGGCGGGCGTTGTCGACGATCCCGGCATCCACCTGCGCGTCCGGAGCGAGCCGGATGTAGCCCTGGGCCTTGTGTCCGCTTCCGGTCACACGTCTGCCGTCGACCTCGAAGGAGAGGTCCCAGGGCGCGCCGGGCGCGATCCGGGCGACGAGCGAACCGGCATCCAGGACGCCCCCCGCCTCGCTCGCGGACACAGAGGCGGCCCCCGATGCTGCGCCGGGAAGGCCGAACCCACCGTGCCAGTGTCCGCCTTCGTGGTGGGCGATGCGCACGCGCACCACCCCTTCGGCGGGAGACGAGAGCGTGGTCGTGAGCACGGGACGGTTCAGGGTGTCGCCGCGCTTGGCGATCACCATGGTGGGCGCCGTGATGACGATTCCTCGCCCGTCGGGGGTGTCGGTGGTCTCGGCGATGTCATAGGCCTCCTGCGCGTACAGCGCGGTGACCCCTGGGCGCAGCTGCCAGAACCCGTCGGTGAACTTCATTACTTGACTGCTCCTGCCGTGATGCCGCGTGTGAGGGTGCGCTGGAAGATGAGGAAGAAGATGAGCGTGGGGATGATGCCGAGCAGCGCTGACGCGCTCGTCGTCGTGACGTCCATGAGCCGGTCGCCCTGCAGCACGCTGATCGCCACGGGAACCGTCTGGTTGGCGTTCGACGCGAGGAAGGTCAGCGGGATCAGGAACTCGTTCCACGTCCAGATGAAGAAGAAGATGAGCAGCACCGACAGGGTCGGACGGCTGATCGGGAACACGACCCGCCAGAGGATCTGCCAGCGGCTCGCGCCGTCGAGGGACGCCGCCTCGAGGATCTCCTTCGGGAAGGTGCCGTAGACGGAGGACAACAGGTACGTGCCGAACGCCGCCTGGATCACTGTGAAGACGATGATGACCGACCACACGTTGTCGTACAGGCCGACGGATTTGAACATGTAGTACAGCGGGTAGAGCAGCGCCTCCTGCGGCAACAGGTTCGCGAGCAGGAACAGCAGCACGATCCAGCTGCGTCCGCGCACGCGGCCGATGCCGATCGCGAAGGCGTTGAGCATCGAGATGACGACGGCCAGCACCGAGACGACGCCGGCGATGAAGAGCGAGTTCCACACCTTCTCGGGGAAGTTCACGCGCTCCCAGAACTTGATGATCCCGCCGAAGTCCAGAGTCTCGGGCAAGGCGAGCGGTCCTGACGTCGCGTAGTCCACGGGCGACTTGAAGGAGTTCACGACGACGAGGTAGAACGGCGCGATGATGAGCAGCGCGCCGATCACGACGAGGGCGAGCATGAGCCAGTCGATCGGACGCTTCTTGGTCATGCCGCCGCGCGGACGGCTGGTTGCCGGTTTGCCGGTGACGATGGCGGTGGTGGCGTGCATCAGAGACCCGCCCTTTCCTTGCGCTCGAGAGAGTTCTGCACGCGGATGAAGATGATCGACACGATAACCACGACGATGGTCAGCACGGTGGCGATGGTCGCGCCGTAGCCGACGTTCCGCTTCGTGAAGAACTCCTGGTAGGCGTAGTACGCGGGCACCAGGGTGGCGCCGGCGGGGCCGCCGCGGGTGATGATGTAGACGGGGCCGAAGACCTTGAGTGCAGCGATCGTGCAGGTCAGGGTCACGACGAAGATCTCCGGGCGGATGATGCTCATGGTGATCGCCGAGAAGCGCTGGAACCAGTTGGCGCCGTCGAGTTCGGCGGCCTCGTAGAGCTCGGGGTCGACGCGCTGCAGCGCCGCCATGAAGACGACGACGGGGTAGCCGAGCTGGACCCAGACCATGACCACCATCAGCACGATGAGCGCGGAGGGCATCTGGCCGAGCCAGTCGTAGGCGGGGATGCCGAACCAGCCGAGGATCTGGTTCAGCGCACCGTCACCACCTGGCCGCACGATCCAGCCGATCACGATGCCGGCGACCGCGATGGGCAGGATCTGGGGGAGGTAGTAGGTCGCGCGCAGGAAGCTGCCGACCCGGCCGCCGAACTTGCGGCCGACGACGTCGAACAGGAGCGCGGCGACGATGAGCCCGACGATCGTGGGCACGACGACCATGGCGATGATCATCCACACCGAGTTCGTGAACGAGGTCCAGAAGTCGCTGTCGGTGAGGATCTTCTGCCAGTTCTCGAGGCCGATGAACTCCGGCGTGCGCACGCCCTTCCACTTCGTGAAGGTCAGATAGACGTTCCAGACGAGCGGGACGATGACGACGATGAGCAGCAGGATGAAGCCGGGCAGCAGGTACATCCAGTAGGCGCCCGTCCCACCGCTGCGCTGCGGGATCGAGGGCTCTTCGGGCGGCAGCTTCGTGCGGCCCTCGCGGCGTGTGGCGAGTGACATGTTCATCTCCAGGAAGATGCGGGGGCGACGAAGTGCGGCCGTCGCCCCCGCGAGTGGATCAACGGAATTCCGAGGTGCCCTCGTCGTACTGCTCGCCGAGGTTCTTGTTGGTCGTCTCCGCGTCCTGCGCTCCGGTGATCAGGCCCTGGAGCTCCTGCACGAGCACGTCGTAGAATCCGGGCGCGGGCCAGTCCGGGTAGAACGAGAGTCCGTCGGCGTCGAGCACGCCGTTGAACGTCTCGATCAGGGCCGCGCTCTTCTCATCGGTGATGTCGGCGGTGTCCGCGGCGACGGGGAGGCCGCCGTTGTTGCCGATGATCGCCTGGATCTCCGGCCGCATCGTGATGTCGATGAACTCGTAGGCGAGCTCTTTGTTCGCGGCGTTCTCGGGCACGACCCACAGGTTCCCCGAGGAGCCGAGCGAGAGATCGGCGCCGGGGAACGCGGTCATCGTCCAGTCGAAGCCGGTGGCCTCCGTGACGAAGCGGCCGAACCACCAGGAGCCCGACACGAAGATCGGCGAGGTGCCGTTGATGAAGGAGACACCGGCATCCTCGGCCTTGACCGACGAGACGTCCGAGGCGATGTAGCCCTTGTCGACGTACTCCTCGAGCGTCTCGGAGGCGGCGGTGACCTCGGGGCCCTGCCAGTCGACCTCGCCGTCGTACAGCTGGTACGAGTCGACGAAGCTGCGGTCGCCCTCGAGCAGGGCGAGCTGGTACCAGAGCTGTCCGAGCGGGTACTCGGCGCCGGCCTCGGCGAGCGGGGTGACACCCTGAGCGACGAACGCGTCGAGCACGTCGACGAACTCGTCGTACGTGGTCGGGATCTCCAAGCCGGCGGCGGCGAAGGCGTCCTGGTTGTAGTAGACGCCGACGAACTCACCGTAGTTGGGGACGCCGAACCAGGTGTCGCCGCCCATCACGCCGTCTTCCGAGTACTTCGCGGTGGTCTGGAGGGAGGGGGCGAGCTTCTCATCCCATCCGTACTCCGCGACAGCGTCGGAGATGTCGGAGATGAGTCCGGTCGAGGCGAGGAAGCCGGCCGTCGCGTTGCCCTTGTTGAACTCCATGAGGTCGGGCGCGGCATCGGTGTCGAGCACCTGGGACGCGGTCTTCTGGATCTGCTCGAAGGACTTCTCCTCGAACTCGACCGTCGCTCCGGTCTCCTCTTCGAAGATGTCGATCGCCTCGGCCCAGGCCTTGCCCATCGCACTGTCGGCGCCCTCGTAGTGCCAGAGCTTGAGGGTGTCGCCGTCGCCCCCCTCGTCGCCGGAGCCGGCGGTGCAGCCGCTCAGTGCGATCCCGGTCGCGGTGAGAGCGGCCAGAGCCGCCAACGTCTTCGTCCTGCGGGTCGTGCGTGCCATCGTCGGCACTCCTTTCTCGGTGGCCCAGGAGGGCCGGACACATCAGTGGGTCGGATGTTCAGTTGTGTGATCTGAATCGTCGAAGCGTTTCGACGAAGCGGACGCAGAAGCCGCCTGAGCCGTGGTCATTCCCGGGCGGGAGCGATCGAGCCGGCGGCGTGGTACTCGGGAGGGATGAGATGGATGCGGGCGCTCGCACCGGCGTTCTCCAGCTGCTGCAGTGCGAGTTCGACCGCGAGGTCGCAGGACTGCTGCGGGACGAGCGGGATGGTGTCGATCGGAACCGGCAGGGTCGAGGTGTCGAACGAGGCGGCTGCGGAGATCACCGAGACGTCCACGCCGACGGTCAGCCCGTGTGCGGCGATGCTCTCGAGCAGCGCCTCGTGGACGTCGCCGACGGCATGCACGATGAACGCGCAGTCGCCTCGTGCGAGTGCCCGCTCGGCCGCAGCTCGGACAGTGGCGGGCTCTGTGGTGGTGGCGCCGGTCGCGACCCACTCGAGCTCGACGTCCCGCTCGGAGCTGCGATCCTGCACTCCGCGCAGCAATCGCCGCGGGAAGTTCGACTTGCGGTACGCGACCTCGGTCTGACCGAGCAGCGTGACGGCGGTGTGTCCGGCGTCGGCGAGTCGATCCACGGCGAGACGACCGGCGGACTCGAAGTCGAGGTCGACGCAGGTCAGGTCGTGCGCATCGTCGGGGATGCCGACGAAGACCGTCGGGGTGCGCACCGACCGGGCGATGTCGGCCCGTTCGTCGTCCGGTGCGACGTCGAGCACGAGGATGGCGTCGACGAGGTTGCTCGCCGCCACCCGGTTCATTCCCTCGGAGGCCTGCTCATCGGTCAGCAGCAGGATGTCGTAGCCGCTGCGACGCGCGGCGACGGCGGTCGCGAGCACGAAGGCCATGTGGGTCGGCGCGTGCGTGTCGGCGCGCAACGGCTCGGTGAGAGCGAAGATGTTCGTGCGACGACCGGCCAGCATCCGGGCTCCGGCGTCCGGTTCGTAGCCGAGGGTCTGGACGGCTGCTTCGATGCGGAGACGGGTCTTCTCCGAGACGGGCCTCTTGCCGCTGAGCGCGTAGGAGACCGTGCTGATCGACACGCCGGCGGCAGCGGCCACCTGGTGGATCGTCGTCATGGGGGACTCCATCGTCACTGTCATCACATCGTCGAAGCGTTTCGCCGATGCTGCTGACAGCGATGATATGCACCCGAACGTGTCCCGCGCAAGGCTTTTGTGGTTGTCCGCAACAAATCCGTGACGATGGCACGACGATCGCGGTTCCCACCGGTCGACCGGACAGGGCGACGGGGCCTCGATGGGGGAGGGGATTCGAGACCCCGCCGCCGGTCTACGAAGTGATGCGGATCTGAGCGATGACCTCGGAGTACTCGGTCTCGCCGACCGGGGTGAACCCGACGCGGAGGAAGAAGGCCTCCGGTCCGTCCTCGCCGGCCTCGTAGATGACGTTGACATGATCGAACCCGCGCGTGCGCGCCTCGTCGATCAGCTGCTCCACGGCGAAGCGCCCGACACCCTTGCCCTGATCGTCGGCGTCGACGTTGATGCGCCACAGCACGGAGCGGAAGTGCTCCTCCGGGGCATCGGGGTCGAAGTTCGCACTGACGAAGCCGACGACCTGGTCGCCGTCGAGGACGACACGCTGCCAGGACGTCTGAGGATCGATGACGGTCGCTGCGATGCCGTAGGACACCGGAGCGAGGAACTGCTCCTGTCCGGGCTTGAGCGACATGTTGTTCACGGCGACGATCGTCGCAGCGGAGAGTTCGACCATGCGCAGTTCGGACATGTTCACAGGCTAACCCCTCCTGAGGCATCCCACCCACAAACGTCGACATTTGCCGCGAGAGGAGAGAGTCGCGGGGGGGTGGCAGGACGCCTCGACGGCGTCCTCGCCCACGCGCGACGGACCGCTCAGGTATCTTGGTATCGAGACAAATATGCCCTCGCGAACGGAGAACCTCCTGGTGACCGACGACGCCATCATCTACACGTACACGGACGAGGCTCCGGCACTCGCCACCGCCTCCTTCCTCCCGATCATCAAGGCCTTCACGGGGCAGGCGGGCATCGAGGTCGAGACCCGGGACATCTCGCTCGCCGGCCGCATCCTCGCCGCGTTCCCGCAGAAGCTCGCCCCGGAGCAGCAGGTCGGCGACGCGCTGGCCGAGCTCGGCGGTCTCGCCACGCTCCCCGAGGCGAACATCATCAAGCTCCCGAACATCTCGGCATCCATCCCGCAGCTCAAGGGAGCGATCGCGGAGTTGCAGGCGCAGGGATACGACATCCCCGACTTCCCCGACGAGCCGTCCTCCCTCGAGGACAAGGACATCAGGGCGCGCTATGACCGCATCAAGGGCTCCGCCGTGAACCCGGTACTCCGTGAGGGCAACAGCGACCGCCGTGCCCCTCTGGCCGTGAAGAACTACGCCAAGAAGCACCCGCACCGCAACAAGCCGTTCGCTCAGGGGTCGAAGACCCGCGTCGCGACGCTCGGTCACGACGACTTCAAGCACAACGAGCGTTCCTGGGTCGCAGCCCACGACGACGTCCTGAGCTTCCGGCACACCGCGGCCGACGGCACCGTCACGGTTTTGAAGGAGGGGCTGAAGGTTCTGCCGCGCGAGATCATCGACGCGACGTTCCTGTCGGCTGCGCACCTCGACGCCTTCCTCGCCGAGACGCTGGAGACGGCGAAGAACGACGACGTCCTCTACTCCGTGCACCTGAAGGCCACGATGATGAAGGTCAGCGACCCGATCATCTTCGGCCACGTCGTGCGCGTCTTCTTCAAGGACGTCTTCGCCCGATACGGCGACAAGCTCGCAGCGGCGGGCCTCAACCCGAACGACGGTCTCGGCTCGATCCTCGCGGGCCTCGGTTCCATCGCAGACGGCGCCGAGATCGCCGCGGCCTTCGACAAGGCCATCGCCGAGGGGCCCCGCCTCTCCTACGTGAACTCCGACAAGGGGACCACGAACCTCCACGTGCCCAGCGACGTGATCGTCGACGCCTCCATGCCCGCCCTCGTTCGCAACGGTGGCAAGCTGTGGGGCAAGGACGGCGGCGAGGCCGACACGCTCGCCGTGATCCCGGACTCCTCGTACGCGAGCGTCTACCAGGCCGTCATCGACGACGTGATCGCCAACGGTCCGCTCGACCCCGCGACCATCGGCACGGTGCCCAACGTGGGCCTCATGGCGCAGGCGGCCGAGGAGTACGGAAGCCACGACAAGACCTTCGAGATCTCAGCTCCCGGCATCGTCCAGGTCCTCGACAGCGAGGGGACGGTGCTGATCGAGCACGAGGTCGGCGCAGGAGACATCTGGCGTGCGACGCAGACCAAGCACATCCCGGTCATGGACTGGGTGAAGCTCGCGGTCTCCCGTGCTCGTGCGACCGGCGTCCCCGCGGTCTTCTGGCTCGATGCCAACCGATCGCACGACGCGCAGATCATCGCCAAGGTGCACCAGGGTCTCGCGACGTTGGACACGAAGGGCCTCACCATCACGATCCTCGCCCCCGAGGAGGCGACCCGGTACACGCTCGCGCGCATGCGCCACGGCCTCGACACCATCTCGGTGACGGGCAACGTGCTGCGTGACTACCTCACCGACCTGTTCCCGATCCTCGAGGTGGGTACCAGCGCCAAGATGCTCTCGATCGTGCCGCTGCTCGCCGGCGGAGGGCTGTTCGAGACCGGTGCAGGAGGCTCCGCGCCCAAGCACGTGCAGCAGCTCGTCGAGGAGAACTACCTGCGGTGGGATTCCCTTGGTGAGTTCTTCGCTCTGGCGGCGTCCCTCGAGCACTTCGCGGACCGCACGAGCAACGAGAAGGCACGGGTCCTCGCCGAGACGCTGGATGCGGCGACCGGCACGTTCCTGGAAGAGGACCGTTCGCCCGGTCGCGCCCTCGGCACGATCGACAACCGCGGCAGCCACTTCTACCTCGGGCTGTACTGGGCTCAGGAGCTCGCGGCGCAGACGAAGGATGCCGAGCTGGCAGCGGCGTTCGCTCCGATCGCGGCCACGCTCGCAGAGAACGAGGAGAAGATCGTCTCCGAGCTCAACGCGGTGCAGGGCAAGGCCGTCGAGATCGGCGGATACTACCGGCCGGACGACGCGCTGGTCACGGCCGTCATGCGTCCGTCCACGACGCTGAACGGCATCGTCGACGCGCTGAGCTGAGACACCGCAGCACGAAGAAGGGGCCGGATGCGCGAGCATCCGGCCCCTTCTTCGTGCTGCCTGCGCGCGGAGCGGGCCGCGACGCCGACAGCCGAGGATCAGTAGTGGACGGCCACCTCGAGGCCGACGGGCGACCACTCGTAGACGAAGCGGGCGACGTCGATCGGCATGTTCACGCATCCGTGGCTGCGCGGGTTGCCGAAGTCGTTGTGCCAGTAGGTGCCGTGGAACCCCTCGTCGCCGTTGAAGTACGTCACCCAGGGGACGTTCGGCGTCTCGGTGATCGAGCCGTCCGGCTCGCGGCTCTTCATGGTCTGCTCGCGCACGTGTGCGTAGACCGTAAAGTTGCCCGTATCCGTGGGCGTCGCGCTCTTGCCGGACGAGATCGCCCAGGATCGCACCACGGCGCCGTTCTCGTAGAGCGTGGCCGTCTGCCGGCTGAGGTTCACGTCGATCTTGCGCAGCAGGTTCACCGACTCGAACTTGGTCTCCGTGACCTCGATCGGGAAGACCCCTTCGCCGGCCTCGATCTTCGCGGCCGCATCGGCGGCCAGGTTCGTGGTGTCGCCGATCGCGCGGCCGTTGACCCCGGCCTTCTCGGTGCGCAGGATGTTGCCCGCCGAGTCGACGATGTTGGTGGCGTTGACCGGAGCGCGGTCGACGGAGGCCGCCAGAGTGTCCACGGTCGTCTGGATCGCGTCCTGGTCGGCGGTGATGCGCAGCTCGCCGTCGACGTCCTCGATGGTGAACCAGGTCGCGGCGACGGCGGGAGTGACGGGCACGGTGCGCTCGTCGCCGATGTAGAAGCCCATGGTGCCGAGCATGGTGTTCACGGACGTCATGACGGCCGTTGCTTCCTCATCGGTGACCGCGGGGGCAGCCTCTGCCGGTCCGCCGGGGAACTCCAACGTCTTGCCGCCGTCGGCGACGGTGTCGACGATCGCCGCGGTGAGAGCGTCCAGGTCGACGGCGGTTCCGGTCTCGGCCGGCGTGACGACGTACTTCGCGGTCTTCGCGTCGAAGACCACTCCGGCATCCACGGGGTCGACGAAGCTGGAGGGCACGGCATCGCGCAGTGCGGCATCCGCCTTCTCCGAGTCCAGGGCGATGTCTCCGGCGACCGGGTCGCCCATCCAGGACCCGAGGTTCCACAGCGGGCGCTCGGCGAACGCCTCGTCGGCGAGGCCGCGTGCGTCGATGGTGGCGCCGAGCTCGCTGCCCGTCAGCACGACGCCGTCGCCGGCACCGGTGAGGGTGACCTCGGTCTCGGCGACGTGCGCCTCGATGGCCTCGGCGGCAGCACCGGGTGTCAGCCAGCCGACCGGGATCCCGGCGACCGTGGTGCCGGGAGCGATGAGGATCATCGACGCCGCGGCGGCACCGAGCACGACGGCTCCGGCACCCAGACCGATCCACAGACCGAGACGCTTCTTCTTGGGCGCGGGTTCGATGGGCGCCCAGGCGAGCGGCTGGTCACCGCTGTCGGGCGGCAGGGAGTCGGTGGGTGCATCGCCGGCAGGCGCGACCGAATCGAGCTGTGCACCGGAGGCGGTCGCCTCGGTCAGCTTCTCGGTCTTCGCGTCCTGCGCTGAGATCAGATCGGTCACGAACATCACCCCCCGGTTTCTCACGTGTCCTTAGCGATATGCTACGCGATCGCAGGTAACGGGGAGGCAACGGTCCGGGCCGAGAGGCCCGCAGTCGAGAGTCAGTCCGTGACGACGGCGAGACCGTCGATCTCGACGAGCATCTCCTCGCGCGGCAGACCGGTGAAGACCGTCGTCCGCGAGGGCAGCACGCCGCTCGGCGTGTGGGCGGTGACGAAGGCGCCGTATGCCTCGTTCATGACGGCGAAGTCCTCGCGGGTGGTGAGGTAGACGCGCAGCATCACGACGTCGTCGAAGGTCGCGCCAGAGGCCTCGACGATCGCCTTGACGTTCTCGAGTGTCCGAGTGGTCTGCGCGGCGACATCGCCCGGGTGGAGGTACTCGTTGGTCTGGGGATCCACCGGCCCCTGACCGGAGATCTGGACGATGGGTCCCTTGCGGATCCCCTGCGAGAAGGTGTGGGCGGGGGCCGGGGCAGCGTCGGTCGAAACGCGGATCTTCGCAGTCATGCGACCAGCCTAGTAGCCTTGTTAGATGCCTCTACAAATCCCGGATCCTGTTCTCGGCGCCTGGACGAAGGGATTCCCGGCGCGCACTGCGGGGCTGCGACTGTCAGAGGTCGGATCGGCGGGGCTGCATCTGTCCGACCTCGTGACCCCCGTGCTGACGGTGCACGAGGCGGCGCTGGACCACAACGAATCGACGGTGTTCGACTGGGCGCGGAGAGAGGGAGTCCTGCTCGCACCGCACGGCAAGACCACGATGGCGCCCGCGCTCTGGCAGCGGCTGCTCGACGCCGGCGCATGGGGCATCTCGGTCGCGACACCGTGGCAGGCCGAGGTGGCGGTCGACGCGGGAGTCGCGGTCGTCCTCATCGCGAACGCGGTCACCGACCGTGCGGCGGCACGGCATCTCGGTGAACTCCTCGCTGCCGACCCCGCTCTGCGCATCCTCTGCTGGGCCGACTCCGTCGCCGCCGTCGGGATCCTCGCCGACGCGCTCGTCGAGGCCGAGCGTCCGCTCGACGTGCTCGTCGAGCTCGGTGGCGTCGGTGGACGCACGGGCGCCCGCACGCTCGAGGAGGGCGAGCTCATCGCAGCGGCCATCACCGCGGCGCCCGGGCTGCGGCTTGCGGGGGTCACGGGATACGAGGGGCCGTTCGGACCCGACCGCGGCGATGCTTCCGTGTCGGCTGTCGACGCGTACCTTCAGACGCTCGTCACCCTGCACGAGCGTCTGGACTACGAGTCGGGGCTCCGACCTGTCCTCAGCGCCGGTGGGAGCGCGTTCCCGGATCGCGCAGCCGCCGTCCTGTCGCCCCACCGGGACGAAGCCGACATCGTGCTGCGTTCAGGGGCGTTCCAGATCCACGACGACGGCTTCTACGCCCGCATGTCGCCGTTCGGGCCCCTGACATCGACCGATCCGCTGCGCTCTGCGATGCACGCCTGGTCGCGCGTCGTCTCGCAGCCGGAGCCAGGGCTCGCGCTCCTCGATGCGGGACGCAGGGATGTCCCGTTCGACCTCGACCTCCCGGTGCCGCAGACCGTCGCGGGGCGGATCACGGCGCTCAACGACCAGCACGCCTTCCTCGCCCTCGCCGACGGGTCATCCGTGGAGCCAGGTGACGTCGTGCGCCTCGGACTGTCGCACCCGTGCACGGCCTTCGACAAGTGGCGTGTGGTGGCGGTCATCGACGACCCCGATGCCGACGACCCTCGGGTCGTCGGGGCGGTGGCGACGTGCTTCTGAGCAGCGAGAAGACTGTCAGGGTCTACCGGGGAGCCACGGTCGTCGACGGCACCGGGGCCGAGCGCTTCACCGCGGACGTGGCCATCGAGGGTGCGAGGGTCGTCGCCGTGCTCCGCGAGGGAGACGCGCGTCGACTCGACCTGCCGGACGGCGCCGTCGAGATCGATGCGACAGGTCTCGTGCTCTCACCCGGTTTCATCGACATGCACGCGCACAGCGAGCTGGCGGTGCTGAGCGGCGCGGCGCACGACGCCAAGATCCGCCAAGGGGTCACCACCGAGGTTCTCGGGCAGGACGGTCTCGGCTACGCGCCCCTCGACGATGCGACCGCCGCCGTCATCCCTGCCCAGATCGCCGGGTGGAACGGCACGCCGGCTGCGGTGCCGTGGCGGTCGATGGATGATCTCCTCGCCGCGATCGACGCAGCCGCAGTGGCCAACGCCGCCGTGCTGGTGCCCCAGGGCAACCTGCGCATGATGGTCGTGGGGCACGAGGATCGGCCCGCCACCGTGGAGGAGGTCGCCGAGATGTGCGCGCTCCTGGGTGCGGCGATGGATGCCGGTGCCTTCGGGATGTCGAGCGGCCTGACCTATACGCCGGGGATGTACGCCGACACCGGGGAGCTCGAGATCCTCTGCCGGATCGTGGCCGAGCGCGGCGGGTACTGGGCGCCGCACACCCGCAGCTACGGCGGCGCCGCACTGGATGCCTACCGCGAGGCGCTCGACATCGGCCGGCGCACGGGCTGCCCGATCCATCTGACGCACGCGACGATGAACTTCGCTCCTAATCGCGGGCGGGCGGGGGAGCTCCTGGCGCTCGTGGACGACGCGATCAGCGACGGCGTGGACGTCACCCTCGACACCTATCCCTACCTGCCGGGGGCGACCACCCTCGCGGCGCTCCTGCCGAGCAGGCTCGCTGCGGGCGGAGACCTGCTGGGGGCGATCGCCGCTCTCGACGACGACGGTCGCGAAGCCGTACGGGTCGAGCTCGAGGAGGTCGGATGCGACGGCTTCCACGGGGAGCGCGCGGACTGGACGGCGATCGAGATCTCCGGCACGCGCTCGGCGCGGCTCGCTGGACTCGTCGGTCGGACCGTCGCCGAGATCGCCGCGTCGTCGGGGACGCGCGCGATCGACGTCGTGCTCGACACGATCCTCGAGGATGCCGGCGCGACGGGGATCCTCATGCACATCGGCGACGAGGACAACGTCAGGGCGATCATGCGTCATCCTCGCCACAGCGGGGGGAGTGACGGCATCCTCGTGGGCGCGAAGCCCCATCCGCGAGGGCGGGGGACTTTCCCGCGCTACCTCGGCCACTACGTGCGAGAGCTCGGTGTGCTCACTCTCGAAGAGGCGGTGCGCCATCTCGCCGGCACCCCGGCCGCGCGGCTGGGCCTCGACCGCGGAGATTCACCCCGCGGTGTGATCAGGGAGGGGGCCACCGCCGACCTTGTGCTGTTCGACCCCGGGTCGATCGATGCAGGCGCGACGTTCGAGTCGCCGCACGCCCCGCCGTCCGGCATCGCCGAGGTGCTGGTGGCGGGAGTGCCGGTGGTCCGGGGCGCAGACGTGACCGGGGCCGCCCCCGGACGGGCACTGCGGATGACCCCGCCCGCGCATCGCGCCACCGTGCCGTCGATCGACTCGACCATCGATCCCCTGGCGGGAGCGTTCGAGTGGTCGGTCCGCACCCCGGTCGTCGCCCCAGATGCGCTGGATGCCACTGCGGCGCGCCTGCGGTCCGGACATGTGCCGGACGACTCGGCGCCCGCGATCACGCTGAGCGTCGATGAGGCCCTTGCATCAGAGCCGTTCGCCGACGGCAGGGTCACCTCCGAGGCGTTCCGTCTTCGGGTCACGGCCGACGGAGTCGAGGTGATCGGCGCGAGCGAGGCCGGAGTGTTCCGCGGCGCGACGGTGCTGCGTCAGCTGCGGGAGCCCGGAGCGGAGCATGCGCGCATCCCGTCCGGGGTCTGGGAAGGGGCACCGGCTCACCGCTGGCGCGGCGTCATGCTCGATGTGGCGCGGCACTTCCGTCCCGTCGAGGACGTGCGCCGTCTGGTCGATCTGCTGGCCGATCACCATCTGTCGATCCTGCATCTGCATCTGACCGATGATCAGGGCTGGCGCTTCGCCGTGCCCGGCTTCCCGAGGCTCACCGAGATCGGCGCGCGTCGGGAGGCGACCCAGCTCGGACACGGTCCGCTCGCGACGGTGGAGCAGGGCGTGCACGAGGGGTACTACACGGATGTCGAGATCCGGGATCTCGTGGCGTACGCCGCTGAGCGGTTCGTCACGATCGTGCCCGAGGTCGAGCTGCCGGGACACATCCAGGCCGCGCTCGCCGCCTACCCGGAGCTCGGCAACACCGACCTGGGCGAGGCGCCGACCGCGCCGTGGGAGCGCTTCGGCGTGAACCCCCGCACGCTCGCACCGACCGAGGACGCCCTCGACTTCGGCCGCGCGGCGATCGACGCCCTGTGCGACCTGTTCGACTCCCCGTGGATCGGGATCGGCGGAGACGAGGTGCCCGTGACCGAATGGGAGCAGAGTGCCGCCGCCCGCCGGCGGATGCAGGAGCTCGGCCTCGCGACACCGCACGAGGTGCAGCCGTGGTTCACGGCTCGATTCGTGGAGCACGTGCGACGGCGGGGGCGTACCGCCCTCGCGTGGGACGAGGTCCTCGAGGGCGACGTGCCCGACGGCGTCGAGATCCTCGCGTGGAGAGGCCCCGTCGCGATGCAGGAGGCGCTGCGCCGCGGCATCCCGGTGATCGCGTGCCCCGACCTCGAGGTCTATCTCGACTACCCGCAGTCGGAGTCGGCGGAGGAGCCGATCAGGGTCGGGCCGCCGCTGTCGATCGAACGGGCATACACGCTACGAGTCCCGGAGGGCGCGGCCGGCGGCCAGGCGAACGTCTGGACGGAGCATCTGCCGACTCGCGACCGCGTCGACTTCGCCGTGTTCCCGCGTCTGGCGGCGATCGCCGAGCGGCTGTGGGAGGGCGGAGAGGCGCCGCCGTTCGACGGGTTCGCGCTTCGTCTGCCGGTGCATCTGCAAAGGCTCGCCGAATCAGGGGTGCGGTATCGTCCTCTCGACGGTCCGACGCCCGTGCAGAGGCGTCAGGGGGTCCCGGGAAAGCCGCTGACGCGGCAGGCCAGGGAGGAGATCGTCGAGGGTCTCGTCGCCCGTCTGCGAGACCGTGCGCGAGGCGCCGACGGGGCGCACTCAGCGTAATGTAACGTTTCCGTAACCCTCCCTGTGCTACACGGAGCGGGGGTTGCACAATTTTTGTTCGTAAGGTCTACTAACAAACATGTCCGTTTCGGGTGAATCACGTCCATCGACGTCGTCAGACTACGTCGGTGCGAACGCCCACGCCTTCGGCCCCGGACGCCATCTGCGCTCCCGTTCGAAGGTCCTTCCCGAGCACGCGCGCGGGCACAACCGGGCATTGGTGCTGCAGACCCTGTACCACTCGGGGGCGATGAGCCGCGCCGATCTGTCGAGGGAGACCGGACTGACCCGTGTCACCATCTCCGATCTGGTCGCCGAGTTCATCGCCGACGGCATCGTCATCGAGATGGGCGTGCGTGAGACCGTCGGACCGGGCAAGCCGCCGATCCTCATCGACATCGACCGCGTCGGTCACCAGATCATCGGGCTCGACCTCTCGGGACCGCATGCCTTCGTCGGCGCACTGCTCAGTCTCGACGGCGACGTGCTGGAGCGTCGGGAGGTCCCGCGCCCCGAGTCCGCGGACGGAGACGCAGCCTATGCTGCGACGCTGGAGCTCGCGCGCGCACTCGCCGATACGGCGACCCAGCCGATCCTCGGGGTCGGCATCGGCACGCCCGGCGTCGTCCGTCCGGACGGCGTGGTGCTCAGCTCGCCCAACCTGGGGTGGAGCAACCTGCCTCTCGAGGCGAAGCTGGGGATCGAACTGGACCTTCCCGTCCTCGTCCGCAACGACGCCAACGCTGCCGTGCTCGCCGAGTACACCTTCGGCGAGGCCAAGGCCGACTTCATGCTGATCAAGATCGGTCGTGGTGTCGGAGCAGGAGTCATCACCGGCAGCCAGCCGCTGCTCGGCAGCCGGTTCGCGGCGGGGGAGATCGGTCACGTCGTCGTCGGAACCGACGGCGGGCCCCGGTGCGCGTGCGGCAAGGACGGCTGCCTCGAGGCCTGGCTCACCGAGACCCGCCTGCGCCCCGAGATCGACGCGGCGCCCGGATCGCGCGACGAGATCCTGAGGGATGCCGGCACCAGGATGGCGATCGCGATCGCCCCGATCGTCGCAGCCCTCGACCTCTCCGAAGTCGTCCTCTCCGGACCCGGGGACCTGCTCGACGGAGTGTTCGTCGATGCTGCTGTGGAGACACTGCACGCACGCACACTCGAGGGCGTCTTCGAGGACGCGCTGATCCGACGGACGCTCCAGGAGGACATCGTCCTGCGCGGCGCCGCGGTGATGGTCCTGTCCAGCCAGCTGGGCGTGTCGTGACCCGCGCTGCAGCCCCGATGATGAGCAGGAGCGACATCCGATGACGGATGCCATCGACGCCGACCTCGCCGGTCGGCAGATTCGAGTGGGTCTGGATGTCGGCGGCACCAAGATCGACGCCGTCGCCGTGTCGCGCTCCGGGGAGATCCTGGCACGGCTGCGCCGCCCCACCGGATGGGGCGAGGACGCGGTCATCGTCAGCATCCTCGACACCGTCGACGCGCTGTCTGACGAGGGCGGATTCGATCGCTCCGACATCGAGTCGGTCGGAGTCGGGATCCCCGGGCTCGTCGATGCCGAATCCGGGCGAGTGCTGCACGCGGTGAACCTCGGCGTCGAGTCGCTCGACCTGGCCGGCCTTGTCGGCGGCCGTCTCGGCACACCGGTGCGCGTCGAGAACGACGTGAAGGCGGCGGCCCTCGGGGCAGCCGTGCTCCGAGGCATTGTCGGCTCCATGGCGTACCTGAACCTCGGCACCGGGGTGGCGGCGGGGATCGTCGTCGACGGCACGATCTGGCGCGGCTCTCGAGGCACCGCCGGCGAGGTCGGACACCTCTCTGTCGATCCGAACGGGCGGCTGTGCGGATGCGGCCAACGCGGCTGCATCGAGACCTTCTGCGGCGGGGGAGCCCTGGCGAGGGCCTGGGGGCGTCCTGGTGCGCTGCCTGTGCGGGACATCCTCGATGCCGCAGATGCCGGCGACGAGCGTGCGGGCGAACTCCGCACCGACCTCTTCCACGGCGCCGCGGCGGCCGTTCGTGCGCTGGTGCTCTCGGCCGACGTCGAACGTGTGATCATCGGCGGTGGGCTCACCTCGCTCGGCGACCGGCTGATCGTGGGCGTGCGGTCCGCTCTCGCAGCGGAGGCTGCCGCCTCGCCGTTCATGCGCTCGCTGCACCTGGATGACAGAATCGAACTGCTCCCCGCCGGCTCGCCGGCCGCCGCGTTCGGCGCGGCGATCGTGGGCGCCACCACCCCCTCCAAGGAGATCGTTTCCCATGGCTGAAGTCGTCATCGTCCAGAACGCGGAAGCGGCTGGTGCGCTCGTCGCCGCCGAGATCGCCGAGCTGATCGACGCTCGTCCGGACGCCGTGCTGGGTCTCGCGACCGGCTCCACGCCGCTGCCGGTCTATCAGGCGCTCCGCGCACGGCTCGAGGGACGGGATGTCTCGCAGGTGCGTGGATTCGCCCTCGACGAGTATGTCGGGCTCGACCCCGCCCACCCCGAGAGCTACCGTTCGGTGATCACCCGCGAGGTCGTCGAGCCGCTCGGACTCGACCCGCGCCGCATTCATGTGCCCAACGGCGCAGAGGCGACCATCCAGCACGCCGGCGACGACTACGAGTCGGCCATCGACGCGGCTGGAGGGGTCGACCTGCAGATCCTCGGGATCGGCACCGACGGACACATCGGCTTCAACGAGCCCGGTTCGTCGTTCGCATCGCGCACAAGGGTGAAGACCCTCACCGAGCAGACGCGCGAGGACAACGCGCGCTTCTTCGACTCGATCGGCGACGTGCCCAGGCACTGCATCACCCAGGGGCTCGGAACGATCCTGCGGGCGCGTCACCTCGTGCTGCTGGCCTTCGGGGAGGGCAAGGCACAGGCGGTGGCGGATGCCGTCGAGGGGCCGCTCTCGGCGATCCTGCCCGGATCGGCCATCCAGCTGCATCCGCATGCGACCGTCGTCGTCGATGAGGCGGCGGCATCGCGCCTCCGCCTCGCGGACTACTACCGGTACACCTTCGCCAACAAGCCCTCCTGGCAGGGCATCTGACGCTGCGCGGTCAGCGCGTCGTCGGCCAGGCGAGCGGCAGCAGGTGCTCGACGCTGAGCGGTGCGAGCGGCAGCGTCTCGGCGTCGGCCGGCGTGATCCACCGGAGCTCGGCGAGTTCTGCCTGGGCTGCCACCTCGGCTGCGGCGATGGACACGGAGAACGCCTCCGCGATCACACGGTGACCCGGCTCGTTCGCTGCGGCTGACACGAAGGTCCCGAGGTGCACGAGGTCGCCCTCGTCGAGGCGCAGACCGAGTTCTTCGTGCAGCTCCCTTACGAGCGTCTGCGCGGGTGTCTCTCCTGGCTCCGGCTTGCCTCCCGGCTGCATGAAGCGCGTCGTGCCCTTCTTGCGGACGACGAGGACCCTGCCGGCATCGTCGACGATCACCGCGGCGCTGACGTGGATGTCAGGCATCGACGGCGAAGACCTTGCCGGGGTTGAGGATGCCGAGCGGATCGAACACGCGTGTGATCTGCCGCTGCAGCTCCCACTGATCGTCGCCCAGCTCGTCAGCCAGCCAGCGGCTCTTGAGCGTGCCGATGCCGTGCTCGCCGGTCAGCGTCCCGCCGAGCGCGATCGCGGCGCGGAAGAGCTCGTCGGCGGCCGCCCAGACCTGGGCGGGAGGCTCGGAACCCTCGAAGATGAAGTTCGGGTGCAGGTTGCCGTCACCCGCGTGCGCGACCGTCGGGATGGTCATCGAGTAGGCCTTCTCGATGCGGGCGATCTCGTCGAACATCGCGGGCATCGCACTGCGGGGCACCGACACGTCCTCGATCAGAGTGGTACCGAGGGCTGACATCGCCGGGTGCATAGCGCGACGGATCGCGAGCAGCCGCTCGCCCTCCTCGCGGTCGTGGGAGACCTGCGGCACGCCGTGATGCGCGGCGAGAATGGTCGCGATCGTGGTCGCCTCCGCGACGGAGGCCGGGCCGTCGGTCTGGATCGTCAGCTGCGCGCTCCCCGGTGTCGGGGCTGGCAGCTGGAGCAGCGCGGCGACGGCGGCGAGGCTCGCGGAGTCCATCAGCTCCATGATGGCGGGCTGGATGCCGGAGGCGGTCACCGCGGCAGAGGCCGCTGCGGCGGCACGGACGTCGGGGAACGTCGCGGCGATCGTGCAGGTCGTGCCCTCGACGAGTCTGCGCAGCTTGAGGGTGGCGCCGACGACGACGCCGAGTGTCCCCTCGGAGCCGATCACCAGCGAGGTGAGGTCGAGTCCGGTCACGCCCTTGACGCTGCGGTGGCCGAGATGCAGCAGTCGGCCGTCGGCGAGCACGAGGTCGACGCCGAGCACGGCATCTCTGACGACGCCGTACTTCGCGCACAGCAGTCCGCCTGCGCCCGTGGCGATGTTGCCGCCGACGGTCGAGATCGCCCGGCTGGCCGGGTCCGGTGCCCACCAGAGCCCGTGCGCGGCGAGCACGTCGTTGAGCTCGGCGTTCAGGATGCCGGGTTCGACCACCGCGAGGAGGTCATCGGCGCGGATCTCGCGGATCGCCGTCATGCGGCGGGTGGAGAGCACGATCTCGCCCTCTCCGCCGTTCGCGGCGCCGGCGAGACCGGTGCCCGCCCCTCGCACGACGACCGGCGTGCGAGTCTCGGTGGCGATGCGCATGACGGTCTGGACGTGTTCGACGGTCTCGGCGTGGATGACGGCGATCGGGCGCCCCGGCGCCGCGTGGCCGGACTGGTCCGCGCGTGCGTCGTCGAGGGATGCGGCGTCGGTGTCGACGAGGTCGCCGAGGGCGGAGACGAGGAGGTCGAGGGCGGCGGTCATGCGATCCGGCGCCGTCCGCTCACCACGCCCGTTCCGACGGCGACCACGGCGAAGGCGGTGCCGACGACCGGCTGGTCCATCAGCCACCAGGCGATCGTGACGCCGACGTAGATGAGGAGCTCGACGGCCGCGCGCAGGAACGGGTGCAGCCGCAGCACGGGGCGGGGGGAGAGGAACAGCGCCCACACCAGGATCACGACGACCGGGGCGCCGATGCCGAGGACGACGTTCCACGGGAAGGGCCACGTGGCGAAGCCCCACAGCGCGAGCGAGCCGACGGCTGTGACCAGGACGATCGAGCGCACGATGTCGAGCGCGGTGATGTTCGGGCGGTCGACGCCGGGGACGGTGGCGGAATCCTGGGGCATACCCCCAGTCTATTCGCCGCGGTGACCGGTCAGAGTGCCGGGACGGTCTCGTCGACGACCGCGACTGTCTGGTCGGCGACAGCCTTCTGCGCGGGTGCGGTCACGGGCTCCTCCACGGGAGCGGGCGCCTCGACCGGCGCGGGCTCCGCGGCCGGTGCGGGCTCCGTGACGGGAGCGGGTTCGGCGACCGGAGCCGGTTCGACCGCGGGTGCGGGCTCCTCCGTGACCGGCGCAGGAGCCTCGGCGGGCGCAGCAGGGGGAGCCTCTTCGACAGGGGCGACCTCCGCCGGAGCGAGTGATGCCTGATCGGCGGGTGCGGCAACGCTCTGTGCGTCGTCGAGCGTGAGGAGACAGAGGGCGCCCGGATCGAATCCGCCCAGGTCGCGCAGCGTCACACTTGTCGAGGGGCCGACCCTGTCGCCGGCGACGTAGAAGAACTCCACGGTCGCGTTCTCGCAGATCTGCTGGAGCGACGGGCGGAGGTCGATCTCTCCGTATCCGACCGACGGGTCGTCGCGGTGCGGCGAGAGCGTCGTCGTGCCGTTTCCGCCCGTGCCTCCGCCGATCGTCGTGCTCACCACAGAGCCGACGATTCCGGCGACCGGGACGACGTAGTGGGTGGTCACGATGTTGTCGAGGTCGATGATGAACGTGACGTCTGCGCCGCCTACCGAAGGCGTGCCCGCCGGGAGCCCGCCGCCGTTCTCGCCCTCTCCGGGGTTCTCCCCTCCGGGGTTCTCTCCTCCGGGGTTTTCCCCTCCGGGGTTCTCTCCTCCGGGGTTCTCTCCTCCGGGGTTTTCCCCTCCGGGGTTCTCTCCTCCGGGGTTTTCCCCTCCGGGGTTCTCTCCTCCGGGGTTCTCTCCTCCGGGCTCACCGTCTCCGGGATCGGTCGGGTCGACGGGCGGAGCCGGGGTCACCGGGTCGACCGGGATCACGGGAGGAGCAAGAGCGGGCGCCGTGTCTTCGGCGGGCTGCGGAGTGATGGGAGCCTCTACCGGCGGCTCGACGAGTTCGTCGGCGTCGTCGTCGGAGTCCTCGATCAGCACCGTCTTCTCATCGGACGACATCGAATCGTCCGGTCCGACGTCCGCGCTGATCGCCGAGGAGTCGGTGTCGCCCGCGCTCGGCAAGGATGCTGCGGGGTTCGCTCCGGCGAGACCGGGGATGATGGTGGACGCGGCCACCACACCGGCGACGACCAGTGCAGCCGAGCCGGCACCGACGAGTGCGCCGACACCGCTCAGGAATCCGCCACCGGATGCCGCTCCGCCTGCCGTCCCTGCTCCACCTGTCGTCGCTCCCGCGCCACCGGCTCCGGCCGAACCGCCGGTACCGGTGGATCCACCGGCGGGCCCGCTTCCGCCGGCGACGACCGCACCCTGGGTGATGGTCGACGGCATGGCAGCGAGTGCCACGATCGGAGTCCCGCCGCCCTGCAGGGCGGCCAGGTATCCGGCAGACCCTGAGACGCCGAGCACCAGAGGGAGAAGGACGAGGGCGAGCCGCTTCGAGACGTCTTTCGCTTCGGCGGCGACGATCATGCAGCGTGCGCAGTCTTCGAGGTGCTGCTCGAGGCGCTTGTGGTCGCGGGTGCTCAGGTTGCCTCGCGAGTAGGCACCGAGGTGCTCGATGGTCCACTGGCAGTCCGACCCCGGTTCTGCGCTGCGCAGGTGAGCCTGGATCCATGCTTCGCGCAGACCCTCTCGGGCGCGGAAGGCGAGCTGCGATACCGCGCCGGCCTTCATGCCGAGCAGGGTCGCGGCCTCCTGGGGCTTCATCTGCTCGATCTCGGTGTACCAGAGCACCTCCTGCCAGCGGGAGGGGAGGCTGCGGAACGCCTGCGCCGTGAGGCTGCGATCAAGCGCCTCGTTCGCGGCCTGCTCCGTGCTGTCGGGGTCCGCCACGGTGTCGAGCTCATCGATCGCCGTGTCGCGTCGCGAACGGCCCCAGGCGGCCGCGGTGTTGCGGATGCTGGTGAACAGGTAGGCGCGGAACGAGCCGTTGGGCCCGCCGCCCTTGATGATGGCCTGGTAGATCCGGGTGTACGACTCCTGCACGAGGTCGTCGGGATCGATCGACGAGGTGATGGACCGGGCCACGGACATGCCGGAGGGATAGTGCCGCCTCCAGAGTTCACCGAACGCCGCTGCGTCACCCGAGCGGGTGCGCAGTACGAGATCGGCGTCGGCGATCGACTCGTCGTGCGAAGTGCTGTCGTGGTCCACTGTCATCCATCTGTCGCGGAGCGCGAATGCGCCTCCACATGAAGAGACGCGTGAACCCCATTTTCATCACGCGCCTGTTCCATTCTCTCTCCAATCTCCCAGCGTCGCCACCCCTGGTGAGAATCCGTGCAGAGATCGGTCTGCGCAGAGAAATGGCCGGTCATGGCCGAATCGATCATCCTGGTCGAACATTCTCGAAAAAAATCTGAGAAGTCGCGTAATGAATCGGGATCCTCTTCGTCTCATCCATAGAGACAGCCATGGGGCTCCACCGGGGGGCGGGGTCCTGGCGCTGGTGCAAGGGGTAAGTGCACCGGCATGGCGGGTCGGGCGCCTCGGGGGAGGAGTGCTCGACCCGCCAGCTCTCGACAAGGGGGAATCGTGATGGGGCCGCCGATCTGGGGAACGGCGGCCCCTCACCCATCCGAACCGGAGTGCGCAGAGCTGCGCGTCGTCGCGCGTAGCGCAGGACCGTGCGGGTCAGTGCCGGCCGTCCACCCACACGCGCGCGACGTGCAGCTGCGCGTCGAGCAGCACGGCGTCGCCGACGTGCCCGACGGTGAGGCGTCCGAACCTGTCGCCCACACCGATCGCATCCGCAGGCGTCTCGGTGAGCGCGCGAACAGCGTCGGCCAGTGCCACGCCCGCATCGACAGCGCGCCGGAGCGCCAGGTCTTGAGTGAGGGTCGATCCCGCGATCGACCCCGTGTCGTCCGCTCGCGCGATCCCGCCCTCGACTGTCACGCTGACGGCGCCGAGGTCGTAGTGACCGTCTGCGCTGCCCGCTGCGGCCATCGCATCCGTGATGAGTGCGACCCGGCCTGGCGCCGAATCGAAGACGAGCTTGATCACGTGCGGATCGAGGTGCACGTTGTCCGCGATCACCTCCAGGACCACGCGGTGATCGGCTGCGGCGGCCAGCACAGGACCCGGCGCACGATGATGGATGCCGGGCATCGCATTGAACGCGTGCGTGAGCAGTGTGGCTCCGGCCTCGAACGCCTGGACGGCGAGTCCGGCATCCGCGCTCGTGTGCCCGACGGCGGCCACCGCGCCCGATTCCACGATCAGTCGGACCGCGTCGAGGCCGCCGGGGAGCTCGGGGGCGAGCGTGACCTGCCTGATCGTGCCGCGACCCGCACCGAGCAGTCGCGTCACGTCATCGGCCGCGGGGTGCCGCAGCAGCGTCGGCTCGTGCGCGCCGTGATGGGCGGGGTCCAGGAACGGGCCCTCGAGGTGGGAACCGAGGATGTCGGTGTCCGTCTCCGTGAGATCCGCGATGTCGGCGACTCGGCGCGCCAGGTCGTCGAGCGGAGCAGTGACGAGGGAGACGACCGCGCGCGTGGTGCCGTGCTGCCGGTGCAGCGCCCGCGCTGTGCGGATCGCCTCGACGCCGTCATCGAAGGACGCCCCCGCGCCGCCGTGCCCGTGGATGTCGACGAAGCCCGCAGTGAGTACGGCGCCTGGGCCGGCGAGTGCCGCAGCATCCACCACCTCATCGGCAGCTGCCCAGGTGCCTCCGGTGCCGCGGTCGACGATGATGCCGTGCTCGATGCGTACCCAGGCGTCCGGCACGACCACGCCGCCGTCGACGAGCCGGACCGAGTGGATGACGAGCGAGCCGCTCGCCGCGGGATCGGATGTCATCGCTCGCTCCAGGGGATCTCTGCTGCGGGGTGGAAGTCGACCCGACCAGCCTTCCACAGCGGAGCGAGGGAGCCGAGCCGCTCGCGGAACGATACCCACTCGCGTCCAGCCCCCTCGCGCGGCGACCAGCCGATCTCGGCCTGCGCCGCCGCTCGGGGGAAGACCAGCTGCTCGACCTCGCCGAAGGTGCGGGTGGTCTCGCTCCACAGCGGGGCCTCGATCCCGAGGATCGCACTCTCCGGGACATCGAGGATCGAGGTGGGCTCCCACTCGTAGGCCGTGCGGACATCGATGACCCCGGCCCAGGTGAGCCCGAGCGGGAAGTCGGCGTCGTACTTCATGTCGAGGTAGGCGACGTCTGCCGCCGACATGATCAGCGCGCCACCGCGCTCGACGAAGTGAGCGGCCTCTGCAGCGTGCGTGCCCTCCGGCGTCGTCTTGCCCCAGTACTGCCCGATCGTGCCCTCGGCGATGTCCTTCGCCGCACCGACCTCATGCCAGGCGAGCGGGATCTTGCCCTCCTCGACGACGATCGCCGTCGCACGCTCGACGAAGAGGTCGAAGTCGTCCTGCGGGGTGCCGAGGGACTCATCCCCGCCGATGTGGATGTAGGGGCCGGGAGTCATCTCGGCGAGTTCGCGGACGACATCCCGCACGAACTCGTAGGTACGCTCCTCGTGGATGCGGACGCTGGAGTGCCCCACGCCCCAGCCGAGATACGGCTCACCGGCGACCGGAAGCGGCTGGCCGAGACGCGCCGATTCGGAGAGCAGACCGTCGTTCATGACGGGTTCCTCGACGAGCTCCGGGTAGGCGACGCCGATCGCGTGCGTGTGCCCGGGCAGGTCGATCTCGGGGATCACCACCATGTGCCTCTCGGCCGCGTACGCGACGATCTCGCGGTAGTCGTCTTTGGTGTAGAAACCGCCGCGGTCGCCGAGCGACGCGGTCGATGAGGCGAGCTCGGTGAGCTTCGGCCACGAGTCGATCTGGATGCGCCAGCCCTGGTCGTCGCTCAGGTGCAGATGCAGGTGGTTGAACTTCAGTGCGCTCGTGCTGTCGATGAACTTCTTCACCTCGTCGACGTCGAAGAAGTGGCGGGTCACGTCGAGCATCACGCCGCGTCGGCCGAAGCGCGGGGAGTCGGAGATCTCGGCGCGGAGCAGGCCCCATCCGTCGTCGTCCTCGCGCAGCAGCTGCAGCAGCGTCTGCACGCCGTAGAAGAGACCGGCCTCGTCGGCACCGGCGATGTCGACCGTCTCGTCGATCGTGAGTGCGTAGCTCTCCGGGCCGCCCACCGACGGGTCGAGGCGCAGCGCGATCTCGCTCGACCGGTCAGGGCTCGGCTGGTCGGGGGAGGCCGAGAGGCGGATGCCGCTGCGCTGCGCGACCGCCTCGATCAGGTGAGTCGTCAGCCGAGCGTCGCCGCTGACGCGCGTGGCTTCCGAGACCGGCATCCGGCCCTCTCCGGCGATGGCCGAGGAGGGCAGGGGAACGAGGGGCAGTGAATGGGGAAGGACCATGAACAAAACCTACCCTGCGGACGGTCGGGAGCACAGGGAAATCCGCTATGCTCGTAACCGTCGCGACTGGCGTCTGGGTGGACTACCACCGGGGAGCGACTGACCACGGACTTCGACCGCGCGCCTGGGCCGATAGGTACACCCTTCGAATCCGTTGTCAGAGGAGCAAGTCATGACCGACCGTTACTTCAACGCCCCACTCTCCGAGGTCGATCCCGAGATCGCGCAGGTCCTGGATCGCGAACTGAAGCGTCAGCAGACGTTCCTCGAGATGATCGCCTCCGAGAACTTCGTCCCGGTGTCGGTGCTGCAGTCGCAGGGCTCCGTGCTGACGAACAAGTACGCCGAGGGCTACCCGGGTCGTCGCTACTACGGCGGCTGCGAAGAGGTCGACGTCGCGGAAGAGCTCGCGATCCAGCGCGCCAAGGACCTGTTCGGCTCCGAGTTCGCCAACGTTCAGCCGCACTCGGGAGCATCCGCCAATGCCGCCGTGCTGCACGCGATCGCCCGCCCGGGAGACACGCTGCTCGGCCTCGCTCTCGACCAGGGCGGCCACCTGACCCACGGCATGAAGATCAACTTCTCCGGTCGCCTCTACGACATCGTCGCCTACGGCGTTGACCCCGAGACCTCGACGATCGACATGGACGAGGTGCGTCGCCTCGCGGTCGAGCACAAGCCCAAGGTCATCATCGCCGGCTGGTCGGCCTACCCCCGCACGCTCGACTTCGCTGCGTTCCGTGCCATCGCCGACGAGGTGGGCGCGCTGCTCTGGGTCGACATGGCGCACTTCGCCGGTCTCGTCGCTGCGGGTCTGCACCCGAACCCGGTGCCGCACGCGCACGTCGTCTCCTCGACCGTGCACAAGACGATCGGCGGCCCGCGTTCGGGCTTCATCCTCACGAACGACGCCGACCTCGCCAAGAAGATCAACACGGCTGTCTTCCCAGGACAGCAGGGCGGCCCCCTCATGCACGTGATCGCCGCGAAGGCGACCGCGTTCAAGCTGGCCGGCACCCCCGAGTTCAAGGAGCGCCAGGAGCGGACGCTGCGCGGAGCATCCATCCTCGCCGAGCGCCTCTCCCAGCAGGACGTGCAGGATGCCGGCATCGGCGTGCGCTCCGGCGGCACCGACGTGCACCTGGTGCTCGTCGACCTGCGCGACGCCGAGATCGACGGCAAGCAGGCTGAAGACCTGCTGCACGACATCCACATCACCGTGAACCGCAACGCGGTGCCGAACGACCCGCGTCCGCCGATGGTCACCTCGGGTCTGCGCATCGGAACGCCGGCACTCGCGACGCGTGGCTTCGGCGACGCCGAGTTCACCGAGGTCGCCGACGTGATCGCGCTCGCCCTGCTCCCCGGCGCCGACGTCGAGGCGCTCCGTGCCCGTGTCGACGCGCTCGCCGCAGGCTTCCCGCTCTACCCGGACCTGCAGCAGTGACCGCGAAGATCCTCGACGGCAAGGCGGCGTCGGCCGCGATCAAGGCCGAGCTGACCGAGCGCGTCGCCGCGCTGAAGGCGAAGGGCATCGTGCCGGGGATCGCCACGGTGCTCGTCGGCGCCGACCCGGCATCCCAGCTCTACGTCGGGATGAAGCACCGTCAGTCCGAGGCGATCGGGATGAACTCGATCCAGCGCGAGCTGCCGGCCGATGCCACGCAGGCCGACGTCGAGGCGTTGATCGACGAGCTCAACGCCGATCCGGACTGCCACGGCTACATCGTCCAGCTGCCGCTGCCGAAGCACATCGACACCGACGCGATCCTCGAGCGGATCGACCCGGCGAAGGACGCAGACGGCCTGCACCCGACCAACCTCGGGCGGCTCGTGCTCAACGTCAACAGCCCGATCCATACCCCGTTGCCCTGCACGCCGCGCGGTGTGATCGAGCTGCTGCTGCGCAACGACTACGACCTCAAGGGCAAGCATGTCGTGGTCGTCGGGCGCGGTGTCACGATCGGCCGCTCCATCGGCCTGCTGCTCACGCGGCGCGACCTGAACGCGACCGTCACGCTGACCCACACCGGTACCGTCGACATGCCGCGCTACCTGCGCGAGGCCGACGTGATCGTGGCGGCAGCGGGCGTCAAGCACCTCATCCGCGCCGAGGACGTCAAGCCGGGAGCCGCCGTGCTCGACGTGGGCGTCACCCGCGAGGCCGATCCCGAGTCCGGGAAGAACCTGGTATTCGGCGACGTGCATCCGGATGTCGCCGAGGTCGCCGGCTGGGTCTCGCCGAATCCCGGCGGAGTCGGGCCCATGACCGTCGCCCTGCTGATGACCAACGTCGTCGAGGCGGCCGAACGACTCGTCTGACCCGGTCCCGGCCGTTCGGGGTGGATCTCGGTCCCGGTCCCGATCTGCACACCTTGTCCCGGGTGGATCCGGTCCCGATCTGCACACCTTGTCCCGGTCTGCACACCTTTCGCCCCATTTCGTGCGCGGAACGGGACAGTGTGTGCGGATCGGGACGGGGTGTGGTCAGCCGGGTGTGCGAGACGGGACGGGATGGGTCGGGTCGGAACGGGGCAACGTGTGCGGGACGGGACGGGACGGGACGGGGTGTGGTCAGCCCAGTTCGTCGAGCATCCGCCGCTGCTCGGGCGTGAGCCCGTCGTTCAACTCGTCGCGGGCGGCTGACGTGTCCCGAGCGGCGGATGCCCCGGACGATGCCCCGGGAGTGGTTCCCTTCGCCCCGCCTCGCCCGACCCTCGCCTGCACGGCGTCGTAGAGTTCGCCGGCCTTCGCCTGGAGCCGGTCGTCGACCTGGTCGTAGATCATCCACACGAACAGCAGGAAGAGCGGGGGCAGGGCGAAATCCCAGAATCCGGATGCGCGTACCCCGGTCAGCCAGACGGTGAGCACCCAGATGATGAGCTCGACCAGGTAGACCAACACGTACTGCACGACCTTCTCGCCGAGGCGCGTGCGATCGGCCGCCGACTTGGCTGCCGCCTTTCGGAAGGCCGCGGTCAGCGTCGGCTTCACCAGGAGCGCGGCGAGCGTGAGGATCACAGCGGCCCAGAGTGCGTTGAATCCCACGGAGACGCCGGGGAACAGCAGGCCGATGAGCAGCAGCACCGCGACGTTGAACACGTACAGGGCGGCGAATCGGACGATGGCGTTCTTCATGCGACCAGAATCCCATAATCCCGGATGCTGCGGCACCTCGCCGAGCGTCAGGCCTGCGGGTGCAGACTGCTCTCGATGTTCGTGATGCGCGCCCGCTCGTCGAACCGGAAGGTCGCCGTGCCGGTGCTGTCGGCCACCGTGGCGCCGGAGAACGACTCGTCCGTCCAGGTGAGGTTCCAGCCGGCGAGGCGCGCGGCATCCCACACCGAGGTGCGCGCGTCGGGCAGCGCGACGGTCGAGAGGATGCGCGGCAGGACGATGGCGGCGGCCGCGACCGTGAGTGGCGGCAGCGGCGCGTCGAGCAGGAACACGGCGTACGTGCCGCCGCCGACCGGAGCCAGGTAGTACGGCGCACGGCCCGTCAGCTCCACGGCGACGGCGCCGACCGTGTGCGCTGCTGCGGTGATCCAGTCGGCGTCGCCTGCGGCGTCGGCGGGGAAGGGGAGCTCCGTCTCGCTGAGCTCGGCGATCCCGTGCTCGCGGCCGTAGTCGCGCAACTGGGCCGCCACGCCGGCGGGATCGCCCTGCGGGTGGGCCCACGCCCACAGCAGTGAGCGGGGTCCTGGGGCGATGGTCGCCACCAGGTGTGCACGCGTCACGAGCTGTCGGGACGGGTCGGCGTTCGACGTGAAGGTGAGCGTGCCGGCAGCCATGTCGGCATCCCATCGATTGTCACCGAGGTCCTCGAGGGCGGTCGTGAGGGAGTCCTGACGGAGGGCGGAGAACAGTGCGGCACGGTCTGCGAGCGGCTGGAGCGCGGCGAAGGTCATGCCCACAGTCTCGCCCGGATTGCTATGAATCCGCCAACGCCGTGCGGCCGGTCAGCGCATCCACCGGTCGCCCCATCCGCCAGACGCTCGGCACCAACAGCGTCACGGCGGCGAGTACGGCGTACAGGATCCCCGAGGTGACGAGCACGGTCTCGACGTCGCTGTGCGTGAGCAGCCAGCCGTAGACGAGCGTCCCGATCGGCATCACCACGAAGCTGCCGAGCATGTCGTAGCTGGCGACGCGCGAGAGCTTGTCGCCGGGGATGTTCTCCATCATCGCGAGGTTCCATCCGGTGCTGAACACCTCGGCTCCGGCACCGGCCAGGAACGCGGCGATGGCGAGCAGGACGACGGCGGGATGCACGCCCAGCACCGTGAGCGGGATGGCGAAGGCGGCCATGCCGATCATCCCGTAGCGCAGCGGTCGTTTCAGCGGGAACCACAGCAGTATCAGGGTCATCAGCAGGATGCCGACGCCCTCGGCGCTGACGACCCACCCCCACCCGGCGATGCCCAGCCTCTCGTCGTTCTTGGCGATGTACGGGCCGACCACGCCCCAGGCCCCGATGTGGATCGCATTCATCACCATGAAGGCGAGCACGATCACCCACAGCCAGGTGCGGCTCCAGAACTCGCGCCACCCGACCCGGAGGTCGTGGAACATCGTGGTTCCGCCGCCATGATCCGGCGGAGGAAGCCTGACCATCGCCAGCACCGGGATCGCGATGACCCAGCCGATCGCCTGCACGACCATGGCCCAGGCGGGTCCGGCGGTGGCGACCACGATGCCGGCGATGATGGGACCGCCGATCGTGGTCGCGGAGCGCACGAACGACAGCATCGCGTTGGCCTGCTGCAGGTGCTCGGGGAGGTCAGCTGCGGGATGATCCCCTGCATGGCGGGGAGGACGAACGCGGTGGACGCACCGTTCACGACCGACAGCAGCGCGAGCAGCGGAACCGTGGCCGCTCCGGTGAACAGCAGTACGGCCATCGCACCGATCGTCAGGATGTCGATGACGTAGCAGGACTGGATGATGAGGGCCCGAGGAAGTCGATCGGCGACCACGCCGCCGAACAGCAGGAAGACGATGTTGCTCACCGTGAACGCCGCCAGCACGATCGACAGCGATCGCGCGTCGTTGTCGATCTCGAGCACGGCGAAGGCCAGCGCGATCGACGACATCGAGCCGGCGATGAGCGTGATGGCACGCGCGAGGAAGAACCAGCGGAATCCTCGGTCCTGCATAGCCGCGAGCGCGCGGATCATCGCGGGTGCTCGCTGCTCTGCATCCGTCCATCCTGCCACCCGAGGGCAGCGGCAGCAGGAGTCAGTAGCTGGCGCGGGTCGTGTCGTCGGATGCCGGGATGAAGCGGGCGGCCAGGGCCTCGGATGCGCGTGCCAGCATCGCCACGTCGGCCCCGACGGCCACGAAGTCCGCACCCGCGGCGATGTACGCATCGGCGGCGGAGGGATCGAAGGCGTTCACACCCACCGGAGTGCCGGAATCCTTCGCCGCGACGAAGACGCGCTCGACCGCTGCGACGACCTCGGGATGCGTCTGCTGACCGAGCAGCCCCATCGACGCCGACAGGTCGGACGGGCCCACGAACACGGCGTCCACCCCGTCGACGGCAGCGATCTCGGCTGCAGCCTCCACGCCGGCTGCGGTCTCGATCTGAACCGTCAGAGACGTGTGCCGCGCGGAGTCCTGCAGGTAGCCGTCGACGCGGTTCCAGCGGGCGCTGCGCGCGAGAGCGCTGCCGACGCCGCGCACGCCCTCTGGCGGGTAGCGGGTCGCGGCGACCGCAGCGCGCGCCTCCTCGGCCGACGAGACCATCGGGACGATGAGGTTCTGCGCGCCCAGGTCGAGCACCTGCTTGATCGCCACGGTGTCGTTCGACGGGACGCGCACGACCGGGGTGATCGGGTAGCCGGCGACCACCTGCAGCTGCACCAGTGTCGACTCGAGCGTGTTCGCGGAGTGTTCCATGTCGATGAGGAGCCAGTCGAGGCCGGAGCCTGCGGCGACCTCGGTGACGAGGGAGCTGCCGGAGCACGCCCACATCCCGATCAGCGGGCGGTCGGCCGATGCGAGCTGCTCGCGGAGGGACGGTCTCAGATGAAGCGGCATTCGATCGTTCCCATCGGTCCGTAGTCGCACAGCACCTGGTCGCCGCGCGACACCCACATCGGGCGTGTGAACGATCCTGCCAGGATGATCTCGCCCGGCTCCAGACGCGCGCCGTGCTGGTGGAACTTGTTCGCGAGCCACGCGACACCGGTGGCGGGATGGCCAAGCACGCCGGCGGCGACCCCGGTCTCCTCGATCTCGCCGTTGCGCGAGAGCACACCGGGCACCCATCGCAGGTCGATCTCGTCGGGGCGCTTGCGCACCGTGCCCAGCACCATGGCCCCGTAGGCGGCGTTGTCGCTGATCGTGTCGACGATCGTGCGCCCCTCGAGCTCGATGTGCGAGTTCAGCACCTCGAGCGCGGGGACGGCGTAGTCGATCGCGGCGAGCGCGTCCTCCAGCGTGCAGTCAGGGCCTTCGAGCGGATGCTTGAGCACGAATGCGAGCTCGACCTCGATGCGTACGTTCGAGAAGTGATCGACCGGGATCTCGGCCCCCGACTCGTACACGGTGTCGTCGAACATGACGCCGTAGTCGGGCTCGGTGATGCCCGTCGCCTGCTGCATGGCCTTCGACGTGAGTCCGATCTTGCGCCCGACCAGTCGACGCCCGGCGGCGATCTGCGAGTCACGCCACACGCCCTGGATCGCGTACGAGTCCTCGACCGTGGCCTCGGGGTACCGCGCGGTGATGCGAGGGATCACCCCGTGGGTCCGGTCGGCCTCGGCGAGTTCCGCCGCGATCTGCGCGACGATGTCTGCTGACAGCATCCGTCTCTCCTCTGTATGCGAACGTGCGAACCTGCGTGCGACCCTGTGAAAGAGGCGGTCAGAGCTGGTGGCCGAGCTTGTACTCGCCCTGCTTGTATTCCGGCATGGCCTCGTCGTCGCCGGGTCGCGTGTACGAGAAGCCGTCGGCACCGATCGTGACGGCCATCTCGGAGTCGTCGGTGCGGGCGACGACGGGCTGCGGGTTGCCGTCGAGGTCGAGCACGAGCGAGGCCTCGGTGTACCAGGACGGGACGACCGGGTTGCCCCACCAGTCACGGCGCTGGTTGTCGTGCACATCCCAGGTGATGACGGGGTTGTCGGGGTCGCCCGTGTAGTAGTCCTGCGTGTAGACCTCGACACGGTGACCGTCGGGGTCGCGGAGGTAGAGGTAGAACGCGTTCGAGACGCCGTGACGGCCCGGGCCCCGCTCGATCGCGTCGGAGCGGCGGAGGGCTCCGAGCTTGTCGCAGATCGCCAAGATGTTGTGCTTCTCGTGCGTCGCGAAGCAGACGTGGTGCATACGCGGACCGTCGCCGCCGGTCATCGCGGTGTCGTGCACGGTGGGCTTGCGACGCATCCACGCCGCATACACGGTGCCCTCATCGTCCTGGATGTCCTCCGTGACGCGGAACCCCAGATCCTGCATGAACTTCACGGCGCGGGGCACGTCGGGGGTGACCTGGTTGAAGTGGTCGAGTCGAACGAGCTCGCCCGGGATGTGCAGGTCGTAGCGCCACGACATGCGCTCGACGTGGTCGGACTGGTGGAAGAACTCGATGGGGAAGCCCAGCGGGTCGACCACGCGCACCGAGTCGCCGACGCCCTTGACGAAGCCCTCCGGGTTGCGGCGCACGTCGCAGCCGAGCTCGGTGTAGAACGCCACGGCGAGGTCGAGATCCTCAGCCGAGCGCACGCGGTAGGAGAACGCGGCGACAGCGGCGATCGGCCCCTTGCGCAGCACGAGGTTGTGGTGGATGAACTCCTCCGTCGAGCGGAGGTAGATCGCCTCGTCGTCCTCTTCCGTGACGTACAGGCCGAGGACATCGACATAGAACACCCGCGAGGCGGCCAGGTCGGTGACGACGAGCTCCATGTAGGCGCAGCGCAGCACGTCGGGAGGGGTGCTCGTGGGCGTCGCGATGGGGTTGTCGGTCTGGATCGGAGCCTCCTGGCTCACGTAGTAGCCCGAGGAGGTCAGCGTCTTCGCAGTCTTGTCGGTCATTGCAGGGTCCTTGCTCAGTTCTTGCCGAAGGTCGGGTTGTGCGCGCCGCCGAGCGTGATGTGCACACTCTGCTGGTCGGTGTAGAAGTCGATCGAGCGGTACCCGCCCTCGTGGCCGAGTCCCGAGGCCTTGACGCCGCCGAACGGGGTGCGAAGGTCCCGCACGTTGTTGCTGTTCAGCCACACCATGCCCGCCTCGACGGACTGGGCGAAGTTGTGGGCGCGCTTCAGGTCGTTCGTCCAGATGTACGCGGCGAGCCCGTACTTCGTGTTGTTGGCGAGTGCCAGCGCCTCCTGGTCGGAGTCGAACGGCGTGATGGCGACGACCGGGCCGAAGATCTCCTCCTGGAAGATGCGGGCATCGGGGGAGACGTCGGCGAACACCGTCGGCGCGACGAAGTTGCCCTCATCGAAGCCCTCCGGACGACCGCCGCCGGCCACGAGGCGACCCTCGGTCTTGCCGATCTCGACGTAGCTCATCACCTTGTCGTAGTGCTCGGGGTGCACGAGTGCGCCGACCTCGGTGGCCGGGTCGTGCGGGTATCCGACCTTCACGCGCTTCGCCTGGGCGGCGTAGCGCTCGACGAACTCCTCGTAGACCGAGCGTTCGACGAGGATGCGGGAGCCGGCGGTGCAGCGCTCGCCGTTGAGGGAGAACACGCCGAAGATCGTCGCGTCGACCGCGGCCTCGAGGTCGGCGTCGGCGAAGACGACGGCGGGGGACTTGCCGCCCAGCTCCATCGAGAGCCCCTTCAGGAAGGGTGCCGCGTTCCCGAAGATCAGCTGTCCGGTCGAGCTCTCGCCCGTGAACGAGATGAGCGGTACGTCGGGGTGCTTGACGAGCGCGTCTCCGGCGTCCTCGCCGAGCCCGTTCACGAGGTTGAAGACGCCCTGCGGCAGCCCGGCCTCCTCGAAGATGCCCGCCCACAGCGACGCCGAGAGCGGCGTGAACTCGGCAGGCTTCAGCACGACGGTGTTGCCGGTGGCGAGCGCCGGGCCGAGCTTCCAGGACTCG